>CAWCAZ010000059.1:0-41986 GCA_963793525.1 uncultured Acidobacteriaceae bacterium
GATCCCGAGGTCATCGTCAACGACGTCTACGTGGATCCGAAGAACCCACAACATGTGATGTTGGCGACGGACCGCGGTGGGGTGCTGGAGAGCCAGGATGCGGCGATGAGTTTCAAGGCGTCCAACGCCGGCTTCTCGCAGCGTCAGGTATCCAGTCTGCTGGTGGATGCGAAGTCGCCGCAAACCATATATGCCGGGGTGGTGAACGACAAGACCTACGGCGGAGTCTTCGTTTCCCATGACGACGGCGCCACGTGGAGCCAGCAGAGCAATGGGCTTCAGGGGCGGGATGTATTTAGCATGTCGCAGACTGCGGACGGCGCGATCGTGGCCGGGACCAATGCCGGCATTGTCCGTTTCGACGGGACGACCTGGCAGTCAGACGGCAAGATCGTCAAGAGCGAGCAGAAGACCTCCTACGTGGTGCGCAAGGGCAAGCGGACCAAGGTGGAAACAACGGTGATGGTGCCGGGCGGCCAGATGGACGGGAAGGTGAGCCAGGTGGATGCTTCCGGGAACACCTGGTATGCCGCAACCGTGAACGGGGTCTTTGTCAGCAAGGATCAGGGTGCCACCTGGGAAGGCGGCCCGGTGTTGGGAAAGACAGAGTACCGTGCCGTGGCATCTGATGGACTGATGGTCGTGGCTGCGCAGCGTACGTCCCTGGCGTGGTCGCAGGACGAGGGAAAGACCTGGCAGCCGCTCGCCATGCCGCAGAAGCTGACCTGGACGCAAGCGATAGCGATCGCCGGCAACGGCAGTCTGTGGCTGGGTGGGCGTGAAGGCGTCTTCTACAGCGAGGACCACGGTCAGAACTGGACCGAAATGACGACGCTTCCATCTCCGATATCAGTGGGCTGGCGTACGATCCGGCGATGAAACGCGTCGTCCTCACCTCCTGGTCCTCCAGTTGGGTGTTGGCCGTTAACCCGGCGGACCGCACCTTCAAGTTCTATGATCCGGGCTGGAAGGTAAGGCATGTGCAATCGGCGGGCGGGCGCCTGTTGGCGGCAACGCCCTACAACGGAGTCGTGATGGAACCAACTGCCCCGGCGAAGACGACCGTTGCCCAGAACCCATAGAGGGTTGTGGGAGCGGTGTAGCCTGGCTGCCATAGCCGGTGTGATCTCGTTACGGTAACTCTGACAAGTGCTTTAGGGGGCTGGGCATGATTCGCCTACGCAGCTTCCAGACGCGGGACCTGGCCGGGCTGCATCGGCTCGACCAGGTCTGTTTTGCGCGGGGTATTGCGTATTCCAGGGCCGAGCTGCAGTATTTCCTGACCCATCCCCACTGCTCCTGCTGGATCGCCGAACACCCCGAAGACAAGCTAGCTGGCTTTGTTATTTTTGAGCGCTGCCAATCGCCAGGGACGCGCTGTCGGTCACATCGTCACCCTCGACATCGATCCGGTCGAGCGGCGCCGCGGGTTGGGCACGCTGCTGATGCGCACCGCGGAAGATCAACTGAAGCACGAGGGCGCGGGCGTATTGAGCCTGGAAGTGGCGGAGAACAATCCTGCCGCGCGGCAGTTTTATCGCAGCCTGGGTTTTGTGGTTAGGGGGCGGATCGCAAAATACTATGGGGGGAAGGTGGATGCTGAGGTTATGGAGAAGGTGATTGATACCGCATAGCTCGGGAAGGAAATCTGTTGCTCTTATCCTGCTCCCGAGCCGTCGCCGCATCTGTCGCCGGTGCCCGAATTTGTGAATCACGCAAGGGGAAGAGCGTATTCACCTCTGAATCCGGCACACCCGCAGAAGAACTCTCCTACCGAATAAAGAGCTTCCAGCAAACAGCGGCGGCCACTACCAGCGCTGCCTGGAACGCGAAGGCAAAGAGCACGCCGCGTGCGCAACCCAGTTTGTCTTCGTAATAAAGTTTCTCCGGATCGTCGGTACAAACGTCCGCGACATTGATAGAAACGATGGAAGCCTCTTTGCGAACAACGCGCAATTCCGGCCTCATCGATCGCTCCGTGAAATTTGGAAATGCTTGGATGCCCATGGTGGTGTTCCCCTTTCAGCTACTGAATATAGTCGGAAGAAGGCGATGTGTCTCAGCTGTTATGTACAACTTTGGTAGTGCAATGGGTGTGTTGCGACCGAAACGGTACCAACGTTGTTCCGAATTGGGATGCTTTCCGGCCGTGCGGGCGCGTTTTCGGCCACAACCATTACCCCGGTAAGCCAGAGACGTGTGCGAAGGGGTAGACGAAAGATTGATGGTGTGATGATTGCAGCTGGTACGGCGCTAAATGCGGATGAACACAGAGCGCTTTACCTTCGGTCGAAGCGTATACGCGGAAACCCAAAAGCTCACGATCGTACGAACAGATCTAAAGGTTGGAACCTACCTTAAATTGGCCATCCCGCTTGCCCCAGCGTGCCGTGGGAGCAGCCACATTATTTGTGGCAAGTTGGGAACGCAATGACCCTGCGAATCGCAACGGATGCAAGGCCCAGAGGTCCGACCGCCAAACGGCAGCTCGGCCTGGAAAGGCTAGCTGAGTGGTACGCCCTTGGTTGCAGGGTCATGACTGAAATTTCGGGAGGGCAGCGGAAGCGGAAAGGCAGGTTGACCGCGCCGATGCCACGGTTCACGTAGAGCTGGGTCCCGTCACGCAGCCGGAAAAGCCCCTCCACGTACTTGGTTCCCATCTCGGGGAGAAGAAGCGGAGGCAGGAACGGGATGCGAATCTGGCCTCCGTGGGTATGTCCGGAGAGAACCAGGTCGATCTGCTGCCCCAGAACCCTGTCGGCGAAATCGGGCTCGTGCGCCAGCAGGATAAGAGGTTCCTTGTCCGGGTTTCTGCCGGCGGGGAGAGCGGTGAGGAGGTCGGGCCGCTGCTCGAGAGCATCCTGCATGCCGGCAAGCCAGAGGCGCCGGCCATCGCGCTCCAGGGGCACAGAACTGTTTGTCAGCACGGGAATGCCGTGGGTCAGTAGCGCGTCGATGACCGCGGGGGCGCTGACCAGGGCGTCATGGTTGCCCAGGACCGCATAGCGCAAGGGGCATTTGATCCGGCTAAGGATTTCGGCGCAATGGTAGCTCATCCTGAACCGAAAAATGATGCGGCAGCGGCTTGGAGCTGACGAAGTCTCCGGTCATCACCACGAGATCGGGGGCGACCTCGTTCACCCTGCGGACGACTGCCTCAACAAAAGCGGCTTCGGTGTATTCGTGGAAATGAAAATCGCTGATCTGCACGATTTTCAATCCGGCGAACGGGTCAGGCAAGCGGGGAATGGTGATGGTACGGTAGACGATATCGAGTTCGTGGCGAGAGATTTCGCCGGCGTAGAAAGCCATGCCGGCCGCCGAGCCGGCGGCTAACCAGAGAAAATTTCTGCGAGTGAAAGCCGTCTTCCCAAAGGAGGCCGGCTGGGCAGATGGGACTTCCAGGGTGGTTTCCGTCAGGGTCACTTTTCAAGTCTACGGTGTGGCTGCGCCTTTGCACCGGGGTAGGGAGAGCCGGTACCTCAAAAGGGAACAGGAACCTACAGCCTTTACCCGAAGGGTCTTTTCCTCATCGGGAAAGATGCTGCGTAAGGCCGGGTAAAGCCGCAGGTATTTGATGTACGTCTCCTGCATCACCCGCGAGGCATCCCGGTCGGGGGCAGTGCGCTTGGCCACACGCACCACTTTGTCGCAGGCCGTATCGACCGAGGTCCAGACCCCGGCGCCCACCCCGGCCAACAGGGCCGCGCCATAGGCCGCGCCTTCCTCCGCCTGCACGGTTTCCACCGTCTGGCCGTAGACGTCCGCCTGGATCTGGCGCCACAGGGTTGAGCGGGCGCCGCCGCCGCCCACGCGAATCGCCCGCACGGGAATGCCCAGTTCCTTGAAAATGGTCAGCGTGTCTTTGAGGCTGAAGGCGACCCCCTCCATGATGGCCCGGACGATGTTGGCGCGGGTGTGGTCGGCAGCCAGGCCGACCAGGGCGGCGCGGGCGTCGGGGTCCAGATGCGGGGTGCGCTCGCCCATCAGGTAGGGCGCCCAGAGAACTCCGCCTGAGCCCGGAGGAACCTGCGCGGCTTCGGCGCTTAGCTGATCGTAGGGGTCGGCCTGGTGGGCACCAGCTGCGGCTTGCGGCCACGCCGAAGTTGTCGCGAAACCAGCGCAGGGAAAGGCCGGCTGCCTGGGTGACTCCCATCACATGCCAGCGGCCCGGGATGGCGTGGCAGAAGGTGTGCAGCCGTCCCAGCGGGTCGGTGACCGGGGCGTCGGAGGCGGCGAAGACCACCCCGGATGTGCCGATGGTCGCGCTCACATCACCGGGACGAACAATGCCCATGCCGGTCGCGCCCGCAGCCTGATCGCCCGCACCGGCAACCACCGGCGTGCCCGCTTTCAGGCCGGTGCTGGCGGCAGCGGCCGCCGTCACCTGGCCCACGACGTCCTGTGACTCGTAGAGAGCAGGCAGGCAGTCCGGGTTGAGACCGACGGCATCGAGCATGGCATCGGACCAGCGGCGGTGGGCCACGTCGAGCAGCAGTGTTCCCGACGCGTCGGCTACGTCGATGGCCCGCACCCCGGTCAGGCAAAGGCGGACGTAATCCTTGGGCAGCAGAAAGCTTTGAAATCGGCGCCAGATGCTGGGTTCGTTGGTCCGCACCCACAGCAGCTTGGTGAGGGTGAAGTTGGTAAGCGCGGGATTGGAGGTGAGCTCGACAATGCGGCGCGGGCCGATGGTCTCGTTGAGGTAGCGGCACTCCGCGGCGGTGCGCTGATCGCACCAGATGAGCGCGGGGCGCAGGACCTCATCATTTCGATCCAACAGCACGGCACCGTGCATTTGCCCGCTGAGGCCGATGCACGCGATCTCGGATGCCGGGACCTCACTCTCGCGCAGCAGCTTGCGGACGGCGCCCTGGCAGGCCTTCCACCAGTCCTGTGGATCCTGCTCCGCCCACCCGCTACGCGGCGAAGCGAAAGGTTGGTGTTCGTGGATGGCGGAAGCGACGACCGCGCCTGTTTCGTCGATGAGCAGGGCGCGCGTCCCTCCCGTGCCGACATCGATGCCTAGCAGCTTGATGGCTCTATCCCCCGGTCAGCCTAAGTGTAGCGCAGGGCCTTGGATCCGCGCCCAGGAGGAGTTTCTTCAGATTCCTGGCAACAAAAAGTGCGGAGAGTAAAGGTCTGGATCTTTGTCGAGCCCGACTGGACAGGGCTGCGAAAAACTCTCAAGGACTGGCACGGCTGAACAAGCTGCGAAAAACTCTCGACGAAGGGCACGGGTGAACCCGTTCCCTTCAAAGTTTGCCCTTAGCGGCTAAAGCCGTCTCACGCATGGAGTTTTTGCGGCCCGACAAAAGTCGTGCCCTGACACAAAGCAAAGTTTTCCGCAGCCTGTGAAGCCGTGCCCGAAGTATAGAACCCGAGGGGCCTGTTTTACAGGCCCCTCGGCTTAGAACTGGTTCCACAAGTACTGGTTGTAGACATCGTGATGGAACTGGATTTCGGGAACCTTGATCAGGCTTCCGAGCAGACGCGGACAGCGGTCAGCCGAGGCTTGCTTCAGATCGGCGTAGCGGCCTTTCACGTCCTCACCGAGCAGCGTGGTGGCCCACTTGGATCTGCGAAAATCGTCGATCGCGGTGTAGACATTGTCGGGCAGAAAGCGCTTGGCCTGGCGCAGGTCCTTGATCTTGGAGATGTCGCCTTCGATGCCGGTGCGGAAGATGGAATACAGAGCCATGTAGGGATTGGCATCCGGACCGACAGAGCGCACTTCCACGCGCGAGCTCTTTTCGTTGCCCAGGGGAACACGCACCATGGATCCGCGGTCGATGGGCGAGGCCTTGATCTGGTTGGGCGCTTCAAAGTGCGGATCGAGACGGCGATAAGCATTCACGCTGGCGTTCAGCAGCAGGCAAATGTCGTTCGCGCTGGAGAGAATGCGGTCGATGAAAGACCACGCCAGCGGGCTGATCTTCTCTTCTCCCGCAGGATCCCAGAAGAGGTTCTTGCCGTCCTTGCTGATGGACACATTGGTGTGCATGCCGTTGCCGTTGACGCCGATCACCGGCTTGGGCAGGAAGGAGGCCGAGAAGCCCATCTTGGTCGCAACCTGGCGGCAGATGAGTTTGTAGAGCTGGATCTGATCGGCGGCGGCGACCACTTCGCCGTAGCTGTAGTTGATCTCGAACTGTGAGGGAGCGACCTCGGGGTGGTCCTTCTCATTTTCGAAGCCCATGGCACGCTGGACTTCGGCCGTGGTGTCGATAAAGGTGCGCAGCGGATCGCCGGGAAGCGAGTGATAGTAGCCGCCGGTGTTGACGTACTCGAATTTGCCCGTCTCCGCGTAGCGCCGCTCGGCGTCGACGCCGGCAAAGAGAAAGCCTTCGATTTCATTGGCAGCATTGAGGGTGTAGCCGTTCTTCTCGTTCTGCTCCAGAGCAAAGGTCTTAAGCACGCTGCGGATATCGGCGGGATAGACCGCTCCGGTTTTGTCGATGACTTCGCCGAAGACCAACACCTTGCCGTCTCCGAAGAAATCGGCGGGGGCCCAGTAGAAGGCGCTCCAGTCAATGCCCAGGCGCAGGTCGCTCTCCCGCTGGGCGGAAAATCCGCGGATCGAGGAGCCGTCGAAGGTGAGGTTGTCCCAGCTCTTGACCAGGAACTTCTTGTCGTAGTCGAGCATGTGCAGGCGGCCTTCGAGGTCGCTGAAGAGAACGGTGACGGCCTTGATGCCCTTCTCGTCGGTGAGGTACTTTAGCCGCTCTTCCTGGATCTGGTGCTGGGGCACCCGACTCTTTCGCTGCTCTTTCGCTTTGACATTCAACTCTTCGAGCTCTTGATAAGGGAGCGTGAGAAAATTGCGCAATTCGTTCGACATGGATCTCCTTCAGAGTAGATAAAGCCGCCCAAAAGTCGTAAGACTGATCGAAACCAGAATATCGCGTGGCTAGCTGACAACCAAGCGGAGGCCCGGATAGCTCCCGGCTCTATGGTAGGATTTGCGCATGCCGGCCGTGGAGAAGATCAGCATCGCTTTGCCCCCGGAGATGGTAGCCAACATTCGCGAAGCCGTCGAGACAGGTGAATATGCCTCCAGCAGCGAGGTGGTGCGCGAGGCGTTGCATGAGTGGACGCGGATGCGCGACTTGAGGCAGCAAAGCCTGGTCGAACTACGCACCTTGTGGCGGGAAGCGGTCGAGGAGAAGACTCCAGCGGCACCGGCGGATGAAATGCTGGAACGCCTGGAGCACAACTACCAGGCTCTGGCGGATGCAGCCAGATAGTGCGCATCGAAGTTTCCAGCCTTGTTGAAGGCGATCTTGACGCAATCGCCGGTTCCATCGCGCAAGACAATCCCCTGCGAGCCCTGAGCCTCATCCAGCAAATACGCGCGCAAATACTCAACCTGGGCCGCAGCCCTTTGCGCTTCCAGTTACGCACCGAGTTGCACGAAGAGGCGCGCGTTGCATGGGTAGGACGGTATGGGATTCTCTTCCGCATCCACCAAGATGCCGTGAGGGTCGAGCGAGTGATCTATGGCACCCACGATCTTCTGGCGCTGCTCCCGCCGGACGAGTGAGCGGCGCCGATTGCGCTGCGGTCAACCGGCAAAAGATACGATACCGATGTACCATTGCTAGCGTCACCATCATCGCATCGCAGTTATCTATAAAGGAGCCAGGACCATGGTCACATCGTCGCCAGGCAGCGTCTTGACAACGGGCGCTTCGTTTCCCATGTGGTGGGCCATTATGCTGATTATTGTTGGGTTCTTTGCGTTGGCTTTGCCTTTCGAGGCCGGGGTCGCGATAGCCGTTGCCGTCGCCCTCCTGGTTATCGTGGCCGGGGTGGTCCATCTCATCGGTACCTTTGCGGCGCGCACCACAGGCGGATTCTTCTGGCGCCTGCTGGTTGGCTGCGCCTACCTGATCGCAGGAGTCTATCTGCTGCTCCATCCCAAATTGAGCCTGGTTTCGCTCACCCTGGCATTAGCGGTTCTTTTCTTCGTCGAAGGCATCTTTCATATCGTGACGTATTTTCAACTCCGGAGCGTAGCGGGTTCAGGATGGCTCCTGTTTGACGGGATCGTGACGCTGATACTGGCGGTCATGATCTGGCGAAGCTGGCCGGCCAGCGCGGTGTGGGCGCTGGGCACGATCGTCGGTATCAATTTTCTGATGAGCGGCTTTACCCGGCTGATGTACTCGCGGGCAGTGCGCGCTAATCCCTAACAGCTATTACTTACGGGACCAATCATGACGCTAACGGATACTGAGAAGGCTGCTGCTGCGCGCAAGAGCCTGGAATACGTTAAGGATGGGATGGTGGTCGGGCTCGGCACCGGCTCGACTGCTACGTTTGCTATCCAGTTTCTTGGTGAAATGGTCCGCGACGGGTTGAAGATTCGTGGGATCCCCACTTCGCGAGCCAGTGGCGAGCTGGCGCGCTCGCTGAAGATTCCCCTGACCAGTTTCGATGAAGTGGAGTACACGGATGTGACCATCGACGGCGCCGACGAGGTGGCTCCCGGCCTGGCGTTGATCAAAGGGGGCGGAGGCGCGCTGCTGCACGAGAAGATTGTGGCCGCATCTTCGCGCCGGTTAGTGATCGTGGCCGATGAACACAAGATCGTCGAGCGGCTCGGCCGCTTTCCGCTTCCGGTGGAGGTGATCCCGTTTTCGGCGTCCCCGGTGAAGAAGAAGTTGGAGGCGATAGGGGCGCATCCCGTGCTGCGTTCCGGCCACGACGGCTCACCCTACATCACCGACGAAGGCAATTTCATCTTTGACTGCCACTATGGAGAGATCGCGGATCCACCGGCGGTGGCGCACACCATCAAGAGCATGGTGGGCGTGGTCGAGCATGGGTTGTTTCTTGGCTTGGCTTCGTTGGCGATTATCGCGGGTCCGGCGGGCTCGCGGGTTATCACGGGGTAAAGCTGCCCTCGCGGGCTGCCCCCGTCCTGCCTCCATTGGCTTCTGTTAGGGCAAAAGGCTCTTCGGTCCTAGGGTGGGGTGGAAAAGGGTGCGGTGTCGTGGAAACGCTTCATGTCGATACCGGCCATTCGGCCTTCCGGGTCGTAGATGAAGATGTCGGTGAACTTTGCGTCCCAGATAATTTCGGAGGCGCGGTAAGAGGACCGGGCATTGACCACCTGGGAAAAGGTCTCGTCCATCCCGGTGAGCAGGATCAGAAACTCTGCGCCACTTGCGCACAACTCATCTTGCGTAACTCCGTACAGCGGGCTGTCTTTGTCGATGGTGTGAACGATAGTCCAGGAAAGAGGAAAGAAGACGACGCTTTCCCGCTCCAGCTTAAGCGGGTAGTAACGGCGCACCGCGGCTCCGCTTGCATTGGTCTCAAAGCGCGACACCAGCAGCCGGACATGCAGATCGATGATCTGGTTGTTGCGCGTGTTGATGATGCGGAACTCGAAAGCACGATGGTTGCCAATCCAGGAAATCACCGCGTTCTGACTGAAGAGAATGTCGGCGACCGGCCGGGAGAAACGCGCAAATACCAACCCGGTAACGACCGCCAGACCCAGCAAACTGACGACCGACTCGAGCGCGACCAGGATGTTGGTTGGCAGCCCCACGGGCACGGTACTTCCGTAGCCGATGGTCGCCGAGGTGTGAATGCTGAAGAAGAAGGCCTTCAGAAATGGAGTATAAATTCCGGTATCGAGGGTGTTGACCAGACCGCCCGGCCCGCAAGCTTCATAGAACAAAGCGAAACAGCCATTGAGCGTAAGGTAGACGATGGCGACGAAGAGAAAGAAGCGGCTCCAGGTGGTGCTGACCAGGTTGGAGTAGGCGAGAAAGCGATCGCAGCCCCCGGCCTCGTTTCTGCACATTGAAGCTGCCGTCGCGATTGAGCAGGCGAAGCTCACGCTGAGACGAGACGACTCTGCCGAATCCCAGATCGCTGGATGGATCGTCGGGAGCCTTGAGGGGTTACTGTGCTTTAGCTCTTGCTCGGCCACCAGACTATTTTCTCAGAGAGCCAATTTGCGGTGGAGCAGCGCCAGCGCCATATTCAGACAAATCGCCGCCAGCTCTGGATCATAGCGGTAGCCCTCGTCACGCATGAATGCGTGCGCGCCGTTGACTTCGAGCCATTGGAAATTGGCGCCTACCTCATCCAGCCGGGCCTTGACCAGGTTGCGGCCGGCGAGCGGCACATGCGGATCCTGACGCCCCCAGATGTGCAGCAGCTCACCCTTGATTTCTCCTGCGCGCGCCAGCGAATCATCCTTCTTGCCCAGGCCCAGACTGCGGCTGTGAATATCCGTCGCGTAGAAACAAACGGTCGCCAGGACATCGGGGTTCATGGCTGCGCGAAACGCCAGATGGCCTCCCATGCAGATGCCGATGGTGCCCAGGCGTCCAGTGCAATCATCCAGGTCTTTGAGGTAGTCGAGCAGTGCGCGTGCATCGCTGTCATAGGCGGAAACCGGCTTGCCGTATTTGTCGGCATTGCCTTTGTCCGAGCCGGCCTGATCGTAGGCCAGCACAGTTCCTGCCGGCTCCAGCTCGTGATACACCTCAGGAACGGCGACGATGTAGCCATGGCCGGCGATAAACGCGGCAAAGCGGCGAATGGGGCCGGTGGCCTGGAAGATCTCGGAGAAAAGCACGACCGCGGGATACTTGCCCTCAGCTGCAGGGCGAAACATATAGGTCCGCATCGGACCGGTCGGTGTGGCAAGATCGACGGCTGCTTCTTCTTTCAGGATCATGGCGCTCCCTCCCGGATTTCCTGTACGCTGCGCTGGGTAGGACCGCAGGAAGTTCGTCAGCGCCAACCAGCTCCACAGGAAATGCGGGTAACGCCGATTACCTGATAATGGCCAAGCCTTAGGAGAGAGTCGATGGTGATTGGCTGGTTACGGGAGACAGGGGGAAGCGGAGGGCCATCATCGGCCTGGGCGCGCGTAGAAGCGGCGCAACGTCGGCGCGCCTGCCTTGCCTGCTGGTGCCGCAGCCGGCGCATGCCGTGCTCGCGGGAGAGCTGGCCGCTGGGCTCGTGGCCGCGAGCTTCGGCGAATTGCCGCCCGAAATCATGCGCGCCATTCAGATGCACGATACCGGTTGGGCCTCGAGCGATGCGCAACAGATTCAACGCCTGCGCTCCGGCGGTCCGCAGGCCGGCAAGGCGGTTCCCGTTTCCTTCGTCGCCATGTCGCCGGAGGAAGCGTCCGAGGCGTGGACGGCCTCGATCGATAGCGTCGAAGCGCTGTCAAAGATAGGAGCGATCATCGTCAGCCGTCATTTCAGCCTGCTGGCCCAGCATGATCAGGCGCACCACCAACGTTTTCTTCAGACGGAGAAATTGCGTCAACAAAAGCTCGAAGGCAGCACAAAGGAAGCGCGAAGATCTGGAGCGATGGACGGCCGCGCTCGGATTTTGCGACTTGGTGTCGCTCTACCTGGTGAGCGGGCTCAGCAGGGAAGTGGAGTTTCCCGCTGGCCCACCCAGCCTCCCCCCAAGCACAAACCGCGCCCCGGGTGACGGATGCAAATCGAAGGACGAAAGCTTCGCTTCACGCCGGAGACCCTTCGCGCCGGCTGCTCGCTATCCATCCAGGCGCTCAAGCATCCCGTGCCGGCGCAAGGCGCGCGTGCCGAGACACTCACGTGGGAGGTGCGGTGAATGAGCGTGGCGAGTTAATGGAGCCGATACCTTCGAAGCCATTGTAGTGGGCGCGGGGGTTGCCGGACTGGCGGCCGCCGCGGACGTTGGCAGAGGCGGGGCGGCGAGTGGCCGTGGTCGAGGCCCGGGAACGCGTCGGGGGACGGATTCATACCGTTCAGGCCATTCAGGGCGACCTGCCGGTGGAGCTTGGGGGCGGAGTTTGTTCACGGTTTGCCTGCGGAGCTGATCGACTTAGTTGACGAGGCGGGTCTCACCCGTTTCGAGCTGGATGGCGATAGCCGCTGTGTCGACCCGGAAGGCGGGGTGCAGGCCAGCTGGGACCCTGCGGCGACCAGCACGAGGTGCACCAAGCTATTTGAAGAACTTGGCCATGCGCAGCTGTCGCCGAATTCACGCGACCTCAGCTTCAGCGAATTCGTGGGCCAACGCAAAGTTGGACGCAGAGGCCGCGGCGATGGGCGACGAACTATGTCGAAGGCTTCAACGCGGCCGATGCGGACCGCATCAGCGTCCGCGCGCTGGCAAAACAACAGGCGGCGGAAGACGCAATCTCGGCGGAGCGCTTATTTCGCGTGGTCGAAGGTTATGCGCGGGTTCCCGAGTTTATCCTGGGCCGGTTCCGCGCTGCCGGGGGTGAATTTTTCCGGTCCATGCGCGGTGCGATCCATCACACTGGGAGCCAGGGCAGGTCGAAATGGCCACAGAAACGGGTCGCGTTCTGGCCGGCAAAATCGGCGATCGTGACTTTGCCTTTGGGGGTTCTGCAAGCGAGAAGGGTGGCGTTCTCGCCCCAGCCGGCGGAGATTTTCAAAGCGGCGGACAGCCTGGTCATGGGACCAGCTGCCAGGGTGATCTATGAGTTCGACGGCAGCTTTCTGGAAAGAATTCGCCTTGTTGAAGGGCGTGAGCTTTCTGTTCGCGCCTGAAGCCACTCCTCCCACTTGGTGGACGACCAGCCCCAGGCCAGGCTCAACGCTGACTGGCTGGATCGCGGGCCGAAAAGCAAAGAGACTGGAGATGGACCTCCTGCCCGAGATGGGCCTGCGAAACGCTCTCAGTCCATGCTGGGCAGCCCACTGCATGAGCGTAAGAAGACACGTGCTGCGCTGGCATATGCATGATTGGCAGATCGATCCCCACAGCCTGGGCGCTTACACCTACGTCCCGCGCGGGGCCATCGATGCTTCCGACCAGATGTCTCTTCCGGTGGAGCAGACGCTCTTCTTTGCCGGGGAGCATACCGACACCAGCGGCCACTGGGGTACCGTCCATGGCGCGCTGCGCTCCGGGTATCGCGCCGCGCGACAGCTGCTAAACCACCCCTAAGACATCGTGGATAGGAAACAGGCCATGGGGCTTTTCGTAGGGAAAAGCTGCCATGACCTCATGACCTGTTGTGGAAGGCTATGGGTTAGACCAGGTCCCCAACCTTATCGGCAATATTGCTGGCCGCGGAGCTGACGTTGCTGGCGACCGAACTCGACGCGGGAGGCCACGTCGCCGGCCACGTCTCTTGGTCTTCTTGTAGACACGGGTGGCGTGTTTGCCCAGGTCGCCGGTGGTGTCCTGGATGTAATCGCTGGCATCCTGCAGGTTACGCTTGAGTTGCTTACGGGTCTTTTCCCCGGTCTGCGGAGCATAAATGAGAGCCGCAGCTGCGCCGGCAGCCACCCCCAGAGAGAAAACTGCCCAGTAACGGACTACGTTCATGACCATCCACCTTTCACGAATAGCAAGTAAGTCATCCACTTGGAGTGCATTAGGACCGGATAGGTTGCAGATGACTGTTGGTGAGGCTGCGCGGGTTTGCCTTGCAGCGACGAGAAGACTTAACGACCTAGCGCTAAATTGCTATTGATTTTTGGAGAAAAAATCCTTAAAATGAGAGCTTTGGCATGTCCAGCGGAGCTGAGTTGGTGAAGTTGCAAAGCCGCCGGGCAATGCTTGTTGCTCATCTCCCTAGAGGATAACGGATCAAATGGCAAAACGTCGTGGTAATCCAAACTGGGGTAAGCCGGAGCCGATAGGCCCGGTGGTCCCGACTGTCACTTCTTTCGAACAGGTGGTGAAAGAGTTTAAGCTGACTCCCGATCAGTATGTGCGTTCTACCCGGTTGCGCGAATGGGCCCGGCGCAACAAGAATTCGAAGTATATCCCGGAAGCGCTGCTCGAGGCTTGGGGTTTTGAGATCGAATCCACGTTGTAAACGAGCAGCAGTACCGAAGCAAACGAACGCCGCCCAGAGCGGCGTTTTTTGCGTCTAGCGGGAAACGATGTGACATCAGCAACTCATTAGGCGGACAATAAAGCCATGCAGGCAAAGCTACCGTTTACCGATGTACCCGGGGCCCTCGAGGAATTCAAAGCGGGACGCATGATCGTCGTGGTCGACGACGAGGACCGTGAGAACGAGGGAGACCTGACGCTGGCGGCGGAGTTTGTCACCCCGGAAGCGATCAACTTCATGGCCAGGTATGGGCGTGGGCTGATTTGCCTCAGCTTGACCGAGGAGCGGGCCGACTACCTCCGCCTGGGCCCGATGACGCAACAGAATTCGTCGCGCTTCGGCACCGCATTTACGGAAACGATCGAGGCCCGGGAGGGCGTGACGACCGGCATATCCGCCTACGATCGGGCGCACACGATCCAGGTGGCGATCAATCCGCGGATGACGGCGGCGGATCTGGCGCGGCCGGGGCATGTGTTTCCGCTGCGCGCCCGGCGTGGAGGGGTGCTGGTGCGTGCCGGACAGACGGAGGCTTCCGTCGACCTGGCGCGTATGTCGGGGCTGATCCCGGCGGGCGTGATCTGCGAGATCATGAACGATGACGGCACCATGGCGCGGGTGCCGGACCTGGTGGAGTTTTGCAACCAGCACGGCTTGAAGATGCTGACGGTGGCGGAGTTAATCCGCTTCCGGCTGCAGAACGAGCGGTATATCTTCCGGGTGGCGGAATCGATTTTGCCGACCCGCTTCGGCGACTTCCGCATGATCGCTTATGAGAGCGAGGTCGACGGGGGAGAGAGCCACCTGGCGTTGGTTCGCGGCGATGTGAAGCTCGGAGCACAACCAGGAACCGGTCCTGGTGCGGGTGCACTCCCATTGCCTGGCGGGCGATGTCTTCGGCACTACGCTGTGCGATTGCCACCAGGTGGTGCAGCGGTCGCTGGAGATGATCGCGGAGGCTGGACGGGGCGCGCTGGTCTATCTGCACAATTCAAGTAAAGGTTTCGATATCGACCGTAGCGTGCTGCCGCACCGGTTGTTTCTGCACCGGGGTGGCGAGCACGGGGATGACCGGCATCAACGGATCTTGCGCCAGGTCGGATTGGGTGGGCAGATCCTTTCCGATTTGAATATTCGCAAGATTCGGCTGCTCTCGAACACGCCCACGCATGTGCCGGCGCTGCAGGGGTTTGACCTGGAGATTGTGGACCAGGTGGGGTTGGCGCTTAAAGCTCCGCGTTAGGGAGATGGGCCTCGCTCGAGAGCAAAGCTTGGCGAAGGGCTGGTAGCTCCACTACAAGCCTAATACGGCTTCGGTGCGGGACCGCACAACTTTTCAGGTTCGGGCGCAGCAGCGAATCGAGTCCCATTAGGGACGGCTGAAAATGCCCGGATGAATCCTGGGTGTCATCCCGACCGAAGCGGATGAGTCGCTAATGGACGGGACGTAGCTCAGATTTAGCTCGGTTCCAGCTCAGGCCACGGGTTCGAGAACGGGTAAGGGAAATCCGCGGCGAGCCAAATCGGTCTGTAGCTGTTCTACATTCTGGAAGAGCGCGGCGTGGAGGCCTACGGCCTCGGCGCCGACGATGTTCTTTTCCAGGTTGTCGATGAACAGGGCTTGATCGGGTGCGACGCCCAACTTCTTTACCGTGTGCAGATAGATGGCGGGATCGGGTTTTACGACTCCCAGCTCACAGGACCAGGTGAGGTGGTCGAACTGGACAGCCAGGAGAAGCGCGGAAGCATATAGCCAAGCACGCCGTATCCCATGTTTGACAGGATGCCGAGACGGAAGCCGGCCTGCTTGATCCTGGGGATCCAGGCGAGCATCGCTGGGTTGAGATCCATCCACATCAGGGCATCCTGCTCCAGGAGCTGCTCGATCTGCTTCGGCGGTGAACTTCGCACCGGTGTCGCGGGCGACGGTCTGCCAATAGGTCTGGCCGTTCAAGATGTCGGCATCGTAATCCAGACGGTGGGCCCAATAGGACTTCTCGAAAGCCTCTTCCTTCACCCCGGCGATGGCCAGCAGATTGCGATGCGCCTGAGGGTCCGGCGGTCCGCTGAGAACCTCACCATAGTCGAAGATCACGGCTTGCAGATCCATGCGCACAAACTCCCTGAAATGAGATGTTAGGCCGTCTATTACACCATGCTCAGGTGGAGGGACGGTGAGCACGATAGCAGCGATTCCGCTGGTCGGCGCGAACCCAGTGGGATATGGGGGAAACACCCTGGGCGAGCGAGCTTGCGCGATTGCGCGCTGCGGGCGCGCAGCTCTGGGACCTGACCGCCTCCAACCCGACGGCCTGCGGCTTTGCCTACGATGCAGCTTCCATCCTGGGACCGCTCAACGATCCGCAAGCCCTGCACTATGAGCCGAATCCCAGGGGGCTTCGCCTCGGCGCGGGAGGCGGTCAGCCGCTATTACCGCGACCATGGAGCCAGCGTCGATGCGGAGCAGATCTTTCTCACCACCAGCACCAGCGAGGCCTACAGTTTTCTCTTCCGGCTGCTCTGCGATCCCGGGGACGAGGTGCTGATCGGCCAGCCGGGCTACCCGCTGTTCGATTTCCTGGCCCAATTGGACGATGTGCGGCTGGTTCCCTATGAGCTTTTCTACGATCATGGCTGGCATCTTGACCTCGAGGCGCTGCGCCGCCGCATCACCCCGCGTACGCGGGCGATTGCGGTCGTCCACCCCAACAATCCCACTGGCCACTTCACCCGCGATACGGAGCGGGCTGCGCTCGAGGGATTGTGCCTGGAGCATGGGCTGGCGCTGATCGTAGACGAGGTGTTTCTCGACTATGGGCTGGCTGGGCGCGAGGCAGGGCAGAGCTTTGCTACCGGTAGCCACCCCGTGCCCACCTTTGTGCTGAGCGGGCTGAGCAAAGTGGCCGCGCTGCCGCAGATGAAGGCCGCCTGGATGGCGTGCTTCGCCGAGCGGGAGGCCCTGCAGCGCCTGGAGGTGATTTGCGACACCTTTCTTTCCATGAGCGCTCCTATCCAGCACGCGGTTCCCGCCTGGCTGAGCCAGAGGCAGGCTCTGCAAGGGCAGATCAGGGAGCGCGTGGAAGCGTAACCTGGCCAGTGCTGGACGCCATCCTGCTCCGCCAGACCTTGGTGACCCGGCTGGAAGTCGAGGCGGGTTGGTATGCCGTGCTCCGGGTTCCCGGGGTGCAGACCAGAAGAGGAAACCGCGCTCGATCTGCTGTTGGAGCGAGGGGTGGTGGTGCATCCTGGCGGTTTCTTTGGCTTTTCCGGGCACGGGTGGCTGGTGGTGAGCCTGTTGGCGCCCGAAGGGGAGTTCACTGCGGGGGTTGAACAAGTGGTAACCTATTTCGCCAACTGAAGATTTAGACAGCATACAGCAACTTTAGAAACTTTAAGGAAATATATGTGCAAAAGGGAGGACTCAAGTTCGTTACTAATACTTTCGTGTCATTCAATTAATGCTTTATAAAGCCCGTAGATCAATCACATTTAAATGGCTTTACTGGTAACGGTATTTTCTTGATTTTCTGCTGTTGCTGCTCTGCTTGGGAACACATGAAAGAACATTTTGGAACATTTTGGAGAGAGTTAATGTGTCACATTCGGAATTTAGGCTGAAGGAACGGATTTGAATGTCTTTCCTCCCCAATTGAGGTTTCCGGGCCATGACCAGGAATTACGCGGGTGGCATCGGGGAGCACCAGCAGGCGATCACGCAGGGAGCGAAGGATTTGGTGTCCATCGCCCCCGGGAAGATCGGTTCTTCCGATCGATCCGGCAAACAGGGTGTCGCCAGCCAGCAATAAGTGCTGATCGGGAAGAGGAGACAGATGCTTCCCGGAGTGTGTCCCGGGGTGTGCAGCACCTCCGCCGGCAACGCGGTGAGGCCGATGGCCAAGCCATCCTCGGCGCTGGCGTCCGGAGGCGCCACTTCGGGCGTGGCAACACCGATCCAGTTGGCCTGCATCTCCATCATGCCCAGCAGATGCGAGATCCTGCTGGTTCATCAGCACCGGCGCGCCGGTGAGTTTTCGTAGCTGAGCCGCTCCGCCTACGTGGTCGATATGAGCATGAGTGACAACGATCTGGCGCAGGGTCAGGCCGTGCTTCTGCAGCCGGGAGAGGATTTCCGGGATGTTATCTCCGGGATCGACGACCATGGCTTCGTGCGTAACCTCGTCGCCCAGGATGGTGCAATTGCAGTGCAGCGGACCGACGGGAAAGGTTTCAAGGATCATGCGCTCATTCTAGGAGATTCACTTGAAGAACGGAGAACGCTGGTTACAATGCAGCCATGATGCGTATCTGCGCGTTGGTCGGGGCGTTGCTTGGCTGGTTTGCGCTTGTTGCTGCAGCTTTACCTGATGCTGGTGCAATCGCCTGGCGGGGCAAGGGAGATGGTCGGGGCGGTCATCACCTACTTCAGCTTCTTCACCATACTGACCAACTTCCTGGTCGCGCTGGTTTTCACCGCAACGGTCTTCTCCTCGGAAACCGGGCGCCCTGCAAGCGGATGGCGGGAGTTCTTCTGCCGCCCATCGGTACAGGCCGGCGCAGCGGCGTACATCGCGATCGTGGGAATCATCGTACAGCCTGTTGCTGCGGCAACTATGGAATCCGCAGGGCATGCAGTGGGTTGCCGACGACATTCTGCATGACATCATTCCGGTGGGCTACGTCCTCTACTGGCTACTCTTTGCTCCGCGGACGGAACTGCGCTGGAAGGATGCCCTGGGCTGGCTGGTTTACCCCGCCGTTTACCCGGTCTATGTGCTGGCGCGGGGCGCGGTGAGCGGGCTGTACCCCTACCCCTTTATGGATGTGAATGTGCTGGGATATGGCGGCGTTCTGGTCCATGCCGCGGTGTTTTTGCTGGTCTTCCTGGGAATGGGATTGTTGGTAGTGGCGGTGGGCCGTTGGACGCGAGGGCGTTTGCCGGTTTAACGTCCCAAAAGACATGCCCCGAGGGGCTAAAGCCGTGTCCTGACACAAAGCCGCGGGTGAGGGCTTTTAGCTCTGCGGGTCTGCCTCGTCTGGGGAACGAGAGTTGAACCGCGGTTTTCACGCAGGCTCTAAGGCCCCTGAGGGAGAGCTTTCTCGAGACTTTTCTAACTATATGCGACTATTTCGTGAGGCCGGTCCCGCCGGGGCTCCCGGAGAGCCTTTTACTTGGCTGGAGCCGCAGGCTTGGCCGGAAGGGCGGTTTTCGCTGGGGCGGTCTGCGTGGACTTGATGCCGGAAAGTACCGAGCGCCCTCCGCTGCTCCGTTGGATCAGAACCGTAAGCCCAATGGAGGTAAACATGAAGACGATGGCGGCCCAGGTCGTCACCTTGGTCAGCAGGTTGGCTGCTCCGCGCGGTCCGAAGGCGGTCTGCGATCCCTGGCCGCCGAAGGCGCCCGCGAGGTCGGCACTCTTACCCTGCTGGAGAAGAACCACCCCGATCAGGATGATGCAAACGATAACGTGGATGGTACCGACAAACCAGATCATCTGAAGCTGAACCTCAATCTTATTGGTGCGGAAGGGGGGACTTGAACCCCCATGCCTCTCGGCGCCACCCCCTCAAGATGGTGTGTCTGCCAATTTCACCACTTCCGCGCTCAAAACCAATTTATTCTCAACAGCTTGCGGGAAACACCGTTTCAACCGCTTTTTACGTGCGGGCGGCGCTAGCCCGAGGGAGGAAGAAGCGTCGCCGTTTTGATGTTATCGTGCTCTGCGGAGTCCTGCAATGTGAACAAGGCCGCCGCGTGCTTACTGCGAACCCTCTGGCAAAGCAAAGGCAACGTAAGCTCCGGGGATGGGGGCGTGGAAGGCCGGATGGCCAGGCGCGTCGTGGGTATGAGTCGTGGCCTGCGCCGCTGCACAGAAGACGACGTATTGCCGTCCGTTCACTGCGTAGACAGACGGCATCCCTTCCACAGCCGCGTCGAGGGTGAACTCCCAAATCAGCTTTCCCGTGTGCGAATCGAAGGCGCGGACCTTGCGATCGCGCGTACCGGTGAAGATCAAACCACCAGCGGTGACGGCGGGGGACGATTTAGCATAATGCGAACCGGTATTCTTGATTCCCTTCGCCGCCAGTTCGGGCACTTCCCCTAAAGGAATCTGCCACTGCAAGGTTCCCGAGTTCAGGTCGTAAGCCGTAAGCGTGGTCCACGGCGGCTTGATCGCTGGCAGTCCGTCCTCGGTAAACATAAAGCCAAAGCCGCTTCTGTACCTGGCATCCGCCGGGGAAGTCATGGTGGCGTGGTTCTCAGTCTCAGCGGACGCCGGTGCGCCCGCTGGATGGAAGAGATAGGCCAACAGGGAATCCAGAGTCGCATCCGGGATCCTAGCGAACGAAGGCATAGGGCCTTTTCCCTCCTTCACAATCGCACGCACTTCCTCCTGCTTGTGCTGCGCTCCGAGATCGGCCAACGATGGAATGGCCGGCGGTTGTCCCTTCAAGTCTGCGCCGTGACAAAGGCTGCAATTTGCTATGTACGCTGCTCGTCCACGCTCCTCGGGAGAGCCGGTGGTCGATGTCTGTCCCGGTTCGTCCAAAACCAGTTTGAGCATGGCGGGGAGGTCCTTGGACACAACGTAGAGAAGTCCCTGTGAGGGAATGGAGGCGGCTGCGCCAAAGTTGGCGCCGCCATTGTTCCCGGGCATTTCCACGGTGTTTTGCGTTGCCGGCGGAGTGAACATTCCCTGGTTGTAAGCCGCCTGCATTTCTTCCAGCAGGTGAGCCCGTTCCTCGGCCGGCATGTATGGGTTGATGTCCTTGGCCGTGAAGGTTTGACGCGCAAACGGAGGCGGCTTCAGAGGAAAGGGTTGCGTGGGCCACGTCTCCTCACCAGGCACGTCGGAATGGGGAACGGGGCGCTCCTCGATGGGCCAGAGAGGCTTTCCCGTTTCGCGATCGAAGACCCACACAAATCCCTCTTTGCCGACTTGAGCGACCACGTCGACCATCTTGCCGTCGTGACGCACGGTTAAGAGTTGGGGTGGGGTGGCGTTGTCGTAGTCCCAGATATCGTGGTGCACCATCTGGAAGTACCAGATCAGTTTTCCTGTTTGCGCGTTGATGGCGAGCAGGCAATCGCCATAGAGGTTGGCTCCGATGCGATTGGCGCCATAGAAATTATATTTCGGGCTGGCCGTGGGAACAAAGACAATGCCGCGGCTCTCGTCGAGGGACATGCCGCTCCAATCGTTTGCGCCGCCTACCGTCTTCCATGCATCTTTCGGCCAGGTTTCGTACCCGGGCTCGCCAGGATGGGGAACGGTGTGAAAGCTCCAGATCAGTTGCCCGCTGAGGACATCGTAGGCGCGAATGTCACCGGGGCCGGAATCATATTCTTCATTCGTGGCGGAACCGAAGATGATCAGGTTTCTGTAGACACGCCCGGGTGTGGTGGACTGAACCAGCGTGAGACTTTGCGGATCGCGCCCCAGCCCTTCGCGGAGATCGACCACGCCGTCTTTGCCAAACTGCGAAATCGACTTACCCGTACGAGCATCAACCTCCTGCAGGAGATTGTTGAGGGCGAACAACAACCGGCGATCGGATCGGTCTGCATTCTCCCAGTAGTTGACTCCGCGAAGGGGGAAGAGCGTGCCTTGCACGTTGGTCGGGTGCACCCACAACTCCTTGCCGGTGGCGGCGTCGAGCGCGACGATGGCGTGATCTTTGGCCAGAACATACATCACGTCGTCGACGACGATCGGGTTGAATAAATATTCCTTTCCGTCGGCGGTGGGATATTTCCACGCGATCTTTAGCCGGCTCACATTGGAGCGGTTGATCTGGCTGAGCGAGGAATATTGCGAAGCGTCCGGAGAACCTCCATAGTCGGTCCAGTTCGCGTGCGGTTGTTTTGCTGCGCTCTGCGCGCATGCGCGGTGCTGGATGCAGGCTGTCACGCAAAGCAAAGATGCTAGCGCGAGCCTGGTCAGGCGCATGGATCGGGGCCACGGCGGGTTCGATTGAGTTTTCATTTTTGGGCTGCGAAAGATTATAGCTGTAGTGGCAAAAGCGGGGAGCAGACGAAATCAGTTCCCTCAGCGGCTAAAGCCGGTCCTATTTATAACCACTAACGTACGGGCTGAAGCCCGTAGCCTTCAAGGCTACATGCGCGGACGGCGAACCCCGCTGGGCATGTTAGTGTCTTTCTCATGCGGAGCGTCCGGCCCAGCAGAAAAAAAATAGAAGGCAATGGGCATCGACCGGTTGCTGCAGGTATCTCTTCCTCGCGAACCGCAATTATTGAAGCACTCCTCGAGAACGGGCTGATGTCTCGTTCCGATCTGGCAGACTCCATTGGCCTGAGCCGCTCGGCTCTTACGGAATTGAGCAGAGGCCTGATCGAGATGGGGCTGGTTGAGGAAACTGCCAGCTCGTATGACAAGCAACAGAAGGGCCGCCCTTCCATCCTGCTCTCGTTGAACGCGGCGCACGGATATTTTGTCGGAGTGGGGCTCACCGAGGATCCATCGCTGATGGTCCTGACAGATTGTCATGGAAATTCTCTGGCGCAACAACCTTTGCGTCGTGTTAAGAGTCCTCAAGCGGTGGCGGCGGCGATCGAGAAAGGTCTTCCTGACCTGCTTCGGTCGGGAAGCATTTCGCGCAAGAAAATTCTCGGGATTGGGGTCGCGCTCTCGGGCTATGTCGATCATCGCCAGGGTGTGTGCCTGCAATCCAATATGTTGGAGTGGCACGGTGTGCCTTTTGCCGGCATCGTGGAGCGTGTGACGGGAATCCCCACCTACCTCGACAATGATGCGAAGGCCGTTGCTACTGGACAAAAGCTTTTCGGGCACGCCAGAGAATATAAGAATTTCAGCATCGTCATGCTGGGCAAGAAAATTGGCAGCGGCAACTATATCAACGGGCGGCTTTATCGCGGGCATAGTGAGGCGGGAGGCGAGATCGGGCACTGTACCGTTGTTCCAGGAGGGCCACGCTGCGACTGCGGCAAGCAGGGCTGCCTGGATCTTTTCGCCACCAGTTCTGCCCTTTTGCAGCGAGCATCCGAGCTTGGTCTTGCGGTTGAGAACGTCGCGCAACTCGAGTCTCTCGCGGCCACGGGAGTGAGGCCGGCAATCGAATTACTCCGCCAGGCGGGAACCCTGGTCGGCATCGTGGTTGCCAACGCCATTCAGATCAACAATCCCGAGCTGGTTCTCTTCGCCGACGTGGTCGGCTTCGGTAACGGCCTCTTCACCACCAGTACTCGACAGGCGATCGAGAACAATATCCTTCCCCATCTGATCTCAACTACCTCGATCGAGTTTCGTTTCGTAGAGGAAGACTTTCTGGCGCGCAGCGCAGCCAGCATCGCTGCCCACGAGTTTCTTATTGAGCGCGCGCGCGATTGAGGGGCTTCCGGTCTTTTCTTGACACGCTGGCGACCCGGCGTTTAAAGATGAGTCACCATGCCAGAATTGAATCGCCGTAGCTTTGTCCAGCTTGCGAGCGCTGCCAGTGTTGCCTCGGTTGTTTTTCCTCGCGCAACGCAGGCCATGCCGTCTAGTGCTTCGCCTATCCAACTCGGTGTTGTCGTAGGGGTTCCGAACGGACAAACGCCGGATGCCACGATCGCCCGGGTTAAGCAGTTGGGCTTCGCCGGTTGCCAGATTAGTTTTCGCAATCTCACGCCCGGGGATGCGGGTCTGTTGAAAGCCGCTCTAGAGAAATATAACGTTCAGGCGACTGCGGTAATGGAACTCGGACCGGGTCCGAAGATTTGGAACTTCAACCAGGGGCCGCTCACCATCGGTCTTATTCCGCCGGCCACGCGCGCAGCTCGCATTGCTGCGCTCAAGCGAGCGGTGGACGTTGCCCAGGCATGTGGAATCCCCGCGGTTCATACCCACTGCGGCTTTATCCCGGAGAATCCCAACGATCCGATGTACCCGCAGGCCGTGGCGGCGGTGCGCGAGGTGGCCGTCTACGCAAAACAGCGGGGCAGAATTTTTCTCTGTGAAACCGGGCAGGAGACGCCCATTACGTTGCTACGGATGATTCACGACACTGGCCAGGACAACGTCTTTGTCAATCTTGATCTGGCCAACCTGATCCTGTACGACAAGGGTAATCCTGTCGATGCCCTGGATGTGATCGGCCCGCTGGTCCGCGGAATGCATGCCAAGGACGGAAAGTTCCCCACCGACCCCAAGAACCTCGGGGAGGAAGTGCCTATCGGCCAGGGGAAAGTGGACTTTCGCGAGGTCCTCAAGAAGCTGAAGGCGTTGAATTATCACGGCCCGATGACCATCGAACGAGAGATAGAGGGAGCGCAGCAGGGAGCGGATATTCTTGCCTCGAAAGCGTACCTCAGCAAGTTGATCGCCGAGACTTACGCCTGAGACTCACTGCTGCCAGTGCCGCAACCCTCTAACGTGATGCTCGACGCGGTTAGAGATGCTGCGGGGTTCTTTATCCTTTATGGCCGGCTAACCTGCGGACAAGCACGCTCTACGAAGGGCACGGGTTCAGCCGTGCCGTAAAGCGCCATAAGCGAAGGACGGCTTCAGCCGCTGGGGTACGGTTTTCAAGATTTTTTCGGCAGAAATCGCTCCTGCTTTGGCAGCCCAAAACAATAGATACGGTGGTCACATTCGCTCAGAATCAAGGAAAGCTGTACCTCAGGGGCTAAAGCCGTCTCTAGCGTATGGCTTTACGGCACGGGTGACCCCGTGCCCTTCGTTCGGCAAGTTTTCCGAAAGCTATTTCAGCCGTGCCACGCTGGCGTACCTCAGCGGCTAAAGCCGTCTTTCAGGTATGGCTTTATGGCACGGGTGAACCCGTGCCCTCCCTACAAACCCACGACACCGAAGCGGTCAAGTCGGGTTACACGACTGATACGTCTTCCCGATGGACCAGCGATTGTCTTGCGGCGATCGCCGCGCCGATCACGCCCGCGTCGACTCCAAACTGCGCCGGCAGAATGGTGACGTCGGAAAAACCTTTGGCAAACTCGCTCGCGTACTGCTGTACATGGGTGAAAAAGTAGGGGCCAACCGAGGTAACGCCGCCGCCTATCACGAAGACTTCCGGATCCAGCAGCTTCTGCACATCGGCGATCGCCATCCCGAGATAGCGCATCGCTGCGTGCACCACCTGCTCGGCGGTCTTGTCGTTGGCCTGCGCCAGGCGGAAGACTTCCGCAACCGAGGTCGGCCTGCGGAAAGCAAAGGTGGCGTCGCGCTCGATGGCCGTGCCGCTGGCGACTGCTTCGAGTGCGCCGGCGATGCCGCTGGGCGGAATGGGGCCGCCGGGAACCGTTGTGGTGTGACCAATCTCTCCGGCGATGCCGTGGAAGCCTCGCCAGAGCCGCCCATCGGCGATGATGCTTCCGCCAATTCCGGTGGAGATAGTGATGAACATGCTGGAGGAGGCGTGTTTAGCCGCACCCAGATTGGCTTCCGCGAGCGCCGCCGCGTTGGCATCGTTTTCCAGCTCAACCGGGCGGCCCAAATGCTCCGTCAGATAAGCGACGAGGGGCACATTCTCGAAGCCATGAATGTTGGGCGCGAAGAGGACCTCGGTGCGCGCCCGGTCATGGGTTCCCGGAACCCCTACTCCTATTTCCACCTCGCGCGTTTCCGGGTTGGATTTTTCGAGCAGCCTGATCTTGCTAACGATGGAATCGAGGACACTGCGCCAGCCTTCTATCGGGGTGGGGATGGTGGCTTTTTCCAGGAGTTGCTCACCCTTCAGTACCCCGAATGCGATTTTTGTTGCGCCAATATCCACTCCGATCGTGGTTCTCATACATCTCCTTCAAAACCCATTCTGATGCACGGGATTCAGCAGTGGCAATCAACCACTGCCCGGCCGGATCAAGAATACAGCGCGGAGAAGATTTTCCGTGCCCGGCCGCTAGATAATTCAGTAGGTAAATTATATTCAGCCTTGGTAATGGAGTCATGTAAAGATTGGATGGTTAATTCCCACCGTCCCAATATGGAGCGTTCATGCGCTTTGCTTTTGGCGGCATTCATATCGAATGCAGCACCTATAGCCGGATCCGCACTGGTATCGACGAATTCAGGGTTTTCACCGGAGAAAGACTCGCGGCCGCGCCGGAGTTCGGCTTTCTGCGCTCCTATCCGCATCCGTTTTCGCCTACCTTTTATGCGCGTGCTGTTCCCGGCGGCGCGGTGGAACGGTCCGCCTACGACACGTTCAAGAACCAGTTCATTCAATCGTTGAAGCAACTCCTGCCGCTGGATGGCCTCTACTTGCCCATGCATGGCGCGCTCTTCGTGGACGGTATGCAGGACGCCGAGGGAGATTGGATCTCGAGCGCCCGCGAGGTGGTAGGCGACGCATGCCTGATCAGCGCCAGCTATGACCTGCACGGCAATTTGAGCCGCCGGGTGGTTAACAACCTGGATATGCTTAGCGCCTATCGCACCGCTCCGCACATTGATGTGGAGGAGACTATGCGGCGGGCCTGCGATCTGCTGGTGAGCTGTGCCACCAAGCGGATTCAGCCCACCATGGTCTGGGTCCCGATTCCTGTGCTCCTGCCCGGAGAGAGAACCAGCACCGAAGATAAACCCGCGAAAGGCCTGTACGCGCAACTGCCGGCGATTAACAGCCGGGCGGGTGTGTTGGATGCTTCTCTGCTGGTGGGCTACGTGTGGGCGGACGAGCCTCGCGCCACGGCCAGCGCCGTGCTTACTGGAACCGACCCAGCTGTGCTGGAAGAAGAAGCCGCACGGTTGGGCCGGGAATATTGGAATGCTCGCGAGGATTTTAGGTTTGGGGTGCCGGTGGGATCGATCGCAGAGCTCATCGACCAGGCGCAGGGGCTTACGACACAACCGGTGATCCTGGCGGATTCGGGGGATAACCCAACCGGCGGAGGCGTTGGCGATCGGGCAGAGGTTCTTGAGGAGCTGTTGCGGCGCGGTTTCAAGAATGCGTTAGTGGCCGGGATTGCCGACCTGCCGGCTACCGAACTGTGCTACCAGCATGCGCCGGGCGCGAAGCTCCCGTTGCGCATTGGAGCTACGCTCGATCCCCAGGGCAGTCGACCGATCGAGGTAGAGGCGGAGATTCTTTTCCTGCTTGCCGCTGAAAGTCCTCGCGAACGGCGAGCCGTTGTCAGAATCGATGGAGTGACGGTCGTGCTTACCGCGTCTCGCTGCCCCTTTCATGACATCAAGGATTTCACTGCATTGGGACTGCATCCTGAAAGCTTCAAGTTGTTGGCCGTCAAGTCCGGTTATCTTTCGCCGGAACTTGCGCCGATTGCTCGTCCGGCTTTGATGGCGTTGTCGGATGGGGCGATCCCACAGGATCTTGAAAGTTTGCCGCCGAACAGGCTGCGGGTGCCGACCTTTCCCTTCGATCGTTCGTTTGCATGGCAGCCTTCTCCTATCGTTTCCGCCCGATCGCCGCGAGTGACGCTATGAAGCGTCCCTTGCTGGAGGTATCGGTTGAAGGAGTCGATGGGCTGATTGTTTCCCAGGAAAACGGGGCCGATCGCGTCGAGCTCTGCGCCAGTGTGCTGGAAGGCGGGATCACGCCCAGCATCGGCATGGTGCGCCAGGCGGTGCAACGGGCGACTGTTCCGGTGTTTGTGATTGTTCGTCCGCGCGGAGGGGATTTTCTTTACTCCGAGGACGAGTATGAAAGCATGCGCCAGGACATCCTCGCGTGCCGGGAGTTGGGTGTGCCCGGGGTGGTCACTGGTTGCCTGACCCCGGATGGCCAGGTGGATGAAGAGCGAACCGCGGAGTTGCTGCAGCTGGCGCGGCCGATGGGCTTCACCGTTCATCGGGCCTTCGACATGGTGCGTGACCAGGATGAAGCACTGGAGGTGCTGATACGCCTGGGCGTTGATCGCGTGCTGACTAGCGGACAACATCCGACTGCACTCGAGGGGGCGGCCAATCTTAAACGTCTCGGGGAACGGGCAGGGGAGTGGATTATCGTAATGCCTTGCGGTTCTATTCGCGCTAGTAACATTGCGCAGGTCATTCGGGAAACGGGGCTGCGGGAGTTTCATTTTGCCGGGCATGCTCAGCAGCCCAGTGGGATGACTTACCGGAATTCGCAGATAGCGATGGGAGGCGCACCGTTGGACCGCGAGTATCTGAAGACGGTCACGGATGGCGAGATTGTTCGAACAACAGTTGCGGCGGCGCGGAGTTTGGTTGGGGGATAGGCGAGCGTGCGCAGTTGCGTTCGGGAAAGGCGCACTGCAGGTCCCTCGGCTCCGCTCCCACGGCACGCCGGGGCAGGCTGGATGACATGGGTAGGGTGGCGCGTCCATGAGGAATTGGCTAGTGGCTGAAAGGATCGCTGGTCAAAGGCGCGTGGTCAAAGCTGTGTGTCTTGCGGTCTTGTCGGTCAGCTTACTGGGTTGCCATGCCCCATCGCCCCCGGAGAGCCGCATTACGATCATGCAGTTGGAAGCACCGCTCACCATGGATCCCGGTGACCACAATGCGAGTCTGACCCAGGATGTTCTGGATCCGATGTACGAGAGCCTCACCAAGTTTGATCAGAGCCTGAAGATCGTGCCCAGCCTGGCGACGAAATGGAGTGTCGATGCGAGCGGGACGCAGTGGACACTTCAGTTGCGCACCGGGGTTTATTTCCAAGACGGTACTCCATTTGACGCGGCAGCGGTAGCCAACTCCTTCGAACGGCTCATCGATCCTCATCGGGGTCTGGCGGGAGGCAGTCGACTGCGTCCGATCATTGACCACGTACAAGCTATTGGCACACACACTGTGTTGTTTCATCTCAAGACTTCATACGCATCGTTTCTAAGCATGCTGGCAATTACGCCGATTGTCAGCGCGGCGGCGGATAAGGAGGGAATCCTCTCCCGCCATGCGGTGGGCACCGGTCCTTATCGATTCGTCGAGTGGAAGACGGGCGAATATGTTCTCGAGGAGCGGAACGATCAATACTGGGGCCGCGGGCCCGCGACCAGGCAGCTGAAATGGATCTGGACCACCGAGCCGATGCTCATGAATATGTCGGTGCTTGCGGGAGCGGCCGATGTTGTCAATCCTCTCCCTCCAATCTTTGCCGAGGCCTTGTCGCGCAATCGCAAGGCGATCGTGATTCAAGGAAGAGAAACCCGAGTCTATTGGATAGCCCTCAACACCAAATTAAAGCCGCTGGACGATTTGCGGGTGCGCCAGGCGTTGAACTATGCGACGGACCGGGAAGCCCTGGTGCGAACCCAGCTTCGCGGTTTCGGAACGCCGGCAAATTCTCCGCTGGCTCCGGCGGATTTCGCTTACGATCCGCAGGTCAAGGGCTACGGGTATGATCCCGAGCAGGCAAAGCGGCTGCTGGCGCAGGCGGGATACGGCAATGGCTTGACGCTGAAGATCGCGGTTCAGGAAATAGACGCGGACCTGGTGGAGGCGCTGCAGGGTATGTGGGCTAAGGTCAATCTGAACCTGGAGATCGACCAGATGGAAAGTGGAGTCTTTTCCCAGGCTATCTTTGGCTCCCCGGCACAAAAGGCCGAGCAGGGAATTCAATGTGTCTTTGCTTCCTGGTCCTCGGAGGATCTGGATCCTGACTACCAATTGAGCCCGCTTTACCAAACCAAGGCGTGGTCGCCGGCCGGGGCCAATCTCGGCTTCTACAGTAATCCCCGCCTCGATGAATTGCTGGAAAGGGCAGCCGGGGAACTGGATACCGAAAAGCGCACGGCGTTCTATCACCAAGCGCAACAGATCATCTCGGACGATGCTCCGCACGTGTTGCTCTATTATTCCCGTGACCTGGCTGCCCGCCACCGCACAACGAGCGCCCAACCCATGTCCCTTCTTCCTGGCGGAAGAGTGGAGTTCGATAGCCCGTAGTATACGTTTTGAGAACTTTGAGGATTCGGTTGCATGGCGTCCTACTTGACACGAAAGCTGCTCGCGTTGCCGCTGATCCTGCTCATCGTGTCGTTCCTCATCTTCTCGGCTGTCCATCTTCTGCCAGGGGACCCGGCGAGGATCATGGCGGGGATGCAGGCGGATGAAGAGGTGGTCAACAATGTGCGTAACCGTCTCGGTCTCGATAAGCCTTTCGCCGCGCAGTACAAGATTTTTCTCCTGCATGCCTTGCACGGTGACCTGGGCGTCTCCATCCGTTCGCACAAGCCTGTCACCGAAGAGATTGCAGACCGCTTTCCTTACACCTTGGCGCTAACGACCGCGAGCTATGCGTTTGCTGTGATCGTGGGGCTTACGTCCGGCATCCTTGCGGCTATCTATCGCGGCCGGCGGCTCGATCACCTGGTCATGATCGGCGCGATCTCCGGAGGATCCATTGCCAACTATTGGCTGGCGCTGATGGCGATGAACCTGTTTGCCGTCCAGCTTGGCTGGTTGCCCCTGATGGGCGCGGATAGCTGGAAGAGCTATGTTCTGCCCGCCATCACCCTGGGGCTGCTGCCGGCGGCGGTGATTGCCAGAATGAGCCGGGCGAGCATGTTGGACGTGATCAACCAGGACTACATCCGGACGGCGCGCGCCAAGGGGCTGAGCACAGCCAAGGTATATCTGAAGCATGCCTTGCGAAACGCGCTGATCCCAATTGTAACCATCGTGGGTATGAACTTCGGCGGGCTCCTGGGAGGAGCGGTGATCACGGAAGCGGTCTTTAACTGGCCCGGAATCGGCCGGCTCATGGTCGATGCTGTGCGCTATCGCGACTACGCCACCATCCAGGGCATCACTTTGCTCACTGTCGCGATCGTGGTTACCACTAATCTTGCCGTCGATCTCTTCATCATGGTGATCGACCCCAGAATCCGCTTTGAATGAGGAACTGGTTTGACTGAATACGCGCTGGACTCCCCAATCTCCCAATTTTCCATTTGGCGGAGCCGCCTCGCGTCCTGGCTGCATTACCGGAACCTTGCCATCGGCGGGTGCATCGTGGTGGTTCTGCTGCTCACCGGATTGCTGGCCCCGCTGCTCGCTCCCCATAACCCTTATGAGCAGAACCTCTCCATTACGTTCCAGGCTCCCGGGGCGGCTCACCTGTTTGGCACGGATGAGTATGGGCGCGACATGCTTTCCCGGGTTATCTATGGGGCGCGCCTTTCGTTACTCGAAATCACGGCCAGCGTTGGTATGTCGCTGGTGATTGGGGTGCCTCTCGGCCTGCTCTCCGGTTATGTCGGTGGCTTCACCGATCAGGTGGTTCTTTGGGTTATCGACATTCTCTATGCCTTCCCCGGGATTGTGTTGGCCATCCTGATCGTGGCCATTCTGGGGCCTGGGCTCTTTGACACGCTGCTGGCCATTTCCATCTTTAATATTCCTGTCTACACCAGGCTGGCGCGTAACTTGACGCTTTCGCTCAAGCAGATGGAATACGTGGAGGCGGCGCGCGCACTGGGCGCTGGTCCCTGGCGCATCATGTTCAGCCACATCCTCCGCAATGCCGCGGTGCCCTTGTTAGTGCAGGCCACGCTCACGGCAGGTGACGTCGTCCTCACGGCGTCCGGGCTTAGTTTCCTTGGCCTGGGCGCCCAACCGCCCCTGGCGGAGTGGGGAGCCATGATGGCCGAGGGGCGCAATTTCCTTGGAGTGGCGACTTACCTCACCCTCTTTCCCGGCGCGGCGATCACGGTGACTGCCCTAGGGCTGAATTTGTTGGGCGATGGCTTGCGGGATCGATTTGATCCTCGGTTCGAGCCCCGGCGCTGATGCCACCCAAGCACACAAGACGTTACCCCTGGACGGGTGCCCCATGTTCGCACCAGCGTACATGGGTTGAATAAGTTGGGGCGAAGCCCTTCCAAAGTTCTCATTCCACCGATTACGCCGTCGCAGATGGAGTAAAAGCATTCGAAAAGATCGTATTCAACCCATGTACGCTGGTGCGAACATGGGGCACCCGTCCAGGGGTTAGGTCTTGTGTGCTTGGGTGGTTAGACTCGTTGTGTCCTGCGTGAACCTGACTTCACGCGGATGCTGATTGGCCATCATCGGCTAGTTTCTCGATCCCGGTGTAATCTTCGGATGCATTTCCTTAGTCCATAGTGCCAGGGGTGCGCCGGGACGCTCTGGAGTAGATTGCGGTGGGGCCGTTGCACACCGATAATCACGCTCTCGTCCTGGCGGCGTGTCTACCTTCATAGGAGCGACAGCAAGCCCGCGCCCGTGCGTGACGAGATGGGTGCCGAGGCCGTCTAATGTTCGCATGCATCTGTCTCGAATTTTTCCGCTGTTCTGCTTAGTTCTTCTGGCCCCGGCGCTTGAGTCCCAGAACTCGAGTGCCGCGACCCCTGCGGCACAGAGTCCAAGTACGCCAACCACGACTCTGTCGGTCGACGTGAAGGTGGTCAACTTGCCGGTGACCGTCCGCGACAAGCACGGTAAGATCGTCACCAATCTCACCAAAGATGCTTTTTCGCTGGAAGAGGACGGCAAGCCGCAAACCATCAATTACTTCAAGCAGGAAAACAACCTCCCTCTGACGGTGGGCCTGTTGGTCGACACCAGCATGAGCGAACGCGACAACCTGGATAAGGAGCGCGCCGCCAGCCGGACCTTTCTCGACCAGATGATCACCCGGCCCACCGACCGGGCGTTCGTGATTCACTTCGATCGCCAGGTCGAACTGCTGCAGGACCTGACGGCGGATCACGGCAAGCTGGAAAAGGCGGTGGGCGAGATCGATACCACGTCCGCCGTGCAAAGCACGCCAACTAACGAACAGGAATCCGGATCCCACACCAGGCACGGGGCGGGCACGCTGCTCTATGACGCTATCTTCCTGGCCTGCGATGAAGTGATGAAGAAGCAGACCGGCCGTAAGGCCATCGTAGTCCTCACCGACGGAGAGGATCGCGGCAGCCAGGAGACGCTTAACAGCGCTATCGAGTCAGCGCAGCGGTCGGAGACCGTCGTCTACACCATTTACTACGGCGGCCATGAGGATCATGATGGCGGATTTCAAGGTGCAGGCCCTGATGACAACGGCTATCCCGGGGGTGGCTATCCCGGACGCCGCTACCCTGGCGGCGGCTATCCCGGCGGGTATCCGGGCGGCAGTCGCTACCCCAGAGGCTCACAGCAGACCCGTCCCGACGGCAAGAAGACCCTGCAGCGGATAGCGCAGGAGACCGGCGGCCGCTACTTCGAGGTGAAAAAGAAAGACAGCGTGGACGATGTCTACGCCGCCATCGCGGAGGAATTGCGCACCCAATACATGCTGGGTTATACGCCGCCCAAGGACCAGACCAGTGGATACCACTCCATCCATCTGACGACCAAGGATAAGGACCAGTCGGTGCAGACGCGCGCGGGATACTACTCCGGGCAGTAATATCAAATGCATGACGGAGATCGGCATCGCGGTGGACCCATCGCCTGCGCAACGGCCGCTGCCCATCGTCCTTTCCGGACGCCTGGTGACGCTGCGCCCGTTCGATGGTCCATCGCAGGCAGAGGCTCTCTACGTCGCTACCCATGGGCCGGCGCGCGAGGACCTGTGGCGCTACATGGGCGATGGACCGTTCTCCAGCTTTGCGGACTACCAGGCGGTGTTTGAGAAAAAGCAGAAGTCGGAAGATCCGCTTTTTTGGGCGATCGTGGATAATGCCACTGGCCTTCCGGTTGGCCAGGCTTCTTTCTTGCGGATAGACACGGCGCAGCGGGGCATCGAGGTGGGCAATATTATCTTCGCGCCGGCGTTGCAGCGAAGTCCCGGCGCAACCGAAGCCATGTATCTCATGGCGCGGCACGTCTTCGAGGACTTGGGTTATCGCCGCTATGAGTGGAAGTGCAATGCCTTGAACCAGCCCTCCCGGTGCGCCGCGCTGCGCCTCGGATTCACCTTCGAGGGAATCTTTCGCCAACACATGATCGTCAAGGGCCGCAATCGCGATACGGCATGGTTTTCCATGCTCGATTCGGAGTGGCCTGCGCGCCAGGCGAATTTCCTGCGCTGGCTCGCACCGTCGAATTTCGACGAGGCGGGCCGGCAACGGCTTTCGCTCTCCCACCTGAATGGGCAGTGATTTTTCATTTGCAGAGGTATTTGCTTTGTTTCGATCGCCGTGGTTCCGCGTCCTTGTCTGCTGTTGCCTGGCTCCTTCGCTTGCCGCACAAACCGCTCCAGCCGTAGCCCTACTTGACGGCTACACGCCGCAGAGTTCGGCAGCGGAGATGGCCTTGGAAGTGAAGTTTCGCGACCTTCCTTCGACAGACAACCTGCGTAGCGATATGGAACACCTCACGGCACGGCCCCATAACGTCGGGTCGCCTTACGACAAGGAGAACGCGGACTGGCTGTTGAGCAAGTTTCAGGAGTGGGGTTTTGATGCCCACATCGAGACTTTCTATGTCCTTTTTCCGACTCCGAAGGAGCGGAAACTCGAGTTGATCGAGCCCGCAGAAGTTCACCGCGACGCTGGCGGAGCCTCCCATTGCGGTCGACCCCACTTCGAATCAACAGGCGGAGCAGCTCCCGACCTATAACGCCTACTCCATCGATGGCGACGTGACCGGCCCACTGGTCTACGTGAACTATGGCAGGCGCGAAGACTACGACGACCTGCAGCGCATGGGTGTGTCGGTAAAGGGCGCCATCGTCATCGCCCGCTACGGCGAGACCTGGCGCGGCATCAAGCCCAAGGTCGCGGCCGAGCACGGAGCCATTGGCTGCATCATCTACTCTGACCCGCAGCAGGACGGGTACGGCGATACGGATCCCTACCCTGGCGGAGCGGGGCGGCCGAAGGAAGGCGTACAGCGCGGAGGGGTGAACGATACCAACTTTCCCGGAGATCCGCTGACTCCCGGTATTCCCGCGACCAAGGACGCCAAGCGCCTGGCGGTGAAGGACTCTCCCATCATCACCAAGATACCGGTGCTGCCCATCTCCTATGCCGATGCGCAGCCGTTCCTGGCTGCTTTGGGCGGGCAGGTGGTTCCGGCGGCGTGGCGAGGTGGTTTGCCGATTACGTACCACGTGGGGCCGGGGGCTTCCAAGGCCCATCTGCGGATGTTTTCCAATTGGGATATCAAGCCAATCTATGACGTGATCGCCAAGATACCCGGCAACGAAGCCGCGGACGAGTGGGTGATTCGTGGCAACCACCACGATGCATGGGTGAATGGCGCGGAAGATCCGATTTCCGGGATGGTGGCGGAGCTCGAGGAAGCGCGAGCGCTGGGCGAACTGCGCAAGCAGGGTTGGAAACCGCGGCGGACCATTATCTATTGCGCCTGGGATGGCGAGGAGCCGGGACTGCTGGGGTCCACCGAATGGGTGGAACAGCACGCCGCCGAGTTGCGCGACCATGCCGTGCTGTACGTCAACTCGGATAACACCGATCGCGGATTTTTCGGGGTCGACGGGGCTCATTCGGTCGAGCACTTCATCAACGACATAGCGCGGCAGATTCCCGATCCTGAGACCAAGCTGACCATATGGAAGCGGGCGCAGCTGCAGGCGCTGTCTACGGCGGATAGCGCCGATCGCAGGGAGGTGCTGCGCAATCGCTCCGACACCAAGATCGAGGCTCTGGGCGATGGCTCGGACTTTGCTCCGTTCATTGACTATCTGGCCATCCCCTCCCTCGATCTCAGTTTTGGCGGGGAGGGCGCGGGCACCGCATACCACTCGATCTACGACGATTTCTATTACTACACGCATTTCTCCGATACTAATTTCGTCTATGGGCGAGCCCTGGCGCAGACAGCCGGAACCGCAGTCCTACGCATGGCCGATGCGGAGCTGCTGCCCTACCAGTACACGGCAGTCGCAGAAACGATTGAAGGCTATGTAAAGGAGCTGAAAACGCAGCTCAGCAAGACCCAGGAGACGATCAAGGAACGGAATTTGGAGCTGGATGAGGGGGTTTTTCAGGCCATCTCCGATCCCAAAGCAGCCTGGGTATCCCCCCAAGCGGGAGGCCGATCCGCCGTACCTCAATTTTGCGCCCTTGGATAACGGAGTCGTCTCCCTCACCCGCGCCGCCAAGCGCTACCAGGCGGCTCTGACTGTTGCCCAGGCCCATGGCCTGGCGATGGATGATGCCTCGCTGCAAGCGGTCAATCATCTATTGTTGCTGGTCGAACGGACCAATTTGCGGGAGGAGGGCCTGCCGGGCAGGCCGTGGTACAAGAACCAGATTTACGCGCCCGGAGCCTATACGGGCTATGGGGTGAAGACCCTGGCGGGGGTACGGGAAGCTATGGATCAACATCAATGGAGTATTGCCGAAGAAGAGTCGCCGATCGTCGGTAGCGTGCTGGAAGCGGAAAGCCGGGCCATCGATGCCGCGGCCAGCCGGCTGGAGGCAGCGTTTTCCTCAGCCGGTGTAACACAAACGGCATCATCTGCGACGTTTCGGTGATTGCGAGCCCCTCCGGTGGGACATAGAGTTGCCTAATCGGAGGGCACTACAGATGAACAGTTCCGGGACGGTGATCGGTAAAGGCATTTGCATTCGCGGGGAAGTGTCGGGTGAGGAAGATTTCTTCCTCGATGGAGTATTGGAAGGCAACATCACCCTGACGGGCAAGCGCCTGACGGTGGGAGCCAACGGCGTTATCCACGCGGACATCGTCGCCGGGGATCTGGTGGTTTTCGGCCGGGTCGAGGGAAGTGTGAAGGCAGCGGGCCGGGCGGAGTTGAAGCACTCGGCGGTTTTCATCGGAGACATCTCGGCAACGCGGTTGTCGATTGAAGACAACGCCACTCTGCAAGGTTATGTGGATCTGACGGAATCGGCTGCGCCGGCGAAGAAGGAAGGCGCTCCGAAGAAGCAGCCTGTTGCGGCCGAAGCAGAAGAAGCCCCTCAGGAGTACGCGGAGCAGTACAGCGAAGCAGTTTAACCGACCGGCGTTTAGTCTGTAGCCGTCCCTGTTTTGACCGCCCCATCTTTGCGCAGCAAGGATGGGGCGCTCGTGTTTGTGGGTGCGCAACACCTGTTCAGCATTTAAGTCCCGTAGAGCCTGCCCTGAGCTTGTCGAAGGGGACGGCTGAGAGTAGCCCAGGACGTCAGAGTCTGTGTGAGAACTGTCGAAGGGAGCGGTACGAAGGGCATGGCTTCAGCCGTGCCATGAAGAGTTCTATCTGATGAGGGCTTTAGCCCCTGGGGTACGCGTTTCCGTCCTTCCTGCTGGCTTACCTTGTCTCGAAAAACCATACCTCAGCGGCTAAGGCCGATCAAAGAGGGCGGATTCTTCGGCACGGCTCAAGCCGTGCCCTTCGTACGGTTTCTTTCACCAGCTCTCATACAGACTCGGTAGTCCTGGGTGAGCCTAGACTTTGGACGATGGACCGATGGCCCACCCCCCGAATTTCCTGTGAAGCTTGGCGGTGTTGATGCACATCATGCGGTCTCTCGATTGGTGCCGCGTACAGGAAATCCAGGCGTCTCGCTTGTTTTTCGCGAGATGTGGGATTCCACGGCCTTAAACCCTAGTTCTCGGCCCCAAAAACAAAACTGTTAAGGTTCGCGGAATCCCACATCTCCCAAAAACAGGGACAGAATGGACGCTTAGTGGGACACTCGGTCTAGGTCCATGTTGAGCAGAAGGACATTTACCCGCTCTTCCCCTAGAAAGCCGAATTGGCGTCCTTGTATGTGGCGCTGCACCAGGTCGCGCACCGTCTCCAGCGGCAGGTGCCGGGCCGTGGCTACCGTGGGCGCCTGAAACATTGCGGCTGCGGGAGAGATGTCAGGGTCGAGACCGGATCCGGAGGCGGTCACCAGGTCGATGGGCACCGGCTGGCTCTTGTTTTCCGCTGCGTACTTCGTTATGTCACCGTCAATGCGCGTGAACAAGCTTTTGGCTCGAGGAGGCAAGGTTGGAAGCTCCGGAAGAGGTGGCGTCATAGCCGTTGCCTGCGGCCGATGGGCGCCCATGGAAATACTGGTCTCCGGTGAAGTTCTGGCCGATGAGCGGCGAGCCGGTTACCTGGCCGTTGGTGACGATCAACTCTCCATCCGCTTGCGGGCGGAGAAAGAAGTGGCCGAAGGCGGTGACCGCCAGCGGATAGAGGATGCCAAGCAGCACCGTGGTCAGGATCGTAAAGCGGATGGCGACCTTAAATTCATTGCGCAACATAAAGAACTCCGATCAGGACAGGCCCAACCCGGTTAAACAAATGTCAATGAGCTTGATTCCGATGAAAGGGACGATGACCCCGCCCACTCCGTAGATCAAGAGATTGCGCCGCAAGAGCGCCTGCGCCGACTTGGGTTGATAGCCAACTCCTCGCAGCGCCAACGGAATCAGCGCGACAATGATCAACGCATTGAAGATCACCGCGGAGAGAATGGCCGAGTGCGGAGTGCTCAGGCGCATGATGTTCAGCTGATCCGAGGACGGGAAAGACGCCGGCAAACATGGCTGGGATGATGGCGAAATACTTGGCCACGTCGTTGGCAATGGAAAACGTAGTCAGCGCGCCCCGGGTCATCAGCAACTGCTTGCCGATTTGCACAATTTCAATCAGCTTGGTGGGGTTCGAATCCAGATCCACCATGTTGCCGGCTTCCTTGGCGGCCTGCGTGCCGGAGTTCATGGCCACGCCTACGTCGGCCTGGGCCAGCGCGGGGGCATCGTTGGTGCCGTCGCCGGTCATGGCGACCAATTTTCCTTTGGCCTGCTCGCGGCGGATCAGGTCCATCTTGTCTTTGGGCTTGGCTTCGGCGAGAAAGTCGTCGACTCCGGCCTCGCGCGCGATCACGGCCGCGGTCAGCGGATTGTCTCCGGTGATCATGATGCTGCGGATGCCCATGGCGCGCAGCCTGGCCAGCCTTTCCTTCAAGCCGCCTTTGACGATGTCTTTGAGGTAGATCACACCCAGCGCGGTGGAGTTTTCCGCAACCACCAGCGGGGTTCCACCCATGCCCGCGATCTCTTCCACGCTCTCGCGCACTTTCTGCGGCAGGTTCGATCCTTGCTCCACGAGAAAGCGCGTGATGGCGTCGACCGAGCCTTTGCGGATGACGTGGCCGGCGAAGTTGACTCCGGACATACGCGTCTGCGCGCTGAAGGGAACGAACTCCGCGTGCAGGGCGTTGAGGTCACGGCCGCGCAAGCCGAAGTTTTCCTTGGCCAGCACCACGATGGAGCGGCCTTCCGGCGTCTCGTCAGAAAAAGACGAAAGCTGGGCCGCGTCGGCCAACCGCTCCGGGCTGATATTGGGGGCGGGAATGAATTCGGTTGCCTGGCGATTGCCCAGGGTGATGGTGCCGGTCTTATCGAGCAACAACGTATCGACGTCGCCCGCTGCTTCGACGGCGCGGCCAGACATCGCCAGCACGTTGTATTGCACCAGCCGATCCATGCCCGCGATGCCGATGGCGGAGAGCAAGCCTCCGATGGTGGTGGGGATGAGGCAGACCAGCAGCGATACCAGCACAAAGATGGTTTGCGGCGCCTGGGAGTAGACGGCGATGGGCTGCAGCGTTGCTACCGCCAGCACAAAGATGATGGTGAGCCCGGAGAGCAGGATGCTGAGGGCGATTTCGTTGGGCGTCTTCTGCCGCTGCGCGCCTTCGACCAGCGCGATCATGCGGTCGAGAAAAGTCTCTCCGGGATTGGAGGTGATCTTCACCATGATCCAGTCGGAGAGCACCTTCGTTCCCCCGGTCACTGCGGAGCGGTCGCCGCCGGCTTCGCGGATCACCGGTGCGGATTCTCCGGTGATGGCCGATTCGTCTACCGAGGCCACGCCTTCGATCACTTCTCCGTCGCCGGGGATATAAAGGCCGGCCTCGACAAAGATGATGTCTCCCGCGCGCAGGGCAGCGCTGGAAACCTCTTCCCGAGGCGCGTCTTTTGAGGCGCTCTTGAGGCGAATGGCCATGGTCTCGCCCTTGGCCTTGCGCAGGGTGTCGGCCTGGGCCTTGCCGCGGCCCTCCGCCATGGCTTCAGCGAAGTTGGCGAAGAGCACGGTGAACCATAGCCACAAGGTGATCTGCAGGTTGAAGGCAAAGCTGCCCTGGTGGCTGAGAACTCCCTGGATGAGCAGGACGGTGGTGAGCACGCTGCCGATTTCCACCACCAGCATGACGGGGTTCTTCACCATCACGCGCGGGTCGAGTTTTTTAAAGGAGTCCAGCGCCGCCTGACGCATGATCGCGGGGTTCCAAAGACTTAGTTTTTCTGCCATATCGTTCTCTCCGCTTAAAAGGTTTTTCCTGCTTGAAGCTGCAGGTGTTCGAGGATGGGTCCAAGGCTGAGCGCGGGAAAAAGGTCAGGGCGCCGACGATCAGGATCACGCCCACCAGCAGCACCGTGAACAAGGTCGTGTTGACGGGGAATGTCCCCGACGACGGCGGCACGCTCTTCTTTTGCGCCAGGTTGCCGGCCAGGGCCAGCATGGGGACCATCATGAGAAAGCGGCCCGCCAGCATGTTGAATGCGAGGGTCAGGTTGTACCAGTTGGTGTTGGTGGTAAGGCCGCCAAAGGCGGAGCCGTTGTTGCCGGCAGTGGATACGTAGGCATAGAGAATTTCGGAAAAGCCATGCGGCCCATTGTTGTTCAGGCCGGCGAGGGCGGTCGGGTTAAGCACCGAGACCGCGGCCAGCACCAGGATCAGCAAGGGAAAGATGAGCACATACAGCATGGCCAGCTTGACGTCATAGCTTTCGATTTTCTTGCCCAGGTACTCCGGCGTTCGTCCCACCATCAAGCCGGCGATGAAGACCGAGAGGACGACAAAGACGAGCATTCCATAGAGTCCCGAACCGACTCCGCCAAAGACCACCTCGCCGAGCATGATGTTGACCAGGGGCACCATGCCGCCCAGCGGAGTAAAGGAGTCATGCGAGGAATTGACTGCTCCGCAACTGGTGTCTGTGGTGACCGTGGCAAAGAGCGCCGATTGCGAAACGCCGAAGCGTACTTCCTTGCCTTCCATATTGCCGCCGGAGTTGGCCAGCGTGGTCTTCTGGTCGACGCCATGCAGCAACGGATGCGGCTGGGCTTCTGCCCAATAGCAGACGGTGAAGCCGGCGATAAAGAGGATGGCCATGGCGGCAAAGACCGCCCAGCCATGACCGGGAGAGCCCGTCATCTTGCCCAGGGTGATGGTCAGCGCCGCGGGAATGAGAAAGATCAACGCGATCTCAATGAAGTTGCTGAATGGCGTGGGGTTTTCAAAGGGGTGCCCGCTATTGGCGTTGAAAAAGCCGCCGCCGTTGGTGCCCAACTCCTTGATCACCTCTTGGGAAGCGACCGGGCCCTGGGCGATGACTTGCGGCGTTTGCCCATGCTGCAAGGTGGTGACGGTGGTATAGGGCTTTAGGTTCTGGATCACTCCCTGGCCGATCAGCACCGGCGCGACCACCAGGCAGATGGGCAGCAGGATCCACAGGACGGTGCGCGTGGTGTCGACCCAGAAGTTGCCGATGGTGGCCGATTGCTTGCGCGCGATGCCGCGCACCAGGGCGACGGCCACGGCGATGCCGATGGCCGCGCTGAGAAAGTTGTGATACGCCAGGCCCGCCATTTGCGTGAAATAGCTCATGGTGGTCTCGGGCGTGTAGACCTGCCAGTTGGTGTTGGTGGTGAACGATGCCGCGGTGTTGAAGGCGGTGGCCGGGGCAACGCCGGCCAGGTGCTGCGGATTCCAGGGCAGCAGGGCCTGGGCGCGTTCGATGATGTAGGTCAGCAGCAGAGAGACGAAGCTGAAGATCAGCATGGCGACGGAGTATTGCTGCCAGGTCATCTCCTGATCGGCGTGGATGCCGCAGGCGCGGTAGAGCAGCCGCTCGACCGGCCGGAGCACAGGATCGAGAAAGGTCTTTTGCCCTTCGAGCACCCGCGCGATATAAAGGCCCAGGGGCCGCATGAGCAGCAGCAGCACGGCAAAGAACACAGCGAACTGCAGCCAGCCATTGGCGGTCATACTAGAATTTCTCCGGATACAGCAGCGTGATCACCAGGTAGATCAGGGTCGCGACGGTAAGGATCAGCACGATGAGGGTGGTATGTGACATGGCTTACCTCAACTTCTCGCAGCCGCGAACATAGAGCAGCGCGACGGCGAAGAAAACAATGGTGAACACAACCATCAGTAGATCCTGCATGGCGATGCTCCATTACCTAGTGGACCGTTGGGGCACTAAGGGGGGCGTAAGCGAGAGATAAGGAATTTATAAAGATGGGAGTTGGGGGCCCAGA
>CAWCAZ010000060.1:0-45227 GCA_963793525.1 uncultured Acidobacteriaceae bacterium
CGGAGGCAGAACAACCAGGAAGACAACATCGGGATTCAGCGCAATCTGGGGTAGATGCGGCAGAAGAGAGAGAACCACCCCACCGATGAAGAGCACAATGGGATAAGGAATCTTGAAACGTTGCGCGAGCGTGGTCAGCCCTGCGACCAGGAGCACAAGAAAGAGAAGTATGAGCTCGAGGTGGTGAATGCCTGCGGCCTGCACGGGGCGGTCTCCAGAAATTCCAGATTAACCCAGAGAATAGCGCATGCCCCAACTCTCCAAGGATGAGGCATGCGCTCAGGCCTTACACCGTGGCTGAGGCAAAGCTGGCCGCTTGCGCATGCTCCTGCTCGGCCTGCGTTACGCACTGCTCGAAGATATCCAGGCCAATCGTCGCTTCATGCTGGTTGATGATCAGCGGGGGCGCCAGGCGGATGGAGGTTTCTCCGCAGCCGAGAAGCAGAAGACCTTGTTCAAAGGCCAGGGAGACGATCCGGTCGCGCAGCGCCGGGGCTGGCTCGCGGGTGAGCTGGCTCTTGACGATCTCAACCCCGATCATCAGTCCCCTGCCGCGCACGTCGCCCACAATCGGATGCTTCGCCGGCCAGTCATGCAAGCGGGAAAAGAAAGCTTCTCCCATGGTGGCCGCATTGGCGATGCCCTCGCGCTCCAGCACGTCCATGGTGGCCAGCGCCGCGGCGATCGCCACCGGGTTGCCGCCAAAGGTCGAGGCATGGGAGCCCGGAACCCAGTTCATCAGCTCCGCCCGCGTCATGCAGATCCCCAGCGGCATTCCTGACGCAATGCCCTTAGCGATACAAACCATGTCCGGTTGCACCCCGGAGTGCTCGACCGCCCACCATTTGCCCGTCCGGCCCGCGCCCGATTGAACCTCGTCAACTACCAGCAGGATGCCGTGCCGGTCGCAGATGCGCCGCAGTTCCTGCATGAAGATGTCCGGCGCTACCACGTACCCGCCTTCCCCCTGGATGGGCTCGACGAAAATAGCCGCCACCTCTTCCGGAGGCAGTGTGGTCTTGAACAGCTTCTCTTCGATGTAACGCGCGCAACCCAGCGCAAAGCGCTCCTCCTCCTGCGGGCCTCCACTACAGCCGCGATAGGCGTAGGGATAGCGCACGTGCGTGACTCCCGGAACCAGCGGGGCAAAACGGCGCCGCTGCTGCGGCTTGGAAGCGGTGAGCGAAAGAGCGCCCATGGTGCGCCCGTGGAATGCTCCGAAGAAGGAGATGATGTTCTGCCGTCCGGTGTGATAACGGGCGAGCTTCAGCGCGCACTCAATGGCTTCCGCACCGGAATTGCCGTAATAGAAGCGATGCGGTCCGGGCATCGGCGCAATCGCCGAGAGGCGTTCGGCCAGCGTCACCATGTGTTCGTAATAGAAGTCGGTGCCCGAAATATGGATCAGTTCGGCCGCCTGTTGCTGGATCGCGGCGACTACCTCCGGATGGCAATGTCCGGTCGAAACCACGGCAATGCCGGCGGCAAAGTCCAGAAACTCGTTTCCATCTACATCTTCCACGCGCACGCCGCGGCCGCGCTTGGCCACCATGGGATAGGAGCGGGTGTAGCTGGGGGAGACGTAGCGCTCGTCGCCGGCGACAATCGCGCGGGCTTTCGGCCCCGGCACCGGGCCCAGAAGTTTCGGACCGTACTGGGCGAGAATTGTGCTGGTCATATGTCCATTATTCTGCATGATGTTTCTCTGCTTTCTTGGCGTCTTTATCGGCGCCGTGCCTAAGGCCAGTAAGAGACCGCCACCGATGGAACCAGGGGCGGACGGAGGCAGGGCAGAGCTTCGGCGGAGTAAAGCTAGTCGCCGCCGAAGAGACTAGGTCGGGTGCAGGCGGGTGGCACGCTCAGATGCTTGCGTGGCGCGATGGGACGCGCTGACCAGCGGAAGCAAGAAACGGGCATGGGTGAGGCACCGGTATCCGTATTGCACCGTCTTTTGGCTTCTCACGCGCACCTTATGCATCCTCTTGCACCTAAGGTTAGCACGGCCCGTCCCGGCAGCGTCCGACCTTGCATTCATGGTCGTGCACCCCGTAGGGAGGGCCTGAGATGCGGACTATTTCCTCTTCCACCGGGCGCCGTCTTTGGAATCCTCGATCAGGATTCCAAGTGCCGCCAGCTCTTTGCGGATGCTGTCGCTGCGGGCGAAATTGCGCGTCCGGCGAGCCTGCTCCCGCTCCGCCAGCAGGGCATCAATTTGTTGATCGCTCAGCGAATACGCGGCCACCAGCTCGGGCGCCGCCTCGGTCGCCTCGCCCTTCCTCTTCCGCCCATTGCAGCGCGCCACGGGCAATCTCCGCATCCCGATCTTCGAGAATGGCAAACACCTCGTCAAATCGCCGCAGTGCCTCCAGGATGCCCGTGACGTTTCCCGAATAAAGCTTGCCGGCGTCGGCGGCCACATTCCCCGCCCGCACCAGGTCGAAGATGGCTGCCCGCGCCTCCGAGGTATTCAGGTCGTCTGCCAGCGCCTCACAGAAGTGCTGCTGCGCCTTTGCTGTCTGGGCCTCCAACTCCGCATTTTGCCCCGCGGGCCAACCACCGCCGCGGATCCGTTGGTAGAAGGTCCGCACCCGCTCCACCGCGCTGGCTGATTCCGTCAACCCCTCAGTGGTGAAGTTCAACGGATGCCGATAGGGAACCGAAATAAGCAGAAAACGAATCGCCGATGCCTTGTAGCCCTTGAGCAACAAGTCACGCAAAGTGAAGAAGTTGCCCTCCGACTTCGACATCTTGCGCCCATCCACCAGCAGGAAACGCACATGCATCCAGTGGTAGGCCAGGGTCTTCCCGGTGGCCGACTCGGACTGGGCGATTTCGTTTTCATGGTGGGGGAACATCAGGTCTTCCCCCCCGGCGTGCAGGTCGAAGCTCTCGCCCAGGTATCTGAGCGCCATGGCGGAGCACTCAATATGCCAGCCGGGCCGGCCGGAACCGAGCTTGGTGTCCCAGTGTTTTCCCCCGGTTTGGCGGCCTTCCACAGGGCAAAATCGCGTGCCGAATCCTTGTCGTACTCGTCCAAATCCACCCGCGCGCCGTCGCTGATCGCGGTGAAGTCCTTTTTGGACAGCTTGCCGTACTCCGGAAATCCGGCAATGCGGAAATACCAGGAGCCATCCGGGGCTTGATAAGCAAGGTTCTTCGCCGCCAGCCGCTCAATCAGAGCGACCATCTGCTCGATATTCTCCGTGGCCCGGGCGATGATCTCCGGCCGTTCGCAGCCGAGCGCGTCCAGATCCTGGAAAAAGGCGCGCTCATACTTCTCGGTGTATTTCTCGATGGTCAAATGCGCGGCCGCGGCATTGCGGATGATCTTGTCGTCCACATCCGTGATGTTCATGACCTGGCGTAACTTGCGTCCCTGTTGCTTGAGGAAGCGGCGCAAGACATCCAGTTGCCAGGAAGGTGCGAAAGTTGCCGATGTGCCCGTAGTCGTAAACCGTGGGCCCGCAAACGTAGATGCGCAGCGTCTCGCCGTCAGATCGGCTCGAGAACTTCGACGGTGTTGGAGAGGGTGTTGAAGAGCCGGATGGTCGTCCGGGGCGGAGTCTTGGGGGACGCAATTTTATCGCCAACTGACCCCGTCGCTACCGGCATGATCCTCATCCTAACGTCTTCAACGATCCAACGTCCACCAAGCCGGTCTGGCTGTACCCAGATGAGCAGTGCCGCTTACCCCAGCAGCTGCTTCACCTCGGCAATCGTCTTTCCCTTCCAATGGCGGGCTGAAGTTGTCGAGCGTACATAGACTTACGCTGCGCATGCGGTCCACGTAGAGCGCCCCCGGACAGATGATCGATCTCGTGCTGCAGGATGCGCGCATACCAGCCCGAGGCCCGAATCACCTTCGGTTGGCCATGCTCATCCAGGCACTCGACCTTCACCTTGCGCGCCCGGGGAACCAGGGCCACCAGGCCAGGCAGGCTCAGGCAGCCCTCAAAAAACTCGATCTCCGGGTCCGATTCCAGGGTCAGCACCGGGTTGATGATGACGTGGAACGGTACCGGCTTGCGCTCCCGCTCGGCCAGCACCTCCCGGCTGAGGTCTTTCATGTATTCTTCGCGGTCTTCGATGACCGCGAGCTGCAATGGCACCCCCACCTGCGGCGCGGCCAGGCCGACCCCTGGCGCATCGTGCATCGTCTCCCGCATGGCGGCGATCAGGTCCCGGGTGCTGGGCAGCAGGATCTCCTCCGGCCGCAGAGGCTTGGCGCGGGAGCGTAGAACCGGCTCTCCGACGGATCTGATTTTCAGGATCATGGATACCCCAGCGCTAGCGAAGCGTGTGCGGTCAGATCCAGGGGTGCGAAGCTGCCGGCCAGGAACCTGGGCCACGCAGCGGCCGCGATCATGGCCGCGTTGTCGGTGGAGAGAGCCACCGACGGGAAAGCAATCGGCAGTCCCCGCTTGGCGGCTTCCGCCGTGAAACGCTCCCGCAGCTCGCGGTTGGCGGCGACGCCGCCGGAAACCAGGATACTTTCCGCCCCCAACGCCTCAGCAGCCTGGAAGGTCTTTCGCTTCAGGTCGTCGACTACGGCGCGCTGGAACGACGCGATCAGACCCAGCGTCCTGGCATCGCACAGAGGGAGTGCCGCAGCGGGTCCCGGCCAGGGGGAGGGCAGCCAGGGCTTCACGCCGCCGCTCGATCGAAGGGTAGAGGTCGTGAATCTGGACGTAACGAAGCACTGCCGTCTTAATGCCGCTGAAGGAGAAGGGAAATCGAAGTGCGTCCTTGGGCGCATCGGGGCGATGCGCCTTTTGCTTCACCTGGGTGAGGGTAAAGGCGACCGCCGAGGGATCCCCATGCGGGGCCAGCGCATCGATCCACGGGCCGCCCGGGTACCCCAGTCCCAGCAGCTTGGCGACCTTGTCAAAAGCTTCGCCGGCGGCATCGTCGAGTGTGGCGCCCACGTTGCGGTAGGTAAAGCTCTCCCCCTCATGCCGGGTCAGATAAAGATGGGTGTGGCCACCGGAAACCACCAGGGCCAGGGATCGTGCATGGCCATCGTCGAGCATTTCCTGCTGCGCCAACAGAACGGCGTGAATGTGACCCTCAAGGTGGTTGACGGCGATGAGCGGCTTGCCCAGGGCGAAGGCCAGCGACTTGGCGTACGCGACGCCCACCAGCAGTGCGCCCGCCAGGCCCGGGCCCTCGGTAACTGCGATAGCTTCAAGGTCAGCGAAGCTGACGCCGGCTTTGTCCAGCGCCGCGCGGACCACGGGTACGATGTTGCGCAGATGTTCGCGCGAGGCGAGTTCCGGAACCACACCGCCATAGGGCGCATGGACGGCGATTTGCGAGGCCACAATGCTCGACAGGATGCGGCGCCCGCGCTCCACCACCGCGGCCGCAGTCTCATCACAGGAGCTTTCGATGGCAAGAATCAGCCCACGGGCCGGGGCATAAGCGCCTTCAGCGCCAGAGAGCAGCTGGCTGGGTTGACTCACGTTTCTATAGTAGTAGACATGGCAGTATCGGCACCCAGCGGAGCACAGCATGCAGCAGCGGAGATCGTTGCCCGGCTCCGCGCCGCCGGCCATCAGGCCTACTTCGTTGGCGGTTGCGTGCGCGACCTGCTGCTGGGCCGCGAACCTGAGGATTTCGACGTCGCCACCAGCGCGCCGCCGGATCAGGTGCTCGCCATGTTCGAGAAGACCTTTGCCGTAGGCGCGCATTTCGGCGTTGTTCTGGTCTGCAGCCAGGGGCCTGGGGGCGAGGAGATCGTGACCGAAGTCGCTACTTTTCGCAGTGATGGCGCCTACACCGACGGACGGCATCCGGACGCGGTGCGCTTCTCCACCAGCCCGGAAGAGGATGTAAAGCGTCGCGACTTCACCATCAACGGCATGATGTTGGACCCGGCCAACGACACCGTCCTGGACATGGTGGGCGGCATGCAGGACCTGAATGCCGGCTTGATCCGTGCCATCGGGGATCCCGGCGACCGCTTCGCAGAAGACAAACTGCGCATGTTGCGCGGGGTGCGCTTTGCCGCCCGCTTCGCCTTTGACCTGGAGCCCGCGACAGCCAGGGCAATCCAGCACTGGCTCCTGCCGTGAGCCAGGTGAGCCACGAACGGGTCCGCGATGAGCTGACCCGGATGCTCACCGAAGGCCAGCGCAAGGCGCGCCTTCGAGCTACTGGATGCGACCGGGCTGCTTGTCCAGGTGCTGCCTGAAGTGGTCAAGATGAAAGGTGTGGCGCAGCCTCCGCAGTACCACCCTGAAGGCGATGTGTGGGTGCATACGCTGTTGTTGCTCGAGGGGCTGCCCGCCGGCTGTCCGGCTGGCCCTGGCCTGGGCCGCCTTGCTGCACGATGTCGGCAAACCGGCCACCTTTCGCATTGCGCCGGACCGCATACGTTTCGACGGCCACGTGGAGGTGGGGGTGCGGATCGCCGAGGAGATCTGCCGCCGTCTCCGCTTTGCCAATCACGAAACCGAGCAGATCCTGTCGCTCATTGCCAACCACATGCGTTTTGCCGACGCGCCGCGGATGAAGGAGTCGACCCTGAAGCGGTTCTTCCGCCTCGCGCAATTTGACCAGCATCTGGCGCTGCACCGGCTCGATTGCCTGGCCAGCCACGGATCTCTTGAGTTGTATGACTTTGTCCGGCAGCGCTTTGAAACCTTGCCGCAAGAGCAGGTTCGGCCGCAGCTACTGCTGAGCGGAAAGGACCTGATCGAAGCCGGCTACCGCCCCGGGCCCCAATTCACCCAAATGCTGGCCATGGCCGAGGATGCGCAGCTGGAAGGGACGGTTCACACCCGCGAGCAAGCCCTGGCGCTGATCAGGGAACGCTGGCCCGCAGCCACTGGTAAATTCCTCACGGAAACACGCACCCAACCTTGTCGATGCCCGCTCTGCCCCGATCTCCTGCGGAGCGCGTCGTGGTGTTGATACGACTTGCATGCGCCTTTCGTTAATGAAAGGCGCACATGCGGACCTCTCTAGCGCAGCGCGGCAACGAAATGGGGGTCAAGCCGTCCTTTGGCTTGAGTGGATGACGGCTCTCGATGTGCCGGCGTTCTTCTCCACCTGCAACCGATAGTCGGCGGAAGCACACTTCGAACTCCGCTAGCAAATGCTCACTCGGCACGCCAGCCCCGACTTGTCATCCGGAGCGAAGCCGAGGGACCTGCGGTGCGCCTTTCCCGAACGCAACTGCACAGTAACGCCTATCTCCCAACAAAACTCATCGAGAGATAGGCGCCAACCGCAACGTACCTACTTCTGTGCGTGTTCGAAGCGCTTGTTGACCTCGTCCCAGTTCACCGTCCCCCACCATGCCGCAAGGTAGTCCGGCCGTTTGTTCTGGTACTTGAGGTAATAAGCGTGCTCCCAGACATCATTCCCCAGAATGGGATAAGCCCCTGAGAAATCGGATTGTCCTGGTTCGGCGAGGTCACGACCTTCAGCTTCCCGCCTTCAAAAACCAGCCAGCCCCAGCCCGAGCCAAACTGCTTCGCGGTGGTCTCATTGAACAGCTTCTTGAAATCCGCGAAGCTGCCGAAGTCCTTCTTGATCTGGTCGGCGATCTTGCCCGTGGGCTCACCGCCCCCATTGGGCTTCATAATCGCCCAGAACATGCTGTGGTTCACGTGACCGCCGCCGTTGTTGCGCACAACCCCGCGGATGTCCTCTGGAATCGTGCTCAGGTTGCGCAGCAGGTCCTCCGGCGAGTGTTTTGCCAGTTCAGGATGCTTCTCGATAGCGCCGTTGAGGTTGTTGACGTAGGCAGCGTGATGCTTGTCGTGATGAAGCTTCATCGTTTCGGTATCGATGTGCGGTTCAAGCGCGGCGTAGTCGTAGGGAAGTGGTGGCAGTTCGTAAGCCAAAATATCCTCCTGGATTGATCCCTCATCCACAGGGATGAGTCTGGGGACCAGCTCGCCCGGATCAGGGCGTGGTGCGGGTTAAAGCATTTTCACTTCTACTCTGCACAGGGGTTTAGCGAAGTGCATCTTTATCGGGAAGCGCCCCGTTCTTCCCTGTGCACACCAGAAGTGAAAATGCTGTTCGGGAAACCATTGGCGGGCAAAAGCTACTGAGCGCAACAGCTGCGCCTGATTGCCCACTCCAATATTGCGTCTCAATCCTATGGGATGCAACTCGGGCGGGTCAGGTTCCGGAATGTGGTCGGAAGCATGACGCCAGTACCCAGGCGGTTCCCCTGACCCCTTATGGTGATGTCGATCAGGAACCACTTGGTTACACTCAGAATAGTTCGCAGTGCTGCCGCATCTGCCCTGATTTTTGGATCTTGAGAATAAATTTGCATTGACCCGGACACGAATAACCCGCAGGCAGCTTTTGCGCCAGGCGGGCGCTAGCGGAGCGCTCGCCTTCGCTGTGCCGGGTCTGGCAAACAGCGAAGAGCCACAAAACCAGCCTTCCGCCGCCCGCAAATACCCCCAAGACCGAGAGCCAGTCGGCGGAAAAATACGCCCATCCGCCAGGCGTCTTCATCAATCGCCCGCTCACCCAGGTCTCCAGAATGGCGGAAGCCCTTCTGGACGACATGGCCGGCCGAAACTCCGATTTTTTCTTCAACGAGGCCAGCCCCAGGAGCGGCCTGGTGCGTGACCGCGCGCCGGTCGTCGGACGCTCCCTCAGCCGGGTGGCGAGCATTGCCGCCACCGGTTTTGGATTGAGCGCTCTGTGCATTGCCGCCAAATACAACTACCTCCGCCCCATCGATTGCGAGCAGCGGGTAGAGAAGACCCTCGCCTTTCTGCTGGAAGAGTGTCCCCACGAGCACGGTTTCCTCTACCACTTCATTGACATCGACAGCGGACAGCGGCTTTTCGGCAGTGAGTTGTCGTCGATCGATACCGCGCTCCTGCTCTGCGGCGTGCTTCACTGCCGTCAGTACTTCACCGGCAATACCCGTATCGAAGCGCTGGCCACCACGTTCTACCGCCGCATCGACTGGCAATGGATGATGAACGGCGGCACCACGCTCTCCATGGGCTGGTTACCCGACCAGGGCTTCCTCAAAAACAGATGGGATATCTATTCCGAGCTGACCACCATGTACCTGCTGGCGATTGGCTCGCCCACCCATCCCGTTCCTCCCGAGGCTTGGGACGCCGTGCAGCGGCCGGTCGTTTCCTATGGCGGAATCGACTACATCAGCGGCAATGCGCCGCTTTTCATCCACCAGTACCCACAGGCCTGGTGCGACTACCGAAACCTGCGTGACCGGCACGCCAACTACTTCACCAACTCCATTGCCGCAACCCGGGCCCATCAGCTCTGGTGCCTGGTGCAGGGTCAGAAATTCCCCTGGATCGATCAGGATATGTGGGGCATCTCCGCCTCCGATTCCCGCCAGGGATATCGTGTCTGGGGAGGGCCGCCTTCCATCGGGCCTCTCGATGGAACCCTGGTGCCCTGCGCCGCCGCAGGCTCGCTCGTCTTTTTGCCCGCCGAATGTTCTCACGTTTTATTAACGATGCGCGAGAGATTTGGCGATAAGCTTTGGGGGCGCTATGGATTCGCCGATGCCTTCCAGCCCAAAGCTGGGTGGTACGGCGACGATGTGATCGGCATCGATGTGGGTATCGGGATGCTGATGGCGGAAAACCTTCGTAGCGGTTTTGTATGGGATTGCTTCATGAAGAATCGAGAGATTGCCCATGCCATGCGCGAAGTTGCCTTCCATCCCGACCCCGACGCAAACACCCAGGTTCTTTAAAATCCGCTGTCTTTTCTCCACTTTTCCCGTAATCAGTCTGTGGAAATCCCCGGCCCGGTTATTTTCAAGTCCTTTGTAACTTCGACCGCATCAATCCGTCAGGTAATCTGCAATCCCGGTTTCTTATGGTCGTGAGGAAAACAATTCGATGACGGATCAGGCTTCCAGCTATCGCTGGATAGAAGGGCAGGGCTCGGCCTTCGGATGGCCCGGAGTAGAACCACGTTGGACTTCCAGCAGAAAAGATGCGGTGGGGATGGCGTACTCCGCCTCCAGCCGCATCTGGTTCACGGTCTCGCATGGCATCTTGAATGAGATTTACTACCCCACCATTGACCGGCCGCAGACCCGGGACATGGAGTTCCTGCTAACCGATGGGGAGACGTTTATCCATGAAGAGAAGCGCGATCTGGAGCGGATCTTCGAATATGTCGACAGTTGTTCATCAGCCGTAAGGCTCATCAATTCCGATCCCCAGGGCCGCTACAAGATCATCAAGGAGGTCATTGCCGATCCCCATCACCCGGTGGTGTTGATGCGCGTGCGCTTCGAAGGCAGATGAAGACGTGCTTTCGCGGCTGAAAGCCTATGCGCTGCTGGCGCCCCATTTGGATGTCGGTGGAGCAGACAACTCCGGTTCGGTTCTCGACCTCTCGGGTAAGCAGGTATTGCTCGCGACTAAAAATGGCATCTCGCTGGTGATGGCGGCAAGCTGCGGATTTACCCGCGCCAGTTGCGGCTTCGTGGGCAGGAGCGACGGCTGGCAGGACCTGATGGACAACCTGCGCATGGATTGGCAGTTCGGCTCTGCGTTCCATGGGAACATTGCGCTCACCGGCGAGATCGACGTTAGCCATCACCGCGAATTCGTCATAGCCATCTCCTTCGGAGAAGGACACCACTCTGCCTTAACCACCGCGTTGGGCGCCGTCACCACTCCTTTCGAGTCAAACCTGAAGCGCTTCAACGAGCAATGGCATCGGACCGACCACCCCGGCAGCCTTGAAGGGCGCCAGCATGGATGCCGGCCGGCTGGCTCAGATAAGCCAGAACGTAATCCTGTCCCACGAGGACAAGTATTATCAAGGCGCCTTCATCGCCTCCGCATCCATTCCATGGGGCCAGCACAAAGGAGACGAGGATGTGGGCGGGTACCATCTCGTCTGGACCCGCGATATGGTGCAAAGCGCCACCGCGCTGCTGTCCTGCGGTCGCGTAGATACTGCCCGTCGGGCCCTGGTTTACCTTGCCTGCACGCAAAAGCCGGATGGCAGCTTTGCCCAAAACTTTTGGATCAACGGAACCCCCTACTGGAAGGGCATTCAGCTGGACGAGGTCGCCTTCCCTCTCATCCTCGCGTGGCGGCTTTGGAAGCTGGACGGCTTGGGCGGCTTCGACGTCTTCCCGTTTGTCAGGCGTGCCGCCGGATTTCTAGTCCGCCACGCTCCCGTGACCCAGCAGGAGCGCTGGGAAGAAGCCGCTGGTTACTCCCCATCTACGCTGGCCGCCGTGATTTCCAGTCTGATCTGTGCGGCTGAGATGGAGCGCGCCCATGGAGCCTCGGAGGTGGCCCAATTCCTCGAAGAGCATGCGGATTGGATTGAATCCCACCTCGAGGATTGGACGGTCACCAACGACAGCACCCTCTTGCCCGGCGTGCCGCGGCATTACATGCGGATTCGTCCGCCCCAGTGCGGAGATCCTTATGCGCATGATGGTTGCGCCGACGGAATCGTGCGCATCAACAACCGGGGGCCAGGGGAGAGAATCGACTTCGAAGCGCGCGACGTAATCGATGGCGGTTTTCTGGAACTGGTCCGATACGGAGTGCGGCGAGCGGATGATCCGATCGTGATCGATTCCGTCAAGGTGGTCGATCACGTGCTAAAGGTGGAAACCCCCGTAGGACCATGCTGGAGGCGCTATAACCATGATGGCTACGGACAGCGGCACGATGGCGGCCCTTACTTGGGCTGGGGCCAGGGTCGTGCGTGGCCGCTGTTGACTGGAGAGCGCGCCCACTACGAACTGGCGGCGGGTCACGACGTGCGCCCCTATATCCAGGCGATCGAGGGCTTCAGTTCTCGCGGCGGCATGCTCCCCGAACAGATCTGGGATGGACCCGATATACCCGAGAATGGGGTTGAGGCTGGGCAAGCCGACCGGGGCGGCCATGCCCCTGGTGTGGGCACACGCCGAGTATCTCAAACTGCTTCGTTCGGTGACTGACGGAAAGGTCTTTGATCGCATCTCCGCTGTTGCCGAACGATATTGCCACGGCAAACGGCCGGCGCCGGTTGAGGTCTTTCGCCTCAACCGGCAACGGCATAGCATGGTTGCGGGAAAAAAGCTGCGCATGCTGGCGGATGATCGCTTCTTCCTCGTGTGGACCCTGGACGACTGGACGACTGTCCGCAACGACGGAGAGCCGCGAAGCGGGTTATGCCGGGCATTTCGCCGACATGGAAACAGAGCCGGGCAAAGCCGGCCGGCGTGATCTTCACCTTGCGATGGCCCCAGCAGGATCGCTGGGAGGGCCACAATTTCGAAGTCCGGATTGATCCTGCCTGACATCCTAAGTACGAAAAGAATCTTAAGAGAAAAACGAACGCGGGCCGCAAGACGTGAACAGCAAACCGAAGTATCCTCAAGAGGAAGGGTGAGATTGTTATGAGCGAACTGGATCAATTGTCGATCAATGCATTGCGGTTTCTCGCCGTAGATGCCGTAGAGAAGGCGAACAGCGGGCACCCTGGAGCGCCGCTGGGAGCTTCCCCCATCACGTATCTGCTCTTTCATCAGTTCATGCGCCATAATCCGGCGCACTCCAAGTGGACCAACCGCGATCGCTTCGTGCTCTCCAACGGGCACGCGTCCGCCATGCTCTACTCCGTGCTGCACCTCAGCGGCTACAAGGTCAGCATCGAAGACCTGCAGCAGTTTCGCCAGTGGGGCTCGATCACGCCCGGCCATCCCGAGTACGGCGATACCGACGGCGTCGAAGTGACCACCGGCCCGCTGGGTCAGGGTTTCGCCATGGGAGTGGGTATGGCGATCGCTGAGAAGCATCTCGCCGCTCGCTACAACCGGCCCGGCTACAACATCGTCGATCACTTCACCTATGTCATGTGCGGCGATGGCGACTTGATGGAGGGAGTGTCGCACGAAGCCGCATCGCTCGCCGGTACTCTCGGCCTGGGCAAAATGATTTATCTCTACGACGACAACCTGGTCTCGCTCGACGGGCCGACGGACCTCTCCTTCACCGAAGATGTAACCGAGCGCTTCGAGGCCTATCACTGGCATGTGCAGTTTGTGGACGACGGCAATGATCTCGAGGCCATCTCCCAGGCCATCAAAATCGCCCAGAGTATTACGGATAAGCCTTCTCTCATTCGCGTGCGGACCATCATCGGCTACGGCAGCCCGAAAGCCGGGACGAATAAGGCGCACGGTGAGGCCCTTGGCCCAGAAGCAACCAAGGCCACCAAGAAAAAATTGAACTGGCCCGAAGACAAGACCTTCTATGTCCCGGATGAAGCCAAGCAGAACTGGCTCCAGGCCGTCGAAAAGGGCAAGAAGTACGAGCAGGACTGGAACGACCTGTTTGCCGCCTACAAGAAGGCATTCCCCGACGTGGCTGCTGAGTTTGAACGCGTGCAATCAGGCGTACTGGCCACCGGTTGGGAGAAGAGTCTGCCGGTATTCAAGGCGGATGCTAAGCCCATCGCTACCCGCAGTGCCGGCGGCGAAGTCATGGATGCCATCGCCCAGGCGGTGCCGGAGCTGATTGGCGGCGCAGCCGATCTCACGACTTCGACCAAGACGATTCTCAAGACTGGCGGCAACTTCCATCTCGATCCTGCCGGGCGCAATATCTGGTTCGGTGTGCGTGAGTTCGGCATGTGTGCGGCGGTCAACGGGATGGCAGTGCACGGAGGCCTGATTCCCTACGGATCGACCTTCTTCTGCTTTAGCGACTACTGCAAGCCTGCGCTTCGCCTGGCTGCTCTGATGGAGGCGCACTCGCTCTTCGTCTTCACTCACGATTCGATCGCGCTCGGTGAAGATGGACCAACTCACCAGCCCATCGAGCAACTCGCCATGCTGCGGGCCATGCCGCATATGACGGATTTCCGTCCCGCCGACGCCAATGAAACCGTCGCCGTGTGGCGGCTGGCTCTGGAACGAAAACTGCCGGCCTTCATGGCTCTTTCGCGGCAGAACCTGCCTATTCTCGATCCCGAAAAATACAAAGTGGCCGAGGGTGTGCGCAAGGGCGCCTATATTCTTCAGGACGGCGGCGCTTCCCCGGATATACTGTTGGTCGCGGCCGGTGCAGAGGTCTGGCCGGTACTTCAGGCTGCCGCTGATTTGAAGAAGGACGGCATTTCGGCGCGCGTGGTCTCCATGCCCAGCTTCAGGATCTTCGAAGAGCAGCCCGAAGCCTACAAACAGCAAGTCTTTCCCGATCATCTACCGGCGCTCGCAGTCGAAGCCGCCGCTCCCATGCCGTGGTGGAAATACGTAGGACGCCATGGAGATGTGATCGGCCTGGAGCGCTTTGGCGCCTCAGCCGTAGGGTGCGAAGGCACTGGAAGAACTCGGCTTCAGCCCAGCAAACATCACCAAGCGCGCCAAACAGTTGTTGGAGCGCGTACGGCCCGCGGTCACAGCAGGCAAATCCTAGGGCCTTTTCCCGACCACCAATGACGGGTGCCCCACATCTCAGCTTGTTTTGAGCTCTGCGAGATGTGGCGTGTTACGGGCAACAGACGGGCGATCTTCAACGCCTTCACTAACCCTTTCTTCTCCAAACCTTCCCGGGCACGCGGAGGCGCAACCAATGGTCGAGATCAGCACAATTCTCTGGGACGTAGGCGGCGTTCTGCTGACCAACGGATGGGATCACAATCGAACGCGCCGCTGTCCTCAAGCAATTCGACCTGGACACCGCAGCCTTCGAGCAACGGCATGAGTTAGCCAACGATCCCTGGGAAAAAGGCCTAATGACAGCGGAGCAGTATCTCCTGCAAACGGTCTTTTACGAACCGCGCCCCTTCACTCCCGCGGCTTTTCTCCAGGCGATGAAGGACCGATCCGTCCTGCTCCCGAACAGTGCGATGCGAATCCTTCAGGACCTTGCCGCATCAGAGGAAGTGGAACTGGCGATGCTCAATAACGAAGCGCGGGAGCTGAACGACTACCGGATCGAGCATTTCGAGTTGGGCAGATACTTCGATGTTTTCCTCAGTTCCTGCTATCTGGGACTGCGTAAGCCGGACGCCAAAATCTTCGAGCTGGCGCTGGACGTTCTCCAGCGCGATGCGGAGGAAGTGGCTTTCATCGACGACCGGCCACAGAACTGCGAGGCGGCGGAAGCGCTGGGAATTCACGCAATCCGCTATCAGGATGAAGCACAATGCGTGCAGGCGCTGGAGCGGTTGGGCCTTCATGCCGGCGTAAGGACCTAAAACCACGACTTTGCGAGCAAGGAGCAAGATCCCATGGCTACCATGGAAGTAAAATTTTCTCCCGAAGATTTAAAGGCGGCGCAGAGTGCCGAGCGCATCCCCGAGCCTACGGTCGTGGTCATTTTCGGCGCGTCCGGTGACCTGACCAAGCGCAAGCTCTTGCCTGCCCTCTTCCATCTGGAGCAATCCAATCTCTTGCCGGCGCAGTTTTCCGTGGTCGGCGTCGCCCGCCGTCCCTTGCAGGACGAATTCCAAAAAGACATGCGCGACGGCATCCTGCAATTTGGCGGCGTGAAAGAAGGCGACCAGAAACTGGACGAGTTCATGAAGAAAGTCACCTACCACGCCATGAACTTCGATGATCCGGAAGGCTACGGAAAATTGAAAACCGTGCTCGAGGGCATCGATCAGAAGCAAGGCACCAAGGGAAACCGGCTTTTCTACCTGGCAACGGCGCCGGAGTACTTCGCGGACATTATCGAGCAGTTGGGCGCGCATGGCATGGCCAAGCCCGAGCAAGGCAAGGTGCACACCATCATCGAGAAGCCCTTCGGTCATGACCTGGCTTCCGCCAAGGAGTTGATCAACGACGTAAACCAGCGTCTTTGCCGAGGACCAGATATTTCGCATCGATCACTACCTGGGCAAGGAGACCGTGCAGAACATCCTGGTCTTCCGTTTTGCCAACGGCATCTTCGAGCCGGTCTGGAATCGTAACTACGTCGATCACGTACAGATCACAGCCGCCGAAGATATCGGGATTGAAGGCCGCGGGCCCTTCTACGAGAAAGCCGGCGCACTTCGTGATGTGGTGCAGAACCATGTGATGGAGCTCTTGTCTTTTGTCGCCATGGAGCCTCCGGTGTCCTTCGAAGCCGAATCGATGCGCCGCGAGAAGGTCAAGGTCTGGCGCTCCATCCAGGCAATCCACCCAATGGACACCGTCCGTGGTCAGTATGGTCCGGGCAAAGTGGATGGTAAAGATGTCAAAGGCTACCGCCAGGAAGACCGGGTCGATCCCAACTCCTCCACCGAAACCTATGCCGCCCTGAAAATCGGCATCGAGAACTGGCGCTGGGCAGGGGTTCCGTTCTACCTGAGGGCGGGCAAGCGCCTGGGCAAACGGGCAACCGAGATCACCGTCCAATTCAAGCAACCACCACAGTTGCTATTTAAGCAGCAGTCGGGGGCCTGCAAGGAGCTGCAGCCGAACCTCATCACCATGCGCATTCAGCCCGATGAAGGCATTTCCCTGCGCTTCGGAGCCAAGGTGCCCAGCCCGAATATGGAAGTTTGTCCGGTGAACATGAACTTCAGCTATGCTGATGCATTCGGCAAATCGTCCGCCAATGGATACGAGCGTTTGCTGCTGGATGCCATGCTGGGCGATGCCACCCTCTTCGCCCATCGCGATGGCGTGGAAGCCACCTGGTCGCTGCTGACGCCGATCCTGGAACAATGGGCAGCCACCAAGGCCAAAGGTTTCCCCAACTATGCCGCCGGCACCTGGGGACCCGAATCCGCCGACGAACTGCTCTCGCGGGATGGGCGCGCTTGGCATAAGCTCTAGACGAGGAAGTGGCAAATCGAGTTGCATGGCTGAGACAATCGAAGTTCTCTATTACGTGGATAAGAGTGCGGATGCGGGTAACCCAGCGCACCGCGCAATACTTTGTGGACGGAATTCGCGCGGCTGCAGGGGCGCGAGGCAAGGCGCGCATTGCCATCTCCGGCGGACACACTCCGAAGAACGCCTTCGCCCTCTTGGCCGACCCCGCCGCCCAATACCGGGAGCAGATTCCCTGGGAAAACCTCGAACTCTATTGGGTCGACGAACGCTGTGTTCCGCCCGATCACCCCGACAGCAATTACCGCATGACCCGCGAGGCTCTGCTGGATAAAGTGCCCCTGAGCGAAAATCAGATTTTTCGCATTCGAGGCGAACTCGACCCGGAGCCGGCTGCAGACAGGTATGAATTTGAGATCAGGCAGAGCTTTCGCCTGGAAGGCGCGGAGATCCCCATCTTTGATATGGTTGCGTTGGGGATGGGCCCCGATGGTCACACCGCGTCTCTCTTTCCCCACACCGCTGGTTTGCACGAATTGATGCGCATCGCCATTGCCAATCACGTTCCGCAGCAAAAGGAGACCTGGCGGGTCACGCTTACCTCGCCGGTCATCAATCGCGGACGCGATGTCTTCTTTCTCATCGAAGGCGCCGACAAAGTGGCCGCGCTCAAGCAGGTCTTCACCGGCCCCTATGATCCGGAAACCTATCCGTCGCAGTTAATCAAGCCTGCCGCGCGCCGTATCACTCTTATTGCTCGACACTGCCGCCGCCGCCGCACTACCCCCGCCTGCGGCGAATGGTATCGGCAGGCTGGAGATCTCACGATGATTCTGGCCGGGGACGTCGGCGGCACCAAAGTCGATCTTGCTTTATGCAAGTTTGAAAACGGGCAGCTGCAAACCGTGCATGAGCACAAGTTTCATGCCAAGGAGTTCGCTGGCCTGGTGCAAGTGGTGGAAGCATTCCTGACGGAATGCAAGCAAACCCTCGGGCAGCCGGTCGACGTGCTGGCGGCCTGCTTCGGGGTGCCCGGTCCGGTGCGCCAGGGCCGTCTGAAGCTCACCAATCTTCCCTGGGTACTCGACTCCAATCAGCTGCGAGTCGATCTCAAGATCGAACATGTTTTCCTGATCAACGATCTTGAAGCCAATGGATACGGCATTGCCGAGCTAACCCCCGATCAGATTCTTGTCCTCAGCAAGGGAGATCCGGCGGCCGAAGGAAATCGCGGCTTGATTGCTGCGGGCACAGGGCCTGGGAGAGGCCATTCTGGTGTGGAATGGGCACACCTATCTCCCCATGGCCTCCGAAGGCGGCCATAGCGACTTCGCCGCCCGCAATGAAGAAGAGATTGGACTGCTCCGCTATCTGCAAAAAACCCTCGGTGGGCGTGTGAGTTCGGAGCGCGTCATCTCCGGCATCGGCTTGGCCAATGTCTATGCCTACTGTCGCGACGTCAAAGGCATGGAGGAACCGCCCTGGTTGAAGGAACGTATGCGCACCGAAGATCCTAACGCGGTGATCGGTGAGTTGGGCGAGTCGGGCGCCAGTGCGCTTTGTGTGGAAGCTTTGAACATTTTCGTCTCTGCTTACGGAGCAGAAGCTGGCAACCTGGCCTTGAAGATCCTGGCCGTTGGCGGCTATGTATGTGGGCGGAGGCATCGCTCCCAAGCTGCTCAAGAAGATGCAGGATGGTACATTCATGAAGGCGTTCACTGACAAAGGCCGGTTGAGTGATCTGCTGGTGCAAACGCCGGTGCGCCTCATTCTGGAAAGCCGCGCTGCTTTAATGGGCGCCGCAGCCTATGCTGAAGCCCGTGCGGCGGAGATAGGCGGGCACTCCGAGCGCGCGCAGTCCGTGCAAATGGCGCCATCCTAGACGATGTCGTGATTATTCCTGGAGAGAGTATGCATAGCAGAACGCGGCAACCTTTTGCCGCTGCAATTATCTTGTTCGTCGCTGCCTTGTTGGCTGCAAGCCCGCGGGCGGCGCTGGCTCATGCCGTGCTTGTTGAATTCCACGCCCCAAAAAAATGCGGCGGTGAGCGGTCCCGACATTACGATCAGTCTCAAGTACAATTCGCGAGTCGATGGAGCGCGCTCATCCCTTAGCCTGATTAAGCCGGATGGTTCGGTGGAAAAAATCGGCGCCCTGACCCAGCCTCTTCCCGATACCTTGTCGGCTACCGGGCACAAGCTCGCTAAGGGAGCCTATGTGCTGCGCTGGCAAGTGCTATCCAGCGATGGCCACATCACACGAGGTGCGGTGCCCTTCCAGGTGGAGTGAGTCCGCTCGACAGACCGCAGCGTTTTGCCAAACCGGCAACAAATGCTGGGTGCCCCATTCAAGCCTTCTTTTGGCTTGAGTGGGATAATGGCACTCGATGTGCCCCGTCCCCTTCGACCCATGCCTAAGGGACCTAAGAAAGCTAGCCCCGGAGGTACATCTTCTCCAAGCTTCCGCCGCTCAGAACGCCACGGGAAAATGAGACGTACGATGGAGAGGATGGCCGATAATTGGTAGACGGCTTTTCTACTTGAGATGACAGTTTGATCTGGCTCCTGCGTGACATAGATCTTCTGACTACGCTGCTGCGTGCGGCAAATCTTTCCTTCGAGGCGTTGCTGCTCGGCGGCATCGCATTTTTGCTGGCTGTCGCTCGTCCCGCAAGAGCGAGCACGGCCGTTGAGTCCTTCTGCCTCCGTGGTATTCGCTGGGCCGCGCTGGCCCTCGCGATGTCTGAACTAGTGGCGGTCACTCTCTCCAGCGCTTCGTTGCTGGGCGATAGCGATCTGCACCTCAGCGATCTGTTCAGCACCAGGTTTTTTCAAGCCGGGCTCAGCGCCGCTTTGCTCGCCGTGCTCTTGTGGGGTTGTGCGCTGGGTGAAAGGCCGCAAAGGCGTCGCCGCCATGATTCCGTTGAGCCTGCTGCTGTTGGTTGCCACGGTGTCGGCCAGCCATGCAGCGGCACGCATGGACAACCGTTGGTTGCTGGCGACCGCGACCGCGATCCACCATCTGGGAACGGCGGCGTGGATCGGAGCCATGCCCTTCCTGCTGATTTCCTTACCACGCGCCGGGAGCGTGGAGGAAGCGCGCGCGCTGGCCAGGCGCTACTCCTCGATGGCGTTGCTCAGCGTCGCCGCGCTGGTGCTGGCTGGCGTGTACCTGGCATGGTCTTACGTAGGGACATGGAATGGGCTTTATGGCACCAGCTATGGTGTCCTGCTGTTGGCCAAGATTTATCTGCTGCTGGTCATGCTGCTGATGGGTGCGGGGAACTGGCTGGTGGTGCGGCGGTTGGATACCGATCCGCTGCCTCTGTTGGCAAAGCTTCGTCGCTTTGCCGAGGCCGAGGTAGGTTTGGGATTTACCGATCATTCTGGCTGCTGCTTCGATGTCTGCGCAACCGCCGGCGGTCGACGTCCCCAATCAGGTCTCGCTCCAGGTAATTGCCGCCCGCATGCACCCCGCAAGTTCCGCGCCTTAAGAGCCCATCCGTTTCGCAGCTTACCCCGCCCACCTCCATCGAAACGGAAGTCCAGGTGGCGGAGTACCACGCCACCGGCAGCAGCGATGATACCGATCGGAAATGGTCGGAATATAACCATCACTGGGCAGGTTTGATCGTATTGGCCGCGGGCCTGTTGGCCTTTGCTCAGCCGCTTTCGCGGCATGCGCTGGGCGCGCTTCTGGCCGCTCTCCTTCGCCGGTCTATCCGTTTTCATTCTGTTGCGCGCTGACCCCGAGAACTGGCCCTTGGGCCCGCGTCCTTTCTGGGCAAGCTTTTCTTCTCCCGACGTATTGCAACACCGCGCTGCCGCAGTACTCATTCTCTGCTTTGCCGCGTTCGAGTGCGCGGTACAGGCGGGCAAACTACGGGTCCGATGGGCATCCATGATTTTCCCCGCCATGTGCGCGTTGGGCGCCGCGGTTCTGCTCACTCATAACCACTCCCCCAGCGACGTACAAGAGGACTTGCTGGCTTCGCTGAGCCATACCCCCATCGCCTTACTCGGCGCCACGGCTGGCTGGGGCCGTTGGCTGGAACTGCGGTTGCCTCCCGGCCGCCCAGCCAGGATCGCAGGCTTCCTCTGGCCGCTATTCCTGGCCGCAGCCGGCCTGGTGCTGCTGAACTATCGCGAAACCTGATGAACGGGCTTTAGCTGAGGAAAAACTCTGAATGAAGCACGCGATTTTACAGGTTGCGGAAAAACTCAGTTTTGTGTCAGGGCACGACTTAAGTCGGGCCGTAGAACGCACCGCTATGAGGGCTTTAGTCCCTGAGCTGTTCCATTCCTGTCCGGTGCAGAGTTTTCCGCAGCCTGTTGAGCCCCGATGAGTCCGCCGAACTCCGATCGAACATAGCGACCACCACAACCACTCCAAAGCATCAATACTGTCAGAATGCAATAGGAGACCACGCCCTTGTTGTGCCCAATGAAAGCTCTCACCCGCAGAGCACCATTCGCTCTGGCTTCGCTTCTGCTTTCAGCTGCTTGCGCAAGTTCGTTGGAAGCCCAACAGCCGCCCAAGCAGTCGCTACCCGCTCAGCCCGCAAGCGGACTGCATGCAGTCGATGTGCTGATGAGCCTTAGTAGCGACATGCAGACGCTGGCGCACTCGATCGAGCCGGCCGTCGTCAAGATTTACGCTACCGGCCTGGCGCCGGTCGAGAATGGCGGACAGCAACAGGACTGCCTTCCTGGCCCAGCAGAGATCGGTCGGTTCCGGCGTCATCATGGACGCCCAAGGCTACATTCTTACCAACGCCCATGTGGTGCAGCACGCGCGCTCATTGAGCGTGCTGGTCTCCGATATGAGCGGGGCTGCGGCCGTGGGCAGTGGTGATCGTGCTGAACCGCCCGCAACCGCGGTTCCAGCTCGCGTCGTAGGCATCGATACCGTCACTGACTTAGCCGTGATCAAGGTCGAGAAGCCCGGCATGCGGGCGTTGACCTTCGGCGATTCCGATCGCGTCCATCCCGGCGAGTTGGTGTTGGCGTTTGGAAGTCCGCTGGGATTGCAGGATAGCGTGAGCTTGGGCGTGATCAGTGCCACCAACCAGCAGCTTGATCCGGACAGTCCTATGGTCTACCTGCAGACGGATGCTGCTATCAACCCTGGCAATTCAGGCGGCCCGCTGATCGACATGCAGGGAGAAGTCGTGGGCATCAATTCCATGATCGAAAGCCAATCCGGAGGCAATGAGGGGGTTGGCTTTTCAATACCGAGTAACACGGCTCGCATTGTTTACCAGCAGCTGGTGAAATATGGTCGTCCCCGCCGGGGAACGATCGGTGTGTACCCGACCAACCTGACCCCCGTGCTCGCGCAGGGGCTGGGGTTGTCGCGCAACGCCGGAGTATTGATTGAAGATGTAGTGCCCGATTCGCCCGCGGATAAGGCCGGGATCAAGATCGATGACATCGTGCTTTCCGCCGACGGGCGGCCGATCCGGGATACAAAAGAACTCGCGCTGATCATGTTTCGCAAGCGGCCGGGAGAGACAGTTCACCTTTCCATCCTGAGCGGCACGCTACCAGGCAGATAGACGTTCCGGTCACGCAATCGCCCCGTGACACAGCAGCACTGCTCGATCCCTGCTGACACCGACCAGTATCTGATCCCAAGGTTGGGCGCTTGGTGTTGCCCATGACTCCCGAGCTCGCCAGCCAGTTTGGCGGTCAACGCGAATCGGGAGGCTTGCTGGTGGTCGCTCGCACCTTCGGGGCGGCAGCCGACGAAGTGAGTCTGAAGACAGGAGACATCATCTATTTTGCCAACACCACCAAGCTCAACTCTGTCGCAGACCTCAGAAGCTTCGTGAAGGACCTCAAGTCCGGCGATGCAGTAGTCTTGCAGATCGAGCGCAGCGGCCTCCTCAACTTTTAGCCTTCCGTTACGAGGAGTAACGATCGTTAGCCCAACACGCCGGTCCACCAAATGCTGGCTAGTGCCCCATTTGCCCCGATTTCCTGTGGAGGCTTGTGGCGTTGATACACCACATGCGCCTTTCCTTAATGAAAGGCGCACACGTGGACCTCTCTAGCACAGCGTGGCAGGAAATCGGGTCAAGCCGTCTTTTGGCCTGAGTGGGTAATATGGCCTCCGACCCTCAACTCTGCCGGCCACCCCGCCAAAAATCCTCGTGCAGGCGCGCGCGATCGGCGCCGTGCAAGTCCAGCATTCTTTGTGCTGCCTGCTCACTGGAGAGGCTCTCGACCGACACCTCGATCGTCTGCACCTGGTGCCATGGATAGACAAATTTTTCCCAGATCAGAAATCCTGAATCGGCCCAGCCCTTCAAGCAGTCCGGTCAATTCCTTTTTCACGTCCGTCTCATGACGCACCGGAAGCAGTTCCACGGTTTCGCCCGTTACAAGGTGCGCTTTGATGTGTGCAATCAGCATTCGAAAATTCTCCTCCACGGGTTAGGATGCATAACCATGCATGTACAAATGGACCGAGTATTGCACAAAGGTTGTACGACTAAATGCCATCTGTCACTTGAGCGGATACATTGCTTCTGCTTCAATCGAGAAGTGAACCCCGAGCCTCAATCCCCAGTTTCTACTTCGCCGCGCCCGGCACCGGGCAAGGTCGTTGAATTTGCCGATCTTCGCCTATCAACACCCATGACAGGTCAACCGGTTGTCTTGTTTGAATATGAAGACCGGCAAGGCGTCCGATCGATTCACCAGGTGGCGTTAACATGCACTGGTCAGGGTCGCGGCGGTCTCGTCTATTTCGGCGGTTATGACAAAGGCAAATTCAGCATCTTTCGCGCTGACTGTATTCACCGCGTTGTGACACTCTAGGAAACCTCTGTTCTCCCATCGTTCACGACAAGCATCGCCTCGCCCTGCCGCGGTGTGAACAAGCCTCCCCGCAAATCGTAAGTACCCTCCGAGAAAATCCTCAGGGTAAACTTTCGTGCGCCCTGTACGAATCCCTATAAGCCGCTGATTAAAAAGAAGAATCCGTCCTTTCCCGTTCCCTGGGCGACCTGTTTTTGGTGCTGAACCGGTTCCTCGGGTCCGCGTTCTTGCCTGTTCCTCCTAAAAAAACGTTTCATTTTGCGACAGCAAACGTGTACCCTCATCCCACTCCCCGCTGAAACTGCAACTTTTGTGTTACAGGGCAATCGATTGCCTGACGGACACCCTTTGCGCGTCCGCGTGCCCAAAGGAGTTGCAACTTACTAACCTCCCGTAGACTAGGGAGGACCGAACCAAAGTTGTACAGGAGTGCCGTTCCCATGTCCCGTATGCCGTTGAAGTCTCTCGCAAATGGTTCTCTCTCGAAGTGGAAAATCGTCTCCTTTCCCATCCTGGCACTCGTTGCCTGCGCTGCCGGCGCATGGGCGCAAGCCCCGTCAGCCCTCGTCGACGCTCAGCAGAACATCGCGACTGGTTTCAACAGCCCGCAATCCATCGCGGTGTCCAAGAACGGCACAATCTACATTGCAGATACCGCCAACAATCAGATCGTCTCCATCGTGAATGGCGTCAAAACCCCGGTCACCACTGGAACCTTCGTCCTGACGACCCCGCAAGCACTCACCCTGGATGCCAACGGAGATCTTTTTGTGGGTGACACTCCTACTACCGGTACTACAAGTTCCGGACGCATCATCGAGTTGGCTGGGGACGGAAAGGGAAATCTGACCGGGGTTGCGACTTCGGTGTTCGCCGGCGCTCCGCTGACCAATCCGATCGCCCTCGCAGTGGATAGTGCAGGAACGCTGTTCATCGGGGACTACCCGCCTTCGGGCGATGGAGCTATCTATTCGCTGGCTTCGGGTGGTGCGCCGCTGCTGCTGAATGTCACGGGCATGAACGCTCCGTTCACTCCGGCCGCGTTGTTGAGGGACTCTTCGACCAACCTTTACATTGCAGACAACGGCAACTTCTCCGGAAGCAATGGGGGCGTATATAAGGTGGCCGACACCGGCGGAGCCGCCCAACCAGTGCCCACCGGGACTTTTGTCATCAATCAGCCTTCAGGTCTGACGTTTGATTCCGCCGGTGATCTCTTCATCCTGACACTCCTGGGAACGGGTAACGGCTTTAACGCCGGCCAGCAGGTGGTGATTATCCCAGCTGCTTCGCCAACCACGCCTTTCATCCTGCCCAATACGGGTCTGGGAACCAGCAGCAGCATGGCATTCGATCCTCAATCGAATCTGGATGTGCTTGATTCCGCCGATGGCCTGATCACTCAGCTCGACTACATCGCCCCGGTCAACATGGGCAATACCGACGTCGTCGGTGGAACCGGATCCCATATTCTCTTCAACTTCGAATACAACCAGCCCACAACCCTTCGTGGATTTCGTTTTGTCTCTCAGGGCGACACCAGCACCGAGATCATCCAGGCCGCCGGCGGCTCCTGCACCAACGGCACGCATACCAATTTGCCTGGCGGCGGCCCTCGTATCTCTAACTTTTTCCCCTACACCTGCATGGAAAATTTCTACGGCACTCCTTCCTATCCAGGATTCCGCTCTTCGGCCATCCAGGTGAGAGGAGGCAACACCGGCAATACCATTCTTGCTTCCACACCGGTCTATCAGATCGGCTTGGCTGCAGCGGAAGTCACTTATCCTGTCACCGAAACAACAACTGTGACCAGGATCGAGCAGCCCCAGTCGCTCGCTATATCGGGCTTGGACAATACGGTGTATGTCGCTGATACCCAGGCAGGCAGAGTCTATTCGATCGGCGGCCTGGCCGGAACCGGGTTGACTCGGGTTTCCACCGGCGCCATCCCCATACAGGCGCCGAGCGCGGTCGCTCTCGATGGAGCCGGAAACCTCTTCATTGCTGACTTCAACCTTGGCGAGGTGATCGAGGTGCCGACTACCACCGGTCTGGCGCCGTCCGTGGTGATCGCTCCGGGGGGATTGCTGCTCCACCCGATGGCCCTGGCCTTCGATGTTCTCGGCAACCTTTATATCGGCGACGCGGGTCCTGCCGGTGTCGATGCTGGTACCGGCAATCCTGGATACGTGGTCAAGTTGCCGGCAGGGGGCGCGCCGTTTAAGATGACGATCCCCACCGTCTCGATCATCTTCCCGCAGGCATTGGCGACAGATCCCAAAACTGCCGCCCTGTGGATCGGCGATGGTGGAGACTTCTCCGGCGTCGGGCAGGTGGTTCAAGTTTCCGCTGACGGCACAACCGCCACCACCAGCCCTATCAACGGCATCACCAATCCAACCGGGCTCGCCCTTGATCCCGCCGATGATCTTTATGTCCTCGACGGTAACGCTGATACCCTCACCGTGGTTCCTCCCGCCGCCAGCGGCGTGGTGCCCTACCTGGTGGACTTCGACAACACGACACTCTCCGCTGCCAGCGCCCTGGCCATCTCCGCAGGGGGGCAGAGCTTTGTGATTGCCAATATCGGCACCGGCAACACCAACAACCTGGTCTACCTGAACGGCAACGCTTCCGCGCTCCCGTTCGGAAACGTCAGCGTCGGAAATCAAAGTCCGACCATGACGGCGACCGAATATAACATCGGGAATCTGAGCCTGACACTCGCAGTCCCCGTTCTATACAGTCAATCGGCGGGATACTGCATTCAGCGTCCTGGGTAGCTCAACTTGCGGTAATGGCTTGGTGCTGGCCACCTCGGCCTCGTGCACCATCAACGTCCAGTTCACACCACAGTTTATCGGCCAGACCCACAGCGAATCAACGTCCAGAGCAACGGCTACAACGGCGGCCAACCGACCCTCATCCTCTCAGGAACCGGCACCGAGGGCGGCGGGGTTAGGCGCGATAGGCACGATGACCGCGATAACCGCGATAACCGCAGATAGTACTGGTAGCAAACAGAACGCCGGAACGCAGACCATCGCGTTCCGGCGTTTTTATTTTTGGTGTACTTGCCAGCTTAGTTTCGGAAAATACGTCAGCTGGATCGAACCAGTGAAGTCGTGCTGTGGTCCCGCATACCAGCGCAGGAACCTTCCAGAACTCAGCCTGGCCGAAGGCATTCAACTCCAGGTCGGGTTTAAGGCGGAGCACGGCTTTGACGTTAAAGTCGTTCTGCGTTGTGCCCCCGGGAACAAAAGTCTTGGAGACCTTGGCATTGCGATAGCCCAGCTGAATGTACTCTTTAGGGCTTAGCCAGTCGGTCAGCCACGCCTGGCCTCCTTTACCCTCGCGGCCCATCCAACTTCCGAGCATGTTGCCTTTGTTCGTATAGCCGTCTGGATATTCGAATTCGTAGTAGAGGAACTGGCCTCCTTGAGACGACGCAACCGGATCCGTCGATACCGCCTCGGCGCGCAGATCCACATGCGGAAGCCCCGGTAAGTGCGACAGGTAGAGGCCGGGATTGACGGCGGCGCGGCGCGGAGCAGCCAGGGGGCTCACGTCATCGTGAACGATGGAGTCGGAGTACAGAGTCAGCCATTTCTCCACCCACGGAAGCCTCCACGTAAAGTCAAAGCTCGAACTGCGGAAGCCGGGATCGTTTCGGCTCTCCTTCTCCGCCAGGCTCACATTGCTGAAGCTGGTGAAGCTGTGCCAGAACGAGCCGAAAGTGAGAGGTACATGGTCCTTTCCGGCAAAGATGACCACCCGGGAAAAGCCGAATTCCAGGTTTCTCGTCGGCTTGAAGCTGAATTTTTGCGGCGTGAACCCATGGAGCGTTGGGATAGCGATGTCCCTTGAGCGAGCCAAACAATCCTTCATAGCGGAACGGCCCGAGGACGTCGGAGAACCAGCGGAATGCGCAGCGGCACCACGCGGTTGATGCGCAGGGCATAGATCGGCTCTGCATTGTTGCTGAGCGCCATGCTTCCGGCTTGTGTTGGACCCCAATAGTCATCCGCCTTGCCGACCGAGAACTCATTGTTGGCCACCGAAGTGGCAAAATTGGCATTGATCAAGCGAAAGACGTTGGTCTGCGGTACGGGCTCGGGCGCCACCAGCGGAGTGCTGTCTATCTGGGCAAAGATCTCCTGCACGGATTCGGGATAGGCTGCGCGTCCGGGCGCGTGCTGATACTCCCCGCGCACATCGAGCGAAAAATGGTAGCCCTCGGCCCTTGCGCTGAAACCGTCAAGAGCGTTGAAGCCTTCCTGATACGGCCGTCCGTAATCATTGATGAGCGTCTGCCCAAAGTGAAAGGAGTCATTGATGGGCGGCCCTTTGATGTACATATTCCGGCTATAGACATTCGCAACTTCGGCGCGAGGACTTGCCGGTCCCGCCTTGGCTCCAAACTCCACCGCTAAGGCCTGGAAGATGTTCCAGGCCTCTTCATCCTGGGGCGCATTCTGCAGTTTAGGGTAGGTCTCCTCGAAGGATCTGCAGGCAGCTGTTGCGCGTCCAGGGCCGCATGCCCAGGTACGCGGAGTCGGCATAGCCCAGCGCAAACAGGCGTTCGAAGGCCGGATAGATCCAGCTGTCGAGCGGTTCATAGACCAAACCATAGTCGCTGCTTTGGTCAGGCTCAAAGCCGGAGAAGACTCGATCGAGCGCCGCCGGCAACGTTGGCGAGGGGGCAGTTTGCTGGCCTGGCACAGACAGCCAGGGCAATGCGGTCACCGCAAAAACTAAAGCAAATCGAACCAGGACCCTCGGCATCAATATTTGCTGCCGGATGCACCGGCCCCACTTCTCTGCAGATTCAAAAGCCACCTGTATCGAGCATAGCGCAGAGCGCAAAATGGCCCGGATATGTTTTTAGAATCTTCCGATCCTCCGCGCAGGACAACGAAGTTGGCTGCAACCCTGAAACTTTGTCGTCTGGAGGAAAACTCAGTTTGTATCAGGGAAGACTTTCAGTCGGGCCGTCAAGCGACTGACAATACGTGGGCCGCAGCTCAACTCAGCGTAATGTCAGTCCCGACAGGGACGGCTCGAGATATCCCAGGACATGGTCCTGGGCTGGCTATCTGAGTCGCGAACAGTTCATGCGGATGGATGAATGGCTCTGAAGAGACTGCCCCGCGCGTAATTCGCAGCCGTGCCTGCGGGACTTAAGTGCGGAGACGTAGAATCAGCGAGACTACTCGAACCCCGGGGTTAGTTTTGAAGGGTACCTGCCCAGGCCGCACGTAAACCTTTGCAATGATACGGCTTACGCTGGAGGGACACCTTTCCGCCGTCAATCCCCCACCTCGTTAGAACCTCTACGTCTCCCGCGTGGCCGACCACTCGGCGTGGCCATATTCCCCCAAAGCCACCGTCCCGCTCATGGAATCGCCATTCACCGTGCCGTTGAACGAGTAGTGAATCTCATTTCCGCCAACCGGCATGGCGCTATGAAAACTAACCTGTTGTCGCGTGCACCTTCCCAGTCAGATTCCCGTTATAAATCTCGCCTTGGTGGACGCCGGTGACCCCGCCCTCCTGCTGCTCCAGCAAAAAGCGTTGCCAACCTTCGCCGCACAGGTATTTCATCTGCACCTTCCAGATCCCAGCGACATTTGCCGGGGCGCCCTGCGGAATTTCCGGGTCAGAAAACTTCGGCGGATGCGACAGCGTGGCGAAAATCGCGTCCGCCACGATCTTGTCATCGCCCGGCATCATCATGTAGGGCATGATCGTGATCGAGCTGTCCATGTGGTCGGGACGAGTGCCGCTCGATTCATCGAACTGAATGCGCGGCGTACCCGCGTCCAGCGTCTGCGCCAGCTCAGTGCCGGTAATCTTCAGTACATTGCCATCCCACTTGATCCGCAGCCGGGGCGAATGATTCGAAAGATCCTCAGGCATCAGATATTCGGTGGTCACCGAAGGCAATGGCTTCACCTTGGCTTCGATGTTGGCCAGCCACTCCTTCCACGTGTTCCATTCGGCCTTGTGGTCGCGCTTGGTCCACATCTCGACCGCGGTGAGCATGCCCATGATCTCTTCCTTGCCCACCTTCATGGAGCGTCCGACGTTGTGGTGCGGCGCAGCCTGGAACCACGCTGCCTGAACCAGTTCCTTCTTTCCCAGCAGCAGTCCGGCGCACTGCGGCCCGCGCATGCATTTGCCGCCGCTATAGCCGACCAGCGTCGCCCCCGCGCCAAGATGGATATTGGGGATGGTGAGCTCTTCCGCCGCCGCGTCCACGAAGACAGGAATGTCCTTGACCTTCGCCGCCTGGCAGATATTCGCAATGCTGAGTGGGCCGCTGGCGGCCGCGGGCGAAGACAAGATATAAATCATCGCCGTCTGCGGGCCCATCTCGGCCTGCAGTTGCTCCGGCGTTTCCACTTCCACGATGTCAACGCCAAGCAGACGGCACCCATGTCGTATTGATTGCGCGAGTGCTTAGGGATGATCACCTGGTTCTTGAGCCCACCCTTCACCATGTAAGGCATCTTCTGCGACTTTTCCGGATCGGTCCCGGCGATGCAAGCCGCGGTGGCAACGGCGATGGCGGCTGCACAGCCCGCCGGTTACGATCCCCCAGTCTGCACCGGTAATCTTCGCCAGGCGTGCGCCCACTGCTGCCATGAGTTCGTCCATGTTGACGTAGTGGCGCCCGGCCTCTTCCATCGCCTGCTTCACTTCAGGTAAAGAGAGTGAGCCGCTGATGATGGTGTAAGTGCCCTTGGCGTTGACCAGCGGACGCACCCCAATCTCCTCGAAGAGATTCGGGCCGACGGGCACAGAGACAGGAGCCGTCGCAGCCTGACCCGCCGTTGGCAAAAGGGAAGTGGCCGCTCCAGCCATCAACGAGCGCTGCACAAACCTGCGCCGGCTTAAGTTTGACCTGGACAGATTTTCCATTGCTGTTCCTTTGACCTCTCAGCACAATGAAATGAAAGCGATGCAACCATCTAGGACATATGGCCTAGTAACTCGGGCGCGATTCTAGACAGAGTGTCTGCCATGCTCGCGTTGCGAGTCAAACCCGGTATCTCCAGCAAGATACGGCTCTACTGGGGCCGAGAATTCTTGACACCACGCAGGATCACCGGTACCCTCTTTTATCATCGTTTAGTTTTCTTTACCATCGTTTGGTTTCGAGTACCCTGCTCCACTGATTCTTTATTTTGAGAGAGGTCATTCCTGTGAATCGATTCCTGAGATTAGTGTCTCTTGTTGGCGTACCCACGTGTGTACTCCTGGGAACGCTTGCGGCATGGGCAGCCATCACCGGTTCGATCTCCGGAGTGGTCACCGACCCTAGCGGCGCCGTTGTTCCAGGCGTGACGGTTATCGCCACCAGCGTCTCGACCAATGTGCAGAGCACAGCCGTCACCGACTCCAAGGGCTTCTACAAGTTTCCCACTCTCAATGTCGACACCTATAACGTCACCGCCAGCCAGCAAGGCTTCCGCGATTATCAGCAGACCGGGGTAAAGATCGACGCGAATTCCGCTGTGCGCATCGACATCACCATGCAGCTCGGGACCGTCACCAATACGGTGAGCGTCAAGAGCGACGCGCTGCAGGTGGAAACGCAGAGCACGCAGAATGGCGTAGTCATCGACGGCACCAAGATCACCTCCGTGCCGCTCAACGGCCGTTCCTACATCGACCTCTTGAAGTTGCAGCCGGGCGTGTCGCCTTATTCCCATAGCCAGGACAGCGCCACGTCGGGAGTCGGCGCGACGCAGGTGTCGGGTGATCTGGACAACGGCCAGCAATCCGTCAACGGCGGCCGCACCGGCTCCAACGCGTTCATGGTGAACGGCGCAAATGCAGAAGAAGGCGTGCACAACGGCGCCGCCATGATTCCCAATCTTGACTCCATCGCGCAGTTCCGCATCATCACCAACAACTTCGACGCGGAGTATGGAAACTACAGCGGTGGCCAGGTCAACGTAGTCACCAAGTCCGGAACCAATCAGTATCACGGGACCGTCTTCGACTTCCTGCGCAACACCGATCTGGATGCCAGAAACTACTACTCTCCGACGCGCGGCGTTTTCATCCAGAATCAATTCGGCGGAACGGCCGGGGGCCCAATCCGCAAGAACAAGATCTTCTGGTTTGCCGACTACCAGGGAACGCGGCAGATTTTAGGACAGACACAGAGCTATCCCGTGCCTTCCGATGCGGACCGCACAGGCGACCTTGATCGGACCAGGCGAGACCTGACGCTTCGACGCGGCACAGTCGTCGGTGCTGGCTGGGCCAACACTCTTTCCCAGACATTGGGATATCCCGTAACGCAGGGGGAAAACTACTACACTCCGGGCTGCACCAACACCGCAAACTGCGTCTTTCCCAATGCGCGTCATTCCCCAGAGCGCGTGGTCGCCGGTTGCGACGAACTACGCTGAAGTACGTTCCTGCGGCCAACGGGATTGTCAACGGTGGACCGAGCTACTCCACCTCTGCCTTCAACGAGAACTTGACCGACGATAAGGGGAGTGGCCGGATAGACGTTCCTACCCGATTCGGCGCTGTGTTTGGCTATTACTTCTTCGACCGATTCCGCACGGTCAATCCGTATAGCCAGGTAACTGTTCCGGGCTTTGCCGCAACCAATCAAGGGCCAAACCCAAATGATCAATTTGGGGTTGACGACCACGTTTAACTCCTCGACCGTCAACGATCTTCGTCTCGCCTATCTGCGCGATGTAAACCAGACCGGCCAACCCACCGCGGGACAGGGTTTGGGTGTCACCCTTGCCTCGCAGGGTTTTGTTACTCCGTGGGGCCCCGACGGGCGGTATCTCTCCCATCAACCCTGCGTACGAAGGCGTTACGAATCTGATGTTCAACAACTTCAGCCTTGGTGTTCCGCCGGACGCATTGAGGCAATACAACAACACCTTCCAGATCATCGATAACGTCACCAAGATTTTCGGAACGCACACTCTGCAGTTTGGCGCCAACCTCCACTACAACCAGATCAACGAGCGGAATTACGACTGCTATGACGGTTGCTTCGGTTTCAATGGTTCAGAGACCGGCTTGGACTTCGCCGATTTCCTGATCGGGGCGCCGGACAGCTTTGTGCAGGCCAGCCAGCAGCTCCTCGACTCGCGCAGCAAATACTACGGATTTTATGTTCAGGATAGCTGGCGTGCAACCCGCAACTCTCACCGTGAATTACGGCCTGCGTTGGGAAGTCGCTACTCCCTGGTACGACACCCAGAACAAGCTCGAGACGGTCGTTCTTGGTGAGCAGTCGCAAGCATTCCCCGGCGCTCCCCTGGGTCTGGTGGTGCCTGGAGATCCCGGGCATTCCTCGCACCCTCGGACCAACCAAGTACACCAACTTCGGTCCCAGAATCGGCTTTGCCTATGCGCCGGATGTGACCGACGGATTTCTCGGAAAGTTCTCGGGCGGTGCTGGAAAAACCAGCATACGTGCCGGTTACGGCATCTTTTATAGCTCGATTGAGGACGCCACTGGATTCGTCGAGGTAGGCGATGCTCCTTATGGCAACTACTATTCTGTGTCATCGACTGAGCTCGCCACCCCGTTCGTCGATCGGCCGTCGGGAATTCGGCGGGACAGAAGTTCCCCTTCGTCTTTCCTCCAACCAACGTGTCTCCCAAGAATCCCGATACAACCTTCAATTGGGCGGCAGCGACACCCATCGGCGGATCCGACTATTACTACTACAAAAACAAGATGCCCTATGTTCAGGAATGGGAACTCTCTCTCCAGCGCCAATTGGGAACCGCAACCGTACTCAGCGTGAACTACGTCGGCACGGTGGGCAGGCAGCTGCTGACGTTTGAGGAATCGAATCCAGGGGACCAGGCGCTCTGCCTCCAATTGAGTAACCCGGCCAATGTGGCGCCCGGTACGACAACTTGCGGCCCGTACGGCGAAGACCGATTTACACCACGGCGAGCGGCCAGACGGTGAACGGAACCAGGCCGCTTCGGGATCAACTTCAACAGCAATCCGTACATGAAGACGGCGGTCAGCTCCAGCTTCAACTCGCTGCAGGTAACCCTGGAGCACACTGAAAAATACCTCAACTTCCTGATCGGATATACCTTCGAGAAGTCGCTGGATAACGGTTCGGACTCCTTTGACGCGACCAATCCGTTGGATCCGGGCCAAACCCGCGCGTTATCGAGCTTTGACGTTCCCCATAACCTGGTCGCCAGCTACACCGTGCAGTTGCCCTTCGATCACTTTATCGGCGGAGGAGATATTGCGAAGCGGTTCACCGCCGGCTGGGAGCTTTCCGGCGTATCTACCTTTGCCAAGGGAGAGCCAGTCAGTCTAATGAGAATGACGATAATTCACTGCTTGGCGCCTTTAATGCAAACGTAGATGTGCCAAGCTACGCGAACAACGGCAGCCCTCTTTTTGGAAATAAGAACCCGCGCAAGGGGCTGCCATATTTCAACCCCAACTTCTTCACGCCGGAACCAATCGGGCAAGTAGGAAACGCGATGCGGCGATACTTCTCCGGTCCTGGCATCGACAATTATGATATGGCTCTGTTAAAGAGCACCACCATCACCGAGAGCACCAAACTGCAATTCCGGGCAGAAGCCTTCAACGTCTTCAACCATGCGCAGTTTGCGAATCCGAATGGGACTGGTCAACAACACCGGCCAGGGCGGATTCGGTTATGTGACCGTCGGCGCAACGATCCCCGTATCATGCAAGTTGCATTGAAGTTCCTGTTCTAACGTGACGAAGAGGATCTTTGACGAAGATGGGTTGGCGGCGGGGCATCTTCGTCCAGGCCGTGGTTCTTGGCCTGCTGTCGACGGCCGCGCTGCATGCGCAGCCGCCGGGCGCTGCCATCTTCGCCGTCCAACTGCGCCGGTTGTCACGGTGCGGATGGCCGCGGCGGAGAGCACGCACCGAACATCGCCACCGCCCCCGAAGTGCAGCACCTCATGGACCGCGAACTGGCCGGCATCATCCGCTATGGAATTTCCGGCGCAGGCATGCCCGCCTTCTCCTCGTTCAAGCCCCAGGAAGTCGCGGATGTGGTCAGCTATTTGAGGATCCTGCAAGGCAGAGGAGATATTGTCAAGCTTCCCGGTGATCCCAATCAAGGGGAGACCTTTTCTTCGGCAAAGCGCAATGCTCCGACTGTCACATGGTCAAGGGCAAAGGAGGATTTATCGGCAGCGACCTCTCCTTCTATGGAGCCGATGCCCAGCCAGATCAGATTCGCGCCATCATTCTCGATCCTGATAAGAATCTGCCCGCCGACAAAAAAGCCACCACCGTGGTGACACTTACAGGGCAGAAGATTACCGGCATGCTCAAGGTCAACGACAACTTTTCGCTTTCTCTACAAACCCCCGACGGGGCGTTTCATTTCTTGCCCAAGTCGCGAGCTCGCCCAGGTGGACATCGGCTCTCATTCCCTGATGCCTGCCGCGATCGACACTGAGCAGCAAGGAAGTGGATGACCTGGTCAGCTACCTGCTTCGCACCGGGGATGAAAACAGCAAAGGCTCCTCCACGCACTCCGCAAAGTCTGACGATGACGACGACAATTAAAAGCCTGCCGCGCACAATCGCGATCGCTTCTCTCGCCTTCGCAGCGATACTCTTGCGGTCAGAGCCGACAGCTCGCACCGTTCTCTCTTGAGGCCGTCGAGCCAGGCTTCTGGAATCTATTCGACCGCAAAGCGCAACTGACGAAAGTGGCCACTGGCTTCGGCTTTACCGAAGGGCCAGTCTGGGATCCAGCCGGCTATCTGTGGGTGAGCGACGAAACCCTCAACAAGATCTTCAAGGTAAATACCGTCACCGGCCAGAAGCAGGAGATCATCTCCCTCGGAGATCCCGACGGCAACACCTACGATCGGCAGCATCGGCTGTTGGATTGCGCCAGTGTTCTGCGCGCCATCATTCGTCTTTCGCCCGACGGAAAAAGCTACACAACCGTCGTGGATCGATACCAGGGAAAGCGCCTCAACAGCCCCAACGACGTGGTGCTCGGCCCGGATGGCGCGATCTACTTTACCGATCCAACCTCGGATCTGCCCAAGGATCAAAAGCAGGAAATACCCTTTCAAAGGCGTCTACCGCATTGCCCCCGATGGCCAGCTTCAACTGCTCACCAAAGATATTGATGATCCCAACGGCCTCGCCTTTTCCCCTGACGGCACAAAGTTTTACGTCGACGACTCAACCCAACGCAACATCCACGTTTACGATTTCAGCGATGGCCATCTGAGCAACGGACGCATCTTCGGCGTCGAGCCGGGCGGGCAAAACGACGGCGTGCCGGATGGCATGAAGGTCGATCGCCAGGGAAATTTATATGTGGTTGGCCCCAAGGGCATATGGGTTTGGGATCCAGCTGGCCATCATCTGGGAACGATCGTCGTGCCGGAGCAGCCTGCGAATCTTGCCTGGGGAGACCCCGATTACTCAACCCTCTACATAACGGCAACCACTTCGGTGTATAAGATACCGACCCGTGCCCATGGATTTATCCCGTACCTGTGAGCCTGCCAAATGATGCATCGATTTCCCCGCGTCTCCGTGTGTCTGCTGTTCTCTGACGGCATCTCTCTTTGCCCAGACTCCTGCCTTTAAGGTCGTCCAGCCGCCGGGCTATGCAGCCGGTGATGAAGTGCTCAGTCCGGCTGTTGTGGCCAACGGCACGCTCTACCTATCCGGCCAGGGAGGCGGATCCACAAAAGACTTTGCCGGGCAGATGGGCGAGGCCATGGGCAACGTACAGACTGTGCTGCGCGGCGCCGGGATGGATTTTGGCAACGTCGTTTGGATGAACATCTATCTCACGGATCCCACGACCTGGCCGCGATGGAGGATGTTTATTGGAAGATGATTGGATCAAGCCCTCCCGCGCGAACCGTGTTGACCGTTGCCGCGCTGCCGCACGGAGAGAAGGTTGAAATCAACTGCATTGCCGTCGCCAATGCCGGTCAACGAAAAGCGATCTGGCCTGCCGGATGGCCGCGCGGGCCACACGTCGATCCTCCCGCCATCCTGGCTGGTGAAATCCTCTATCTATCGGCGCAAGGCGGAGAGGATCCGCTGACCGGAAAATTGAAGTCCGATTTTTCCGCCGAAACCAGGCAGGCTCTCGACAATGTGAGCACCATTCTGCAACGCCGCCCAGATGAGCATGAAGAACGTTCTGTGGGTCAATCCCTACATGAGCGTCGGCGGCCAGTATGACGTCATGGGTAAGGTCTATAAGACCTATTTTGAATTCGGCAATACGCCCGGGCGCGGGACCATTCAAGTGGTTGGCCTCCCTAAAGGAGAACACATGGTCTTCAGTTGTATCGCCGGCGCGGATCTAACCAAACGCAAAGCCGTGCGTCCACGCAATATGCCTCCCAGCCCGACCGCGAGCCCCGGGATCCTCTATGGCGACACACTCTACCTATCCGCCAAGGATGGATTTATTCCCGGTCAGGGTATGGTTACGCCTCTCTTCGATTTGCAACTACGTCAGTCCATGCGCAATCTTCTCGACGGTCTGGAAGAGGTCGACATGGATTTCTCCAATGTTGTCTTCAGCACGGTTTACCTGCGCGAGATGAAGGATGATAAGCAGATGAACGAGCTCTATGGCAAATTCTTCAAGCCTCCTTATCCCGCCAGAACGACGCTCCAGCAGAATTTCGAGACTGGCGAAGAGGCTGCTGAGCAAATCTCCTTTATCGCGGTAAAAAAATGAAACGTAGATCGTTCGTGAAATGGGCTGCTGCTTTTCCCCTGCTCGCGCAAGTCGGCTTGCAGGAGGCATTGGGGACCGGGTGGGCAGAAGTTGCCCGCAACTCGACCGACAACATCTACACTCGCCTTGGCGTGAAGCCGCTGATCAATGGGCGTGGCACCTGGACCTATCTCAGCGCCAGCCTCGAATTGCCCGAAGTGAGAGCTGCTCAGGTCGAGGCCTCGCAGCACTTCGTCAATATCTTTGACCTGCAGCGCGCCGTCGGTAAGCGTCTGGCGGAGCTCACCGGCGCGGAGTCCGGCATGATCACCTCCGGCGCGGCCGGCGCCATGGCCGTTGCGACCGCGGGATGCATTGCCGGAACTGACCCGGACAAAATCTGGCAGTTGCCCAATACCGATGGGCTGAAAAACGAAGTCGTCATGGTCGGTGGCCGCAGCGTCTTCGACAGCGCCATCCGCCTGACCGGAGCCAAACTCGTCCTTGCCGAATCGGCAGAGCAGATTGCCAACGCCATCACGCCCAACACGGTGATGGTTTACACCTCCTCGTCGCCCGAGCAGTTGGCCAAAGAGATCGCGGTTGCCAAAGCTCATCATGTGCCCATCTTCATGGATGCGGCCGACGGCATCCCTCCGGTAGACAAGCTTCAGTTGTTCGCCAAGATGGGCTGCGACCTCTACACCTTCAGTGGAGGCAAAGGCTTATGCGGGCCACAATCGAGCGGCATCCTGCTCGGCCGCAAGGATCTCATCGAAGCCGCCCTGGCCAACAGCAATCCATGGGAGGGCGCCGTGTGCCGCCCGATGAAGGTCGGCAAAGAAGAGATCATGGGATGCCTGGCAGCGGTCGAGACATGGTTGAAGATGGATGTGCCCAAGCTCAACAAGGAATGGGGAGTCCGTGTGCAACGCATTGCCACTCTGGTTGCAACCGTTCCTGGTGTCGAGACAAAAGTCTACACCCCTGAAGAAAACCAATGCCCGACCCTCAGCATTTCCTGGGATCAGAAAGCCTGGCGTTACACCACCGCCGACTGCGCAAAACAACTGCTCGAGGGTACTCCGGCCATCGCCGTCCTGACTGAAGACAATCCCAGCGACGTCCTATCCCAAAAGCCAGGTGCTGCGCAGAGCTCCGAGGAAAGACGATAAGCTCCAGATTGTTTCCATGACGCTGCGGCCCGGTGAAGAAATTATCGTGGGCAAGCGGCTAAAGGAATTGCTGACGCAAGCCCGCCGCCAGGGGGTTTAAACGATGAGACGTCCTACGATTCCCACCCTGCTGGCCGTCGCCTTGGCGGCCTCCACGGCAAGCGCTGCGCCTTCTCCATGCCAGGTCCATCCCACGGTCTACGAAGGTTGGCAGGCACAGCAGGTCTCGAACGACTGGGTGCAACTGACCTTTATTCCGCAAGTGGGCGGCCGGCTAATCCAGGTTGCTTTCAACGGTCACCCTTACCTGTTCGTGAACCCGGTCTACAAGGGCAAATATATTTCCCCCGCGGAAGCGGCCGGCCGCTGGATTAACTATGGCGGTGACAAAATCTGGCCTTTGCCGGAAGGCGATGACGACGAGCAGCACTGGCAGGGAGCTTCCACTCCCCTGGACGACGGCGCCTATGCCTTTTCCGTTCTCTCCCAGGGCGCGCGATGCACCGTGCGTCTCGAAGGTCCTCCCGACCCGCCCACGGGCCTCCAGTACACACGCGAGATCAGCATAGGCAGCGACTCCCCTGAGATATCCTTCCACGCGATCACGAAAAACTACACCGGCCACTCCATCACTTGGTCGGTGCAATCCGTCTCCCAGTACAACCTCTCCGATCCCGCCGATCCCCAAAAATACAACCACGACTTCTGGGCCATCACTCCGCTCAACCCGGCTTCCAGCTATCTGCTCGGCTACCATGCGCAGGGACGGCCTGGCGAACGATCCAGCCTACGGCGTCAAGGACGGCATGTTCCAGTTGAACTGGAAGTATCTGGAAAGCGAAGTATGGCTTGATTCCACTGCCGGATGGGTCGCCATCATCGACGGCACAACCCAATATGCCATGGTAGAAAGAACAAAACACATTGCCGGAGGCGACTATCCCAGCAAGGCGACCACGATCTTCTATAAGAACGGGCCAACGCTGGAATTGGACAAGCAAGGGATGCCCTTCCTGACATCCACCGATTTAGAGAAGACGCCGTACTACATGGAGGCGGAGCTGAACAGCCCGATGGTCGTCCTGGGGCCTGGTGAGACCTACGCCTTCGATACCAACTGGTTCCCCTCGCGCCTCACCCACGACTTCACCACCGTGACCGATGCGGGTATGGTAGGGAAGCCGCTGGTAGCCCGGCGTAACGCCGGCAAGATAGACCTCACTGGCACCTTCGGCGTGTTCTATCCTGGGGAGCTCAAGGCATTTCTCTACGGTCGGGGCGGACTGGAGCAGAGCGGAAGTTTCTCTCGGGGCGGTTCGCCCGCAGGATCTGATCGCACTGCACCAGGCGATTGATGCCGACAAGAACATGCCCGGGTTTCTATTCACCTCATCGATAGCAATGGTGCTGATCGCGGAGCGCTGGGAGAGGTATTCGTTACCATGGACGATGAGGGACGCTGATCGCATGAAGCTTCGCCGGATGTGGGTGTTGGTTGTTTGCGCGTGTGGCTTGGCTGCCAATCTTTCCGCGCAGCAGATCACCGACACCATCAAAGACGATTGGCCCACTTACAACGGAGACTACACCGGCCGCCGCTTCAGCAGCCTTACCCAGATCACTCCCCAAAATGCCGCGCACCTTCAGGCGCAATGGGTCTTTCACACCAAGACCCCCGGAGTCCTGGAAGCGACGCCGGTGGTTGTGAATGGCATCATGTACTTCACCGGCTCGAACGATGCCTTTGCGCTCAATGCGCAAACCGGAGAAGTGCTCTGGCACTATGCGCGATCGGTTTCGCGTGGCCTCATCGATGATGCCTCCGGTCATATCAATCGCGGTGTAGCCATCTTAGGCACCCGCCTGTACATGGAAACAGACAATGCCCATCTGCTCTGTCTCGATTCCCGCTCAGGCAACTTGATTTGGGATATTGCCTACGCCGACTGGAATAAGAACTACGGCGCCACCGGTGCTCCGCTCATCCTCAAAGACAAGGTGTTGGTGGCGACTTCCGGCGGAGACGACGGCGTGCGCGGCTTTCTCGCCGCCTACGATGCCACCACCGGAAAATTGGCGTGGCGCCTGTGGACGATTCCAGCCCCGGGAGAATTCGGCTCTTCCAGTTGGCCGGGCGATACCTACCTTCACGGCGGCGGCACGGCATGGATGCCCGGCACCTATGATCAGGAATTGAACACCCTCTACTGGGGACCGGCAATGCTTCGCCGGACTACGATGGAAGCGTTCGTCCCGGCGATGATCTCTACACCTCCAGCCTGCTGGCGATTGATCCCGACACCGGCAAGCTGAAGTGGTACTTCCAATTCACTCCGCATGACCTCTATGACTACGACGGTGTGGAGACGCCTGTCCTGGTGGACACGCAATATGAGGGACAGCCGAGAAAGCTGATTGTCGAGGCCAATCGTAACGGTTACGTTTACGTGCTCGATCGCACCAACGGAAAATTTCTGTCCGCCACGCAATTCGTAAAGACTCTGAATTGGGCCAAAGGAATCGACGCCAATGGCCGTCCCATCCCCACGTGACTTGTTGCCAACTGCGGAGGGAACGCTCATTTGTCCGGGGGTCGAAGGGGCGACCAACTGGTATTCGCCCTCATACAGTGAGACTACGAATCTCTTCTACTTCATGACTCTCGAGAGTTGCTCGGTTTATTTTCGCAAGCCGGCGTCATTTGAAGAAGGCAAGGAATATTACTCCACCGGCACCAAGCGCAACCCAGGTGAGAGGAGCACGCAAGTGCTTCTCTCCTTCGATCCGCGCACCAAGGAATTTGTCTGGCGTTATCCGCAATCCGGTGATGCGCATGGCTACGGTGGTGTCATGACGACCGCAGCTGGCCTGGTGTTTTTCGCCGACAACCAAGGCTTCTTTGAAGCTGTCGATGCAAAGACAGGAAAATCGCTGTGGCACTTCAACACCGGCCAAACCCTGCACGCCTCCCCGATGAGCTATGCAGTGAACGGCAAGCAATACGTAGCCATCGCCTCCGGTAGCGACCTATTCACCTTCGCCTTGCCCCAATAATCCGCGTGAGAATCTGTCAAATTAAGTTCCGTAGGGACGGCTAAGAGTACCCAGGACTGAGTCCTGGGCTACACCGTGCCAAAGAGGTAGACGCCTGCTGAGCGTGAGGACGGCTAGAATCTCCCGGACATGGTCCTGGGCTGGCTGCCTGAATCGGGAGTAGTTCAATTCGATATATGGCAAGATTGCTCCGGAGGTAATGACTCTTACAAGCTCTGCGATGGAATCAATCCGGAGAGCATGAGTTCTCACCGCAGACTCTTTAGCCCCTGTGGGAATGATTTTTGACAGAGCGATTTGTGCATCGCTCTCCTACACCAGCACCAAATCAATCTTCTTGGCATCCTGCTCCAACGGCTTAACCCGGAAGCTGCGAATCTGTCCGACGTTGATACCCCCCGGCTTCGCGGGGCCGCTGCTCGGGCCGCCCTTCCAGCGCTCCTTCAACATGGAGGTTAGCGAGGACAGATCCACCCGGCCCTCCCCGCTCGACGTTTCCGCCACGGGGCTTTCCGCGCCGGTTGAGCATGTGCCCTCAATGCCTTCGCCCAATTCCACTCTGGCCAGTCCTTGTGCAATCTCAACAATGCGGCCGCTGACCAAGCTACCAGGGGGATGTTCAGCAAGATATTCGTCCAGGCTCACCGTCGCCCGTTGCTTCATGCTGAGCCGCAGCTGCCGCTTCGCCTTATCCACTTCGAGCACTTGGGCCTTGACGACTTGACCGATGCGAAGCACATCCTGCGGGTGATGAATACGTTTCTCGGCGCTGATCTCGCTCACGTGGATCATGCCTTCCACCCCATCCGCAAGCTGCACGAACGCGCCGAATTTTGTGAAGCTGGTAACCGGTCCTTCGATCGTCGAGCCCGCAGGAAACTTCTGCTCGATCTCCGCCCAGGGATCGCCCAGTGTCTGTTTAAGCCCCAGGGACAAGCGTCGTTCGCCCATATTCACGCCCAGCACCACTGCTTCCACGGTGTCCCCTGTCTTGAGCACATCGCTGGGCTTCCTCACCTTTTTGGCCCAGGACATCTCTGACAAGTGGATCAAGCCCTCAACGCCGGCCTCTATTTCAACGAAAGCCCCAAAGTCAGCGACCCGCGTTACCGTGCCGTGTACGCGATCCCCCGCCTTCAGCTTTGCCGCAACTCCATCCCAGGGATGGGGTAAAAGCTGCTTCATGCCTATGCCAATGCGCTGTTTCGCGGAATCAATCTTGAGCACCTTGGCTTCGATCTGCTGCCCCACCGAGAGCACGTCTTCAGGATTGTTCACCCGGCTCCAGGAAATATCTCCGACGTGCAGCAACGCGTCCACGCCGCCTATATCGACAAACGCGCCATAGCCGGTAAGACTACGCACCTCGCCATGCACCGTCTCGCCTTCTTTAATCTCGGAGTATCGCCGCTCCTTGGTGGAGCGATCTTCTTCTTCCGTCACCGCTCGGCGGTCGACCACCACATCTTCATCGCTCACGTCCAGCTTGATAATGCGGCAGCGAATCTGCTGTCCGACAAGTCGCTCCAGGTCAGCGGCATCGCGCGCCCCGCTGCGCGACGCAGGCATGAATGCTCGCACACCCACATCCACGCTGACTCCGCCTTTGACCACGCCTGTCACGGTCCCAGCGATGATCGTCTTGGCAGCGAAGGCCTGCTCCAGCGCAGACCAGTCCCTGGGCTGTTCCACTTTAAAGCGTGAGAGCTCGTAGTAGCCCTCGAGATTGCGGCCTTTGACCGATACCAGCAACAGGTCGCCTGGCTTTACCGTTTCGTTCCCACTCTGAAATATGGCCAGAGGCAGCACGCCTTCGGTCTTATAGCCGATATCCACAAAGACCGAGTCAACGGACACCGCGACGACCGTTCCTTCGATCTGTCTGCTTTCGCCTTTGCGTGCGTGGCTTTGCTCATACTCCGAAAAAATCGCGCCGAAGGACTCGCCGCTTTCCGGAGCAGCTTCTGATTCCGAATTGTCAGGCTGCGGACTAGGCATGGGGACCCAAATTGACGATCAATTGATTCCGCTCAGGATACCACCCCCGAAACCCCCCCTGCGAGCGGGCGGAGTGCCCCAAGGTTCGCCCAAGAGTACCGGGCTGAAACCCACCGAGCAATCCCGCATCGGCACAAATGCGGGTGCCCCATTCAAGCCGATTTTGGCCTAGTGGGATAGTGGCTCTCATGTGCCTTTCCCATCCGACTAAAACTTTGAACTATGGGCAAACCTAGACTTTGTCATCCCCCTGCTCTAGCACAGCGTGGGAGCGAAATCGAGGGACCTGTTGTGCGCCTTTCCCTCACGCAAATGTTGGGTGCCCCATTCAAGCCGTACTTTGGCTTGAGTGGGATAATGGCTCTCGATGTGCCTCTTCCCATCCGACTAACAAGTTTGAACTATGTAGCAACCCTAAACTTTGTCATCCCGCCGTGCCGTGGGAGCGAAGCCGAGGGACCTGTTGTAGCGCCTTTCCCGCACGCAAATGCCCAAGGTCGCCTCAAGTGTCTGAGCCGAAAGTCCTCGAAGCGACGTCGCAGCCACCTACCCCACCGCCCCCTCATCCTCTTCCCGCTCGCGGGGCACAATCATAAGGTGCTTGAGCGCAGTCCCGCGGAGTACGCTAACATTCTGCGGCTTCCCGGCGCGCTCCGTGGTCAACAGCCGATGCAGATCATCGATGCCGCCCACCGGTTGTGCCGCAAATCCAACAATCACGTCCCCTTCCTGAATCCCTGCAATCGAAGCCGCGCCATTCGCCGCGACCGCAGTCGCCATCACTCCTGAAGATAAAGGCAGCTTGTACTCGTACACCAGGCGCCGCGGAATCGGCACATTCTGTGCCGCAATCCCGATCGAACTGCGGCGCACCCGGCCATGCTGCAAAATCTGTGCCACGACGTACTTGGCCGTATCGATGCCGACAGCAAACGAAAGCCCCTGAGCGCCCTGGATGGTCGCAGTGTTCACCCCGATAACGCATCCCGCGGAGTCCAGCAGCGGTCCTCCGGAATTGCCCGGATTGAGCGGCGCATCCGTCTGGATAATCTCTTCCATCGTGCGTCCGGAGGCAGACCGCATACTGCGTCCCAGTGCACTGACCACCCCCGCGGTCACCGAGAACTGAAATCCAAACGGATTGCCCACAGCAATAGCAATCTGCCCGATGCGCAACTTCTTGGAGACGCCCAGCGGGGCAGGGGAGAACACAGCATGCTCGGTTCTGAGCACAGCGATATCCGTATCCCGATCCTCTCCAATAAGCACCGCACCACTGCGAGCGCCATCGGTAAAGGTCAGCGAAATCTTCGCCGCCTGGTGAACCACATGGCTGTTGGTCAGGATCAAGCCATCGGGGGTGAAGACAAAACCAGAGCCGGACCCTTCGTGGCCCGGCCGACTGCCCCTTCGCGCGCTCTGAACGTCAATGCTCCACCAACGATCCGCTCACCCGCTCGACCGCCTGCGTTACCGCGCGAGAGTAGTTATCCAGCAGATCGGGAATCGTCAAGCCTGCTTGGGACCGCGCCCACGGCTCCGGAAATTAAAGATTCGTGTTCCATCTACTTCCCTCAAAGCCCCTCTTCGCTAAGCCCGGATCGGGCACAGTAATCGCGAGACCGCAATTTCAAATTGCAACCAGGCCACGCATCACGCCAATTGTCACAGCTTCTGTCCGTGTACGCGCGC
>CAWCAZ010000061.1:0-15830 GCA_963793525.1 uncultured Acidobacteriaceae bacterium
GTCTCAGAAAGGCCCGATGGCATTCACTGGGACGGCATGGAGTATTTTGACAGAAATCGTCGAAGAGGTGTCCTTTATGCCTTTCGCGGTTCGACCGGAGATGAGAGCCAGCATCGCTTCCCGGTGAAGGGTGTTGAGCCTGTCACACCTACCGGCTGCATTTTTCCGATCACAGCGCACCTGATCGAACCATTTCCGGTCGCGAATTGCTCGAGCGGGGGCTTACCGTGACTTTGCCTTCGCCGCTCAGCTCTGAACTCATCTTTATGGACGACGTCTCAGCCTCGACTTAGCCCCTCTTATCGCCCTGTGGCAATACCACAGAAAATATGACATCCTGATGTGGTATGTACACAGGAGTGGCTGATGGCGGAATCGAAACTGGATCTATTGCAAGGTACGCTCGACCTGATGGTCCTGCAGACGCTAGTGACCATGGGGTCCATGCACGGCTACGGCATCGCCCGGCGCATCGAGCAGGTAAGCGGCGATGAGATTCTGCTCAACCAGGGCACCATCTACGCTTCGCTGGTGCGGCTGCAGCAGCGGGGATGGATTGCCGCGGAGTGGGGCACTTCCGATAACAATCGCAAGGCAAAGTACTACTCGATCACGCGGGGCGGCCGCAAGCAGCTGGCCGAAGACGCCGCGTACTGGCAAAGATTGTCGCGGGTGATGGGCCGTGTGTTGGCCATGCCGGCGGAAGGGAAGCTGTGATGGGCGCCCTTCGGGAGGGACTGCAGCGGCTGCGCTCATTCTTTAAGAAGCCGCAGCGGGACGGAGAACTGGATGCGGAGGTGGCAGAGCATCTCGAGCTGGCGGTGGAAGAGAATATTCGCCACGGGATGACTGCGGACGAGGCGCGCCGTCAGGCGTTGATTCGCTTCGGCGGAGTGGTGCAAGCGAAGGAGCAGCAACGCGAGGCACGCGGTTTGCCCTGGCTTGATGTGTTGCTGCAGGATCTGCGATTCACCTTTCGCACCCTGGGGCGCGACCGCGGCTTTACCGTGATTGCGGTAGTCATCCTGGGCTTGGGCATTGGCGCCAACATCACCGTCTTCAGCGTCGTAAACACTCTTCTACTGCGGCCGCTGCCGTTGCGGAACCCGCAGGAACTGGTCCGGATCCTTACCAAGGACAACACCAGCGGTGAATCGGGCATGACCTATTCCGCGGACGCCACCGAGGAATTTCAGCGGCTAAACCGATCGTTCGAGTCGGTCTCGGGTTACTTCGCCTTTTCCGGGCCCGAAAACCTCAAGCTCATGGGCCACGGCCAGCCGATGCCGGTCACCGGTCTGATGGTCGGGGGAAATTTCTTTCACACCCTCGGCGTCGAGCCGGTTCTGGGAAGGGTCTTCACGGCAGAGGAGTGCCTGCACAATAGCCCCCCTGTCGTGTTGCTGAGCCACGCGTTTTGGAAGCGGCAGTACGGGGGCGATCGCAATATCGTGGGCCAGGCGATCGATCTGAATGCAACGCCGGTTACGGTGATCGGCGTGTTGCCGGAAAGCTTTGACTTTGGCTCCATCTTCTCTCCGGGCTACAAAGTGGATATGTACGGGCCGGTGATCTACGACGGTATCCGGGACGAGGGCAATACGATGGCCCTGGTGGGCCGGCTGAAACCAGGAGTTAGCCTGGCGCAGGCACAGGCTGAAGCCGATCTCCTTTTTCCTACCCTTCATTTCAGTGTCAAGCATCCGGAGTATGGCGGCGATTACACGGGCGCCTTGTTCGGGTTGAAGGACTACGTAACGGGCAAGTTGCGCCGTTCGTTGATTGTGCTGTGGTGCGCGGTGGGCCTGATTCTGCTCATCGTGTGCGTGAACCTGTCGAATCTACTGCTCGCGCGAGGAGCGGCGCGTACCAAAGAATTTGCTATGCGCACGGCTTTGGGTGCTACTCGTGGCCGGTTGCTGCGGCAGTTGCTGACCGAGAGCCTCATCCTTTCTTTCGCGGGCGCTTTGTTTGGCCTGGCGATTGCCTTCGTCACCACCATCTATCTCGCCCACCAGGGTTCGATCGCACTACCCCTTCTCAGTAGCGTGCATATCGACGGAGCCTCGCTGGCTTGGACGCTGCTGGTGGCCGTGGCTGCCGCGGTCTTGTTCGGCCTTGTTCCCGGGCTCCGGATCTCCGGCGGCAACTTGCAGGAGTCTCTGAAAGACTCGGGCCATGGAGCGAGCGACGGCAAAAAGCATGAGGGGCTGCGCTCGGCTCTCATCGTTTCGGAAATTGCCCTGGCTTGCGTACTGCTGGTGGGCGCTGGACTCCTGTTGCGTAGTTTTCTGCGCATCCTCGATGTCGATCTCGGTTTCGAGCCCAGCCGAGCTGCTTCCATCAGCCTTGATTACAACGACGGCGGCGATCCGGCAAAGAGAAGTGTCTTCTGGCAGGAGGTTCTGCGCCGGGTGGAGGAGATCCCGGGAGTAGAGACAGCCGGCATTTCAGACAACCTGCCCATGAGCCGGAATCGCAGCTGGGGCATCTCCGTGAAGGGCAAAGACTACCGCAAAGGTGAATTAGAAGGTACTTTCGTCTACATTGTTTCGCCCGGGTACCTCAACGCAATAGGAATGCACCTGGTGAAGGGGCGCGATATTCGTTGGGACGACACGGACAAAAAAGTAGGCGTCGTGATCATCAATGAGACGATTGCGCGCCGGCTTTGGCCGGGCGAGGATCCGATCGGCCGCATTGCGAACGTGATCGGTATGGACGCGCGCGTCATCGGCGTGGTGGAGGATGTTCGGGAGAGTAGCGTCGAAGGCAAACCGGGTTGGCAGATGTATCTTTCCGGAGCCTCGCCGCAATTTGGGCCGGAAGGCGCGCAGCTGGTGGTACGCACCAAGTTGCCGCCGGAAACGCTGGCTTCCACGGTAATGAGCACGCTTCGAGCGATCAATCCGGGCCAGCCGGCGACAGAGTTCCGGCCGGTCCAAGGGCTGGTGGATCACGTGGTTTCGCCGCGCCGCTTCTTTGTCATCCTGGTAGGCGTCTTTGCGGGGCTGGGCCTGATTTTGGCTTCTCTTGGTATTTATGGAGTGATCTCCTACTCGGTGCTGCAGCGGACACAGGAGATTGGTATTCGCATGGCGCTGGGGGCAAGCCAGGGGCGAGTACAGTTGGCAGTCATCGGAAAGACACTGTTACTGGCACTGATCGGGGTTGCAACCGGAACGGTGGCATCCTTGGCAGTCTCCGATCTGATTGCGTCACTTCTGTTCGGAACGGAGGCGACCGACCGGGCTACGTTCCTGAGCATGACTTTGTTGCTGCTGATCGTGGCACTGCTGGCGGGATATATACCGGCACGAAGGGCATCGCGTATCAACCCGATGGTCGCGCTGCGCAACAATTGAGTTGTGTCTTTCTTTGACTGAACAGGCCGCGGAAAACTCATCGAACCTACGGCGTAGGGAACATCATCCAGAAACCGCACGCGACGGCACCGAACATGAACCCTAGAATCGCCGGTCAATCCGCGGATACCAAGTCAGCTGGAAACCCGTGCTGGTATCAGATTGCCGCCCGGATTTGTACAGCGGAATCAGCCACTGCTCGTACTGCACATTAGCTTTCAACTCAACGTCCCGTGTGAGGCGCTTGACCACATCGAAGCGGAAGTCGGTCTGCGTGGTGCCGCCGGGAATAAAATCCTTGGCGGCTTTGTCACTGCGGTAAGAAACCTGCAGCCATTCACGGGGCGTGAGGTGGTAAGTGAGCCACGCCTGGCCCCCCTTGTTTTCGCGCCCAATCCAGTCCCCCATCAGCAGGCCATTGCTGGTGTATCCGTTCCTCTGCACCACCTCGATGTACTGATCCTGACCGCCGTTGCTGAGGCCGGTGTCGGGATCGGTGGAGACAGCTTCCGCGCGCAGGTCGAGTTTGGGCGCGCCAGGAAAATGGGATAAGTAGAGCCCGGGGCGGATGGCGGCGTGGCGCGGTGCGGTAATGGGGAAGACGTCATCGTGTACTTCGGAATCGCAATAGAACGTCAGCCACTTCTGGAGATAGGGCAAACGCCACGAGAAGTCCACAGCGCTGAAGCGAGCGCCGGGATCATTGCGCGAGAATTTTTCCGATCCGTTGGTATCGCTGATGCTGTAAAAGCTGTGCCAGAACGTCCCCAGCGTGATGGGCGCGTGTCCCACGCCTCCCCAGATGACCGTACGTTGAAAGCCGAATTCAAAGTTCGGTGTTGGCTTGAAGGAAATTTTTTCCGCATGTGCCCAGGGGCTCACGGGATCGTTGTGACCCTTGAGCGGTCCCACAAAGAAGTCGTATCGGATCAACCCGGCGATACGGGAGATGTACGGGATATAGAGGGGCTCAACGCGGTTGATGCGAAAGCTCCACATATTTTCCGCGTTGTTACTCCAGGCCATGCCGCCGCCCACCCCCGGCCCATACCAGTTGTCCATTTTTCCAAAGGAGATTTCATGGCCTACGACGTGAGCCGAAACATAACCTTCGAGCACGGTGAGGTTCTTGACCGAGGAAACCGGACCCAGTGGGATGGTGGTATTTCCCGGCAGGGGAACCGTACTAAATGTGTCGAAATCATCGATTGCAGCCAGGGTCTCTGACAGAGGAAGGGAGTAGCCCTCCCACGACGGGGCGGTCTGGAATTCTCCGCGAAAGTAAATGGAAAACATGCCGTAGTGACCGCGTGCGCTGAAGCCACTGTAGCTGTTGAAGCCTCCCGCGTAGGGGCGGCCAAAATCATTGATGTCCGTCTGCCCCAGGTGGAAGCTGTCGCGTAAGGGCGTTCCGGCGATCCCCATCACGCCTTGGTACACCGAGTCGAGCCCAACTCGCCCGTATCTCTGGTCGAGAGGGATGCGCATATCGGGCTGCAGGTCTCTTTCCAGAGCCGTAAAGATGTCGATGGCTTCGTCGTTCGTACTGTCGGTGATCCTATCTGAGCTTTGCTCCAGCATGTGGGCCACGCTCAGGCGCGTCCATGGACGCATACCGAGGAAAACGGTGTCGACAAAGCCCATCCCATAGAGCCGCATCACGGCGGGGTAGATCCAGCTGTCTAGTGGGATATAAGTGGAACTCATCCCCTCTAGCGATTTGAGTGGAGCGTAGGGTGCGAAGTGAATGGTCTCGCGCGGAGCGGGAAGTTGATTGGCAGACGGCGGCGGTGGAGCGGCGGCTGGCGGAGATGTTTGCTGCGGGCCGGGTTCGGACTGCGTCGCCGGAGTCTGATCTGAAGCAGAAAGAGTGGAAGCGGCTGAGATTCCCGGGGTCAATAAGACCAACGCACACACGACAGCAAGGAATTCCACTTACACCTCAAAGCCAAAAGCGGTTGATGCCGGATATGACCTGTGGCGGAGGCAGGTATCGGGCCGAGAGACGTGACGAGAATCGTTCACCTCCTCTCAAGCTAACGAAACGAGGACTAGGGGTCAATCGTTTGCAGCAGGCTGAGAAGCGGGAAGATAACGGGCAGGTCGTGAAAGGCTGACACTACTTCTGCGGCGGTTTCTGCTGTTTTACCGCCGCCTTCCCTGACTTCTTCTTTGCATCCCTCAGGGCGGTGTCCAGTTTCCGCGAAAACTCTTGCACCACCTGATCCTTCCAACTCGCCGTGAAGAGTCCCTTGGCCTTGAGGTAACGCTCCATGTGGGAGAGAGCATCGCGTTCACTACGCCACGCCGCGGAGTTTGCCACGCGTCGTTTGGTCTTGCCGAACAGGCGATACGGCTTGCCCTCCACCAACACTGGGGCGCCGCCCTGGCGCACCCGCTCCACGCTTTCGCAGGCTACACGGTAGACGGCCACAACATCGTTGGCGTCGACGGGAATGATGGGGAACCCGTAATTACTCGCTTTTTCGTTCGCGGCCTCCTCTTTGTCACTTGCCTTGAAACTGGAAGGATCGGTCCAAGGATTATCCTCAACGACAAAAATTATGGGTAGGCTTTTGCTCGCGGCCAATTCGAGTGCTTCATGCCAGCAGTCAAGAGTGGTGGTTGCCTTATTGCAAAACGCGACTACTACGTTGTTTTTCTTCTTTTGTTTATTGGCCAGGGCCACGCTGGTCGCCAGGCCAAGCTGCGTGCATTGCGTGGGGGAGGGCATGATGATGTTGGGCGACTTGCCGTTTGCGCTGGGGCGCGCGTAAATCTGGGCCACGACTTCAAACAGGGACACTCCTTTGACCAAGCCGGCGATTGCGTTCTGGGGTGCGAGGGCGATCGTGTCTTCCGGCTGCAGGTTAATGGCGCACCCGGTAGCAATGGCCTCCTGGCCCATCGAGGCAGCATAGAGGTCCGCGGATCGAGTCTTGCCACGCAGCCGGCCCACACGTTCCGTGAGCAGCCGGCATTCGACCATGGTGGCGTAAAGCTGTTTCAGCTTGGCATCGCTGATCAGCGAGCCGCCGGTGGAGACGGCCGCGGCGGCGGTCGCCTGCCCAACCTTACCAGCCATGGTTACGGTTTTCTCCTGAAGATCGAATGACGATGAGCGAGTAAAACATCTTTGCTAATGGTGTACTCCAGGAAACTAAAGCCGATGTGGCCATTCCGTTAAAGAATGGCCGCACATAACTGATCCGAACCGACCACAGTATGGGCAAAGACGCGTTAAAGGGCTGATTGTAAACCACACCGCTGCTGATCGGTGTAGCCGACTTTATCGCAACGGTAGAAAGCAGCCCGGACTTTTTCACAGAAATGTGAAAAACCCTGTGTATTTCCTGGGCATCGATGCCGCGCAGTTCCTGAAACGATAGGAGTTTTAGCTCTCTGCACTGCTTTCGATGCTCGGGGCAGCGGGCTCGTCATGTGGAGTAGTCCGAGTTGATGCGCACGTACTCCTCAGTGAGGTCAGTGGTCCAGAACCGGCACTTGCCTGACCCGAGACCGAGATCGATGTGCACCGTCAGATCGCGCTGCTTCAAGTATTCATGGGTAGCATTTTCATCGAAGCGTGGTGAGAGGCAGCCCAGGTGGCAGATCTCGAGTTCGCCGAAGGAAATGTTGATCCGCGCGGGATCGATGGCTACGCCGGCATAGCCGATCGCCGCCAGTATGCGGCCCCAGTTGGGATCGCAACCCGCCCAAGCGGTCTTGACCAGGGGAGAGTGGGCAATGGAGCGGGCTATGCGCAGCGCATCCGCATCTGTAAGCGCTCCGCTGATGTCGAGCTCGACCACGTGTTGAATGCCTTCTCCATCCTCTACAATGCGCATGGCGAGCGATAAGCAAACGCTCTCCAGTGCGGAGGAAAACGCCGCCGTGGGCGCATCGTCGACGGGATGCGCTGTGGCGTGCGAATGGCCCTGGATGGTGACTTCGCTGACTCCGCTGGCTAGTAGCAGGACGGTGTCATTGGTCGAGGTATCGCCGTCGATGGAGATGCGATTGAACGAACGCTCGACGGCGTGATGAAGTAGATCAGACGCCACACCAGGTTTGAGAGCGGCATCGGTGAAGAGATACACCAGCATGGTGGCATGCAGGGCGGCTGGCGGAGCGGCTTGGAGTTGGGGATGGATCATGCCCGCCCCCTTGGCAATGCCGGCAATGCGAACGGTTACCCCGTTCACTGCAAAACTTGCCACCGCAATCTTGGAGCGCGTGTCGGTAGTCATGATGGCTCCCGCCATCTGTTGCAGGTGAGCCGCGGTTGAGCCCAGCGCAGCGTGCAGTGCGGGCAGCGCCGCGGTGAGCCGGTCGACGGGAAGCGGCACGCCAATGATGCCCGTTGAGGAGGGAAAGACGGAATGCGCATCGCAGCCGAAGATGGAGCCGGCGCCGACACAGCATTGCTGCGCGGCATTCACGCCGGCCTCGCCGGTGGCGCAGTTGGCGTTGCCGGCATTGACCAGCGCAACACGGAGCTGATGTTGGCTGCGTTCCAAGTGGCGTTGTCCGACGATCAGTGGCGCGGCGATCACCTTGTTGCTGGTGAACATGGCGGCAGCGGTCGCCGGTTGGTCGGCCACTACGCAGGCTAGGTCAGGCTTACCGCTGGCTTTGATGCCGGCGCGCACGGCGGCAAAAGAGAAACCGCGCGGCACCTGGTCGTCGTTGAGCGGAGTGTTTAGCGGAGGCGTAGGTTGAGCCGGAGACGTTTCAGTCATTGCCCTTTACTCTATCAAGAGAACGCATCAATCTTCACAACCGCCGGGACGACGATCGCCGCGGCTTAGGACAAGCACGAAATGAAGCAAGAAGAGGCCGTTGGGGCCAAGGAATCTCCTGAGTTTCTCCGCATGCGCAACGTGGATGTCGCGCGCGGCCAGAAGGTGGTGCTGCACGATGTCAACCTCAGAATTGCTGCCGGCGAACACATTGCTATCCTGGGCCCGAATGGCTGCGGCAAGTCGACCCTGATCAAGGCCATGACCTGCGAATGCTATCCGATCGTTCGTCCGGATATGGAGCTGAAAGTGTACGGCCGGGATCGTTGGGAGGTACAGGAACTGCGCAAGCATCTGGGCGTAGTGGCCACCGAGCTGCCGGGCGAACGGACCGCGGTGACGCGGGGATTGGACGCCGTGGTCAGCGGGTTCTTTTCCAGTTCCACCTTGTGGCCGAACCTGGTAGTGACCGAGAGCATGCGTAGCAGCGCACTGGAGGCGCTTGCCATGCTCGGCGCCGAATACCTGCGCGACCGATGGGTGGGTGAGATGTCAGCGGGAGAGAAACGCCGGGTGATGATCGCGCGAGCGCTGGTGCACCGGCCGGAGATGTTGCTGCTGGATGAACCGAGCAACGCACTTGACCTGGCGGCGCAGCGCGAACTGCGCGAGATCTTGCGTGAGGTGGCCGTGGGCTCCGGCGAGCGGCGCGGAACAGGCCTGGTGATGGTCACCCATCACCTGGCGGATATTCTGCCCGAGATCGATCGCGTGGTCATGATGGGCTCGGGCCGTATCGTGGCTGATGGACCAAAGCGTGAGTTGCTGCAAGCGTCCAGGCTGCGCGAACTCTTTGGCGTGGATCTAGAACTAACGGAACGCAATGGCTACTGGCATTCGTGGTAAGCGGTTCCGTCCAATCAAACATCGCTGCTTGACCTCGGCCCCATTGTCGTTTTAGTTTATGGCTACACGGGAAAGGAGGATGATCCAGCGAATGAAAAATTCTGATGGTAGTAGTTGTTCTATACGTGAGGTGACTGAGGCTTAGAGCGTGCGCTCTAGACCTGGCGGTAAAGTAATTCGTCCGCCGAGGCCCACTTCGTAAGAAGAGCGGACGCCTCAGCCAAACTCCACAGCTTCACCGGTGAAAGGCCCGCGACCAGAAATGGCGCGGGCCTTTCACGTTGTAGCAAACCTACGCTTTGTCCAGAGGGACTTTGATTCTTTCAGCCACTAGCGAATTTCTCCTCGAAGCGCGACCCTACCCTTGTCACCCCGCCCGGGAGCGAACTCCGGATTCGCGGCTTTCAGCGAGGTCCGAATCTGATGCTCACTCCCCGCGGCATCGCGCAGGCTTACAATTAATTCATGGAACCACTGGTGATTGCGGGTAAGGCCTTTCAGTCCCGGCTGATCGTGGGTACGGGGAAGTACAAGGACGGTCCAGAGACGCAGGCGGCTATAGAAGCTTCAGGCGCGGAGATGGTTACGGTGGCGGTGCGGCGATTGAACCTGGACCGCACTCGGGAATCACTTCTCGACTACATAGATCCCGAGCGCTATTTCCTGCTGCCCAATACTGCTGGTTGCTACACGGCCGATGAAGCGATTCGCGCTGCCCGGCTGGGACGCGAGGTGGGGCTCTCCGACTGGGTGAAGATCGAGGTCATTGGAGATCAGGCGACCCTCTATCCGGATGTGCAGGCAACCCTGGAAGCAACACGAGTTCTGGTGAAGGAAGGTTTTACGGTTCTCCCTTACACTTCCGATGACATTGTGTATGCCCGCCGGCTGATCGACGCGGGTGCGGCTGCGGTCATGCCTCTGGGCGCTCCTATTGGGAGCGGGATGGGATTGCAGAATCTGGCGACCTTGCGCATTTTGCGGGAGATGATCACCGAGGTTCCGCTGATCGTGGATGCCGGGGTGGGCATGGCGTCCGATGTGTGTCTGGCGATGGACATGGGGGCGGATGCTGTGTTGATCAACTCCGCCATCGCGCATGCAGCTAAGCCGGTGCTGATGGCCGAAGCGATGCAGCATGCGGTGCTCGCGGGGAGGCAGTCCTTTCTCTCCGGCCGAATGCCGAGGAAGCTGTACGCGACTGCCAGCTCACCGCTCGAAGGCCTTTCCAAGTAACTTTTCTGCACCCACATGACTATTACGGCGTCCATTGCAGTGGGATAGACTCGGTCACATGCGCGTCTTTGGCATCGATTGCGGAACGAATTGCACCGGCTATGGAGTTGTGGACGTGCAATACAGGCCGCGTGAAACGCGCCTGATCGCGGTCGCTGCTGGCGGTCTCAAGCTGGCCAAGGAGCAGCCCTTACCCATGCGGCTGGCCTATATTTATGCGGAGCTCTCAGCGTTGCTGGAATTGCACCGCCCGGAAGTGGTGGCGGTGGAAGAGGTGTTCTACTCGGTGAATGCAAAGTCCGCGCTAAAACTAGGACATGTGCGTGGAGTGGCCTTGCTGGCGGCCGCGACGCACGGACTCCCAGTGGCCGAATATGCTCCGCTCACCATTAAATCCGCCGTGGTTGGCTATGGATTGGCGCAGAAGGAGCAAGTGCAGTTCATGGTCGCACGCCTGCTGAACCTCGATTGCGCGCCGGAACCTGCCGATGCCGCCGACGCCTTGGCCATTGCGATATGTCACGTCCATACCGCCCAGACACTTTCATTGCAGGCGGAATCCCGCGCTTGAGGCTTGGGTTGAATCCGCTGCGAAGTATGGCATGGGCAGTTTTGCCTTTCATGGTTGCGCACGCCGGACCGCAGCTTGCAGCACAGGGCGCGTCGCAGGCGCAGATCCGCTTTAGCTACGAAAACCCCAAGCTGCAGCCGCCAAAGTATGCTCTGACGGTCAACGAAGACGGGAGCGGGCATTTTCGCTCGGAGGGCCAGGGCCCGGCATCCGATGACCCAGGGAGTGTACCGTCGGGGCCCCAGGACCGGCCGATCCACATCTCGAAAGCGATGCGCGAGGCCATGTTTGTCTCCGCGCGCAAGGCCAAGCTCTTTGCCTTTGCCTGCGATGACGGGGCCAAGAACATCGCCTTTCAGGGCACCAAAACGTTGCAATACGAAGGTCCTGAAGGCCAGGGAAGTTGTACATACAACTGGAGCAAAAACCCGCAGATTGATAAGCTGACAGACCAGTTTGAAGCGATTGCCGCAACCCTGGACGAGGGCAGCAAGTTAGAGCGCGAGTACGAGCATGGGCGTCTTAGCTTGGATGGGGAACTGGAATCGTTGGACCAGATGGTGCGCGACGGCAGGGCGCTTGAGCTGGAGAATATCGCCCCCATCTTGCAGAAGCTTGCCGGGGATGAAGCGGTGTTACAGCGGGTGCAGCGGCGCGCTCGAGCGCTGTTGACGCAGGGTAAGAACGATTGACGGCGCAGCCGGCATTCACGAATCGTTTCCGGCCGCGTCCAAAGAAGTGGGTAAAGTGTTGAATTCACGTAAGGAAACTTATTTCGTGAATTTTGGTTTAAGTCAGTAGGGGACTTGAACAGAGGGTCCCACCAGGAAATGGAGGTGCTCCGTCATGCAGCACCCAAAAGATAGAAAGATCGTTGCCGGGCCCTTGGCGCTCACCGCGCTTTGTCTGCTATGGATGGGATTAGGAACCGGCCGTGCGTTGGCCCAGGACCCTGGCGGCCCCAACGTCGCCCGGGTCAGCTTCGTGCAAGGCTCGGTCCAGCTCCTTGCCGGCCAGGGAAGCGATTTCCAGCAGGCAGTGATGAACATGCCGGTGGTGGATGGATCGCGTTTGCAGGCCGGGGGAGACGGCCAAGCAGAGGTGGAGTTCGGGGACGGCAGCGTGGCCCGTTTGACCCCAAACAGCACCTTGCAGTTTGACCACTTGGGACAGGACCGCGTCCAGTTGCAGCAGCTGTCTGGCTTGGCCTATTACGAATTCAACGTGGGCGATGGACATCCTCCCTTCAGCGTCCAATTCAACAATTTGTATGTGCAGCCCACAGGCAACTCGATCCTGCGTGTGGGTCTCGATGCCGGATGGGACGTTGCCGTGATCAGCGGCTCGGTGAATGTGCAGGGAGATGGCATTCCGGGCGTCACTGTGGCGGAAAACCAAAGCATTCGTTCCGGCGCCGAGAACAGCGGGGCTCCGTACACGGTGGCCCAGGGAATCAACGGCGACTCCTGGGATAACTGGAATCAGGACCGCGACCAGGCAATCGCCCAGGAAGCCTCCCAGCAGACGCCTGTGCGCGATGACTCAGCAAATCCGCAGAATGAAAACTGGAATGATCTGGATGCTGACGGTAACTGGTATCCCGTCGAGGGAACCGGCAACGTCTGGGTTCCCGCCGGCGTCGGTCCAGGTTGGGACCCATACGGATCCGGCTACTGGGCTTACTACCCGACGATCGGCTACACCTGGGTTTCAAGTTATCCCTGGGGTTGGCTTCCGTACCATTGCGGCCGTTGGGGTTATTACTCCTTCGGCTGGGGATGGGCTCCGGGCGGGTGTGGCCGAGTCTGGTCTCCCGTGATTGTGGTGCGCAACTATCCTGCCGGTTGGATCATGCCCGTGCGGCCAGTCTTTCGCGGCGGTGCGTACCCGCTCCCCCCACAGCGCCTGGTCGCGGTGGATCGTGGACCGGTGGCCACAGGCCCTTGGGGACTGCGTGGAGCAGTGCCCAGGCCAAATCATCAGGAGGCCCTCAACTTTAATGGGCGCACGATTACCCCTGTGGGTCGGGTCGACGTGCGTGAGCAGGGATTCCTCGCGGCGAAAGGGACCGCGCCCGGGACGCGGGTTGTGTTGTCAGGCGCTCCTGTCAGACCAGCGGAGCGGCCGAATAACGCATTTTGGGGCGCCAACCCGCCGCGTGCGATCGAAAACCCCAATCAAAGGCCCAACGTGGGCTACCCGGCAGGGGGGTCGTACAACCAGCGTTCCACCTACGTAGCCCGGCCGACGCCGACGCCCCACTATTCGGCTCCGCCTCCACCTCATTACTCGGCTCCTCCGTCGTCGCAGTGGGGGGCCTTCCGGGGCTCACCGTTAAAGGCTGACTGGCCTACGCTGACGGGAGGGCGCGAAAGAGACACGCCATCGCCTCCAGCGGTAGGGCCTCGGCCCGTACCTGTGCATCCACGGCACATTGCCTGAAAGCCCCGCCGACCAAGGCGGGGCTGTATCCCGCGGCGCGCAGATTGTTCGCCAGCGTTTTACGTTTCAGGGCGAAGACTTGACGCAGAAAGCGTAGGAAGCCTGCCGGTTCCACCTTCAACTCATCGAATCGAGAGCGCATAGTGAGACGAAAGACCGTCGAATAGACCTCCGGCGGCGGAGCGAATGCCTCAGGCGGCAGCGTGAGAAGATTCTCGACCGTGGCGTACATCTGCGTAATGGCTGATAGCAGTCCGTATGCGCTCGAGCCCGGAGGCGCCACGATGCGCTCTGCAACCTCGCGCTGGACCATGAGCACTGCGCGATCGATCACCGCGCTATGGGCGAAGAGATGCATAAGGATGGGCGACGAAATGTAGTACGGCAGGTTGCCGATGACCTGCAGTCGAACTCCACGTTGGACAGCCAACTCAGTCAGGTCAACCGTCAGAATGTCCCGGCAGAGGATTTCGAGGGAATTTGCGCCAAGGGAGTGCGGCAGCGACATCGCCAGAGCAGGATCCAGTTCGACTGCGATGAGCTGCTGAGCGCGAGGAGCGAGCAGGCTGGTAAGAACCCCTCTGCCCGGCCCAATTTCGAGCACCGTGGCCTGACTTAAATCGCCCAAAGCCTCTACAATCGCCCGCGGTGCGCTCGGGCTCACGAGGAAATTTTGCCCCAACTTGGGCTTATGGCGCGATGAGCCTTGCTTACGATCGGCCATGGCGCGGTCGCGACAGATTGCTGGCTCCGTTTCTCATAGGTAGACTACCCATTTGCGACGATTCCTTCTCTGCATCATACGGAAGCGAGTTTTCGTCAAAAAGAGGGGTGTTGGCAATGCATATCGTTTTTGCCGCGTCGGAGTGTGTTCCTTACGTAAAGACGGGCGGAGTTGCAGAAGTAGTTGGCGCGCTGCCCAAGGAACTGGTTCGGCAAGGCCATCAGGTCACGGTCTACATTCCTCTCTACCGGCAAGTGCAAAAGCACCTGAAGGAGCGCCGGATCGCCATTCGCAGTCTCACCATTCCTTTTTCCTACTACAACCGCTTTGTGACCGTCATCAATGGAGGCACTCCCGACGGAGTGCAGATTTATTTCATCGATTGCCCCGAGCTCTTCGATCGGGAATTTCTCTATGAGACGGCGTCCGGCGATTATGCCGACAACGCGGAGCGATTCGGGTTGTTTTGCCGAGCGGTGCTCGATAGCACCAAGATGCTGGGTGTGCCGGATGTATTTCACATCCACGGATGGCCAGCTGGGGTGCTCGCGATCCTGCTGCGGACGGTCTACTACTTCGATCCGGTACTCAAGAATGTCGCCTGCCTGCTGACAATCCACAACTCAGATCGCCAGGGATGGTTTCCGCGGGAAACGGTGGAAAAGCTTCTACTGCCCTGGGATGTGTACACGGTTGAGCGCGCGGAGTTTTACGGCACCTTCGACTTTCTCAAGGGCGGGATTGTCTATTCCGACGCGATCAACACCGTGAGCCGCAAATACGCTGAGGAGATCCAGACTCCGGAGTATGGCAACGGACTGGAAGGTGTCTTGCGCGCTCGGGCGCAGGATCTGCACGGCATTCTGAACGGTGTCGACTACCAGGTCTGGAACCCGGCAACCGACAGCAAGATCGCAGCTCATTACACTCCGGAGCGGCTGGAGGGGAAGGTGGCCTGCCGTAGGGACATGCTGCATGCTTTTGGCGTTTCCAACCTGCCTGACGAGACGCCGGTGATAGGCATGGTTTCACGCCTGGCGACGCAGAAGGGGTTTGATTTGCTGGCGCAGGCATTCGACCAGTTGCTGCAGGAGAACATGTTCCTGGTGATCCTGGGCACCGGCGAACCTTATTACGAAAACCTGCTTCGTGGTTGGCAGGAGCGGTATGCCCATAAGGTCGCAGTCGCAATTACCTATGACGAAACTCTGGCTCATAAGGTGGAGGCCGGATCGGATATCGTTCTGATGCCATCCCGTTCTGAGCCCTGTGGACTGAACCAGATCTATGGCATGAAGTACGGGACCGTGCCCGTAGTGCGCGCCACCGGCGGCCTCGATGACACGGTGCAAGAATGGTCGGCGGAAGCGGAGACAGGAACGGGCTTTCGTTTTAACGACTACCGTCCGGAGGAATTGATGCAGGCCCTGCGTCGTGCCTTCGCATCGTTCGCCGATAAGAATCAGTGGGTGAAGCTGATGCGCAACGGCATGGCGCGCGATTATTCCTGGACCAAGCCGGCCAAAGAATACATTCAGCTCTACGAAGAGATCGTGCGCCGCCGGTCTTGAGGAGTCCGTCGTGGAGTTGTTGCCGGTTCCACTTTACGGTTCGCAAACGCAGTGGGCTCAATCTACCTTCCGTTTAGCCGCCCGGAAATAGAAGTACACCGGTAAGCCGGCGAGAATGATAAGCATTCCCACCAGGGACCCGCGTACATTGCTGGCGAAGGAGTAGTAGAGCAATACGGCGGCCGCCAGGATGAAGAGCGCCGGCAGCACCGGATATCCCCAGATCCGGAAGGGGCGCTCAGCCGCGGGAATGCGGCGCCGGTAAACGAAGAT
>CAWCAZ010000062.1:0-7250 GCA_963793525.1 uncultured Acidobacteriaceae bacterium
ACCGAAGGAGCCCTGGTCCTTTGGCCCACCCAAGGAGACGAAAATCGCAGAACCTGCGGCTCTGTCCATCCCTTATAACGGATGCTAAGGTGAGCGCTACCCTCCCTTTGTCATCCCGAGCGAACTGCGGATTTCCTACACGCGGCACTCATCACGGCAACGTATGCGGCTTTCTTTAAGGAAAGCCGCATGACCCTTACCGAAACCACGAAGTCCGACAGGAAATCCGGAGGAAGCCGAGAGACCTGCAGTCCCCTTTCCCGACCTAAGACCTCTCATGGAAATGTTTTCGACAGAGCGTAGTGGAGGGACCTGCGGTGTGCCTGTACACAATGCTAGTTAGAAAGCCAGGCGATCCTTCTTGGCGTCCAGCTTTTTGGCATCGACGTTGGGAACCTTCTTGAGGTCGTCGAGGGACTTGAAGTCGCCGTTCTTCTTCCGATAGTCAATGACGGCCTCTGCCTCAGTCGTAGACAGCCCGAGTCCACTCTCGAGTTGCGCTGCTGTGGCCTGGTTCACATGGATGGTGGTTACTGCGGGGAAGTTCTTTTCCAGGTAGTCAAGGATCTGGGTGAATTCGTCATCGGTGGCGACTGCGCCGAATCCCGCCATCTTGGTGATGGTGTCTTCCCAGCCGGCGCGGTCTTGCCCATTCGCGATCACGTTATCCGGGGAGTGACACTTGCTGCATACGCGAACCAGGGTGTCTTTTCCTGGGCCTGCAGGCAATTCGGGATATTGCGGGTGTTCGCGCCGGTTGCGCGGGAGCCGCTTGTTGCGCGTAAGACGGCATTCCAGCGCAGCATAAAAACATTCCGCAGACCGACAGCCTTAATCAGAGCGTTTGCATCCCGTTTCACGAATACTCCTGTGACTCCCGCTCCAGTATATTCTGTTGCGCGCGAGGTTGGTTAGGGGGCCACGCCGAGGGCGGAGTAAAGCTCTTGCGGTTTATAGACGACGCCGTTCTTCACCACCAGCGCTGTCTTTCTTATGTCGCTGATGTTCGCGACGGGATCACCATTTACCAGCGTGAGGTCGGCGAGCTTGCCGGGTTCGATCGAGCCCAGGTCGTGGTCCAGCTTCATGATGCGGGCGGCGTTGAGCGTGGCGTCCTGCAAGACTTTGTTGGCAGGGATGCCGGCCTGCACGTCCAGCTCGAGTTCGCGGTGGAGGGCGAAACCGGCCATCGTGTCGGTGCCGTCTTCCATGGGGATTCCGGCTCGATACATCATTCCGATCAGCTCCATCATTCTGGTAAACGACTGCTGGTATCGCTGCTCCATGCCCGCAGGCGGGGTGAGTCCACTGGAGAGCAAGCCGCGCCGCACCTGGGGCGGAAGGCGTTCGGCGATAGGCTGGTAGCCGAGCGGTATCTTTCCGGTAGGCGTAGTCATCATCTCTTCGAAGATGCTGAGCGTGGGATCGAGCACCGTGTGATGGTCCTGCAGCAGTTTGATGAAGGACTGCACCTGCGGCGAAGTGAGGTCGAGATCGGCGCCACGCTTGGCCACCTCGGTGAGGCGAGCGGTGGTGTTGGTATTCTTCACGTCGGGCATGAAGTTCAGCATCAGGAAATTGACATGCTGAATTTCGTCATAGCCCAGCTCGACACATTGCGCAGCGGTCATCTCTGCGGGAATATGTCCGCTGACGCGCAGGCCCAGCTTGTGCGCCTCATGGATGATGGCCGGCACCAGCTCAGGCTTCACCGAGCTGTAAATCTTGATCTGGACATAGCCCAGGCGGGCGTAGTTATCGACAGCGGCCCGCGCCTCGTCTTCGGTGGAGACCAGCACCTTGGTAGGTCCCTGGTACGGCCCGGGCCCATCGATGACTCCGGCGAGAACAATGCGGGTCCCGATCTCCTGGCCTTCTTCAATGCGCTTGCGGCGGGCCAGCAGGGTGTCGATATCATTCGCCAGGTCGCGGACCGTGGTGACGCCGGCGGCCAGGTTCAGCAAGCCATCGTTATCCCCAACGTGGGCGTGCATGTCCCATAGGCCGGGTAGCAATGTCTTTCCTGTGCCATCGATCACCTGTGCTCCAGGGGGCGCGGAGACTTGATCGGAAGGGCCGACGCTGAGAATGTGATTGCCGGAGATCACGACCGTACGGTCCTTCAGAATCTTCGCGGACTGGGCATCGAAGAGGCTGACATGGGTGAACACGATGCCGCCGGGCGCTGGGTGGCTCAGTTTGCTTACCAGCGCCGCACTGCGCGCGTGGACGGCCTCATCCTGTGCGGCCTGCAACGGCTTTATCGCTGGCTTCCCAGCCTTCCGGGATAACGGTTTGCCAGGGGTCCACGTAGGCGAAGAAGCCGCGGCGATCATCGAGCCACACGTAGGTTGGGGCGAAGTCCAGGCCGGTGATGGCGTAGAGGGTGACGCTCTTTTTGCGGCCGGAGTATTTCCAGGTTAAGCCCGGCAACACGGTCGACCGTTGCCTCACCGTCCGGGAGCAAAGAGATTTTCCCTGCGTTGTCGAGTGCTGCTTGCGCCAGGATACCCAGCTCCGCCGGTGCGCCGTTGATGGAGAAATACACAGCCGGCGCGGTGAGTTTCTTCTCGCCCTCCTCGACGCTGCTCTTCCAGCGGGCGGTACCAGATGTGAGCGTGTAGCTTTCGTCAACTTTCGACTTCAGGTAGTCGTTGCCGCGTACGCTCTCCTCGATCGGAAGCCCTTTTGCATTCAGCTTGAGAATACTGGTGGTTTGCGGTCCGCGGCCGCGGTCGTTGAATTGAAAGAAAATGTGGAGCTGTCCGTCCGGCGCGGTCCAAACCGCCTGCTGTCCGGCACGATTTCCCATCAGCAGCACGGTATAGCGATCCGCCGTGGCGGGAACCTCTGCCGGCAGCGCGGGTACCGCGCTCGGTGTTTGCGCCCGGCAGCTTAAGCAGCAGCAAGAGGTTCACCAGGGTGAGCCGGGTAAGAGTGCGCGTCGAAAAACGATTGCTCCGCATGAGAGTTCCTCTTCTTTTGTTTAGATGGTTCCCCAGATTTCGCCGCACACGCGTTGGAAATTCGCGCCCAGCACTTTTTCAATCACGGATGAGGGCTGGCCTCGACGGGCCAGTTCCGTGGCGATGATCTCCATGTGATCCGGCCCATTCAAATCGGGCACATAGGGAAAACGGTCCTCGCCCGGCGCCCCGATGCCGAGCTTCTTGCGCTGAGCGATATCAGCCTCGAAGTCGGCCTTCTGCGCGGCGGTCAGGACCGTCTCCTGGATGGAGCCGTCGGAGCCGATGCCGACGTGATCGGTGCCGCATACATCGATGGCGTGCACCAGGTGATCGAGGACGTGCTGGCGCGTGGGCACTGGTAGGAGAGGCAACCAGGTAGGGCATGAGGTAAACGCCGAAGTATCCTCCGCGATCAGCCAGCGCCTTGAGAATCTCGTCGGGCTTGTTGCGGGGATGCGCATACACGGCGGCGCATCCGGAGTGTGAGATCAGCACCGGCTTGGACGGACGCGGCGATGGCTTCGGAAGTGGTTCGATAGCCGCTGTGGCTCAAGTCAACGGCCACTCCAATCTCATTCATCTTCTTCACCGCCGCGACCCCGGCTCTGCTCAGCCCTGCATTGCCCGGCTCCAGACAGCCATCGCCAAAAGCCGTGCGCACGTTGTAGGTGAGCTGCATGATGCGCACGCCGAGATTGCGGAACACCTCGATGCGCTCGGGCTTCTCTTCAAGAAACGCGGTGTACTGGAAGCCGGGAATGATGCCGAGCTTGTTCTCGCGCTTGGCACGCGCGATATCCGAGTATCTGCGAATGATGGTGAAGGCGTCGGGATATTTCTCCACTAACGCGTCCAGCCAGCGCAAGCATGTTGATCGTGCCTTCGAAGGTAGTATCCGAGACCGTGTAATTGACGGCGGTGATTCCCGATTGCTGAACTGCGGCAACTAACGCCGGGCTGGGAGCGGTCACCTGGTCGAGAAATGGCGAACACAGCGAATCGATGACGATCGCGCGTTGGTAGAGTGCCGCGTTATCTGTGGAAGCACTCGCGGGCGAGCCGCGCAATAGGTGTGGAGCGAGCACTGCGAACTTGAGAAGAGAAATTTGAAATTCCCGGCGGTTCAAGACGCAATATCCTCCAACTGTGGGCGGAAGCCGGATTATACAAGCCGGTCACGTTCGCCAGTTTGTCTTGGCGGCGAATGCTCTTGGCTACGTAAAACCACCGATGCAGTGCACAAATTTCCTTGACATAGCCGGCGCCGCCCGAGTTTATTTGGGCGATATCATCCAGGCGCGCCTGATTCTGTCGCACGGAAGGGACCCTTTGATGGCTCGATGGAAGCGTCCGCTAACCGTTTTCCTCATTTGCGTCCTTTGCCAAGCGGCAACTAGAACATCCCACGCCGGCATCGCAGGCGCCAGCAACGGAAAGACTGCCGGAGTCATCATTGCACTCGCCGGGGCTGGAACTCTGATTGGCGTTGGCGTCTACTTTGCGGTTCATCACGGCCACACCCTGAAAGGGTGCGCTTCTCCCGGCCCCGGCGGCATGCAGATGCTCAACGAGGGCGATCAACAGACCTACGCTCTAACGGGGGATGTGAATGGAATCAAAGCAGGAACCAGGGTGCGTCTCTCAGGCAATAAGAAGAAAGCTGACAAGAAGTTTGTGGTTACCAAGTTGGCGAAGAATTACGGGCCTTGCAGGTTCCGGTAACACCCTGGTGTCGAGGATCTCACCCGCCACTCGTCGGCGGTAATCTCCCATATCTCGGTTAGGAGTCTGCCGGAGACGTAATCACGCTCCTCGCTGGCAATCACGCGCATCCCGGTCTTCTCGGATACGCGACGCGAGGCGATATTCATCACCGCCTTGGGAACCCGCAATACAGTGAAACCGAGAACATCAAAGCAATAGTTATTGACCGCGATCACCGCCTCCGTCATCAGGCCCTGGCCCTGCCATGGTAGTCCCAGCCAGAACCCGCGAGTGACGTATTCTTCTTTTGCGATCAGGCCGACGGATCCGATATGCTCCTCCGGTGATTGCCGCAACCTCAAGGTCCAATGCCACTGCTGCCCACGCTCGATCGCGGGCAGAGCGACATCGCGATAATAGGTGAATGCTCCATCAGGAGGGTAAGGCCAGGGAATCTGGGTGCTCAGGAACTTGACCATCTCCCACTGGGGGAAGAGGCGTTGTGTCCGCTCGGCATCGGCGAGTTGAAGCGGTTGCAGCAAGAGCCGCTCGGTCTGGAGGATGGCGATCACAGTCATCAAGATAACAACGGCGGGCGGGCTGGATCGAGCCTTTAAAGCTGAATCACTTATTCCGATGCGGTAAGATTCGCCTTGCATCGAAAGACGAAAGCCAGACATCTCATAAGACGATGAAGCGGGCCCGCAAAGACGTGGATCTTCCCGAAGAGCAATTTCACGCGATTTGCCGCGCGCTGGCTGATCCTCGCCGCTTTGCGATTTTGCAACAGGTCGCAGCCGCCGATGGACTAGCATGCAGCTCGTTGCAGGAACACGAAGTCATCAGCCCGGCGACGATCTCCCATCATCTGAAAGAGCTGCACGAAGCCGGATTGGTGGACATGAAACGTGAGGGCCGAGGTTCCAATCTTTTTCTTTGCCGGCCCGTCTTCGATGCTTACCTGAAGCGGCTCTCCTCTTTGTAAAGTCTACTTGCAGTGGTTGCGGAAGCCCACGACTGCATCCTGGAAAATTCTCAGCCGTCCCCTTCGACAAGCTCAGAGCAGGCTCTGGCGGGACTGTTCCGTGGTCTCGAATCCTAGCCAAAACTGCGTCCTGCGCTACTCTCAGTCAAACTTGTCCAAATTAGCTTTTTCGACTCTGTCCATCCACCTCCACTGCTGCTGAGGTGTGCCACCACCCTTAACTTTGTCATCCCGTCGATAAACCGAAAGGTGTTTTCAAGGGCGTAGAAATGCGTAGAGTTGCGGTGAGCAACTCGTTTGCCATGAGTTTGGAGACCTGGCGGCACGCGAGCCCTCTCAGGGAATCATTTTCAGTGGAAAAAGATCTTCCACCAGCCATCGATACGGACGAACGAAGCGTCCATGATTAACTTTACGAACATCGCGCCTATTGCGAGATGCGGGGGTGCCCATTCAACTGAACGGCTTTAGCTTTCGCCGCCACGGGATGACGCGGGCTGCCCCCGTTGAGAAGAACCTCCGGATAGGGCTTATTGGACTTCAGCATCCAGTAAAGCCGTACGGCTAATTTGCGAGCTGCTGCGACCTTGGCGATGCCTTTTAGCTTGTGGTGGCAGCGGTGTTGATACTCTTTGCGAAATCCCGGATCGTGGCGTACGGCAGACTGCGCCGACTCCACCAGCAGGGTGCGCAGAAAGACATTGCCTTGTTTGGAAATGCTTCCCAATCTTCGTTTGTTGCCCGAGGTGTGTTCTGAGGGGATCAGCCCGAGATAGCTGCTCACCTGTTTGCTGCGCTTAAATCGAGATACCTCGCCGATGGTGACGGCAAAGGCGAGTGCCGTGACGGGCCCAACTCCTGGCTGACTCATCAGCAGCACGGCCTGGGAATTGGCCTTAGCGGCTTGAGCGACGGCCTTGTCCAGTTGCTCGATCTGGGGCTCGACGACGGCCAGCAGTTGGAGCAAGTCCTTGCGCCGCTGCTGTGTCCACCCCTGCAGTGGAAGGCTCTGCAACAGAACTCGACCCTTCTCATTCCATAGCTGGCGTTTTTTCTGTACGCCCTGATTCAAGGCCAGATGTTGGAGCTCTGTCTTCAACCGGGTGCGCACACCGACCAGCTTATGGCGATGGGTGAGCAGCTGACGGATATCGCGTTGCTGTGCATCTGGCAGCCACAGGCGGGGGAAGCGCTGCTCCACCAGCAAGGTCAAAATATGGCCCGCATCTCGCTTGTCCGTCTTCTGCTTGCGAACGTAACTGGCCCGAATCTTGGCCGCATCCCCAACCCACAGGGTGTGGCCGCACTTGTCTACCAACAGCTCAAACCAGCGGGCATTCCCAGTCGCTTCCATACCAATCAGCGCCGGCGCTTCGAGCTCTCGGTAAAACTTCTCCGCCTCCCCACTGGCATGCATCAGCTTCTTCTCCTGGACCTCCTCTGTCTCTGTATCCAAAATCGCAATTTGTTGGTAGCTCGGGTGAAAATCACAGCCTACAATCTTCATAAGGCTCCTTTGCTCCCGCGCCCGACCAGGTCTCCAACCAAAGTCTATCGCCGGGGCCACTGGGGCCTTTCGGTTTATCCCATCA
>CAWCAZ010000063.1:0-29766 GCA_963793525.1 uncultured Acidobacteriaceae bacterium
ACAATTCTGTCAGACCACCGGCAGTCATTCGTTTGAATCGGCATTGCCATTTGCTGCGATAGAATTGGCATCCCGACGGGAGCGTAGCGTAGTGGAGGGACTTGCGGTGCGCCGTTCCTTATCGCGGTTGCCGAAACATTTCACGCTGGCCACACGATTGATTCCGGAATCTGGTTAGCGCTTTGTGTAAGAGCCCAGTACTCCGCTTCCAATTTTCCATTGGCGGGAATCCAGCGGTAACCAGGAATATCGAACAACCGGCCGCGCTCTACCATTTCACGGCGTGATTCGGGCACCGGAGAAACCCCGAACTCCAGGCCCAGGGTGACGGTCCGGCCATTCCAGGGCGGAGTGTTGCGGCTACAGTTTTCCTGCCACATCCCTAACCAGGGAAAATCATCGCGCTTCCAGATGTATGCGAGTGCCAAGCGAAACTTGGGTGAAAAAGCAACAAAGAACTCGTCCTGGCGTTGCCTATCGCCGAGGTGCGAAGTGTACTCGCTCGAGGCTGGGGCAGCGCTCAATGTACGCAGGTCAGCGACGCCTCCCGCAGAAAGAGGCGCCATCGGCCAATCAAACTCCTCAGCCTGTTTCAGATGCATATTGGCTCCGAAGTCAATCGCAGAGACCTTGGACCGGGTTACAGAAGCCCGCAGCTGCGTGGTTCCCGCGGCAATAAATGGCGGACCCAACGTTACATGCTCCGTCCACCCGATAGGACGATCCCATGCAGCAAGATTCTCCACCGATTCTCGAATCTTCAAAGAGCGACCGCGCAATTCAATGGAGCGCTCGAAATTAATCCGGGCCAGCGGAAGATGAGCCTTTGCTATGAGGGTTCCATCGCGTTCAGTGATCTCATACTGGACCACGGAACCTTCTCCATGCACGGTCAACCCAGCAGCAGCTTCTTCCTTGGACGGTCCCCCAAAAAAATCAAGGCACAGATTGTGCCCCATGATGCCGGCCAGAAGCTTGGCTTCTGAGTCCGACCCATACTCCGGATGTTTGCTGAGTTGATAGCTCGATGGCTCAATGGAAGGCCACGGTGGAATCCAGAGAGGACTTACACCAGCGACCTTGTCAAAAATCTCGGAGATGTGGCCCCCCTCGTGCAAGACGGTGACGCGCAGATGTTCATTTTCAATCGCCACCGCTTGGCGGCCTTTAAATTTCGTCGCTGGCACAGTAAACCCCCACAGTGAGATACATCTAAGATTCTGCCAAAAACTGCCTGCACGAAGACATGGCTTTAGCGTGGTGTCTGAGTGAGAACGGCAGAAGAAACCGTACCTCAGGGGCTAAAGCCCTCTCCTATCCTGTTGCCGGCGCGGCACGGCTAAACCCGTGCCCTTCGTGCGGCGCGCAGCCCGCCTATGGCCGGGTGCCCCATTCAAGCCGTACTGTGGCTTGAGTGGGATAATGGCTCTCGATGTGCCACTTCCCGTTCGCCATGTCCGCCCCAAGGAATTAAGGCAATGTTTTCAACCACACGTTGCGGTGCGAGATCTTCACTACTCCCGGTCCCTCAATCTCAAAGCCGATCAGCCCCTTGGACTGGCTGAACGTCGGATCATTGTCGACCAGAATAGCCATCACATGGCCATTGACCATATGGATCAAGGTGTTTCCATCGGCGATCACCTCAAACTGATTCCAATCGCCAATCTTGATAAAGGCTTTGAGATCGTCGGAACTGCCCAGCGTCGCCAGCAGACGCGGCTTCTTGCCCTGATCGGTCTCGACCATCTGGCCTCGCCATGCGACAATCCCGCGCGGGCTAGTCTGCTCGTAGAGTTGGCCGGTGTACTTATTGCCATAATCGAAATCGGCCTGATAGCCCTTCATATTCCACTTGGCAAATTTCTGCGCCAGCGGGTTCTTCAGCTGCTGTGGTGTCGGCGGAACGTTGAGGCTGCGATATTGGATCCCGCCATTAGCGCCCGTGCCCTCAAGCTTCATCTCCACTCTCAGGTCGAAGTTGGCCGGCTGTCCTCCACGCCAGATAATGTTCGTCGTCCCCGAAGGATGCTCGGGGCTGGATTCGGCCACCAGGGCGCCATCCTCGACGTGCCATATTTCCGGGGATCCATCCCATCCGTTCAAAGTCTTGCCATCAAAGATCTGCGTGAATCCATTGTGATCGTTGAAGTCGATCGGTTCCGGTTGCGTGAAGCCGCCGCCAGCATGATGGGCCGGAGCCTGCTGGGCAGCGACCTGGTATCCGGGAAGTGGATACATCACTAACAAACAGATCAAAGCAGATGGGCGGTCTCAAAGATCCGGACACCATACTTCCTCCTCACACTCCAACAACCTTTTCCCATTGCCTGGTCTTGGCCGATTTCAACACTGCATCGGTTACGTAATCCGTGGCCGTGCCGTCAGCGAACGTCGGCGCCACTTTTTCCCCTTTGCCGGTCCCCTGCAGAAAATCCGCTACCTGGTGAATGAACGTATGCTCCTAGCCGATTTGCAGTCCGGGTACCCACCAGTTCTTCATGTAGGGATGATCGCCGTCGGTGATGTGCACGCTCTTCCATCCCCGCAGCCGGCCTTCATCGCGATGATCGAAATACTCCAGCCGGTGCAGGTCATGGAGATCCCAACCGGCAGAGGCCTTCTCACCATTCACCTCCAGGGTAAAGAGCGCCTTGTGACCGCGAGCATACCGCGTGGCCTCAAAAATAGCCATCGATCCATTGGCAAAGCGGCATAGGAATGCAGACGCATCATCGATCCCCACCGGCTCAACTTTGCCGGTGAGGTTGTGCTTGCGTTCTTTGATGAACGTCTCCGTCATGGCCGTCACTTCCACGATGGGCCCGTTCAGCCACAAGGCCATATCGATGTTGTGGGCCAGCAAGTCACCGGTGACGCCGCTGCCGGCGACGGAAACGTCCAGGCGCCACAGCCCCTCACCGCCCTGCGGCAGGTCGCTCGAGATGGTCCAATCCTGCAGGAAATTCGAGCGGTAGTGGAAGATACGCCCGAAGCGTCCTTCATCCAGCAGCTGCTTCAGCAGGGCAACCGCCGGAACGCGGCGATAGTTGTACCAGACCATGTTGGGAACGTTGGCGGCCTCGACTGCGTCCGTCATGGCTTTCGCTTCCGCCCCGGTGCGTCCCAGCGGCTTCTCGCACATCACCATCTTGCCTGCCTTCGCGGCGGCAATGGCGATCTCCGCGTGGGTGTCGTTGGGGCTGGCGATATCGATCAGGTCGATATCTTTGCGCTCGACCAGCGCGCGCCAATCGGTCTCCACGGATTCGTAGCCCCAGTTTTCCGCGAAGCCTTTCACGCGCTCCGCATTGCGCGCGCAAACGGCCTTCAGTACCGGCTGGTAGGGCACATCAAAAAAGCGCGGCGCCTGCAGAAACGCGTTGGAGTGCGTGCGCCCCATGAAACCATATCCGACCAGGCCGACATTCAGATTCTTCCGTGCCATCGTAGGCCCTTCGAAAACTTCCCCGAAAGATTCGTTGTATCCCACTCAAGCCCCCAAAAGGGCTTGAATGGGGCCACCCACAATTTTGTGCTCCGACAGAAAAAGCGGAGCTAGTCCCAGCCGTGGGCGTTGCGCACGGCGATCAGCGTTCCCAGTATGTCTTTCCAGGTCTTCGGCGCCATCATGGTTGCGTTAGGGAACATGCAACCATCCCAGCAGATGTGCTCATAGGCCCGGGTCGGTTTTCCCGTCTCATCGCGCATCCACAGGCCGGCGACAGCGACGATATCCATCTTGCCCTTCGGATCGCCGACCACGCAGTGGCGTCCGGTCTTAGTCGTGCGAACCCGAGCCGCTCACGGTGCCGTCGTTCTGCGCCACATGAAAGTCGATCGTCCAGGGCCGCAGCGCATGCGTCACTTTCCGCAGGGCCTCCATCAGGACCTCCTGCTGCGACCAATCGAAGTTCTCCGGCAGCAGGCGATCTTCCTGCAGCGTTGTACCCCAGCGTGTACAGGAGCGAATGCGCCATGTCCGCCTGAAAGCCTAGGGTCTTGGGCCGGTTCACCATCTCCAGCAATTCGACCATGCGCTTCCAGCTATGCATGCCACCCCAGCAGATCTCGCCCTCGGCGGCGAGCCGCTCCCCGTAGCCTTCCGCGATGATGCAGGCCTCGCGAAACGTCTGCGCGATGAGCTTGGTGTTGCCCGCGGGATCCTTGGCCCAGTCCGCCGGCGAGGCAGCGGAATCGATGCGAATCACCCCGTAGCGGCGAATGCCAAGCTCGCGCAGCTTCTTGCCGATGCCGCAGGCCTTCTTCACCTGGGTCAGAAACTGCTTTCCGCTCCTCCTCAGAGCCCATGGCCGAGCCGCCGCCTGTCGGCGGCCACACCGGCGCGACCAGCGAGCCCACGACAAGATTGCGCTTGGCAATACTGTCGGCAAGCCGCTTCAGATCGTCATCGGTGGAGTCAATGTCTGATGTGCGGCAACGACAAAAACAGATCGACGCCATCGAAGCGGATGCCATCCACCTCCGCCTTGCGCGGTCAGGTCGAGCATGGTCTCAAGATCGATGAACGGTTCGGAGTCCGGTCCCTTGCCGACCAGGCCTGGCCACATGGCGTTGTGAATTGCCGGGTGTTTGTGCTGACTGGGTATACTCATGATTCCTCTAGCTTATTTCTTAATCAGCGGTTTTGCATCCGGATTGCCGGGCCCGAAATGCTTGAGCATAACCAGCGGGTCGGATGCGCTGGGGTTCTCGATGCGCACCCCTTCCTTCGCAACATCCGCAGTGACGAATACCTCGTCCTCCGTCATCTCTCCGAAACGAATCATGGAGGGAGTCGAAACCGCCTGCCTGCCCATCGTCCCGTAGCCCTGGGTCACAATCACCCCGTAGGCCGCGCTATCCTTGATGGTCGCCGCTCCGCTTGGGCAGGATCGTCAATTCCTTGGCCGAGTAGTAGGGCGTGCCGTAGGTAATCCACTTCTCGACGTAGCCCTCCGCATTCATCTGATTCGACCGGATTCACCGGCCGCGGGAAAGGTCTTGTTGCTCTCCCCAAAGCGGGGATTCACATTAGCCTCCCAATCGAGCATGCTGATCAGGAAGTCGAGATCTTCTTATGCTCGTCGGGGACGTCCTTGGTCAGCAGGTCCCAACCGACGATGCGTCCTTCCACCTCGGACTGGAACATGGCAAACACATCGCTGTTCACCTGCGGCTCGTAGGTCACCAGCGATCCCGGAGCATGCAGAATGCCGGGGTCGATCTGCCATCCTGCGCCCGGCTCCAGACGATAGGCGCGCGCGTGGAAAAGAATTCCGTTGTCGCCCTGATTCCATTTTTCCAGGCAGCGCCGAATGTCTTCCTTGGTCGTGCCCGGCTCGAGGCCCATGTAGGTGTGGGGAAAATTGTTCTGTATCTGGTTGTATTGCGGAGGGAAGTAATAGGCTTCCGGCTTTCCCTTGTGCCCCACGAGCTTGGCGAACTCGTCGCTCTGGTGCATGTGGTGCGGAATCGGGCCCATGTTGTCAAAGAACTTGCACAGCAGGTTCCATCCGCCCTCGCGCTCCATCACGTCGGCGCCCAGCAACAGGTCTCCGGCAACCTCAACCGCTTCTTTCAACAGAAATTTGCCGCCGCTCTTGGGCCGCACGTAACTGAGCCCCTCATCGGGCAGAGTATCCGGTCCGTTCGATGCCTTGGTGGTCGAAGAGAACCAGCGCTCGTTGATGCCGCCGCGGTGTCCGCCGAAGGCGTAGAGATCGTCCGGGTGCAGCTTCAACCTGCGTCCGGGAATCATGAACGATCGCGGCACCCAGCAGGGTTGCAATCGCAATATGCCTGCGCCGGCGTCGACGGCTTCTTTTATCTGGGCTCTGGTCGGCATTGACTCCCCTTTATCGCGACTACTAGTGCTCCAGCGGAATGCCGAAGGAGTAGAGCGTGTTGTCGTGGGTGGTGAAGAATACGTGGCCGTCGCCAACAGACATGCCGGCCAGGTGCGTATAGCTTCCGATCGCGTCTCCGCTCGAGTAGAGTTCCTTGCCGGTAGCGGCATCGAGAGCGTAGAGCGTGGCATGGGTGGAGGCACTGCCCTCCATCGAGAGCAAAGACAACGCCGTTGGCGATCGCCGGGGGCGCCGGATTCTTGAGATCGCGAGAGATCCAGATCGGCGTCAGCACCGGATGCCCGTCTTTGTCTTCCACCTTGAAGGCCACGATGCTGCCATGCGGCGCAGCGCCATTGGTGCTGGCAAATTTCGCACTCGGCAACACCGGTCCGGCGATCGACGCAAACACCCAGGCGGCGCCCGCTTTATCCTGCCAGGTGGCCAGGCTCTCCCAGGCGCCGCGTTTTGCCGGCTTTGCCACGGGATCCGTCTGCGCCAGGGCCGTGTGATGATCGCGATCCGCCTAACGATGTGCTGTCCAGTAAGACGAGACTGCCGTCTTTGCCGGGAGCGGCAATCAGTTCCTTATCCTTCAGTAGTAAGGACTACCGGGGTGGCATGAGTATCTTGCTTTTCCCGCGCGGCAGGGGTATACCAGTCCTTCACCTTCAGGTCTTTTTCGTTCAGCGCCACGACGCTGTTGGCATGGACGCCCGCGGCCGGATCATCCGCACCGCTCCCGGTGACGATATACGCGGTGCCGTCGCGGCCCGATGGCCGGCCCGGTCAAACCAGCCAGGCTCAGCTTCTGGGCTTTATAGCTGCTCACGGCGTAGTCCGGCGTGTTCAGGTCGATGGACCAAATCGCGTCGGCAATATTCCTGCACCCGGAGCCTAGCGGCGGTATACACCAACTTGTCGTTCATGTTCAGCCCGAAGGAGCTGCCCCCCGGCGCGGGGAAAAACTTCACTGGCGGCGCAAAGTCGAGGCCGGTGGCCATGATCTGTTCATGCATGTAGCCATCGCCGGTCAGAACATAGACTCCCCTCAAGCCGAAATATCCACCCCCTGCGGGGCCGCCCAAACGACGCTGCCGAGCGGAGCCAGCGGCTCAGTAGGAGGCAGGTGGCGTCGCTGGTCGATGGGTGGCCGGCTTGGGCCCACCGAAATGAATGACCTGCGGCGCCTCGGTCAGAACCTGGATATTCGCCCCACCGCATGCCGGTGCGCAACCTTGAAGTCCTTCTGCCAAACCAGCTCTCCCAGTTCGGAATCCACAGCGTACAAGGTGTTGGCGTCGCCCAGAAACGCCAAGTCTTTAAAGCCCCGGCCGGTAATCAGGCCGGGAAAGAGAAGCGGCTCACTGAAGGAGGATGCTTTGCCGCCCACTGCCCAGCTTGAGCTTCCAGAGAAACTTGAAGTCTTTTTGCGACCGTCTCGGTGCTGATGTCGTCTCGGCCTTCTGCCAGTAGTTGTGCGCCGCGATCGCCATCGGCTACGGGCCAGAACCCACGCGGGGCGCCTTGCGCGTGGGCTACACGCTGACACCAACATGGCGCCTGCAAAACAAGGGCCATCGGGCATGGCGAGCAATCTACGCATCGAATACGTTCCACATCAATGTCTCCGAGATTCTCATCCGGAGTAGTTTACTCCAGGCCAAAGCAGTAAATGGTCCCGTCGAAGGTGCCAAAGATCACCCGGCCCCCCGCGACGGCGATGCCGGCCTGGTGCAGGAACGAAGCCACCTGGTCTCCGCTCGAGTAGAGTTCCTTGCCGGTAATTGCGTCGAGCGCATAGAGCTTGGCTGGAATCGAATGCTTGATCCGCGTCTTCGCAGCTGATACAGCCCGCCGCGACATCGTTCGCCTGGGCGGTGAACTCACCGGCCGCGAGCACAAAGACGACGCCGTTCGCGACCACGGGAGGCTCGGCGGTCATCATGTCGCGCGAAAGCCAGGCGGGCGTCAGCTCCATCTTTCCCGCGGTGTCCGTCAACTTCATCGCGATGACGCCGCCATTGGGCGTCGGGCCATAGCTGAACGGGAAAGTCCACCGCCACCGGGCCGCCAATGGGCGCCAGCACCCAGCGGGTGCCATCCTTGCTCTCCCAACTGGCAAAACTACCCCAGGTGCCTTCGGTCTGAAAATTCACGTTCTTATTGGAAACCAGCGGGCTGCGATACAGAGGAGTCTCGTGGTCCGCTCCCCCGAGGGACTTGCTGTCCATCAGGAAGTAGCGGCCTTCTTTGCCTGAGCCAACCAGCAGATCCCGCCCCTGGTAGGGAAAGACGACCGGGCGTGGTGTTCATATCCAGGTCTCGCTTGGTCAGCCAGTCGTGGTTGCTCGGCGTGTAGTAGTCCTTGAGCGTCAAGCTATCGTTGGAAGAGGTATAGGCCTGCACGGTGGTGGATAGCTTGCCGGCTGCGACGTCGTAGACGCCATCTCCCGTTTCAAAGTAGATGGTTCCATCGCTGCCGATCGCGGGACCGGCGGTGCCGAAGATTCCTCCCTGTGGTGGCGTCGAAGTAAAGGCCTTCTTGGTGGCCAGATCGACGGCGTACAGCTCATTGGGAACACCGTGGCAGCCTTGCCCGCTCACGGTGTAGACCACATTGTTCACCAGGTTCAGGCCGTAGGCTTTGCCGTAAGGGGCCGGCAGCATCTGGATCGGCGCGTCTTTTTCGTCGCCGGTCGCCAGATCCAGGGTGTGCAGGTAGCCGTCGTTGCCGAGCACATAGACAAAGCGCTGCGCCGCTCCAGCCGGAGTGACCACAGGGGTTGCGGTCAACGCGTTGTTGCAAATAAAGCCCGCGCCCTGACCCGGCTCTTCGGGCTTGTCTGAAGACCACTTCAGGTGCTTCTGCCAAACCAGCGAGCCGCTCGCGGCATCGACCGCATAGACATCGTCGGAGCTGCCTGCCAGGATGGCCAGCGTCTTGGCGCCGCCCGCCGCATGCACGCCGGCCACGATGATCGGCTCGCGAAACGACTGCATGCCCATCGTCTTGTTATCGGTCTTCAGCTTCCAAAGCAGGCGGATGATTCTTGGCGTTGTCGACGGTGAATTTGGTTTCGTTTCTCTGCCAGCCGTCGCGCTGCTGGTCGAAACTGCCGGTCGGCCACTCCGCGGCGCCGGTGGATTGGGCATGGGCTTGAAACTGGGCCGCGGTCAGCCTGGAAGCTGCCAAACCGAGGCAAACTGAGCCACAAAAGAAAGCACCTTCACGCTGGGAACATTATCAATAAGGAAACACTGTGTCAAAGCGCCAGGGGAACCCGGCGATGTGCCGCGTCGTATCATGACCTTGTGCACTTCTCATTGGAGAAAGCATGTCCACAGCCGGCAATTACCCGGCCGTCTTCGCGCTCCCGCTTCACCATCCCCTGGTACATCTGGGCCGGCGTACTGGCCATCACCTCGTCCTCCATCGGGGGCGCTTGGGATGTCTCCTGGCACCGGTCGATCGGCCGCGATACTTTTTGGACCCCCGCGCACATGGCTATCCAAGCCTGCGGTGTGGTCGCCGCCATCATCTGCGCCTGGCTGGTGGTCAAGTGCACTTTTTCTCCGAACTCTGAGCTCATGGCCGCGTCGGTGAGCGTTTTTGGCCTGCGCGCCCCGCTGGGCGTCTTCCTCGCCGGCTGGGGAGGCATCGCCATGCTCACCTCGGCTCCTTTTGATAACTGGTGGCATAACGCCTACGGCCTCGACGTCAAGATCGTCAGCCCGCCTCATGCCTTGCTCATTCTTGGTCTGCGCGGCATTTCTACTGGCGTCATGTTCCTCATTCTCGCGGCGATGAATCGTGCCGCCGATGCAGATGCGAGCCGAATTTCCACGCCTCCAACTGCTCTTTCTTTATGTCGGGGGCCTGGCGATCATTGGCCAGATGTTCTTTCTGCAGGAGTACACCTGGGACGTGAAGTTGCACCAGGCAGCTGCCTACATTGCCATGGGGATCGGTCTGCCCTTCTTCTTTGCCTTTCTCTCCCAGGCCTCGAGATCACCCTGGGCGGCCACTTCGACGGCTGGCGTTTATACAGTATTCGTCATCGCCGAGATCCTGATCCTTCCGCTTTTCCCTGCTCAGCCCAAGCTCGGGCCGGTGTTCTATCCAGTGACGCATCTTGTTCCGGCAAAGTTCCCTGTCCTCATCATGGTTCCGGCGCTGGCGCTCGATCTGCTGTGGCAAAGGACGAAGAACTGGAAACCGTGGCAGATTGCCCTGGTTTCTGGCGTGCTTTTCATCGCCATCCTCACGGCAGTCGAATGGAACTTCGCCAAGTTCCTGCTTTCCGATGCCAGCAAGAACCGCTTCTTCGGCACTATTTATTTCCAGTACAACTCACGCGCCGACGGCTTCGACCGCTTGCGGCAGTTTTTTCATCCCGATCAGGGGTTGGTTCTCTACGCCGGGCTCTTGCGCGCTGCTGTCTACGCTTCCATCTCCGCCTGGCTGGGCCTGCTGTTCGGCCGCTGGATGCGTGGTGTCCAGCGATGAAGCTGTGGCGCCTCTTTATTGCCTTGCTTCTTTCTCTTGCCCTGGCGCTGCCGGCGCACGCGCACATCGGCAGCAAGGATGTGTACGAGCAGGTGAACGCGGGCCCGTACAAGCTCTTCGTTACCATCCGGACGCCCAACGTCATTCCGGGCGTGGCCACCATTGAGGTCCGAAGCTCCGGCGCGGCGGTTAGCTCCATCCGCATCACCCCCACCCCGCTCACCGGCGAAGCCTCAAAACACCCGCCTAGCTCTGACGCCATGAAGCCATCGGACGGAAGATCCGGCCTTCTTTACCGGCTCCCTTTGGCTGATGGCTCCCGGCTCCTGGGAGGTGCACTTCGATATCGATGGGGCGTCGGGTAAGAGCAACGCCAGTGTTCCCGTGCCCGCGATGCCGCTTTCCATTCTGCCCATGCAGCGCCCGCTGGGCATCATGCTCGCGCTGCTCGGCGTTCTGCTGATGATCGGAATCGTGGGCATTGTTGCCGCCGCCGTTGGTCAATCGCGCCTCAGCCCTGGGGTGGTGGGCGGCCCATCCGCGCGCCGCCGGGCGCTCGTCGCCGGCCTGATCACCCTGGCCGTCACAGCCTGCTTGTCTATGGCGGTTACAAGTGGTGGAACGTCGAAGCGGCCGCCTATGCCGCGGACATCTACCATCCGCTGAGCCTGAGCCCTATGCTTCACGGCAATACTCTCGACCTGAAGATAGGCAGCTACGACAACGACGGGCGACACACCTTCCGCGCGCGATCCAACAACGACCTGCTGCCTGATCACGGCCACCTGATGCACTTGTACGCCATTCGGCAGCCGGAGATGGACGCTGTCTTCCATCTGCACCCGGCGATGGTCTCACCCGGCGATCTGCGGATGACCCTGCCCGCGATGCCTGCGGGCACCTACCGGCTTTACGCAGACATTGTTCATGCCAACGGCTTCCCGGAAACCCTTACCGCGGAGCTGATCGTACCGCCCAACCTGCCGCCCGCTCCGCTGGCATCCGAAGACGCTTCGGGCGCACCGCCTGCGCTCTCCCAGGGTGAGCTGGGAACAACCTACAAGCTACCCGACGGCTACACCATGGTTTGGGACCGCCCCGCGGGCCTGAGCGCTAATACCGGCTATAGCTTTCGCTTCCGCCTGCTCGACGCAGCGGGCCAGCCTGCCACCGATGTGCGGCCATACCTTGGGATGGCCGGCCACGCCGCTTTCGTCAAAACGGACGGCACGGTGTTCGCCCACACGCATCCTGAGGGCTCTGCCGCCATGCAAGCTATGACGCTCGCCAATGGCGGCTCCGATGAGATGGCGGATAACGGCGCGATGGCCGGCATGGACATGGATGGGCACGCCGCAGCAGAAAACATCCCTCCGGTCGTCGAGTTTCCTTACGGTTTCCCCTCGCCGGGACGCTATCGCATCTTCATTCAGATGAAGCACGCGAACACGGTGGAGACGGGCGCCTTCGACGCCGACGTGCACTAAGACACCTCAGTTCTCGACCGCCCGCAACAGTTCCACGAGCTTGGGGGCTGCGATGTGCTGGTAGTCAGGCGACAGCAACCCGTAGTCTTCCACTGGAATCGTACTTGCGGCTCGCCCCGCTCGATTGTGCGCCATTGAGCGCCCAATAACTCCAGCCAAGGTCATTTTCTTTCATGTAGCGGATATACATCACGAACCAATCCGAGTTGGCTCCGCAATCGAGTGTTTGGCAGGTCCCAAACTCGCCTACCCATAGGGGAACACCGCGGCTCCGTATGCAGCAGAAATCCGGCGCGTGCGTCATAGGCCTGCTTCAACTCCTCGTAGCTCCCAAATCGATGATTGGCGATGTTGTATGCGTGAGGCGAATAGACCAATCGGTCAGCGATGTTGAGTCGTACCGGAAGTTTGTCGAAACCGACGAAGTTGGTCGAGTACTCAGGGCCCTCCACCATGATCAATAGGAGTGGATTAGCTGCAAGCACCGCGTTGCCTCCGCGCTCCGCCGCGGCATGCCAGTCAAGCTTGGGATCCGTTCCACCCCAAGCCGCGTGGTTACGCAGTTCGTTGCGCAGGTCTGCGCCCACAACCCAGCGTTCACTCTTGTACCGGCGGACAATCGTCTGCCAATCCGTAAGCCACTGGGACTCTGGATATTCAGCGTTGTACCAAAGGCCATTGCCATCGGAGTCATTGCAGCACCAGTCCGCTCTGCTTACATGGTTATCGAGGATCACCATAATATGGGCGTCAGCCAGCGCGCGCACGACCGCGTCCATAACCTCCATGGCGTGTTTGCCTCTGAACTGTGGGTTTGCTTTCAGCGCATAATCGGGCACCAGGGGATTGCGCTCCAGCGTCTCATTGGCCCAGGGCAGGCGTACGGAATTCACACCCAGGCCGGCAATCTCCTTCACAATGGTGGCCAGCGGAGCATGGTCGAGACCTCCAGCAACAAAGTCCTGCTGATCGAAGCCGTACCAATTGACCGAAGTCAGCCGCACTCGATGACCTGCGGTATCGAGAATGTCATGGCCCCTGGTGTGAAGAGGCGGCTCAGCTTGATGCAGCCTGCGCAATGGCCACACTAGACGTGAAAGCAAGACAGACAGCAGCGAGCGACCGAACAAGCCTCGCTTGATTCCCCGTGTGATTCATGGTCGAAGCATAAACTACAAACACGACACTCGTTGCAGCCCCTTACCCGTCGGCAATTTACCTATACGCCGTTCTGCATTCCCAACCCATATATCATGACCGTAGTGTCATGCGTATCGGACTAATCCTGCTGGGCTTAATGGTCGTATCGTGGCACGCATATGTGTCCGGGATCTCTCATGCGATCGAAGGGACGCCCGGGCAAGACACCCCGTACAGGCTCACTGTGCCGGTCAATGAGGTGAGCATTACTTTTCACGTCTCTGACTCTGGAGGCTCGGCGATAGACAACCTGACGCAAGGTGATTTACGGCTTCTGGATAACGGACAACCCCAAAATAAATTCCTCTCATTGGAGTCCTATCAGAACCTGACCATTCGCGCTGGTTTTCTGTTCGATACGAGCGGATCCATGCTCGACGACTTAGACCACAATGCATCCATCGCAAATCTTTATGTTAGTCATTTGCTGAAGCGGGGGGCCGACAAGGCATTTGTAGTTGGCTTCAATACCGAAACAACTGTGACCCAGGATTGGACCGATAGCCCGGACGCGATTGCTCTAGGGATACAGTCGGTTGCAGAACGCCGCGGAGGCGAGAATTCAGGTACGGCGATCTTCGATTCGCTCTATAAGACCTGTCGTGATCGATGGAATGCGGATCGAGGTGCAGTGACTGGGAACTTCATCTTGCTGTTCACTGACGGAATCGACAACGCCAGCCATGCTCGCATCGACGATGTCATCGACATGTGCCAGCGTACGCGGACGGCAATTTACATTTTCACTAATCAGTGGAATTCCAGGGGAGCTTCTCAAGGTGGGAGGACTTTGAACGAGCTGGTGACCAAAAGTGGAGGCCGACTTTTCCTCAATCCAAATGACGACCAAATATTAAAAGATGTTCAGACGATCGATGCCGATCAGCGAAATCAATACCGGCTTGTTTACAAACCTTCCAATCTAACCCCAAACGGATCCTTCCACCGGGTCAAACTTCGCTGCTCACTACGAGGAGCGACAATCCTGGCTAGATCCGGCTATTATGCTCCGGGGCGGTCCTGATAAGAGGCACAAGTCGGCCCCTCCGAAATAAATAAGAGATTTTGCAGGGGACTTCCACTTGCCTCCGGTGCGAAACTTCTCCGCACCAGCGGTTTGCGTCGATTCATGGGGTCGCCGTGGGGCACTCGCCAGGAACTAACAAACCTCTGATAAGGAGCGCACTCTATGGAGCCTCGTCGTTTTTTTCTCTCCCGCCTAGACGGTTTACCACTCCTCGCGATGGCCGCGGCGGATGGGGTGCAGGCGCAAGTACAAGGTCAAACCCGGAAGCCGCTCAAGATCATGATGAAAAGCGCCTGGGGCTCGGACGATCCGACCAAGGCGGCATTTCCGTTTTCGCACGGACTCGCCCTCGCCGAGGCGGGCCACGAGGTGCAGATCTTTCTTCTTGGAGAAGCGGTCGTTCTGATGCGCAAAGTTGTGGCCGAGGCCGTCACGCCCGTGGGTTGGCCGAAGGTGGCCGAGACACTGGACAAACTCGCGGCCAGGCACATTCCGATTTATGCCTGTGGCGCCTGCTCCCGGGCTCGTGGCGTAACCGAGGCCGATCTCAGCAACTACGGAGCGAAGTACGGAAATCCCACAATCTTTGTTTCTCTCGTGGAATGGGCCGACAAAGTGATTACAGAATAGCGGCAAGATCAACCGCGATCTCTCGGCTCCGACAAGACCGGTTCATCGCAGACGTTGGAGAGCTGAACACGGTTTGGGCACAATAGAGTTGAGGTGTCCAATGGGAGATTCACTCACTTTTGAGCCTAATCGAGCGGCTGTGCTCAGCATGGATCTGCAGACCGGGATCGTGGCGAATTATGCAAAGGATGATCCTGCCTTGCCGAATCGGGCCGCGAACAATATCTGGAATGCTCCAGGAACCTGATGATGAGTGTAATTCACGTGCAGGTCGGATTCCGTCCCGGGCTGCCGGAAGTCAGCCACGTAATCCGCTCTTCGGCGCCGTCAAAAGGTCGTCTCAACATCAGCAGTTCTTCCTGGGACCCGCTGGCACAATTCACCCAACCGTGGCTCCGCAAGCCGATGACGTTGTCGTCACTAAACATCGGATCAGCGCCTTTGCCGGCACAGACCTGGAGATGATTCTCCGGGCAAAGGAGATCGACACACTGATTCTGTTTGGGATTGCGACCAGCGGGGTTGTCCTCTCCACCCTCCTTCATGCGAGCGATGAAGACTATCGCCTGATCGTTGTCAAAGATTGTTGCGCCGATCTGGATGTGGAGGGTCACAACTATCTCGTCGAGAGATTGTTCCCGGCCTGGGCCACTGTTACAACTAGCGTTCAGTTGATTAACTCGCTTGCACTGCGCTGAATGCCTTTGCCGATTAGCCAGTAAAGAGATGCCTGCGCGGCGAAACAGGCGTTATACCGAAACTTTAATGGGCAGCTTGCAAACCGGACGTCGTGTGGCTGCAAAGATCGCGTTCGCGATAGCCGGTGCGATCGGTGGCACGCTCGCCTCACCTACACCTCCGGGCGCTTCGCTACTGCGCACGATGTGCACATCGATCTTCGGCATTTCGCCGATCCGCAGCATGTCGTATGTATTGAAATTCCCTTGTTGAGCGCGTCCTCTGTCGATGGTGATGGCGCCCTTCAGTGCCGCCGTTAGACCATAGGCGATCCCGCCTTCTACCTGTTGCTTGACGATCGCAGGGTTCACCACCTGGCCGCAATCGATGGCGCACACCACGCGATGCACTTTCACTTTCCCGCCTTCAAGGGAGACATCTGCAACCTCTGCGGTGAAACTGCCCAGGTTGTTTACCAACGCGACGCCCTGGTAACGGCCCGGTGCGGGCTTGCCCCAATTAGCCTTTTCTGCAACCAGGTTAAGTACCGCCAACATTCGCGGCGAATCTGCCAGCAGGCGCCGGCGCACTTCTACGGGATCTTTTCCGCCGGCCGCTGCCAGTTGGTCTAGAAAACACTCCGCAAAGAAAGTGTTTTGCGAGTAGCCAACGGAGCGCCAATACGAGGTTGGAACCGCGCCGTCGGCTCGATGAAACTCAATTGCGCAGTGTGGGAAACGATACTCCAAGTCATTGATGCCCTCCACTGCGGTGCCATCGAGTCCCTCGCCCCCGCGACCGAAAGAAGGGCAGACCACTCGCGCCATAAACGCTTCAGGCCAGCTTTGCACATCAAGTGATCCGGTGAATTTCACGTAAGCAGCAGGCCGATATGGCCCTGTTTGAATGTCGTCTTCACGCATCCACGTCAGCTTCACCGGAGTTCCTATCGCCTTGGAAATTTCCACGGCTTCGGAGATGAAATCGGTGCCGCCTCGACGTCCGAATCCGCCGCCCATGTACATGCTATGCACTTGGATGCGGGCAGGATCTAAATCGGTGATGCGTGCAGCCGCTTGCCGCGCGCCCGATTGCATTTGCGTGGATACCCAAATCTCGCAACCGTCAGGGCGTACGCTCGCCGTGCAGTTCAGCGGCTCCATGCAGGCGTGGGCCAGGTAAGGCGCCTCATATACTGCTTCAACGCGCTTCGCAGCCCGTTCCAGAGTACCCGCGGCATCACCCCCGGTTCTGCCCGCAACACCCGGGGTTTCGGCCTGTTCTGCCATGCGCGAACGAATGACGGCGCTGGACAGCATGGCATTCGGACCTTCGTCCCAGGTGACGTTGAGAGCTTTGCGGCCTTGTATCGCTGCCCACGTGTTGTCAGCCACCACAGCGATACCGTTTGACACTCGCACAACTTCACGAACGCCTGGGACCGCCTTCGCTTTGCCTGCGTCGTAACTTGTCGCCTTGCCGCCAAAGACCGGGCAGCGCGCGAGCGTAGCGTAAAGCATTCCCGGAACTTCCGCATCGATGCCGAACTTCGTTGCACCACTAATCTTGTCACGCGTATCCAGCCGTTTCGCAGGCGTGCCGATCAGCTTGAAATCCTTCGCGTCTTTGAGCTGAATGTTTGCCGGAACGGTCAACTTCGCCGCGGCTTCTGCCACACTGCCATAGCTGATACGCTGCCCGTTCGCCAGCACAAAGCCTTGCTCCGTGCGCACTTGCGTCACGTCGATATTCCACTTTTGCGCCGCAGCTTCCATCAGCATCTGACGCGTCGCCGCGCCGGCCTTGCGCAGCGGCATCCACTGCGTACGGATACTCGTGCTGCCGAAAACCCCCTGCATCGGGCCATAGCACGAGGGATCGACTGGAGCGAACTCGGTGCGAACGCAATTCCAGTCGCAATCGAGTTCATCCGCCAGAATCTGGGACAGCGATGTTACCGTGCCTTGCCCCATCTCAACCTTTGTAATCACAAAGGTTACGACATTGTCGGAATCGATATGAATGTATGCGTTTGGCATCACCGGAAGCGGCGCGCCATAGCGCTGTGCCTCAGCATTCCGCCCACCCGGCAGCACAAAGCCGACCAGCAGCCCGCCCAGCCCGCGCAGCACATCGCGGCGATTGAGCACGTCGATTTTCAGAATCGTTTCGCCGCTCATGTGCTTTGTCCGCTTTGCTTGTAAGTGATGGGCACTTCCGTTACCTGGCGCTGCAGGTGGGCGGCGCGGTAAATCGCCGCGCGGATCTGATTGTAGGTGCCGCAGCGACAGATGTTGCCGTTGAGTGCTCGATCGATATCAGCGTCGGTCGGTTGCGGGGTGCGCGCCAGCAGGGAGACCGTCGTCAGAATTTGCCCCGACTGGCAGTAACCGCACTGCGGGACGTCTTCCTCTAACCAGGCCTGTTGGACGGGATGGCTGACGTCGCTAGAGAGACCTTCAATCGTGGTGATGCTCTTCCCTGCCAGAGTGGCCGCCGGGGTCACGCAGGACCGAATCGGATGTCCATCCACCAGGACGGTACACGCTCCGCACATGGCGATACCGCAGCCGAACTTCGTACCCGTCAGATGGAGTACGTCGCGCAGTACCCAGAGCAGCGGAATGTCCGGAGCGGCGTTGATCACGTGCGCTTTGCCGTTGACTTGAAGCGAAATGCTTGCCATATTTGCCTTCGCCGGCTTTCTATTCATTCCCGGTTTTTTGAGCCGAGACATATAGGGACGCGCAGCTCCGTGCCCTAACTGACGTCGTCGACGACCAGCACGTCAACTTGGCCCAAAAGAACGTCAACGGAATTTTACTCGTATTTTCCTGGATGGGTCCGGCAAATGCATTGAGTAAACAGATCGTGCGGTATCATGGCGCTCTCATGTCGATGCTCCCGGTACGAACCTGGCTACAGTTCGTCGGTCTGCTGATAGTGCTCGCATTCTCGAGGGGCACGTCAGCCCTCTCCCAGCCGGCTGGCATCTCCGATACGCAAGTCAAAGCGGCCTCATCGAATGCCGCTGCCTTCTTCGGACCGCGAGCCCGTCATTTCCCTGGATGGTCTGTGGCGCTTCCATCCCGGTGACGATTCCCGCTGGGCTTCGCCAGACTTCGACGACTCCGGGTGGCCTCTTCTGCGCTCCGACAGACCCTGGACGGAACAGGGTTATCGCAATCTGGATGGCTTCGCGTGGTATCGATTTACCGTACAGCCTCCCTCTCAAGCAATGGCTTTGGCCATCGTTTTGCCTTCCATTCTCACGGACTACGAGCTTTTCGAGAATGGTAAGAAAATTGGCGGATTCGGCCACATGCCGCCTCACGGAACCTTGCAATTCAACCAGACGGCTCTCTACCATCTCGCTCCGGCACCAAGGGCCGCACCGCTGCAAATGGCGATCCGCGTTTGGCATCATCCTGTTTTCGCAGCATATTTAGGCGGCGGTCCGCGTTACAGTGGCGCTCTATTAGGACAAACCGATTTATTAGAGCGCCAGTTCCGGGCATTAGAAGCTGAGCGATCGACTCGCGTCGTCAGCTTCTTCGTCATCGGAGTGTTAGACACTGTCATCAGCATTACAGTTCTTGGACTGTACTTGTTTCGTCGATCAGAACGAGAGTACCTCTGGTTCGCCGTGCTTCTACTCGCCAGCGCGTTACAGGCTGCTCTTACAGTAAGCAGTTTCATCCTGCACTTTCCAATGGGCCTGGGCGATATTCTCGCCGAAGTTTTTGGCGCTCTTGGGCTCGCCGCTTCCCTCTTATTTTTCTCGCGCGTGCTGCAGGCGAGCCGAACGTTGCTGTGGTACGGTGTGCTGCTCATAGCGCTCTTGGATCCTCTGAACGTCTTGCTCTATTTGTTCCGGATCACCTCACCGGCAACATCGACCAGTCTGCGCGTTCTTTTCGACCTGCCCATCGAGGCCTTTATTCTCGTCCTGCTCTTTCGCCGTGCTCTTGCCGGCAGCCGCGACGCGCGTTTGCTCTTTGTGCCCACTGTATTGCTGTATGGCACGGGCATACTCGGCGGTTTGGTCCTGTTCATGTTTCAACTCGGTTGGTGGTCGCGAGTCTTGGCTTCCGTTAATCAGTGGAACGTTTTCGAAACCCCATTTCCGGTCCCGCTTCAAGTCTTCGTCCAGCTCATTTTCGTCGTTGCCCTGCTCGCCTTTTTGATCCGCCGCTTTGCCAGCTCCCGCGCTCAGGAAGAGCGCTACTCGGCTGACCTCGAGGCGGCCCGGTCGCTCCAACAGGTTCTGATTCCTGAAACGCTACCCTCCATCCCCGGACTGGATATCACCATCGCCTATCACCCAGCCCAGGAAGTAGGTGGCGACTTCTACCAGATACTTTCGCTACCCGTCACTACCCCCAACGCTCAGAGTGATACCGTCATCGTCATTGGTGACGTCGCTGGGAAGGGACTTCCGGCAGCAATGACTGTTTCCATGCTCGTCGGTGCTCTTAGATCGATTGTCGAAACAATTCGCTCACCGGCAGAAATCCTCGCCGGGCTCAACCGTCGCCTCGTTGGCAGAGGATCCGGCTTTACTACTTGCCTGGCCATCCGCCTTTCCTCTTCAGGCAACTTAATTCTCGCCAACGCCGGTCACCTCGCTCCTTATTGTAATGGTCAAGAAATGTTGACTTCGCCGGCTCTCCCACTTGGCCTTGATCCGAGCGCAGTCTTCGCCGAAGAGACCTATCAAATGGCGCAAGGAGATCGCCTCACCTTACTCACCGATGGAATTCCTGAGGCCACAAGCAACAAAGAGCTTTTCGGCTTCGAACGAACAGCCGGAATCAGCGCCTCGCCGGCCGGTACAATCGCCCAGGCTGCCCTTCATTTCGGGCAGGCAGACGACATTACAGTTCTTTCGATCGTCCTCGATGATGCTTAGGTAAAATCGAATCCAAGCTAAATGGAAAAACCCGCCTGCGCTCAATGCAGGGGTGTAATCCCACATAGGCTGAAAGAGAAAGCGAAGCGTATGTGCCGCACCTTTCGAAGATTCGCGCGCCGAACAGCGTTGTTCGCGGCACCTATTGCTTTTTCTGGTGATCGCTTCTCCGGCCCAGCACCTTATCGCTTTTTCTCCTGGACCACGGAAAACGGGCTTCCCCAAAACTCCATCCAGGCATTACTCCAGACTCACGACGGCTATCTATGGATGTCTACGCTGGACGGGTTAGTGCGCTTCGATGGGCTCCGTTTTCGAGTCTTTAATCGGGCAAAATACCCCCGCCCTTACTACCAACGGCTTCTCATTCTTCGCTCTGTTGAAGACCGGCAAGGCTGCCTCTGGGCCGGCACATTGACCGGCGGCGTCATCCGCTATTGCAACGGCGCCTTTACTTCGCTCACGGTAAAGGATGGCCTGCCAAATAACACGGTAGTGCGGATCGATGAAGATGAGGAGGGAACGGTTTGGATCTTCACCGCTCCCGGACTCGCTAAATGGCAGAACGGCCATTTGATCCGTGTGGCGCCGGAACCTGGCTCACCGTTCAACCCTTACCTCACGGCGTCCAATTACAACATTGGCGCGGATGGGTATTTGTTCGGCCTCTGGCGCATGGAGACGCATGGATGGCAGCGTTTCGCTTACGGGCACTGGTCGCACTTCCCACTTCCCTTCCCATTGAAGGATCCCGCAAACCTGCGCATCTTATCGAGCATCGAAGATTCCCAACACAGGTATTGGTACAAACTGGCCGACACGCCAAACGTCTACTATTGCGTCGATGGCGGCGTACTAAGCCAGTACACGGGCATTTCTGCCGAAGATTTCGTCGTGTATAAGGACCGCCTGGGTAACTTATGGGCTACGAATCCAGCCGGACACAGCAGGCTTTGGAAAGACGGACATTCCACTGCTCTGTCCGGTTTTTCGACTCCATTTATCTACAGAATGCTGGAAGACCGCGAAGGAACGCTGTGGATCGGTACGGCGAAAGAAGGGTTGTATCGAGCGGACCCGCAGGCGATCGCGATGTATCAGCATCCCAATGGCTCGCAATGGAATGTGGTCGAACCCGTGTTGCAAGACCGCGCGGGCAGTATTTGGTTTGGTAGCCGGTTGGGGCTTTCCCGATTGACCAACGGCAAGTACGAGGATTTCTACCACGCAGATAAGGCATCCAAGCGAATGGCCTGGGACAACATCGTATCCGCGATCTATGAGGATCGGGACGGAACGATCTGGGCCGGCACATGGAATGGCCTCTCCAAGCGTGAGGGTTCGCACCTGGTATCAGAACCCTCCGGCGCGGAGGGCCGCATCAACGCCATCCTTCGAGACCGGGCGGGTGATCTGTGGGTAGGTGGTGAGAAGGGCTTGTATCGGATTCACGGGGGCCATTGGACGCAACTCGGACGTGCCGATGGCCTGGCGAGTGACAGTCCGTACGTTCAGACGATCTTTGAAGACCACCGAGGCACCCTCTGGATCGGAACCGCGAGCGGCCTTGCCCGCTCGGCTGGCGGACGCTTTTCCATGCTCCCCGCCGCCGCGGATTTGAATATCACGGCGCTGCATGAAGATGCTGTGGGTGTGCTCTGGATCGGGACTTACGATACCGGGTTGGCAAGGCTGGACGGCAAAACTTTCACCCGCTATACCGAGAAGGACGGACTCTTCAACAACGGAGTATTTCAGATTCTGGAAGATGACCAGGGCTTCCTGTGGCTGAGCAGCCACCTGGGCATCTACCGTATCAAGAAGCAGGAACTGAACGATTTCTCGGCTGGCCGCATTTCGCTCATCACCTCCTCGCATTTCGGGAAAGGGGATGGTCTGCTTAGCGTCGAGTGCAGCAGTCAAGGCCAGCCCACCGGTTTCAAAGCCCACGATGGCAAACTCTGGTTCCCAACCACGCAGGGACTAGCGGTGGTCGATACGAAAGCAGTCAGATTCAATCGGCTGCCGCCCCCTGTGGTTATTGAAGATCTAACCGTGGACGGACATGCGAAGGATTTTCACGCCGGCGTGAAGATCAAGCCGGGGCAGGAGAATCTGGAGATTCAATACACCGCGCTGAGCCTGGTCAAATCGCAACAGATTCGTTTTCGCTACAGACTGGATGGCTTAGACCCCACTTGGATCAACGCCGGCGCCCGGCGAACCGCTTACTATTCGCGCATCCCTCCAGGCACTTATACCTTCCGCGTGATCGCAGCGAACAGTGACGGAATTTGGAATCTGGAAGGGGCAAGCCTGGCGGTGCGGGTGCTTGCCACCGTTCTATAGCACATGGTGGTTCCGCCTGTTGAGCGCTTTGACGCATTGCCGCGTTGGTCTTACTTGATATGGCGGCAAAGGGCCGCGCAGTGGGAAAGGAGGCAAGCCACACAGCGAGCCTTTTCGCGAGAGCTGTTGGCGTCTCAAGAGCGTGAACGAAAACGCATCGCTGCGGAATTACACGACAGCATCGGCCAACGGCTGGTCGTGATTAAGAACCTGGCTCTTCTTCGCTTGCAAAATTTGAATGGGAACCTGGTCGAACGGGAACAAGTGGAAGAGATTTGCACGGAAGCCTCTTCGGCCATTGCTGAAGTGCGCGAGATCTCTCACGATTTGCGGCCTTATCAATTAGACCGCTTAGGCCTGACCAGGGCTCTGCGATCGATGATCGAGAGCGTTGGCAAGGCTTCGCCAACAACATTTTCGGCTTCGATCGATGACATCGACGATCTCTTTACACCCGAGTTTCAGATCGGCTTTTATCGGATTACGCAGGAATGTGTCAGTAACATTCTGAAGCATGCAGGGGCCAGCGAAGCTAACGTTGTTGTGCGGCGCAGTGGCACTCGACTTCAACTCTCGGTTAGCGATAACGGCAAGGGCTTCTCGACCGGCGGAGCTAGTACTGAGGTGCGCAAGGGCGGCTTCGGACTGGTCAATATTTCCGAGCGGGTGCAATTGTTCGCCGGCAAATTAGAGATTCAATCGGCGCCCATGAAGGGCGCTACAATCAACATCGACATCGATACGAACGGGATCCGCGATGGCCAATGAACTGCGTGTTGCGATTGCCGACGATCACCCGCTTCTGCGCAAAGGCCTCCGCCAGGTGCTTGAAGCCGATCCGAAGATAAAGGTGGTTCTGGAGGCAGGCGATGGAGAAGGGTTGCTCTCGGAGATTGAGCTAAGCGGGACCCAAATCGCAATCGTCGATATCGATATGCCCAAACAAGACGGCTTCGCGGTAGCGAGGGAAATCATCAAAAGAAAAATCCCGGTCGACGTAGTCTTTCTTACCATCCATGAAGAGGAAGCTATCTTCCATGCCGCCATGGATCTAGGGGTAAAGGGCTACATCCTCAAGGACAGTGCACTCATCGAAATTACCGAAGCCATCCACACCCTTGCTGCGGGGCAGTTTTACGTGAGCCACCCGCTTGTTGCTTACCTTCTCCATCGCCGCAACCGATCGCAGGCTTTGCTGGAAAGTGAACCGGGGCTCAAAGGCTTAACGGCGTCCGAACGCAGGATTTTGCATATGATCGCCGAAAATAAATCCAGCAAAGAGATCGGCGCAGAACTTTTCATTCATTACCGTACCGTCGAGAACCACCGGGTTAACATTTGCCAGAAGCTTGGCCTCCGGGGAACCAATAGCCTGCTGCGCTTTGCGCTTCAGCACAAATCCGAGTTATAGCCCACGACCGTCAGATCCCCCCCGTAACCGCTTTTTCAGAGCTCTCCAAACTGGGCTTGGACAGCCTGATCTTTGTACGAAGGGCACGGCTTCAGCCGTACCATAAAGCTCCAGTGCATGGACGGCTTTAGCCGCTGAGGTACAGTTTTTGCGAGGATTAGGCTCTGTTCGGGCCGAAGCATGGAAACGCGTACCTCAGGGGCCAAAGCCCGTCTTATTTCCCCCTGTGCGGCACGGCTGAAGCCGTGCCCTTCGTACGGGCCTCGCAACCTTATCTGCGAAAGTGGTGCCGTTCGCCCTACACTTTCGAGACCCGGCCTGGTTTCGCGATCCCGGCTCTCAGCACCAGCTTGCCGAATAAAATCAACGCAACGGATCGACCAATCCGCTAAATTGGACGGATCTGGCCTTGATTAGTCCAGAAAAACCGTGCGGTAGCACACAGGCGAATTGTGTGTTTACCGCTATTTTCTTTTGTCGGCGCAGAGCTTAACGTTCCAGCCATGGTGATCCCACGACGATGAAGGTCCTGCTGGTTGAACAGAATAGCGCCGTCCGTGGCTTGATCCGGCAGTTGGTGGCGTCGCCTGGGATCTGGATCCAGGAGTGCGTCGATAGCTCGGGCGCAACCGTAGCCTATGCGGCCAGCCGGCCGGATCTCGTGATTATGGACACCGGAATGAAGGACCTGGATGGAATTGCAGCATGCAGGCAGCTCAGAGCGATGGATCCGGCAGCGAGGATTATTCTTGTTTCCGACTATGACGACGCCGCCATGCGCGAAAGTGCACGGCATGCAGGCGCATGTGGATATGTGCTCAAAGACAACCTACTCGAGGTGAAGGGTTTGCTGAGGGCATTTTCCGCACGGGACTGACTGATCAGAAAGGGTGCTTGCTCCACTGGAGGATAGATGATCCTGAAACAGTACTACCTGGGATGCCTGGCCCACGCGTCTTATCTGCTCGGAGACGAGGCCAGTTCGACCGCGATCGTCGTCGATCCTCAGCGCGACATTCAGCAGTACCTGGCCGACGCCGAGCAATTCGGCCTTCAGATCCGCCACGTCTTCCTAACCCACTTCCACGCCGACTTCGTCGCCGGCCATCTGGAACTGCGCGACCGTTGCGGCGCGACCATCCATCTGGGTTCTCGCGCAAAGGCGGAATACGCCTTCGTAGCCATGCGGGACGGCGATACGCTCGACTTCCCGGGTCTGCGCTTAAAGGTTCTCGAAACCCCGGGACACACCATCGAGTCCATCTCGATCCTGGTGTTCGATCTCCAGAAAGACCAGGCAAAACCTTACGCCGTGCTTACCGGCGACACGCTGTTCATCGGCGATGTTGGGCGGCCCGACCTGCGTGCTTCGCTCGGGTGGACGGCGAGCGACCTGGGCGCACACCTCTACGACTCACTCCATAACAAACTGCTGGCGCTCGGCGACGAGACACTGGTCTACCCGGCGCACGGCGCCGGCTCTCTTTGCGGCAAGACAGCTTTCCAAGGACACCGTCTCTTCCCTTGGAGATCAGCGGCGCTTGAATTATGCCCTGCAGCCGATGTCAAAGGAGGAATTCATTCGCCTGGTCACGGCCGACCAACCCGACGCTCCACCGTACTTCACCTACGACGCCATCCTCAATACTCGTGAGCACACAACCCTGGAGAAGAATCTCGAGCAGGTTCTCCATCCCGTCGATCTCGCCGAGGTGCTTCGGATGGGCGATGCGGGCGCTCAGATCATCGACGTCCGTGACGCCGCCGAATATGCCAACGGGCATCTCGCCGGCAGCATCAACATCGGACTCGGCGGCCAGTTCGCCACCTGGGCCGGCACGCTCCTTGATCGCGCCAAACCCATCGCGATCATCGCTGAGCCCGGGCGCGAGCATGAAGCTACCGTGCGTCTGGGCCGGATCGGCTTCGATCACGTCAAAGGCTATCTGCGGGGGGGCATGCAGGCGCTCGCCGGCAGACCGGACCTGGTGTGGCAGACGGAGAGGATGACCGCCGCCATGGTGGCGGAAGAGATGGCGAGCGCCGATCCGCCTCTGTTGCTGGATGTCAGGAATCTGCGCGAATGGACGGCCAGGCACATTGATGGCAGCGTCAATGTGCCGCTCAACCAACTGCAGGAGCGCATCGCCGAAATCCCACGCAACCGCCGGATTATCGTCCATTGCGCGGGCGGCTACCGGTCTTCGATTGCCGCCAGCATCCTGCATCAATACGGAATCACCCATTTGATCGAGATGGCCGGTGGCCTCGCGGCCTGGGATGCCGCCGCTCGCACCGCGCACTAGTGTTTGGCACTACCAACTTTCAAGCACCAAAGGAGACAACGAATGAGTATACGAATTAATGACGAAGCCCCTGATTTTTCCGCTGAGACTACCCAGGGCGCGATCAACTTCCACGAATGGATCGGCAATGGCTGGGCCATTCTGTTTTCCCACCCGAAGGACTTCACTCCGGTTTGCACCACGGAACTTGGCTACATGGCTGGGCTGCAGCCCGAATTCGCGAAGCGAAACTGCAAGATCATCGGGCTGAGTGTCGACCCGGTGAGCAGTCACGGAAAATGGGCAGCGGACATCGAAGAGACGCAAGGCCACCGCGTGAATTACCCCATGATCGGCGACCCGGAGCTCAAAGTCGCAAAACTCTATGACATGCTGCCGGCGGATGCGGGAACCACATCCGACGGTCGCACGGCGGCGAACAATGCCACGGTGCGCACCGTGTTCCTGATCGGCCCCGACAAGAAGATCAAGCTGATGCTCGTTTACCCGATGAGCACAGGACGCAACTTTGACGAGGTTTTGCGGGTCCTCGATTCGATTCAGCTCACGGCCGCACACAAGGTCGCAACACCGGTGAACTGGAAGCACGGCGAAGATGTGATCATCGTGCCCGCGGTATCGGACGAGGAAGCGAAACAGAAATATCCCGGTGGCTGGAAATCGCCCAAGCCTTACCTTCGGATCGTTGCCCAGCCTAGCTAAGGCGCTTTCACATGTGGCAGGCGTCTCCAACAAAGAACGCCTGCACATAGCTACTCTCAACGGAGGGAAATACATGCCAACGATCGAACCTGAAATTTGGAAGAGCGCGAGACTCACCATCGAACGCGGCAAAAGCGAAACCCACGGCACGGTGTTTCGATTCTCCGGGCCGTTGACCACGCGAGATATGTATAGCTCCCTATCTCCTGATGCCTTTCGCAACATTTTCGAATCGGCGCCGGGCGATGGGCCCCCACTGGCGCACACCTTTGACCTCAATGGAGTTCCGTATATGGATTCGACCGGCCTCGGCATGTTGGCCAGCCATTACCTCCGTTGTCAGACCAAAGGGATTCGACTGAGCATTACGGGCGTGAACCCTCGCGTTCAGGAATTGTTCAAGCTCACCGGAATGGAGAAAGTGCTTCCAATCGCCTCAACATAGAAGCTAGAGTGAGCTTATTATAAAATTGCTGACAACCCTGGCGACGTCTGGAGGCAAAACATGAAAGCGTCTGTGCTTTATCGAATCGCCGCTGTTCTTATGCTGCTTTTTGATGTCGGCCACACAGCTGGTTTTCCCTGGTCCGATCCCAAATGGGGAGTGGATCTTGGCTCAATGCGGTCAACTCACTTCGACGTCCTGGGCTCTAGCCGGACTTATTGGGATTTCTACGTTGGGTTCGGGCTCTTTGGCACCGTGTTTCTTCTACTCGCGGTGGTCTTAGCCTGGCAACTAGGCGGCCTCCCGGCAGAGACTTTGGCGACGATGCGCGGCGTCGCGTGGGCTCTCCCTCTCTGCTTTGCCGCAATCACGGTTTTGAGCTGGAGATACTTCTTTATCATCCCTATCGTTTTCTCTACCGTAATTACTGTGTGCCTGGTTGCTGCAGCGTGGCGTTCAGCGAAGCCGATTCGAAGCAGCTAGTTGCCTTGGGTGAGTGTGACGGATGATTGCGGAGACGTGATGGATGGAGGCGCGGGATGGAATTTAACCACCAGGTAGGGTTTCTGCAGATCCCTTCCCGTTTTGTTTCGGGTACCGCGCCATTTCTGAAATACTAATTGCAAGCGGAATAGAGGAAATGTGAGCCGCGATCCTTCGTGTTCCATTTCATAAAGTCCCTCCCCCGAAAGAATCGATGAAAGAGTTCCTGGAGAATCGCGGCTTGAAGAGAGCATACTGGCTTCGGCGGCCGCCGCTACAGATCTTGAGTAATAGAGGGGGGACTTGTGGTAACTGAAGATAGTAATGGCGGATGAATGTTGCTCGCCGGAAAAATGAACGAGACTATTCACTTCTTTAGCCCGACTCAAGGATTTGCCTCTGCCCTCGGATTAATGGCACGTCAGGCGTTCTCCGACGCTTTCGCGCACCTCTATGACCCAGCCCCATTCGCGCAATTTCTGGAGGAAGCCTATGGGCCGGGTGGCAAGATGGAGCGCGATCTCGCCGATACTTCCATTCGCTGGCGGGTCGCAGCTATCGCCGACCAGCCGATCGGCTACGCCAAACTCTCGGCCTTGGTAGCCCCGGCCCCGGCGCCGCAACCAGGGGCAATGGAGTTGCGACAGATCTACGTCCTCACGCCGTGGCACGGGCGAGGAGTGGCAGAGAGGCTTATAGGCTGGGCGATCGATGCAGCACGCGCTGAAGGGGCGCCCGAAATCTATTTGACCGTATTCGATCACAATGATCGCGCAAAGCGTTTCTATACCCGTCATGGTTTCTCCGAGGTGGGACATTGCACCTTCAGGCTAGGTGACCGCGTCGACGACGACCGCGTCTGGCGAAAGCCTTTGCATGGGTAGAGCGGCTTATAGAGCCGGACTGGCGTGTTGAAGAAGCTCCAATCTTCCGGGTTCGGACAGATCACGGGCAGTCTCGAAGCAATGCCGGCGAATCGAGAATGACAGCTTGGCCGAAGCAAACTCGGTGAAAGGCCTACAATGTCGATATGGCCGATTCTCGCGGGAACGCTCTCCACCACCTGCAGGCATTCTTGCACCCGCACGTGAAACACGTCATTACGCAGACGTTTCAAGCGCAAGATGCGGAGGACCTTGGCGACCGGGATGAGTCGTACATCCATATGTGGCGCCAGGCGATCACAATCCAGCGTGGTGAACAGGTGGACGAGATAGCAGCATTGCTCCCTGACACACAATCATCGGAATAACGGCGTCTTACCAATGATGGGCCACCAGGCAGGCGCGTAAGCTTACTTTTTGCCATTGTCGCCGGCGTGCCTTCTATCGGCGAGCCGCCACCAATAAAAACATCGGCCGTTCGCGTTCCTCGGCCAACTCCGGCCTGGTCTCGATTTGTTTGTCCGTCGGCCCCCATTCCTCGACACAGCAGATGGTGAAGCCGCGCTGGATAAGCAGATTCAGAGTGGTGCCGATCTTGCGATGTTGCTTGATGACTCCTTTGGTAAGCCAGTTCGTGGTGCGGGGGCCTTCTACGCTGTAGCTATGGATAGGCCACGTTTTTCGACCGCCTGCATCGGCTAGCCACCCCGGATTCGTGGGCGCTGTATAAATCGGATGCTCGACCGAGAAGACCAGTTGACCACCGGGAACGAGTCCGCGGTGTACCGTCGCCAGCAGCCGGTCCAGATTCTCGATGTAATGCAGCGCGAGAGAGCTGTAGGCCAGATCTATGGACCCTTCCGGCAGTTCGAGGTTTTCCAGATCTGATCGGG
>CAWCAZ010000064.1:0-67098 GCA_963793525.1 uncultured Acidobacteriaceae bacterium
ATGGGATAAACCGAAAGGCCCCAGTGGCCCCGGCGATAGACTTTGGTTGGAGACCTGGTCGGGCGCGGGAGCAAAGGAGCCTTATGAAGATTGTAGGCTGTGATTTTCACCCGAGCTACCAACAAATTGCGATTTTGGATACAGAGACAGAGGAGGTCCAGGAGAAGAAGCTGATGCATGCCAGTGGGGAGGCGGAGAAGTTTTACCGAGAGCTCGAAGCGCCGGCGCTGATTGGTATGGAAGCGACTGGGAATGCCCGCTGGTTTGAGCTGTTGGTAGACAAGTGCGGCCACACCCTGTGGGTTGGGGATGCGGCCAAGATTCGGGCCAGTTACGTTCGCAAGCAGAAGACGGACAAGCGAGATGCGGGCCATATTTTGACCTTGCTGGTGGAGCAGCGCTTCCCCCGCCTGTGGCTGCCAGATGCACAGCAACGCGATATCCGTCAGCTGCTCACCCATCGCCATAAGCTGGTCGGTGTGCGCACCCGGTTGAAGACAGAGCTCCAACATCTGGCCTTGAATCAGGGCGTACAGAAAAAACGCCAGCTATGGAATGAGAAGGGTCGAGTTCTGTTGCAGAGCCTTCCACTGCAGGGGTGGACACAGCAGCGGCGCAAGGACTTGCTCCAACTGCTGGCCGTCGTCGAGCCCCAGATCGAGCAACTGGACAAGGCCGTCGCTCAAGCCGCTAAGGCCAATTCCCAGGCCGTGCTGCTGATGAGTCAGCCAGGAGTTGGGCCCGTCACGGCACTCGCCTTTGCCGTCACCATCGGCGAGGTATCTCGATTTAAGCGCAGCAAACAGGTGAGCAGCTATCTCGGGCTGATCCCCTCAGAACACACCTCGGGCAACAAACGAAGATTGGGAAGCATTTCCAAACAAGGCAATGTCTTTCTGCGCACCCTGCTGGTGGAGTCGGCGCAGTCTGCCGTACGCCACGATCCGGGATTTCGCAAAGAGTATCAACACCGCTGCCACCACAAGCTAAAAGGCATCGCCAAGGTCGCAGCAGCTCGCAAATTAGCCGTACGGCTTTACTGGATGCTGAAGTCCAATAAGCCCTATCCGGAGGTTCTTCTCAACGGGGGCAGCCCGCGTCATCCCGTGGCGGCGAAAGCTAAAGCCGTTCAGTTGAATGGGCACCCCCGCATCTCGCAATAGGCGCGATGTTCGTAAAGTTAATCATGGACGCTTCGTTCGTCCGTATCGATGGCTGGTGGAAGATCTTTTTCCACTGAAAATGATTCCCTGAGAGGGCTCGCGTGCCGCAAGGTCTCCAAACTCATGGCAAACGAGTTGCTCACCGCAACTCTACGCATTTCTACGCCCTTGAAAACACCTTTCGGTTTATCGACGGGATGACAATTCTGTTGAGGGGTCATGGATTTCTCGGCGATGATCTTGCGGGCACGACAGAATTGTCATCCCGACCGGAGCGTAGCGGAGTGGAGGGATCTGCGGTTTCTTCCCTTGGTTCTCACACCCTTGTTGGCTCGACGCTTCTACGGGTGGGCGTCGGGCAATATCCGCAGCTTCCTGTTGATACGCGGCCAATATTGGCGCACGACGTTGCCAACGAACTTCCAACCCTGATCGGATGAGTAGCGGACAAAAGTACTCCCGACCCCCCGGTTAGTTTTGGGGTAGTAGGTGTTGGCCAGGCCTTCGCTCGCCAAGGGCCCCAGCAGCCCGTCATAGTTAATCACTCTGTCGCCCGAGTCGCTGCGCGTGTACACCAACCTTTGCCCAGCATACTTAAGCGTTTCCTTAAGCGAGAGCCCCTTCTTGACATAAAAGCGCGGATCCTCGTGCATGACAGACGCGATCAGGAAAGTTCCGAATAGATTATCTGAAGCGCTGCGGGCCATGTCGGCCCCAAAGCGCTTGGCGTAGCCGTCGACCCCTTGTCCATACCCAGAAGCGCTATTGATCGCCTGACTGAAGCCTGCGGCCACCAATGCCTGGCCGACCGTGGAGAACGAAACGCTGTTGTTGGCCGCCAACTTGAACTTCTGCCACGTACCGAAAGGCTCCACATTGGTCGCGAGGTCAGGAAACACCCTCGATTTTTGCTGCAACACTTGAAAGAGGGCGACGCTACTCTGTATCGGATTCGTGGGCGGCGGGACGGTTGCTTGGCCGCCCGCTGGCGCATCCGGCAATTGCCGTCTTGGGTCTGTTGTGCGCGACTGCACGTGCAAACCAAACAGCAGATCACTGCTGTCCACACAAAACGATGCATCCGCGCCTCCGCCAGCAAATGACCCTCCAAGCTGCGGGCATCGGCCGTTCCTAACCACAGCACGGTGGCGCCTTGACAACGGATGAGGCCCTGAAACCCTGTCAAGATTATGCCATCTGCGGGATTCGACTTCCTTACCGGAAGGCCAAATTGGCCTCGAATGTGGCTGGGGCTGAACTCTTTCAGTTATGGATCGATGATCGTGCCGTCCCAGACTGGGGATCCCTGCCGCGCATAGTGACCCAGACCCGTCCAGTCTTCGCGCGAAATGCCGTTCAGGTCCCATACGACCCGCCCGTCACGCACCGTCAGCTCGCAAGTCAGCTTCTCGTCGCCTGCCATGCGTGCGCCGTTGGTATCCACAAACCCAAAGTTTCCCTTCTCCAGATGCAGCACGGCCACATCCGCGTCCGAACCCACGGAAAGATTGCCCAGCTCGTCATGTTTGATTTCATGCGCCGGGTTGGAGGTGGACATGCGGATCACATCATCGAGCGAAACGCCCAGGTTGAGAAACTTCGACATCACATTCAGCATGTCTTTCATGCCCGAATTCATGCTGTCGTTATGCAGATCGGTGGAGATTGAGTCCGGGACAAAGCCTTGCCGCATGGCGGGCTCGGCCTGGCGGAATAGAAAGCTGCCGCCGCCGTGACCCACGTCAAAGATAACGCCGCGCTTTCTGGCCGCGAAGAGATATGGCCGAACCTTGCCATTGGCATCCAGCATCGGGACATCCTCCAGGTACATGTGGGTAGAGATATCGCCCGGGCGCAGTTTGCTCGACACCAACTCTTCATAGGGCCGCTGCGGGCGAAAGGTTCCGAAGTCGACCATCACGGGGATGTTGGCGATTGTCCCCGCCTGCACCGCACGCTCCACCGGAGTCCATTCCGGGCCGTCATAGTGAGCCGTCTTGATGCCCACGATCACCTGCGGATATTTGAGCGCCTGCGCTGCCGCTGCCTGGGCATCCATTTCGTCCAGGTTCTGTTCATACTTCGGCCGCATGCCGCTACCGACAATATTGATGAAGGCAAGGATGCGCGTGATGGAGCGATCGATCACTTTATCTTTGAAGTCGGGGAAATTTTTCCAGCCCGAGCTGCCCGCGTCCACGGCTGTCGTCACTCCGCTGCGCAGGGTAAACCCGTCGGGGTATAAGCCGTGATCTCCCACGTAGGAGTGGCGCTCGCCCGTGCCCGCATATGCATGTACGTGAATGTCTACCAGGCCAGGCGTCACATAGAGGCCGGTAACATCGACCACCTTCGCGCCCGGGCCGGCCTGAATGTGCTCGGCAACCTCGGCGATCTTGTGGTCCCTGATGGCCACGTCGCGCACTGCGTCGATCCCATTCCTGGGATCGATGACGTGGCCACCCTTGAGCACAAGATCATAGGACTGTTGAGCATGACTCGCTGAGCGAAGGCAGAAGGGCAATCAACAGGAGAACCTTCGGCAAACGTGCCGGCCCGGCGTAAACAGCTTGCTTACGAACGGCAGAAAAGAAATCCACGATAGGGTATCCCTTGAACTATAGGCACAGTCCGGCCCACAGCCGCTGTGATTCACAGCGGCTGTGGGGAAACGCAATCGGCCATGCGTGCTAGAAAACTATCTTTCCAGCCAGCTGAAGCAGCCGCCCGCTGCTGCCCGAGCTGTTCTTTTGCGTGCTGGTCACGGTGCCAAAATCTCCCCATGTCGTAGGATCACTCGGGTCCCAACCACCCTGCATGTCCGAGTTAGGGTTGGACAGGTTGGGATGATTGAAGACGTTCTGAGCCTCGGCACGGAATTGAAACCTTAGCCGCTCCCAAATCCCGAAGTCCTTGAAGAGCGATGCATTCACATTCTCAAAACCAGGGCCGTAAAGTGGATTTCGTCTTCCCGTGCCGAAGGTAAACTGCGCCGGATAGGCAAATGCCGAACCATCGATGCAGGAGCCAGTCGGGTTGTTGATGTAAAACTTGGCTGCCGCATGTGGCAGAGGGCAGATGCAACCAATCGGGGCGTTGCACGTTTCCATTCGGCTGGCTGACGTTGGCCTGATCGTTGTCCAGGTAGACGTTATAGGGCAGGCCGGTCTGGAGGGTCACGATTGCGTTTAGCTGCCAGCCGCCCAGCGTGTTTCTCATCAGATAGCTGGAGTCCGCAAACTTGGGCAGCTCGTAGTTGGCAATCGCGACAAAGCGGTTGCGTATGTCCCAGTTCGAGCTCGCATAATCGAGGTTGATGTTGTACTGATCCATCGTGGTGCCGCCGTTGTTTGAGTTATCCGAGATGTCCAGATCATGCGACCAGGTGTAGCTGGCCTGACCGGACAGACCATGGGTCAAACGCTGGCGAAGAATCGCGGTGAAACCGTTGTAGTGAGAATATTCGTCGTTCTGGATGGTGCGGATCCTGCCGAAGAGCTGGTTGGGGCGGCGGTCATTGATGTCTCCAACGGGACCACCGGGCTGGGGCGAGTTGTTATAGAAGTCGCGGTCAAGATGGATGGCATGCGACCCGAGGTACTGCAACTCCATGCCGGCTCCTTTCCACAGTTCCTGTCCCCAGGAAAGGTTCCACTGATAGAGCTCCTGGGTCGGCAAGTGGGGGCCCATGGTGACCGCGTTCACGTAGGTGCCCGGGAATGCCCGCCATGGGGGAACCTGCGCCGGCGCCCGGAGTGGGGTTGACGAAAGTCAGAAGATTGGTCGACTGCCCGTTGTAGGCGACGGAGGCAGAGAGCGGGTAGTTCTGTGTGGTCAGGGTGTAGGTATTCAGCTGGTTGGCGTTCCAGTAGATGCCGAAGCCGCCCCGAATGACGGTCGTCTCCGTGGCCCGATAGGCGAAGCCAAGCCGGGGCGCCCAGTCGTTATGCGTTGGGTCGATGAACTTGAAGCCCGGGGTGGGTTTAAACGTCGCCGGCGTAGTTGCGGTGGACGCCGGGATCAGGGCGGTATCGTCCGCATTCAAAATCCGGGTGTAGCCGTTCAAGCTGTAGGGCACGGTCGGCAGTTCGTAGCGCAGGCCATAATTCAACGTGAGCTTGGGCAATACCTGCCAGTTGTCCAGCACGAAGAATCCATCCCGCCATTCACCGATCGATCCCTTGGTGGGGAAAACCGGAGTAGTGGAGGACTGAGCCAGACCCAAGACAAAATCCGCCGCGCCATAGCCCGTGCTGGTGTAGCCTGTATCTGCGCTGCCGGGGGTTCCATTGAAGTTAAAGATGCCGCGCGCGTCGTTTGCCGCTTCACGGCCGATGGTGAGCTTTCGCAGCTCGGCGCCGGCCATGATATTGTGGCGGCCGCGCGTGTAGCTCACCTCGTCGTAACCATCGATCGTGCGATCGTCCTGATACCAGTTGGCGGTCGTGTTTCCCAGCGTCGGACCGTTATTGTTGCCCAGGACGTCGACATAGAACGACGGTATCCCGGGGTTGCCGTACTCGGTGTCGGAATTAAAGCCCGGGATCCCGAGTGCAGTGCCCGCATCCTTTGGCCCGTTCACGGCGAAATAATCAAGACTATTGGAGAGAACTGTATTCAGGCCGATGCGGAAATCATTCACCAGGTTCGGCTTGATGATATGCGTATAACCAATCGCGTAGTTTCGCGAGTTCGTCGGTCCGTAAGAGTTGTTGATGGGGAAGTTGGAGCCGTTGACAACCGTAATGTCCTGCCAGTGATAACGGAAATAGAGCCGGTCCTTGTCGCCGATGTTTTCGTCAACGCGGTCCAGGGTCTGGGTAATCACGATGTTGTTGGGGAAGCTGTTTTGCAGGTTATTTTGCACGCCGCTGAGATTTGGCAGCGTCATATATGCCTCCAGCTTCTGCGAGATCATCCCCGAAGGACTGTTTAATTCGGAAGCTGGAATCTGGTTGTTAGGATAGGCAAGGCCGGTAAAAGGGTCAGTGATTGGTACACCGACAGCGGAGAAATCTCCCGTCCTCTCTGCCGCCGTGAGCGTAGAAGCAATTCCGGTAGCCTGCGATATCTGGTTGAGCTTTTCCCAGGACCCGAAGAAGAAGGTCTTGTTCCGGCCGTTGTACAGCTTTCGGAATATAGACCGGGCCGCCCAGGTCGAACCCATATTGGTTGTAATGGTTGATTAGCTTTGGACTGCCGGGCGCATCGAAGAAATCGTGCGCATTCAAGGCTGTGTTCTGAATGTAGTCGTAGACCGCCCCATGCAGATCGTTGCTTCCCGATTTGCTTACCAGGTTGACGTGCAGTCCGAGATAGGAACCATACTGCGCGGGGTAATTCCCGCTCTGCATCTGCACTTCAGAGATCATGTCCGAGCTTGGCCGGGCCGGAGCGGTGGTGATCAGGTTATTCATGATCGAAACGCCGTCAAGCGTCATGCTGCTCTGGATCTCGCGTTGACCCGCGCCGATGAAGTCCTCTCCCGGCGGCACGTTGTTGTAGCCTGACGAGGGTCCGATGGTGACGTTGGACGCAGTGGCGGCAACCTCCAGCGCGTTGTGCCCCATCAGCGGCAAATCCTGCACCGCCTTGGTGTCGAAGGTCTCGCCCAGCGTCGCGTCGTCGGTTGGAATCGGCGGCGTGGATGCCGAGACGCTCACAGACTGGGTCTCAGACCCCACCTTGAGCGAAAAGTCTGTGCGTACCGCCTGATCGATGGGCACGATTGTGCCCGTCTTGGTCAACTTGGTAAAGCCTGTCTGGTCGACGGTGATGTCGTAGGTGCCCGGAGGAATGAACTTGATCGAGTAGTAGCCCTGCTCGTTGGTGGTGCCTGGGTATGACACTCCGGTCGATTCCTCAACCGCCGTCACCTTGGCCCCTGCCACTGCGCTTCCGCTTGAATCGAGCACCGTTCCCACCACAGCGGTATTATTTGCGACTTGAGCAGGCACCGAAGCAGCCAGCGCCAGGATACCGGCAACTGTAATCAGCACTGTACGGAGGACAAACAGACGTTTCATTCTCTTGAGCTCCCTTCAGGTTGGGACGCAAACAAACTTGCGGCCGGTGGGAAACTTATGATTTATGCAGCGTCGGGAGACCTTTAGCGCTGCGAGTATGTCAAAACAGCTGGCCTGCCACTTTTTGAAACAAGGATTAGGAAGTATCTGACTACATGAACGACAAGCTGTCATCAGGCTGTTGCCATGTGCCCATATAGGACAAATGTCCTATATGAGCGGACGCCGTGCTGTCCGATTTGCGGAGCAAGGGCCTGGAGGGCGCAAATACGAATGCGTGTGAGAGATCACGCTCAAAATTTGTCATCTCGAGAGTGCGCGAGACCCGCTTAAAGCGACACAAGGCTTAACCCCTGGATGGGTGCCCCAGGTTCGCACCAGCGTACCTGGGTTGAAAACGACGGGCGCAGCCCCTACGATTGATTTCTGCAACTGGCGCAACAGCCCCTCCTTCGAAGAAATAATGTGGTTGTACAACTAGCTAAAAGCATTCGAAAAAGACCATTTTCGGCCCAGGTACGCTGGTGCGAACCTGGGGCACCCGTCCAGGGGTTAAGGCCTTGTGTCGCTTTAAGCGGGTTCTCGCGCACTCTCGAGATGACAAATTTTAGGGCGGTGGCTCAGCTAGGCACACGGTTGAGGCGGATGGATAGAGTCGAAAAACCTAATTTGGAGAAGTCTGAAATTTCGTAGTAGCATAGGGAGGGATCCTACTACAGGTGCACCAGCCCGCGCTGGATGGCGTAGATGGCCGCCTGCGTGCGGTCGCGGACGCACATTTTGTCGAGTACGCTGCTCACGTGGATGCGCACCGTTTTCTCGGCGATATGCAATTGCTCGGCGATATCACGGTTGCTTTGCCCACGCGTGATGCAGGTAAGTACTTCATGCTCACGGGGAGTTAGCTCAACCAGGGAGGTCCGCTCCGCGAGGCGGTCGCGCGCTGTGGGCGGCAAATACCGCAGCCCTCTGTGCGCGGCAACGATGGCCTCGACTAACTCCTCCCCACTGGTGTTTTTGGTCAGATAGGCCATGGCGCCGTTACGGATGGCGCGATAGATATCCTCGCTACCTTCGTAGTTGCTGAGGACTACGATCTTCGCTGTCCTTGGATAGCTTACGAATTGCGGCAATGGCATCGAACCCGTTCATGCCCGGCAAGCGGAGATCCATCACAGTGACGTCAGGCGTACATTTGCGGTAGAGTTCGATGCCGGCGGCTCCGTCGCTTGCCTCGCCCACAATCACAATGTCACTGTGCCCGCTCAGGACGGAGCGCAATGCCATCCGCGCAAGGAAGTGATCTTCGATCAGAAGCACCCGGATAGCCATTTGCGTCATCCTCCTTGCAGCTGCATTTGAAAGGGCACATGGACCAGTATCTCGGTGCCATTGCCGGCCGATGTCTCTACGCGTAGGCTTCCACCCAGCTTGCGAGCACGTTCCTCCATGACGGGAATGCCAAAGTGGCCGTGGAGAGCGGCCAGTTTGTCCGATGCTCGAAAGCCGCACCCGTCGTCCTTGACAGATAGACTTAGCCAGTCCGCGTGGTATTGCAGGTGGACGGAGATCATGTTCGGCAAGGCATGGCGGAGAGCATTGGTCACCGCCTCCTGCCCGATGCAGACCAGATGATGGACGCAACCGGGAGCCAGCGCCACCTCCTGGCCTTCCACTTGCAACCGCATGTCGACGCCCTCTTTGGCGCTCAATTGCGTCAACGCGTTTGACAACGCGCTGGAGAGCGGCCCCGTCGCCTCCTGGTTCTCTCTCAGGTCCCACAGGATGCGGCGGGCCTCGGTCTGGCAATGCCGAACCATGTTCCTGGCCAGTTCACATGCTTTCGCCGCGGGGCTCGTCTCGCTGCCCAGCAGACGCGCCGTTGTCTCCATCTGCCACGAGATAGCGGCAAAGCCGGCCATCAGTGTGTCGTGCCATTCGCGTGCGATTCGATTGCGCTCCTCCAGCACCACGCCGAGCTCTCCCTTGGCACGTGCCAATCTCCAACGAAACAAGCGCACAGCAGCGGCCGCCGCGAGGAAACACAAGATCGCGTAAAACCACCACGCCTGGTAGAAATACGGCTGCTGATAAACAGCTGTACTCGCTATCTTGTCGTTCCACGCCGAGCCGGCATTGCGCGCGTCCACCAGGAACTGGTAGTGGCCGGGAGGAAGTTTGCGATAATGTGCAGCCCGGGAGCGGGTTACCGTCCAATCGCGGTCGTACCCATCCAGCTTGTAGCGAAACTCAGTGTGCGCGGGATTCGCCAGATTTTGTGAATTGAACTGAAAGACCAGATCCTCGAGGCCCGGAGACAGCTCCAGTTGGTCGGTCGCATCCACGCTGTCATTGCCCAATAAAATGCCGGTCAGCTGGGCGGGATGAGCGGCCGGAAGCACCACCCCTTCAGGATTGGTATGAACCAGACCCTTGGCCGTCGAAAACCACAGGCTGCCATCCTTGGTTCGGGTGGAGTGCGGCTGAGCTACCCCAAGACATTCGCTGCTGGGCATGCCGTCTGCCTTGCCCAGCAGGACGTAATCCAACCTGGTCCGCTTCTGTTGCGCCAGTTCTTCCAGTTGTTTCCGTTCGACGCGGACGATACCGCGCGATGTGCCCATCCACAAAAATCCCTGGCCATCATCGAGCACGGAAGTAATGGTGTAGTCCACCATGTTGTTCAGTGTGTTCAGGTGAAAGGCTCTGTCACCCTTTAGCCAGTCGAGTCCTCCACCCTTGGTGCCCACCCACACGTTCCTCGCGTTGTCGATAGAGATGGACAACACGTAAGGATGAGAAAGCCCTTCCACCGGGCGGACCTCATCACCCCGCACGCGGTAGAGTCCGGCCGACGTGCCTACCAAAATGGCCCCATCGTCACTCTGCGCCAAGCAGGTGATGAGTTTGTCTTTTAGCAGGAGTACGCCTTTATCTTTTGCCGGAACCCCGTCCGCGTAGTGCAGCAGTCCGGTGTAAGTGCCTACCCAGAACCCACCATGCTTGTCGCTTAGCAGAGCACTTACGGCGTCGGTGAGCGACTCACGCCCCAGGAGGACGTGATGAAAGCCAGATCCGTTGTAGCGGAACAGCCCGTTGAACCAGGTACCTATCCATACATTCCCGGCAGCATCTTCCTCCAGGGTGCGGATCGCCGCGGAGTTTCCCGGCAGATGGACTCGTAGGAACTTTCCCTGCTTAAGCCGAAACAATCCGTTACCCCAGGTTCCCATCCATAGATTTCCGCTATGGTCCTCTAGAAGGGCTGCGGGCTGCACCTCTCGCAGCGCTTGCGGCTCGTCTCGCAGGGGAATCAGAGCCGCTACGCGCCACCGCGCCAATCCGCCGCTGTTGAGTCCAACCCAGAGGTTGCGCTCATCGTCTTCATACAGCGAGCGCACACTGTTGCCGGCCAGGCCATCCTTGGTTGTCCAGCAGGAAAACCGCGCACCCGAGACGCGGCAAAGCCCATCGTTGTTGGTACCGACCCACATATTTCCCTGGGAGTCGCCCGCCAGCGCGGTGACCTCGTTCTTGAATCCCGCCACCACTTCCTGCGTATACTCGTCGCCTGCTGTGCGGGCCGCCTTGCCTACGGCGGGTTTCAGGCGCACCAGCCCGTCGCGCAGGCCCAGCCACAGCACTCCATTGCGGTCGTAGTAGATCGCAACCGCATCCCCCGTTGCCTTGTGGTGCAGCTCATGGTGTTCCACGGCATGGATATGGACGCCCCGCGCCGTAAGATGAAAGACTCCGTCGGAGGTGAGCACAAAGATGCCACCGTGCCCGTCTTCAGCAAATGGAGTAGTGATGTCGCCCGAGACCGGGCCGAGCCTATCGAGCAGCTCGACAGATTGCGTTGCGCCGTGGACAGTGATTCGCTCAATTCCATCGTGAGTAGCTGCCCAGATCGTACCGGCCGAGTCCTCGAACAGGCCGCGAATACGCTCCTGGTGGAACCCTGCCTGCTCGCTCACGTTGATTGCGGCGCCCCCGGTCTGACGGATGATCCCCCGGTCGTCTGTACCGATCCAAAGGTCGCCGCGGCGACTTACCAGCAACGAGTTCACGGCCTCGCTGGCGGCTGGGTCGGTTGCATCGACATGGATTGGGCTAAAGCGGAGACCATCAAAGGACGCCACTCCGCCGTAGGTGGCGATCAACAGGCGGCCGCCAGGCACCTGGGTGATGGCGCGCAACTCGCTTTGCGGCAGGCCGTCCTCTACCTGCCAGTCCTGCTTCTGATACTCGGAGAGGGGAACGGTCGCGGACACTGCAGGCAGACAGGGGCTCAGCGCCAGCAGAAGAAGCAGCATCTGCCGCAATGGCTGGCGCCGTATGCAGTCGCTACATCGCCGGTCGCAGGGCGATGGAGTGGCAAACCCCTCATCCACCATAAGTAGGGTAAATACTGATCACTTTACCCCATCACAGTCGCGACTCCCTTTGCAACCTATTTCTGCCTCGCGGGACAGTTTGGTTCGCCACTTAGCGCCAGGGATCACTCCTGGCTAATCACCTTCGCACAATCTCCAGCCCTAGGCTTGGAACGGGGGCGCTATTCTCGTTTAAAGCACTACCGCAGACCGGATGCTGTACGAATCTCACCGTGCCCTTATCGTCCTGAAAAGCGAGGCCGTAGGACGAAGCTCCCTTAAAGTCTCCCCAGGACTTGGGGACGCCGCTGATGCAACCGGCGAATGTGGTGAACTCTTCCTGTGCATGAACCACCACGGTTTGTTCAAAGCCGTGGAACCCGATCGCAATCGCGGCCCCGGCGATTGCCCCAATAGCCGTAAACCCTAAAGGTCCTAATTTCTTCATGCGCTTTAGCCCTTGATGACGTAATTACCTTGTAACAGACGCGGTCCGGGGTTAAGGCGCTCAAGCGAGATCCACGTTATACGGGTAATAAATTGTCTCCACCCAACTCCTCCTTCTTGCCGGCATACTGATCACGACTCAGGCGGCCCTGGCTTTTGATGCTTTGTAGATCAAACGCCCTGGTAAACCAGCCCGGTGAAAGCTGACGGGGTAATTAGGAACTGCCCCCACTTGGCATCAAAGGCGGCGGTTGGCTTGGCGGCAATCACTTCGAAGACGGTCATTCCTTGTCTCTTCAGGCTGGCGACCTTATCGCGAATGGCCACGAGCATGTCGCGGAATTCGATCAGGTCTGCCCTGTTCCCTATCGGACCGTGACCGGGAACGACGATGGTGCTGGCCCCAACCGCGTCAACATTCTCTTGGGCCGCGCGGATCTGTCCGTCGATGCTTCCGCCCGTGGAGTAGTCAATGAACGGGTAGACGCCATTCCACCAGGTATCGGCCACCAGAAGAATGTCGGCTTCCACAAAGTTCACAGAAATGTCGCTGTCGGTGTGCGCCGGTTCATACTTCTGCAGGGTGATGTTCGTAAGGTTGAGATGCATCTCGTGCCCGGTATCGAATGTGCTGGTGGGCAGAGCACCGGCTGGCCGAGCGGGAAAGTCCCAGTCCCACCCCGCTACCCGCGTTACCACCGAAAGGTGCTTCCTCGTGTTCTCGTGCGCGGTGATGGTGGCGCCAGCGGAGTGCAGCCATTGGTTGCCATCTGTGTGATCGGAGTGCCAGTGGCTGTTGATCAAATGCCGGATAGGGTCCGCGCTGATGGAATCAAGCGCAGCAGATATTCTCGGCTGAGACACCGAGAAACCGGCGTCAACGAGGAGCTTTCCATCTTCGCCGCTCAGAACCGCGATGTTCCCTCCTGAGCCCTCGAGGATGGCAATGTTCCGCCGCAACGGGTGAACACTGATGGCTGTGGTAGCAGCCGCATGGATCATCGTGGGCACCAGATCAAGATCTTCGGTGAAGAGCTTAACGGAAGGGCGAGAAACGGTGGACGTAGCTGCGGTCATTCTGGTGCTCCGTACGAGCAAAGACCTGATGTAGCTGCGGGTCAAAGCTCTCGTTTAGTTTTCCTAAGCCATTGGTAGGCCGATAACGAGAGCCGCGATAGCGTAATCTTGCCGTGCATTGTCATCTCTTGCTCAAATCATGGGGACATGTCACTGCCGATGAAGAGCGTTTGGTAATCGGCTAGGTATGCTCTTCAGAGCCTTAGAAAAATCCGGCGTCGATATAGCGGGTAAATGAGTACTATGTTCAGCAACACGATGGCCACAGCATAGGTATGTGAGCCAAGAGTTGGCGGCAGCCAAGGCGCGAAGAAATGCTGGTAGAGATACGCATGCAGATTCATCCCAGATACGTGAATCCGGTCGAGCATCGTTGTAATGATGCTTGAGACGACAAAGGCAAGGATCGCGTTCGTGCCTAGGATAAGAGCCGGCGTAATTCCTCGGCGCAAACCGTAGCCGTCGACACATGCAAAGAGAAGGCTGAAGACACATAAGCTGACGCCTGTGCTCAAGACAGAGAACGTGCTGGTAAAAATCGACTTGTTGAGTGGCAGCCAAGGGCTCAACGCCAACCCAATCAAAATCAGGCCAACTCCTAAGAGGAAGAGCTTAAGCCAAAGGGTGCGCATCCCGGCCGAAGATGCGCTCTGAGAAGGCCGGACCCGATCCCCGGCGATCATTCCAACGAGGGTCGGAACAAGAGCCGGGAAAGTGGAGAGAAGTCCTTCCGGATCGTAGGTGATCTTGCCGCCGGTTCGGATACCCCACTGCCAGAGATGGTTGGACCCGAAGACTGCCCGGTCAACGACGGCCGGGAGTGCCCCATATGAATTCAGGTGTCCGCGGCCGATGCCTGGCACCTCAATGAGCTTCAGCACCGCCCAATAGCCTGCCAGCAGAAATACGCTCGCAGCGACGAAAACGACAGTGCGATCACGCTGCCTGCGTTCTCTGACTGAAAGATAAAGAAAAGCGCAGAGCGCGTAGCAGGCTGCGATGCGCTGGAGAATTCCCGGCAGTCGAAGCGTGTTCCATACATAGTCCGGAAATCCATTGATACCCAGGCCCAGGAGAAAGAGCGCAATGCTTCGACGGACGATCCGCAGGGCGCTGCTAGTAGAGGTTGTGCCCAACGCTGCGCGCGAACCGATGGAGAATGGTATAGCCAGACCCACCATGAAGAGGAAGGCGGGAAAGATCATGTCCGTTGCGGTGGCGCCATTCCACTCTGCGTGACGGAGTTGATGCCAGGTGTGCGCGTAGGTTCCCGGGTCTGTGACCAGAATCATCCCGGCGATGACAATGCCGCGGAAAACGTCGAGTGATAGAAGCCGACCACCCGCCGGGCTTTGTGGGAACCGCTGACCGACAGGCATCGCACCATCCCGAATGACGTGCCGACACGATAACCGAATCTCATGTAAGGAATCAAACTGCAGACTGCCGGACGGGGGAGTGGATTTCTCTGGACGTTAGAGGACAGGTCGGATGGCGGAGGGAGAGGGATTCGAACCCCCGTTACCCTTTCGGGTAAAGCGGTTTTCAAGACCGCCTGTTTCAACCGCTCACACATCCCTCCGCGAGAGCAGCAGCGCTTCTAATCATACGACGTATGCCTCGCATCCGTCCTGTAACCTGCCCCGGATTGGTCCCCGGCGTTTTGGAGCCGTCAAGATCGCCTGCGGCAGGCTCACCCGGGACGCCATTTACCATAAGAATGAGCGCCGGAGCAGGGGTCGAGCTTATCGTCTACCTGTCGGGCCGCGGGTCCAGCCACACGTCTTTCGTGAGAAGGGTCTAGCATCGTTCTAGCCAGATGACAGCCGCCCGCACCGCCAGCCGCAGGTCCTTTGAACGCACGCTCGCCAGCGCCAAGCGAACGATGGTGCTGAGCGAGATCGTGAGCCTGGCCATCGACAGCTTTCGGACCAACAAGGTGCGCGTCATGCTTACCTCGCTGGGCATGGTCATCGGGTCGGCCTCACTCATCCTGGTCTTTACCATTGGCCTGACCGGCAAACAGTACATTCTCCGCCTGATCCAGGCCATTGGGACCAACATGGTGGAAGTGGAGTATTCCGGCGGCGGGCCGGGATCGAACGCTCAACACGATTTCCGCAACGACTACCTGAAACGGGAAGATGAAACGGCCGTCCTTGAGCAAGTGCCTTCCGTGGCCTACTCCTCGCCCATGCTGCAGACGCATGACCGCATCAGCTTTGGCAACGGCGTGGTGAAGGATATTCTCGTGCTCGGCGTCTCACCCCAATACAGGCAGGTACGCAACCTGGTTGTGATCGCCGGGCGTTTCTTCGACGAGGAGGACGATGCCAGCCATGCCAAGGTCGCCGTGGTGACCGAGGCCTTTGCACGGCAAAGATTTGGCACCGCTGGCGGCGGTAAATCGCTCCTTTGAGATCAAGGGCATCCCGTTCACCGTCATCGGTACTTTCAAAGAGGCGGTGGATACCTTGGGAGAAACCGAGGTTGCCGATCAGACGATCCTGATCCCTTACTCCGTCGCGCGCTACTTCACCGGCACCGATGACATAAAGATGCTTTTCTTTTCCATTCGGGACTCTGGCGATGTGGAGCTGGCCAGCAAACAGATCCTGAGCGTCATCCAGTCCCGCCACCAACGCACCTCGGTCTATACGACACAGACGCTGACCGAATTGCTGAGTACGGCGGCCTCGATCGCGAATGCCCTGACCCTGGTCCTGATGCTGGTATCGTCGGTCACCCTCGCGGTCGGCGGTATCGGCATCATGAACATCATGCTGGCCAATGTGCGGGCCAGGATCCGGGAGATCGGCATTCGTAAGGCGCTGGGGGCGACCTACCGCGAAATCAAGCTGCAGTTTTTGATTGAGGCAGTCTTCATTTCGCTGAGCGGCGGCATCATCGGGACGATTCTGGGCCTGGCGGTTCCCTATTCTGTCCGGCTCTTCACTTCCTACCGCATTCCGATCTCAGGACTGTCCGCGATTATCGCGCTGGCCGCGGCGACCATCGTGGGCGTCGTCTTCGGCACTCTTCCCGCCACGCGCGCCGCGCAGCTGGATCCGGTCGAGTCCCTCAAATATGAGTAGTGGCGGGGCGCTCACGCGATGGCCTCTATAGCCACGCGCTGAAAAGACGGCCGGCGCTTCCGCGGACCGCGAGTTGATCGGTACGTCCACTGAAATAGCGCGCGTTAATCTCCGCGGCGCCAAGATCCTCAAGGCTGTGGAAACGCGAAAACTCGGCAGCAATCTCGGCCGGCGTAAAGAAGAGCCGGAAAGGCTCGCCTGCTTTTTCAACCCGCGAGGCAAGCGAGTCGTGCGCAAGCTGTTCGAGCAATGGAAGAACAGCGCGTGGTTGTCCATAGTCCAACGTCACGCCGCTTCCAGGAGGTTGCGTGGAGATAAAACTGAGCGTTCCGCGGAAGGCTTCCAGGGTGAGGTACGGAACGACACCCAGCCATGCGAAAAAGGTAGGCGCGCGGTGGTTGAAACCGGTGTCGCCAAGCTGCGCCGAGAGTGACTGGCGTTCAAAATCGACCGGCGTGTAGGGGACGCTTTCCGGAATAGCGATGCGGTTACGTTGCAGCAGCTCGCGTTTCCACTGTTGGGTAGCAGGGTGGTCTACCTCAAAGACGCGAAGTTGTGGGTACGAGTTTCGGTAGGCGAAGGTATCAAGTCCGGCGCCCAGCAAAACGTATTGTTCGACGCCACGCTCGACCGCCCTCCTCAGGTTGTCTTCGGCATAGCGGCTGCGGGCAACGAGAAAGGCGCGAAGCGCGATCGAGAAGGGCCGGTCTTCCCGCAGCGGGGTCCGCCGCAGTTCTTCAGCGTAGGTCGGACCGAGGATGCGCAACCGCCATCGGATCGTCAAATACCACGGGCGAGTCGTGAAGCTGGTGCGCCGCACGGCGCAAGGCCACACGGAGCGCGGTCTTCGATGGAATGGCCTGCTCCATCGATTTACTGGGCCCCTCGGTGGATGACCTTATAGCCCGACGGAATCTCGAAGATGGCGGGATCGGGTTCGCTACGGCTGAGCTGAGTTACAGTCGTGGTTTGTTCTCCGGTGCGCGGATCTTTGTGAACGGCGAGCATGTTCAGGCGCAGATCCTCGGAGTACCAGTATTCGTCGACCACCGTAATTTCCTTGCCGCCGTTGGTCTCCGCGGGAATGGTTTGCGTATCGCGGATACCATGAACATCCACGCCCTCCATCCTGCGCGTCCCCAGGTCCTCTTCTTTGATGTACGGGCTGGCCGGCGTGCTGCCGGCAATTGGAATCGAGCCCACCTCAGGCGGCACAGCCGAGGGCGGCCTGTTGAGCGTGCTTTGCCACGCGACACGCTTCTGCGGATCGATGAACGTGTTCGTCCTGGTCTGCGGGTCGTAGACATGGATGGAGAGGATTGGAGGCGTCGCCGTTTCCGACACCGGGATGAGCGGACGGCGTTCATTGAAAATTCGTCCGTGCCCGTCGCGCGCGATCGCACTCAGTGTCTTGCGGTTCAACATGGTTCCGTCCGGAAGGATTTCGCTGCTCTGTGTATTCACTACGGCGAGCAACGGGACATTGGGAATCGGGGTAACGAAAACGCCACGCGTCTGCGCCGTGGCAACGGGAATCAGGACCGCAAAAGCGAGACGGCTAGCGACAGTGAGGGCTCGATACAAGCGGGTCCACGCTCCGGTTCGACATTGATCGCCTGACTAGATTAAGTCCGTCTGAGCAGCGGTGCAAGCAACTTGGGCAGATAATGATTTGGTCCAGCAATGCATTTCCTTGGAGGCCTAAATGCTCCAGGGCGAGGTTAAGCCATGAAGGTCAAAGCAGCGGTTCTGCGTGAAGTAGGAAAGCCGGCTCCCTATGCTGTCTCCCATCCCTTGGCCATAGAAACGGTGGAGCTCGCACCGCCGGGCACAGGAGAGATTTGCGTACGCGTGCTCGCGGCGGGTTTGTGCCACTCCGATCTGTCGGTCATCAACGGATCTCGTCCCCGGCCGATGCCCATCGTGCTGGGCCACGAAGCCACGGGCGAGATCGTCGAGGTCGGAGCCGAGGTACAGGGCTTTGCTGTCGGGGATCGCGTAGTTTTCTCCTTCGTGCCCAACTGCGGGCGTTGCTCGCCCTGTGCGAGCGGCCGTGCATCGCTTTGCGAGCCGGGAGCTGCGGCCAATGCCGCAGGCACATTGCTCGGCGGCGGAAGGCGATGGCTCGATACCCAGGGCGTGACGCTGCAGCACCATCTCGGCGTATCCGGATTTGCCGAATACACCGTGGTATCCGCGCGCTCAGCAGTTCGCATCGATCGCGAACTCGCGCCCGAGGCCGCGGCTTTATTCGGTTGTGCTGTCATGACCGGCGTGGGCGCTGTGGTCAATACGGCAAAAGTCGCCGCCGGTGAGAGCGTTGCGATATTCGGGCTCGGAGGCGTGGGATTGGCCGCTGTGCTGGGAGCGCGCGCGGCCGGGGCCAATCCGCTGATTGCCGTCGATGTGGCTACGCACAAGTTCGAGCTGGCCCGCGAACTGGGCGCCACCCATTGTGTAGACGCACGCGATATAAAGGCCATCGACTCAGTGCGCGAACTCTCGCATGGCGGCGTGCAATACGCGATCGAATCCGTTGGCAATGAGCAAGTGCTCGCCCAAGCGTATGCGGCGACACGCCGCGGGGGAACCACCATCACCATCGGCCTGCCCGCCCCTGATCGCATGTTGAGTGTGCCCGCTTTTAACCTGGTGGTCGAAGAGCGCACCGTCAAAGGATCGTTCATGGGTTCGTCGGTTCCGTCACGAGATATTCCTCGTTTCATAGCTCTCTATCGCGCCGGTCTTTTGCCGGTGGATCGCCTGCTGACCCACCGCCTGCGGCCGGAAGAGATGAACACCGGCTTCGACCGGCTGGCGCAAGCGGAGGCCATCCGCCAGATTGTTCTGTTTTAGGCCGTCCCCCCCCGGAATCCAGCTGGTGGTAGATCTAAGAGCCATTTTTCCAGGCGCGCCCCATAAATCGGCCGTCCTGACCAGAAAGAACGTGCAGGGCTTGGGTCTGGTTACGGGTGCGCGCCTCCGCGGAGACCAATCTTGATAAGTAGCGAAGCATCTCTTTCTTGCGGCTTGGGATGAGCGCAGTCCAATTCCTCTTCGCCTGCAGATTGCCATCCAGCGCTTGCCTGAACCATTTGGGCATGGCGTGTTGAGGACCGTTTCGATACGCAGCGTCGAATTCTATGGCCACATGCACCCGATCACCGATCTTCGTATCAGACGCCTTTCGCATAGCGCCGTGAAGGTAGAGATAGAAGCCTCCATGGCCATCCGGCATCATATTGGTTCGCCAGACAGTCGCGGAATCGCGGTTGATGGATATCAGAACCGGAAGGGGTTTGCGCCAGCCCCGCTTGAGGGCGTTCGCCTGCGACGAACTAACCCCGACAAAGGGGTTGACACCTCGAATCTCTATGACCGAATCCAGGCTAAGCGACATGGCGGGTTGAGCGAAATTATAGAGTTCGGTTACCAGCTTTCGCCGGTTACCCGGCGCTTTTACGGGGCTAAGGGGTTACCTATCGCCATGGCTTTCCGGTGGAATCTTCTGGACTTACGGGCGACACCGTGTTTTTCATATAGAAGGGGTGGTTTTGGGGACTTTTGTGGTTTCATCCATTGTGCAGCAGAGGTGTAAATTGCTCGCACCCGCGTTTGCGGGCGTGCGGACTTCGCCTGTTCTGCGTGCGGGCCTGGTCCGCTCTCTGAAAGATCGACGGATGGTCTGGCTTTCCTTGCTGGCAGGCCTCGTCCTCTTGATGCCCTTCCTCGCGCATAGGGTGCAAGCCGAGACCGCACCTCTGCCTCAGCTCCAATCCGCAGACCCTGTGCTTGCTGATCTCTTCCGCCGGAGTGGTTCGACCGGAATGGTGGTCGTAGTTGTCCGCGGCAATGAAAAGTGGATGCAAAGCTACGGTCAGACTCATCCTGGCTCCCACCAGAAGCCCACCGCTGACTCCCTCGTTCGATTGTGCTCGCTGTCAAAGATCATGACGACAGACCTGCTGGTAAAAGAGGTCGCGGACGGACGCGTATCCCTCTCCGACCCCTTGCAAAAGTTCGCGCCGCATAATGTGACCGTTCCTGTCCGGACGGTTCGCGGCCTGAGCGGCCGCCCCATCACCCTGCGCGATCTGGCCACGCACACCTCTGGCCTGCCGCGCGAGATCGCCTATCCGGCGGGTGACGCGGGCCATTTCACATTTCCCGACTATTACTTTCGCTGGCAATGGCTCCCTGGCTATCGCCTGCGCTTCGTTCCTGGAACCGCCGCGCACTATTCCAACATCGGGTTCGACCTGCTAGCGGACGCCTTATCAGCCGCTGCCGGCAAACCCTACGCGCAACTCTTTGCCGACCGGATCGCCAAACCGCTTGGGCTGCGGGATACGACGCTGAATCCGACTGCCGGCGAGTGCGCTCGCCTCCTTATCGGAGCCAAGAATGAAGGTCCCTGTAGCGATACGACGGCGGCTGGGGGGTCAGGGGGCATGTATTCGACGGCCAACGACATGACGCGTTGGCTCGAATACCTTCTCGATCTGCCCGGCGTCCCCGATGCATCAGGATCCGGCGGCAACCGCAACCTACATCCAAGCCTCGGAACTCCGCTGGACGCAGGGTTTGGCGCACGCCGGTATTCCCAACGGCATCGGCCTGGGGTGGGTGCACCTCAGCCCAGCGGATGATCCGGCCACGATCATTGAGAAGACGGGTGGCGGCGCGGGCTACACCACCTATATCGCGCTCAACCCCGGACGCCACATTGGCATATTTGTAGCAGCCACTGAGGGTAGACATGAAGGGGCTAACATTTTCCGCGAGAGCAACGATCTGCTCACGTATCTCGCGGGGCTCCCTCCTGTGCCGAACGATTCCTTGGAGCTCGCTGCGGAATCGCCCAGACTTGCAGGTGCACGAGGCAACACAGCAGAAGCACCAGAAACATGCGGCATCGCAACGTCTTGCCAGGCAAGTTACCCGGACGAGTGTTCTTGCTGCTGTGCAGTAGGTTCTTGGCAAGACAGGCTCCAGGATGCTGTGGAAAAAGGCCGCCTGCCCTTAGCTGCTTTTCTTCGAGAAGAACTTAACCAGATGATCGAGCGAAGCATTGGTCCCGTTCTCATGTCCCTTCACCATATCCTGTCCAACGAAGGAGACGAGCTGCGTCGTATTCGTCAGCTTCGTATGATTGCTGTCAGGATGGAGTTCCAAAGTGGTGAGAGAGGCACATAAGCGGCGGCCGTCGATAGTGATCGTTTCACTCGATACGATCCTGCGGTTGAGGACGATCTCCAGGTAGTGAGTAGCCCCATGTATGTTCGGGTTTTCTTTAGAGCCGCAGCGAAATGCGTCTTCGCCGCCTTCCCGAAAATCTGCCCTGTCATAAATCAGGGCCGTTTTTTCGGATGGAACTCCCCACTTCTGCCGTTCTGCGACGTCGGCGTACGCGGCAAAGACCTGTTCTGTCGTCGCAGGGACACTTCGTTCAAAAACCAGGGTCGCATGCACCACGGGCGTTTCGTTCATTTGAGATTTCCTTGTCTCCCTCGAGAATTCGTCACCCAGTTTTCCTTTTGAGAGCTGCGGGCTCCTGAAGGCCCAACGCCTTTGCGAGTCGAACCAGTCCTTCCCCAATCGCAGGCTCATCGTAGCCGGCAAAGCCGATGAGCAATGCTTTCGGGTCGGGACCTCTCAGGGTAAACCGGTCAACGGCAAGAACTTCGATTCCCTGGTCCGCCGCCAGCCTTTCCGCTCGCCGCGAAGCCATCCCGTTCTTGAGGAAGCCAATGGTGTAGAGACCGGCCCTGACGTCGGAAAGCTCAAGCAAGCCAGTTAGATGCTGCTTGCTGCCTTCGATCAGCGCTGCGAGGCGTCCGGCGTACAGATTGCGCATGCGCCGGAGATGACGAGCCAAATGGCCATCCACGATGAAGTCGCAGAGCACCGCCTGGTCGAAAGTCGAATTGCGAAAATCTGTTTGATAGCGGAAGGCTAGAAAATGATCTGCTAATGACGGAGGCAAGACCACGTAGCCCACGCGCAAGGACGGGAACAACGTCTTGCTGAATGATCCGATGACGATGACGTTTGCATGATTGTCGAGACTTTGCAAAGCAGGCACCGGCTGTCCTTCGAACCGGTACTCGCTGTCGTAGTCATCTTCAATCACGAAAGCACCGGAGCGTGAAGCCCAGTTGAGAAGGGCCATCCGGCGTTCCAGGGACATGGTGACACCCAGCGGAAACTGGTGAGACGGGGTCAGATAAACACCCTTGGCATGCGGACACATTTTTGTGCCAGCGGAGACGGACAAGCCTTCTTCGTCTACCGGCACACCGATCATCCTGGCCCCCACATTGCTAAACGCGATGCTGGCCCCGAAATACCCAGGATCCTCCATCCATACCGGATCGCGCCTCTTCAGGAGAAAGCGTGCCAACAGGTCGAGCGCCTGTTGTATTCCAGAAACGATCACGATCTGTTCCGAAGTGCATCGCACTCCGCGGGACGTGCGCAAATAACCGGCAATCGCTTCGCGCAATGGCCGGTATCCCCGCCCATCCGGCTCTGTGTTCAACCATGACCTGAAGTTGCGTGCGCGGTCTGCCGCAAGCCGCCCCCAGACCTCGGACGGGAATTCGGCGACGTCCGGATTTCCCACCCGAAACGGCCGGACACCCGATGTAAAAGGCAAGTCGACGAAGGGTTTCGGCCGTACGTATTCCGCGATGACACGACGAATGTAAGCAGGAGGAGTCGAAGCCATCCGCCGGGTTGGCGCGGGCGCCGCAATATGATTCACCCACGTGCCTAATCCAACGCGGCAAGATACGTAGCCTTCCGATTGCAAACGTTCGAGCACAGCTGACCACGGTTCCCCGCGAAAGCCCGTACTGGCTGGCGAAGTCTCTGGAGGCCGGCAGCCTCACGCCAGGTCCAAGCCGGCCTTCAAGAATGGCACGTCGCAGCTCCGCGTACAGCCAGGTGGTTAGCGTTTGATTGTGCGGCCGGCTATTGAGAGTGAGTTCGAACGAGCTGACGGTTTTCGGCATCCGCTTCCCATTGGTCCAACGATATTAGTGGAAAATGGCTCTGTTCCGTGTACCAATGCAGCCAATATGATCAGTCCTGGTACCGGAAAAGGAGACGCAAAAGCGAGACTGAACAAATGCGAGTCGGAATCTGGTTCTATGGCTTGGCAACGATTATCACTGGGATCCTCGATCTTGTCTGGGGAGCATTTGAAGCATCCCATCAACCGATAAAAGCCATGGGCCAGCACATTCCTGGCGAGCGTGTACTCGCATATATCGCCGGTGTGTGGCTGGTCGCGGCCGGGACAGCGATCTTGTCGCGCCGCAGCGAACGGATGGGAGCGGCGGCATCAGCAATCATCTACCTTATCTTTGCGTTCTTTTGGATTCCCCGGTTCCTGGTGATGACTCATGTGTTTGGCTTTCGCATCGGTGTCGTCATTTTTGGCTTGGGCGGAATCGGTGCAAAGGCACTCCTGGCCGCGCCGGCAGCGTTCATCTACGCGGCTATTGCGACCGCCAGCGTGCATGGCAAGAGCGCGAAGCGGTTGCCGGCCGTTGGATGTTAGGGGTGCCTCCCATCCTCATCGGTTTAGGGCACCTTATCAATCTTCATGTCTACGCAGGCTTTGTTCCGCATTGGATTCCGCTTGCAACTTTTTGGGTCGTGTTCACAGGTATGGCTTTCCTGCTTGCAGGTGGTGCTATCGTTTCGGGAATTCGGGAATTCGGGACGTCCTGGCCGCGAGGTTGCTTGCGTTGATGCTGTTGTTGTTTGAGGCTGCTGTAGAGGTGCCTCCTGTTTTTGTCCGGCCGCACAGTCAGGAGGCGTGGGGCGGGGCCGTCTACAATCTGACAGCCATTGGAGCCTGCTGGATATTCGCTGAATTTGTCGCCAACCGGGGCCGAGCAACACAAAGCAAGATCGGCGTTGCCGCACACGTCGTCACGCCCCGGGCGAATTCGATCGTCGCGTGAGTGAACAACGATGAAGGCGTACCCATACGTTCTGCTAGCGTTTGGAACCGCTCTCTGGGTGACACCATTTTTCTTTACTCGAAGCCAACGTCGCGTTCCAGTAAGGATTGAGAAACGCGCTCGAGGGGGTGTACTCATGCAGTGCGTGGGCTATTCGATACTCTGGCAGAGTCATTTCTGGGAAAAGTCGCCGGAAGATTGGCGGACAATCGTTGCGCTTTGCTTTTTTGCACTCGCCTGTCTCCTATCGTGGACCGCGGCGCGATCGTTAGGACGCCAATTCAGGTTTGACGCGGCCATCGATCCGGCGCACACGCTGGTGCGCGCCGGGCCGTATCGTGTAATCCGCCATCCGATCTATACATCGATGTTCTGCGTTCTGCTGGCAACCGGCATAGTCGTTTCGCCGCTCAAGCTGCTGCTGGCATCTATCGCAGTGTTTTCTGCCGGTACTCTCATCCGGATGAGGATCGAAGATCGGTTGTTGGAGGCGCAGTTCGGAGCAGAGTTCCTGCAGTATCGCCGGCGCGTGCCTGGACTCTTACCGTTTATCAAGATGCCCGTTCGATGACGAAAGTCCTCATCGAGGCCGGGTTTTTTGGTAACGTGACCGGTACACCAGTGAGGCACTCGGCTACAACTACACTCTCCGCCGTTGCTACCCAAGGCGCATGGCGGATTCCCATAGAAACGATATGCTCTTTTCAAGCAGCGATTCTCCAAACCCTCACCGGTCCCTTCGGGGGATGGGCTCGATGGGGGAACAAGGAGGATCGCTGTAATAGAAGAACTGGTCTTACTTGTGGTTTGCTTCAAATGAATCAATTGCGGTCTGCCATTTCTCTCTTGTCTACGCTTTCCGATTGCTGTTACGAACACTGAATCACTCTAACGATGCATTACCTTTGCCCTGCCAGGTAACACTGGCGGGGCTTTTACTTTTTACCGGATCGGTTGCGTTGGTTGATCGCCTGTCTGCGTTTGCGCGCTCAGTCTGGTTCCTTTTTCTACCGCGAGTCTAGTGTCCAGGAGGACGGCTTTCTGTAAGATGATCCCGGCGTGTCCAAGGATCGCTGGAAATGGACTTCAGATGAAACGATTTGCCACTTTGTTCCTGCTTGGCTGCTCATCGGCCTTTGCTTACGCTACAACGATCACCCCTAACGTGTCCGCCGTCAAGGACGGGCCCATTGCGGTAGTGGCCTCGGCACAGTCGCTCACCATCACCTGGGATGACAGCGCAAATCAACACTGGCAAACGATCTTTTCGCTTGACTCAACGAAACCTTTGATCACGGCGATCTCAGTGGATGGCCGCAATATCGTTGAACTGGCGAAACCATACTATCGATGTTCCGCGGGAAAGCGCCGTGGTGGATGGGATGCATTCTTCGACTTCCCACCGGCTGATCCGCAGGGAACACGGCAATTTCTGCTGGAGTTTCATCCGGCCGCAGTGACTGCCCAGACGGTGGGAGATCGAGTGGAAGTAACCTTTGATGGGGTAAGGCTCGGAATCTTCACGGGTTCACTTCGCTATACGTTCTACCCAGGTACTCCGCTCATTCAGCAGGCCGCGCTGGTCAGCACTCATGAACCGGACACCGCCTTCTACTACGACGCTGGACTGGAGATGACGGCGGAGCAGGATCGCCGGCCCGGTCTAAATATGGAGTCGCACATCTCTTACTACGATGTGGAAGGGAAGCTACAAGGAGATTACGCCGCCTTACGGCTCTGAACGTCACTCACTGGCAGCGCACTATCGCACAGTGGCGGCAAAGATGGGCGCGGGGAGCATTGCCGTTTTCCCGCCTCCACATCGCTATTTCTTTGCGCGCGACTACACGACCAATCAGGGATACCTCTGGTACAGCTCCTGGCGGGGCAGGGTTGGACTCGGAGTGCAGCAGTACCCCGACGACGATACGACCATCGATCCATGGATGAACGCGCCGCCGGATTCCGTTCAGGAAATGGGCTTGTTTCTGCTGCCGAGCGCGAAGGACTCGAGCGTAGCGCTCAAGGACGTTCTTGCTTACACGCACAACGATCACTTTGTGCATCTGGATGGTTTTGTCACCTTTGCCCCGCATTGGCATCTTGCCTACACCGTGCAGGCCATGGAAAAGGGACTCGACTGGGAGCCTCCTTTCAAGCCGGTGATGAAGGGCATCGGAATTGACTCCGCCATGATCATGGATTTCCACGGTGACGGACACCCCGCCGATTTGACGGACCTCAGGCTCCACGAACTGGACGAGTACTACAAGGCATGCCGGGCGCAGTCTGACCGGAACTTTCTGCTGATCCCTTCAGAAGAGGCGGATATCTACCTGGGCGGCCACTGGGGGCTGGTCTTCCCTCACCCGGTGTATTGGCAGCAGGATCGCAAACCTGGTGAGAGCTTCGAAAGCGCAGATAACAAATACGGCAAGATCTATCGCATCCATGATGCCGAGGACATGTGGAAGATGATCAAGGCGGAAGGCGGGTTTGCCTATCAGACTCATCCGCGCACCAAGGGATCGACGGGATATCCCGGATAAGATTTTGAACACTGCTTACTTTCGAGACAGCAGTTACCTGGGCACCGGTTGGAAAGCTATGCCGTCGGATCTGTCTTCGCCAAGGTTGGGGGAGAGAGCATTCAAGACGCTCGATGACTTGAACAACCTCGGCTTGCACAAGCACATGATTGGCGAAGTGGATGTATTTCAGATCAGTTCGGCGGATGAGCTCTACGGGCATATGAACATCAACTATCTTCGATTGCCTGAACTGCCATCGTTCGATCACTATGACCGCATCCTGCACTCGATCGAGAAGGGGGACGGGTTTATCACCACCGGCGAGATCCTTCTCCCGTCTACCTCCATGTCCGCAGAGGGTGATGGGAGCATCCGCGTCAAAGCGAGGATATCCTCGACATTTCCCTTGAGGATCGCTGAAGTGGTATGGGGCGACGGCGTGAACACCCATCGCCAGGTCATCGACCTGCAATCGACGCCCGCCTTCGACGATCATGTGTACACATGGCTGGTCGACACACCCCGGTGGACCTGGGCGCGGTTTGCGGTGTGGGACGTGGCAGGAGACGGAGCGTTCACCAATCCGATATGGCGCGACCAGAAGAGGCCGTAAAGCTGAAAGCCTGGGTGATCGTGGGAATGGCGAATTGCGTCTCTTTTCCAGCTGACGCGTAAATAGGTAGAATCCTCTCAGGGGGCGAAAGAGGAGATTTGCTATGCGCATCGCACGAGTAAGTATCGGCTTGATCCTGGCGCTCTGTTGCGTCTGCTTACATGCTGATGAAAGCGATCCGCAAAAGGTAACCCTGGTGGGGACGCTCCATCGCGCGATGGCCGTCGGAGCAGAGTCCACTGGTTGGATGGTGCAGGTCGATTCCGAAACCATCATCGACGGGAAACCCATCAGCTCGATTGAAGTAAGTGATACCCACAAACCCAAGCAGCTTGAGGATCTCGAGAACAAGCGCGTGAAGATCGCCGGGAAGGTGGTCTACCGTCACGGCGTGGAAACCGGGGTCCAGCCCTATGTCGAGATCACGACCATCAAAGCGGCCCCAGGCCCAGACCGAGGCAAGCCCTAAACGGGCCTGCTCTCGATCCGCGCTCAGGGCGGCCCACGTCAACCTGGGCGTCGCCTCTACAGGAGCGACAAAGGCTCAATAAGCCGCTGCAGGCCTCGGGTATACTCCCAACCAATGGTTCGAATTCTGGCCGCCGCTCTCCTCGCCTGTGCCATCGCTGGGCATGCTCAGCAGTACGATCTCGTTCTTCGCAATGGTCAGGTCCTCGATCCAAAAAACAACGTTGATGCTAAGCGGGACGTAGCCGTTCGCGACGGCAAGATTGCCGCCATCGAACCAAACATCCCTGTCAGCGCCGCCAGACAATCCGTAGACATTTCCGGCCTCTATCTCACGCCCGGGCTGGTCGACATCCACGTGCACGTCTTCACCGGACTTCGCCACAATGCATGGGGCAACGGCGACCTCTCTGTCTCCGCCGACGTCATGGCCATCCCGAACGGCGTTACCACCGTCGCCGACGCCGGCTCCTCTGGCTGGCGCGACTTTCCCGAGTTCCGTCACCGTATCATCGACAATTCCAGGACCCGTATCTTCGCGTTCCTCAACATTGTCGGAGCGGGCATGGCCAATATCGACGATGCTGCCGAGCAGAATGAACACGACATGGACCTCGATGCGCTTTCGAAGACGATCGAACAGAACCGCGACATCATTGTTGGCATTAAGACGGCACACTGGCAACAGCCCAACTTCATCTCCGTGCAGAAGGCCGTGGAGGCCGGCGAGCGCAACCATCTGCCCGTCATGGTCGATTTCGGCTGGTTCGACAACAAGTCCTATGAGCAGATGATCGCGAGCATCCTGCGCCCCGGAGACATCAGCACCCACGTCTTCCGCATGCCCGCGCCGCTACTGACTCCGGAAGGCAAACCTGCCCCCTTCATGCTCGAAGCGCGCAAGCGCGGAATCAAGTTCGACGTTGGCCACGGCGGCGGTTCATTCACCTTTGCACTCGCGGAGCCCATGGTAAAGAGCGGCTTCTTTCCTGACTCCATTTCAACGGACTTCCACGTCGACTCCGCCACGGGCGTCATGCTCAATCTGCCCAATGTGATGAGTAAGATGCTCGCGCTGGGCATCCCCCTCCCGGAGGTCATTCGGGAAACGACCACGAACCCAGCCACCGAAATCGGCCACCCTGAATTGGGGCAGATCGCTGTCGGATCGGTCGCCGACATTGCCGTTCTTCGCGTCGAGCACGGCAACTTTGGCTACGCAGATCTTGTGGAAGGGAAGGTCGGCGGCAGCGAACGCATTTTGCCTGAAATGACTATCCGCGCGGGGCACGTCGTCTTCGATCTCAATGCGCGCAGCGCGGTTCCCTGGCGCGAGGGCCACCTCAAATACGCAACCCGGTGAAAACGGTGGCCGAGTCTATTGGAAGAGCTTGAGCGCGTTTAGAAGGGTGTAGTAAACCCCCCATGCTGCGGGTATCGAAACCACGAACCACGCAGCCAGGATCAGGATTGGTGAGGTCGTCTTGTTCTCATTTGTAACCATCGATGAATACTCCTCCGGTTGCGACTCTGCTCAACGTGCTGCTCCAACCTGGCTGCTCGTGCTCTCGAGCCAATACTTCTGTGCCACTGGACGCACCAGAAAATTGGCGATAAACCCAACTACCATCAGGGCAGCCATGATGTGCAGGATCACCGGGTAAGCCTGCTGTTTTGGCAAGTGGTTGGCGACGTAATGGTCGAGGACGCCATTGACGATGAGCGGCCCGACGATGCCTGCGGTGGACCACGCCGTCAACAGCCGCCCATGGATGGCACTCACATGATAGCCGCCGAAAAGATCCTTGAGATAAGCCGGAATGGTCGCGAATCCTCCGCCATACATGCTGATCAGTACGCCCGCAATCAGCACAAAGAGCGGGACCGAATTCAGATGCGTAATTGCCCGTAAAAGGAAGCGCCAGGTAAAGCAGCACGCCCACCACAAAAAAGACGAAGTAGGTGGTCTTGCGTCCGATGAAGTCCGACATGGAGGCCCAAATAAAACGTCCTCCCATGTTGAAGAGGCTTAGCAGGCCCACGAAACCAGCTGCCGCGATCGGCGAGACACGGCCATGGAAGAGGTCCTGGATCATCGGGGAAGCCTGCTCCAGGATGCCGATTCCGGCGGTCACGTTCATGCACAGGATGAGCCATAGCAGCCAGAACTGCGGCGTACGGGAGGCGGCGTTGACGTCCACCTTGTGGGTCGAGATCAGGGCCGATTGCGTTGCCCTGGGAACCCATCCCTCCGGCTTCCAACCCTCCCGCGGCACACGAATGGTAAAGACGCCAAACATCATGAAGACAAAGTAGAGAAGGCCCATCGTCACCCAAGTGGCCGCGATGGGATGCGCGGACGCCCGGTAAAATATCATCAGCTTGGTGCCCAGCGGCGAACCGATCATCGCACCTCCGCCGAAGCCCATGATCGCGAGGCCCGTAGCCAGTCCTGGCCGGTCGGGAAACCACTTGATCAGCGTCGAGACGGGTGAGATATAGCCGAGCCCCAGCCCGACGCCACCGATGACTCCATAGCCGAGATAGATGAGCGCCAGAGAATGTGTCGCCGCGCCTGCAGCCGCGACCAGGAATCCGGACCCGAAGCAAGTAGCCGCGACAAACATCGCCTTGCGAGGTCCCGCCGTCTCCAGCCATCGGCCAAACAGAGCGGCGGAAAGCCCAAGCACCGCGATGGCGATGGAAAAGATATAGCCCACTTCTTTCAGGTTCCACGCCGCGCCGTCCGCGCCCTTCAGCGCCAGCAGCGGATTCTTGAAGATACTGAATGAGTAAACCTGGCCGATGGCCAGATGAATGGAGAGTGCAGCGGGCGGCACAAGCCACCGGCTGAAACCGGGATGGGCAACAGAGACTTCACGATCAAGAAATGACGGCATGCGGGACGTGCCTCGAACAGCGAAGCGCATCGGATCATTGATTAACGGGGACCGAGTAGGGTTTCACACCTCAACTGTCATCAACGGGACGACACCATCTTCTATCACATGAGATGCACAGCGGGCGACAAAGCCTCAAACTCTCTCTCCACCAAACGAGTCGATCCCTCACACGCCGGGCGCGGAATTGCGCCATTCTGTCCCCGATACCAAACGACCGTTGCACAAATTGGTTCCTGTCTTAGGTTCCCTATGCGAGAATTCCCAGGTCAATACTTAAGCCCAACTTCGTTATCTTCCCAGGAGCAACCCAGATGCCCGAAGAGCAAGAAAAAGTTCTGACCTTTGCGATCGAACGTGACGGGGACACGGCCATTGTGAAATGTCACGGCCGATTGGTAGCAGGCGCCACCGAAGAACTCTACCGGGAGGTGAAAGATCTACTACCTCAGACAAAAACGGTGGTCGTTGACTTAGCAGAACTCACCTACGTGGATAGCTCGGGACTTGGCACGCTGGTGCGACTGCATGCTCCGCCCGGAAACAGGGATGCGAGTTCAAGTTGCTTCACCTTGGTAAGCAGCTTCGCAATTTGCTAAAGCTGACGAATCTTCTGTCGGTTTTCAGCCAGGCGGAGGACCACGGCATCACGATTGCTTGATTGCCCTGAATGGGCCCTTCCGCCTGCGCCTTCACTGGGCCGGGCATTTGTCGCTCAGCGAGTCGGTCAGCCCCTGCGACTCGACGCTAAAGGTCAAATCCTTCTTTCCGCCCACGTCGTTGATCCGGAAGACGTAAATCCGGTCATAGTCCTCATTCGGCCAGTCAGGAACAACCGATGGATCTTTGCCATAAGCCTTGAGTAGCCGCTTCGCAAATTCATTCAGAAACACGTGCTCCCAGGCCAGATAAATTACCGAATTCTCGTTTTCTTGAGCCAGCAGCTCCTTTCTCAGCTGGCCGACATTCTTGAAGCCGATCAGCGCGTTCACCGGCATCTCCAACTGGATGGCTGTCGGCTCAATCGTCATCAGCGGCCGCACATAGGAATAGCTCAAATTGCCCAGTCGCCCGATCCGCTTACCGGGATCGGGCGCATAAATCCGGTCTGGCTTCCCGTAGCGTGGAATGAGCACCTTAGGCAGCGCCAGCGCACGGTTCAGGCCCTTGCAGGTAAGCTGCCCAAGGCTCGTTGGGGGTTTCTCGGCGTGACGGATCGCAACGATCGTCTCCTGCCGCGTGCGCGCAACTGATAAATAGCAGCAGAAAAACAACGTTCAGCAGAAATCGCGCCGGCTTTCTGACTTCGTTTCATCTCTGAAGTCTCTCAGATGTCGAAAACGCTGGAGGCACCGGTAGTCGATTTTTCCGACTTCATTCGAACTGGTTTAGATCGGTGTCGGGGGCGGGGTGGCCCAACACGCGGCACATGGCAACGATCTGGCCTTTGTGATGAAAGGCATGCGTCAGGACATGATGAAGGATGAGCGCCGGGGTGCGAACAGCAAAGTCCCCGTCGGAGAAATGGAGCTCGGTATCAGCATTGAGTTGTTGATCGGTCAAGGTAGACAAATATGCTTGGGTCGACTGGCTGACTTCCAACTGTAGACTTTTTACATCGGCGAGGAGCGGGCACTCCTGAATGGTCCGGTCGGCGTACGGTAAGCCCTGAAGTGTTTGAACCCAAAATCCTTCGCAGTTGAAGATATGAATCGCTTGTTCACGCAGCGTGCGGAAGCCGAAGCCGGATAGTTCCCTCGCATAATCGTTTGCGGGCATTGTGAACAGGTGATCGAGAACCAGATTGAGGCTGGTGTGTGTCCAACCATGGAATTTTCGAACACCGTCGAGCGTGAACAATGATCTCTCCTTGCTCTTGTTTTTTATATACCCAACCAGCAAGGGCCAAGCGGTTTTTTCGACTGATATGGCAACCCGGGGCGCAGGTAAAGCAGCCTGTCCCTCGTCACTCCTGAGCGCAAAGGGCTATACTTCTGCCACTGGACATCTGTCCAGGGAAGGAGGGCTTTATGGTCAAGCCAATTCCCGACGGATATACCTCTGTCACCCCGTATCTCATTTTCGAGGATGCCAACTCCGCGATTGATTTTTACGGAAAGGCATTCGGCGCGCAGGAACTCTTTCGTATGCCCATGGGAAACCGGATCGCCCACGCTGAGATCCAGATCGGAAACTCTCGGATTATGCTGGCCGATGAAGCCCCGCAAATGGATGCGTACGGCCCAAAACATCACAATGGATCGCCCGTGAGTCTGATGCTTTACGTGGATGATGTCGATAGTTTCTCAAAGAAGGCCGTCGCAGCTGGAGCCAAAGTTCTGCGTCCGGTAAAAAATCAGTTCTACGGCGATCGTTCCGGAACCTTTCTCGATCCATTCGGCTACAAGTGGACGATCGGCACGCATGTCGAAGATGTCTCCCCGGAGGAGATGGAGTCGCGCATGGCAAGCATGGCAGCGGGCTAGGGTCTTGCGCACTCACACGGAAAAATGGCTGGCCCCGACGCGGTGATTCCCGCGTTCGGGGCTCGCCCCAAAAGCTGTTCCCCTTGGGGTCTACCTTTTGGGGCATGACTTGGGAGCTCATCATAGAGCACGCCTCCATGGCGTTAACTACCTGGCCGGAATCTATCGCAGTCATTGTTCTCTAAAGTATCTTTAGTGTTACAAGCTGGGGGGTGATACCGCCTGTGGCATGCAGGTGCGCTTATTACCAACCCATTTGCCGCATTCGCTCCAGGATCAGCGCGCTGTAATTATTCATGCGCGCGGGCCGTCGCTTCAGGGGAGCAGGTAGAATCGCGGCCAGCCGTGCCGCCTGTTGCCGGTCGGTATTTCGGGCCGCGGTTCCGTCGTAGGCATGACAGGCGGCGTCCGCACCATAAATCCCGGGTCCCCATTCGACCACATTGAGGTAGATTTCGAGAATGCGCTGCTTGCCAAGAAAGAGTTCGGCCAGCGGCACCAGGGTAAACTCAGCGCCTTTGCGGAGGATCGAGCCGCCGCTGCCAAAAAAGAGGTTTTTTACCAGTTGCTGGGTAATGGTAGAGGCCCCGCGGAAGCGGCCGCCCTCCAAATCGTCGCCGGCCGCGATTTGGATCTCGTGCCAATCGAAGCCATGGTGCTGGTAGAAGCGGGCATCTTCCGCGGCGATGACAGCGTGCTGAAGATTGGGCGCGATTTGATTGAGCGGAATAAATTTGTATCGCTTGCGATACGGGGTGCTCTCAAACCAGGACTGCACGCGACGCTGCACCTGCAATGCGGTGGTCGGTGGATCGACCCACCGGGCAGACAGAAGCAGCAGCACGGCAAGCAACCATAGAGACGCGAGGCTGATGGCAAGCCATCGGACAAATGATCGAAGGACATCCTTTTGAAGCAGGGTCCTGGGCTGCGCTAGGGTCCATTTAGTCACTTGTGAGGATGATAACCGGGGCAGCGTTGGTCTTTATGACTGAACTTACGCGGTCTGTCGCGAGCGCCGCCGTAAAGACTTAAGTAGTAACGTCTTCTGTGCGACAATCCGCTAGCGAACTTTGACTCACCGTGCGTGATGCCCGAAGCCCCTAGCCAGAGACGATTCCTCGTTGCCATGATGCTGTTTGTCATCGTGGTGATCAATTACCTCGATCGCAGCAACATTTCCATCGTGGGGCCGCAGCTCTCACACGCGCTGAACCTGACGCCGGTCAAGCTGGGCGTAGTTCTTTCCGGTTTCGGCTGGACATACGTCGCGCTGCAGATCCCTTGCGGATGGCTGGTCGACCGCGTGCACCCGCGCTATCTCTATGGCTGCATCCTGGGGCTGTGGTCGCTGGCGACACTGTCGTTGGGTCTGGCTACTGGCTTTATGGGGCTGTTGTTTCTCCGCCTGGCAGTGGGCGCATTTGAAGCGCCCTCCTATCCGATCAACAATCGCGTGGTCACGACGTGGTTTGGAGAAGACGAGCGCGCAGGCGCTATCGCGGTTTACACCTCGGGCCAGTACGTGGGCCTCGGATTTCTGACCCCGTTGTTGTCCTGGATTGAGCTCTCCTATGGGTGGAGAACGGTGTTTGGGGTCACCGGCGTGGTGGGGTTCGCCGGGGCCGTGGTGTGGTACGTCTTGTATCGCGATCCAGCAGAGTTCCGGGGAGTCAACCAGGCAGAGATCAACCACATCGCCGCCCGCGGCGGCATTCCCGACCTGAGTGAGCGCGTCGGCCGGCAAAAAAGAACCCTCACCTGGACGGACTGGAAGATTGTCCTGGGAAATCGAAGACTCTGGGGCGTTTACCTCGGCCAGTTCGGGATCAATGCGACGCAATGGTTTTTCCTGACCTGGTTCCCGACCTACATGGTCACCTACCGTCACGTGAGCTTCGCGAAGTCGGGACTGCTGGAGGCACTGCCGTTCCTGGGCGCCTTTGCCGGCGTGTTGCTGGGAGGCTTTGTTTCTGACGGCCTGCTGCGGAAAGGATGCTCGCTGACTGTGGCGCGCAAGGTGCCGATTATTGTCGGCATGCTGCTTTCGAGCTCCATCGTTGTGGCTAATTATGTGAGCGAACCGCTTTCCATCAGCGCTTGTCTCACCGTTGCCTTCTTCGGCTGCGGCTTCGGGTCGATCACCTGGTCGCTGGTTTCGGCGATGGCACCGGAGCGCCTGATCGGCCTGACCAGTGGCGTCTTCAACTTCGCCGGCAATCTGGCCGCCGTTATCGTGCCGCTGTCTATCGGTTTCCTGATCAAGGGTAACGATTTTACGCGGCCGATGATCGCCGTTTCTGCCATGGGCCTGATGGGAGCGGGGTCTTATATTTTTCTGGTTGGGAAGATCGAGCGAACCCCGGAAGTGGGTCGATAGGCTCCTTAGTGGTCTTCCATTTCGGGTTCATCGGGTTTTATCTTGCCGCAATCCGCGCCCAGGAAAGTGCTTGTGGATTTCGACTCCATCTCCCGCTTTTGACCGTTCGTCGTCACCGTCGAGTGAGATTCAGAGACGATGTGCTGAGAGTCCTGGATCGTCGCGCTGCCGCGCGTCACCATCGTGCCCCCACCGGGGGTCTTGCAGGTGGCGGTAAAGGTGTAGCCGCGAGCATTCTTAACGTTGTCGACCGTGCAACCTTCATGCGGCTTCGACACATTCCCCACCATTTCCTGCCAGCTCTCAGGAGTGATACAGCTTTTGGACACTAACTGCCTAGGTGCGCCCACGCCCATATCCATCGTCATTTTCTTTTCCCATAACCCCATTTTTACCGGGGCGGCCTGGGCAAACATGATGCCGGAAGACAAAACCAACGCCGCTATCAACACCCATGAGCGCATGAATTCACCGTGACAGCGATTCTAGTGTAAAGCCGGCACCGCTGGCGGAAGATTCGGGGGCAGCGACACTTTTCCGGGGGCAGAACCAGTTATGCTTCGAAGAGCAGTGCACATCACGAGACCGGTTGAGGATATTGAGTGAAGAAGAATCTGTTGCCGATTGAGGCGATTGCGACCAAGCTGAATTTACCCGACGAACTATATGAGAAGCGCAGCCCGGTGAGCGGGAAGCTAAGCCTGGAGCTCTTGAAGGATGCGCGATTTAACCGCGGCGGCAAGCTGATTCTGGTGACCGCAACAACACCGACCGTTTCGGGCGAGGGCAAGACCGTTACATCGATCGGGCTGGTGCAAGGGCTGGAAGCGATTGGTAAACGCGCGATTCTTTCTTCGCGCGAGCCGTCGCTCGGGCCGGTGTTCGGCATGAAAGGGGGAGCGGCCGGCGGCGGGCGCTCGCAGGTGGAGCCGGCGGCCCAGATCAATCTGCACTTCCACGGGGATTTCCATGCGATCACAAGCGCGCATAATCTTCTGTCAGCCCTGATTGATTCGCACATGTTTCATGGCAATGAGCTTGATCTCGATCCCGATGCGATCACCTGGCCGCGCACGCTGGACATGAACGATCGCGCGCTCAGGGCCATCACGGTGAGCGTTACCAGCGTGGACAAGAAGCAACGCGACGGCAACAACCGTTCCAGCGGATTTCTCATTACAGCAGCGTCGGAAATCATGGCCATCCTGGCGCTCGCTTCCAGTCGCGAGGACCTGCGTGCGCGGTTGGCACGTATCGTGATTGGATCGAACCGCGCGGGCCTGCCGGTGCGCGCCTCGGACCTGCAGGCAACCGGGCCGATGATGGCGCTGCTGAGTGAGGCGTTGCTGCCCAACCTTGTACAGACCACGGAGGGGACCCCTGCAACCGTACATTGCGGGCCTTTTGGGAACATCGCACACGGCACCAGTTCGGTAATCTCACAGCAGATGGGGTTGCGGCTGGCCGACTACGTTGTGAACGAGACGGGCTTCGCATCGGACCTCGGCTTTGAAAAGTACATGGATCTTGTAAGTCCATCCTCAGGTATTAGGCCGTCCGTCGCGGTGTTGGTGACGACGGTGCAGAGCATGAAGCAACAGGGCGAGGGCGATCTCGAGCACGGATTTGCGAATCTGGATGCTCATATCCGCATTGTGAGAGGCTTTGGACTACCTGTGGTGGTAGCGATCAATCGCTTCCCGCACGATTCGGATGCAGAACTAGAATCGCTGCGGGCCTATTGCGAGGCACGAGGAGCATCCTTTGCGCTTTCGGAAGCTTTTGCCAAGGGCGGCGAAGGAGCGGCCGCGCTTGCGCGAAAGGTGGTTGAGACGATCGAGTCCCATCCACACGTAACTCCTACGAGAACGTATGAGGCCGACAATCCCGCGGCTGAGAAGATCACAAAGGTGGCTCAGAAGATCTACGGCGCGGATGGCATTGAGCTGAGCGAGCGCGCCAAGGAAAACCTGGCGCGGTTTACGCGCTGGGGCTATGGCGAACTGCCGGTTTGCATCGCGAAAACCCAGTATTCGTTGAGCGACAATCCGAAGCTATTAGGCGCTCCACGGGGATGGACGTTGCATGTAACGGACGTAGCGCTCTCGGCCGGCGCCGGATTCCTGGTTGTTATCTCTGGTGCAATGATGCTGATGCCGGGGCTGCCAAAAACGTCGCGCGCTTTGGGGATCGACGTGGACGAGAATGGCGAGATTACTGGCATGTAGGCATTCCGCCGCTCACCTGGCGCAATAGGTATGCTGGTCACCACTTTCGAAAGAAAGTGAATTACCGAATTTTTGTCGAGTTCCCAGGCGGTATGCATAGCTTTGCGGTACCCTGCAAAGATGATCCAAGGAAACAATCGAAGGAATTGATTGGCAGGCACCATGGCATCGTTGAGTGTGAAGTTGCTTGATACGTCGGCAAAAGTGCCCACCGTGGCTCACCCCGGCGAGGACATTGGATATGACCTCTACGCCAGCCAGGATCACACTCTCGTTCCCGGTCAGGTTCATCGCGTGCATACCGGCGTAGCAGTTGCCGGCATGGCCGGTGGATTGCCGGTCGGGTTTCTGGTGAAGGATCGCTCATCGATGGCGGCCAAAGGTGTGTTCACCCACGGCGGCGTGATCGACTCAACTTACCGGGGAGAGATCATGGTGCTCATGACCACGTTGACCGACGCTTACGAAATTCGGTCGGGAGACAGGATCGCGCAGTTGGTTCCAACCCCCGTGCTGACCGGCTCTGTAGCGGAATCGACCGAGCTCGCGAGCGGCGCGAGGGGGAGCCAGGGCTTCGGCAGCTCTGGGCGCTGATGGAGCGATTCAGTCACGGTAGTGGGATTCAGCAAATGCCATCGTAAGAATAGGAAGCCTCAGAGACAATTCCCAGCGGCAAAGCCGTCTCGGCCTCCAGCTCGGCGCCACCCCTCTCTTAACTCTACTCATGCGGAATAAAAAACGCCCACGGGTGTTTTTGATGCAGGTAGGGTCTTGTCACCGTTGAGTAGATGTTGTTCCCTACGCCAGCATCAACCACCGTTACAAAGGAAGAGAAGGGACCGTAACTATGAAAATTGGGTTCGTAAGCTTGCCCGCGTCAGGGCACCTTAATCCGATGACCGCACTTGCACGCAAGATGGAAGCGCGAGGTAATGAGGTGGTCTTTATCGGTTTTCCGGAAAGTGAAGCCGCGATTCGGGCAGCTAATCTGAGGTTTGTCCCCTTCTGCGAGTGTGAGTATCCGATGGGATCCGTCGGGAAGGCGCTGAGTGGGGTAGCGAAGCTGCACGGTCTGGACGTGGTGCGGTATACGTGCCGAGAGGTTATGCCAGGGTTGCTTCAGGCAGCACTCGAGGACTTGCCCAAGAAGATCGCAGAGACAGGTGTGGAAGCGCTGGTATTGGACGCCATCTACTTCTTTCTGGAACTTGTACCGATGCGCCTGCGAATACCTTATGTGCATATCTGGACCGCACATCATCTTGACTTCTCCGGGGCCACCCCGGCTGGTTTGTTCAGCTGGCCATACGAAACTACTCCGGAGGCGATTGACAGGAACATCGAGGGCTTGAAAACCTGCGGCGAGATCTTAGCTCCGTTGGCAACCATCGCAAAGCCCTACGCGGAGAAGGCTGGACTGGCTATCGATTGGAACGACCCCGCCGCAACCGTCTCTAAATTGGCCGCGATCACGCAGTCGCCCAGGGAATTTGATTTTCCGAATCCTAACTGGCCACCCACATTTCACTACGCTGGTCCTTTTCACGACGACGAAGGGCGGAAGGAAATTTCCTTCCCATGGGAGAAGCTGACGGGCAAGCCTCTCGTCTATGCTTCACTGGGAACGATCGTGAATGGCCTGGACCACATATACCGCATCATTCTGGAGGCAGTCGGGAAATTTCCAGAAATTCAGACCGTGCTTTCCGTCGGCACAAATATCGACCCCGAAGATACTGGGCCCGATTCCCGAAATGCCATCGTCGTCAGCGAGGCTCCGCAAATTGAGTTGTTAAAGCGGGCCTCGCTGTGCATTACGCATGCGGGACTGAATACAACGCTCGAATCGCTAGCGCAAGGGGTACCTATGGTAGCGATTCCCATCGGCTATGATCAACCGGGCGTCGCCGCCAGGATTGCCTACCATGGGGTAGGGGAATTCGTCGAAGTTGGCGATCTGACGGTAGACCGCCTTTTAGAACTGATGCGGCTCGTCGCCACAAACCGAGGACTACCGCGTCAGAGCGCGTTACTTCCGGACAAGTGATAGCGAAGACCCGCGGGCTGGAGGCGGCCGCGGAGATCATCGAGCAGTCGTTCGGAGCAAGTCAAAGGTCAGATCCGGCAGCGAAAACCGCGGAGTTATTGCAGACCTGAACGAATTCGCTTTCATCCGTAACACATGCCGAGTCTCTGCGCCATGGGGCCCATTTCCGTGATACTGCTGTCGCGACCCTCTAGCGCAAGGTGTTGGATAAAGAGTTGACGCTTACGGTGCACCCCTGACAATAAATCCTGCCTGGCGGCTATCCTTGTTACTTGTTCTTGAATTCTTGCGCTTCCGCCGGCCGGTGAACCTGAATTAGGTAGGACTGGTATTGCACCATGGCGCCGGCGACGCGTGGATCGTTAGTGGACAGCTTTGTCCGAAGTATCTGGATAGCCTGCAGCATGGATCTCTCCCCATCTTGTGGCGCACCGTTCTTCCATTCGGCAAAGCCGAGCGTCTGCAGCGCGAACCCCTTGGCCGGCGATCCTTATTCGAAGTTTTTGTCTGCGAAGGCGGCCACTTGGTTTGCGCTCATTAGTCCTTCGCCGCAGTGGCCCTGTGAGCACCGTGCATAGGTGAGAGCGATGAGTGCGGAGAGGATACCGGCTTTTGGTTGATTCGAAGAAGATTGCATCGTTTGAAGTCCCTTTAGTGCGAGCCGTTCTGCCTTCTTGTACTGGCGCCGCATGATCGCTATGTCGGCCAAGTGGACCTCAGCCTCCGCATAGTCGACCGGGTTACCGAGCTTCTGGCGCACCTTGATGGCTTGCTTCCGGACTCTCTCGGCATCGTCTAGACGACCGTAGATCAGGTAGAGCGAGGAGAGGTTGTCGAGTGCGTAGGCGTACTCTGCCCTGGCTGATGGTTCATCCTTCAGCAGACGCAACGCCTTCAAGTAGGCATCTTCCGCTTTCAGAAAGTCTGCTGCCAAGGTGGTAGTCCAATGCGAGTTGTGCCCACAAATGGCTTGCTGGAGAGGGGGAGGATGATGCAGTTCCGCGGTGCGAATCGTCTCCAGATCGCGAGCGATCTGCACTTGCGACGAAGGGATGTGCGCATCCGCGGTCTGAGGCCAGAGAACGCCAACGTGCAAGACGAGAGCGACCAGAAAAAGAAGACACAGTTTCGAGCGAAGGAAAGAAAGCACGGCTTTCATGCTTGACCCTCGAGAGGAATTTGGAAGAACGCACGGAGTGATGACTACCTGCGATGTGATTACGCATTTGTTTCGCAGTAGGTTCCCGCAGATACATCGCAGCGCACACATTCCTGCGTGGCATCTTAGGGCCCACTTATTAAGGCGAATGTTTCGGGCAAAGCATTGAAAGTAAGTGATGAAGATTTCCGTGACGATGAGAGGATCGGTCGAAATCGAAAAACTGTGTTCATTCCCGAACATCTCGTCAGTGGTCACGAATGTTCGTTTCTGAACAGTCGCTAAAATTTAGCGAAAATCTGCGGCAGAGATTTGTTCACGGAATGGCTGGGAGAGGAAATGGAAACGCCCGTGCGGAATTAAGAGAGCGATCTGAGTTTCTCAAATTGGAAGTGCGTTTAATGAGGCTTGGTTAGAGTCACTTCTATTGATGGCTGGCCTGGTAGTGCTGCTGGAGCAGATCCTGGCCGAAGTCGCCATTGACGTCGCGCCATACGGAGTGGATATGATTCGCGTTGTCCTGCGTATCATCCAATTCAATGAGGAATGACGGCGTCTGGACGCGATAGTAGTGCGGGTCGCCGCGGTTGATTCCTCCTGACCAGGCGAAGTAGATATTTCTACCGGCCTCGTTGATCTGGGCTATCCGGTTTTCGGCCAACTCGGCCGGCACGTTGCGCGCGTATTCTTCCATGAGGGCCATGAGCGCATCGAATTGCGTGGTGTTCATTTTGGAGCCGGACAGGCCGGAGGGCTGGCCCTGAAGCGCTGCCTTCCTGCTGGCGGCGGTCAGGATGTCCTTGTAGGCGGTTGGGTCCACGATCGCGACCTTCTGTTGTTGTTCGTCGAGGAGATGGATCAGTTCGGTTCCAAGGTCGTCTTCTCCAGCCAGGGTGCGCAGGCCTTTGCGCGGTCCTTGACGAACTTCGGCGGGGTTGGCGCCGAAGAAGCTCGGGCCGTCGACCACTTTGCCATTCACTACCGTGTAGTTCTGGCTGAGATGGTGGCCCTCGACGCGGTAGCCCCAGGCGCCATTGTCGGAGGGAGTGCCGAAGACTGAGAAATAGTATTTCTCCGGGTTGCGGTTCTCGCCGCTGTCGTTCTCGATGATCTTGAGCACTTCTTCCAGGCTCATGATGGTCACGGCCTTGATGTAACCCGTCTGGCTCAACCCAGCCGCCAGCAGCGCGCTGGCGAGGTGCCTCTGATAGGGTCTCATCTCGCGCAAGGGCAGCCCTTTGCGCTCCTTGGGGATGAAGTGCCAGTTCATGCGCTCATCGGCATCGAACGGGAAAGTCGCTTTGCCGCGCTGACTCGTCATCGAGCGCGGCGAGAAAGCGCTGGGCACACTCGGTCATGAGCGACGCTGCATGGGCGCTGTGGGGATGGATATGGTCGGCGTGGCTATTGCTCGTGCCGAGCATACCGGCTCCTACAAGCGCGGCGGACGAACGGAGAAACGATCTGCGTTTCATGCAGATGAATTTCTTCCTGCTTGCCTGTTTTGTCAACCGAGTATGGAAATGCGTTGGGTCGTAATAAATGACTTGCCGGACGTAACGATCCTGGCAGGGGCCTCACCATTCGTTACGGAGCCATCGCACACCGCTACGGCGATTGGCATGCGCAGTGTTTTCAAAGTGCCACTTGCGTGACTGAAGTTCGGATTTCCCCAGGCACCTACGATGTGGAGATCCAAGAGCTTGTATCTCCGAGTTGGAAAGACAATTCTCGTAATAAGCAGAGGAGAAAGTTATGAGTAAATGCACGAATCTTGAGATCGCAATCACGAGAACCAACGACATGATCAACTGGCTCAGGGAGACATCTCGCGAAACAACCGAGCTTCAGCAAACATTAATAGCTCAGGAAAAACAACTCACAATCCTTGAAAAAGAACTCGCAAAATGTTTGGGACGCTAACTTATCCTTTGCCCGGAAGGTGAAAGCTATCTCGTGTCCGATCTTGAATAACGTATTTGCCTTCGCACAAGGGCCCGATCCGTTTCGCTCAACCAGGGAACGCGCAACAGAAATGGCCGTCTTCTACTCGTGGGTTGTGTCGCGGATAGAGCCCACCAGATCCGGCCTGCCGATCGCAGAATCAACTGAGATCGAGGTTGGTAAGGCATTGCTGCCAGTGTAGGTACAGGCAAAGGTCGCGGGGAGGGTGCGTCGCTTATAATCCTCTGGCAATGGGCCAACCGTCCCAGTGCGCAGAACGGCCCGCACGCATGCGTAGTCTAAGGAGTTCCAGCCGCTGGGCTTGCCTATTCTCACATTGCTGAGAGAACCATCGCGGTTCACATCGAACCACATCTCTGCCGAGTTTCCCGCAGGAACGTTGGCATCGACACGTTCAAGATCACTAAAACTCTGGCGAAGCCTCTCAGCCATTTGCTTCATGTACAAGAGAGAGGGTTCGGGTTCGGCAGAATCCGCTACGGGTGCACTGGTTTCCTGAGGTACTTGCTGACTATCTTGCAAGTGATTGGAGCAGTCGTAGATAACGTTCAGACTGTCTTTGGTTCCTCCTTCCGGTGGCCCAAATGTCGTGACTTGCCGTACTGCGTTTACACATGAGAAGTCCAACGAGGGATACCCGCTCGTTTCAAGAAGGGAGACGCTTTGAGGAGAGCCCTGGCGTGAGATCGTGAACCCAATTTTCGCAGTGGCTCCTACAGGCGTGTTGACGATCGTGGATGGGGTCAAGTTTTGGGAGATCCTGTTGTGAATCACGTCTCCATACCACTTGGACGGGGTAGGTTGCCCCACTTCGACGTGGGCCTTTATGGGCACATCTTTGTTATAGATCTGTGCTGTAGGGCTATTGGTAACGGCGTGCTGACTCGTTGTTACCGAATAAAGGGAGAAACCTCCCCAAACGAGAATCACGAACGCTATCGCTACAGGGAGCAATCGCTTCAAGGAGAACGCGGTCCAAGGCAGGAGAAACACTCGTAGCAGCGGGGGGCTGAGAACTGCTCTCAACGCCTCTGCGTCGCCAGCCTGATATGCCGCATTCGCCAACTTCGTGAGCCGTTCGCAACGTATCCGGTCCTGCTCGTCAATTGCCAAATCAGGATGAACGCGCCTGAGAACTCGAATCCATAGCTGCTTTAATTCTGGTGACGGCGTGCCCATGCTGTACTCTCAGTCCGTTTAGCAGCTTCGCTAGGAGATGGGCCGAGCTACAGCCCAAAGTACAGATCTATGCGGGCAATCATGAAACAGAACACGTCGCAGCCCCGATGCTGGGGGTGATAGGGAGGCCCGATATCTGCCAGAGTGAACACGGTGAAGAGCGTGCTTGTTGGCCCAGTTCACGGGAATTTGGCAAACATTCAACCGCGACCGGTATCTTCCTTCGTGCCGCTGCAATAGCGCTCTCGACCTGGGCTTGGCGGCCCGGGTTTTCACGCTATCTTCGCCGTTTTCACAAGCCACATGGTACGGTCAACCGGGTACAGGTACAACAGCATTTGTAGACACATCCGTTACCTTTGCGTTAGTCGCTTTTAACACTTCCTGGGTGGACGATGTGCGGTGGGAGCCTCCCTTGAGCTTCTCAGGAAAAATTTCCAGGCATGGGTGCGGCAATACTTGGGAGATAGGGGGACGCGATCCCCCTATCTCCTCCTATCTTCGTACTCTGTTCGAGATCAAGGCACGACGGTTGGAGCAACAACAATCCGGTCCAGGTCAGGCGCGTACCCAGTTGGATTGCCGATGTTGATGGTGTTGACTCCGGCGTGCAGCTGGACCGGGAGTACGATTGGCACGGGATCATTGAAGGTGGTGCCATTCAGGTCGAGTTCCTGGGCTGTGGCCCCGTTTATGCTCAGGAAATACGAGCGCGCTCCGCTGGTTTGATAATCGATCTCAAGCTGATAGGTCCCGTTTGCCGGGACAGTCACGTTGGAGAAGGTTACGGAATTGGCGGCGCCTCCGCCGACGTTACCTGCCTTGGCAAGACCAGAGGAGTAGTTGCTGAACCCCGCTGTAACGCTGCCACCAAGGGTCGCAACTTCCGCTTCGTAGGCCGCCGACGTGGGCGACGGAAAATTCCCGTTCCCGCTGATGACGATGCGATCAAGATCCGGAGGATAGCTCGGCGGGTTGCCAAACTGGATGGTATTCAGGCCTTTTACCAAGTGAACAGGGACGGTTGTGCTTGCAGGAATGAGGAAGCTTCCGCCGCTGCAGTTGAGGGTTTGAAAGGGGCCATCGTTCACGGTGTACAGGTAGGAGCGAAGTCCAATGGTCATGGAGTCGACCTGCATGAGGTACTCGCCATCGCGTGGAGCATAGACAGTATTGAAGGTGACGGTGTTGGCGGCTCCGAGGCCCAGGTTTCCAACTTTCGCTCCACCCGAGCAAGGGGGACAGCTTGCGATCGCCGCAGAGCCGCCCAGGACCGCCGACTCAGCTTCGTAGCTGGCTGAGGGCGAAGCCGGCGCCCGCCCAAAGCCGGTGACCTTCAGCAGCGTCACGCCGTGCCCCTGGAGCACAGTAGAAAATCCACCAAAGGACGGACCGAGGTCGCGATGATTCCAAAGATCGCGGACCTGCAAAGCAGTTTGAAAACCAAGCAGGCTCCACGGAATGCCGGCATTTGTAACAGTGGCGTTCATATTAAAGATTCCGACGTAGTACTGGCCATGACCCAGGTTCGAGGCCCAGACTTCGAGATCGCCGTCGAGCAGTTGGGTCGCCGGCACACCGGTTTGTTGGACCGCGAGCACTTCATCGTTGGTCGTAATCTGCTTGCCAAAGCTATCGAGTTTCGTGAGATCGCCGCCCAGGTAGATCGGCGCGTTGGCCAGCGCCCACAGTGACAGGGCTGACTGTTTCTCCTCGTTGGTGAGACCGTCGAGCGTGCCGTCGCCTATGTCGAGAGAATCCAGATCGTTCCAGCCCACGGTCGGACCGGCCGCATTCTCCCAGCCGGGCAGGTCGCGGAAACGCTCGTAGATGCGCGGCCAATTGGTGAGGGTGGCGCAGTCGCCTTCGCATTCAACATCCTGATCGATACGGCGGGCGTTGGCGTACTGCTGCCAGGTGCTGAGGTAGTCCTCATCAAGATCCCAGGATATTGTCAGCCAGATAGGACGCCGGCTGGCGGTGATTGCTTTGGACCATGCCTCCACGTCGGGCCGATTATCGATCGCGGTGCCATAGCTATCCGATCCTGGCGTGACCCCGTCGAGCTTGATGAAGTCGATGCCCCAGGAGGCGAAGAGCGCCACCACGGAGTTCATGTACTCCTGGGAGCCGGGCTTGGTGAAGTCGATCTTGTAATGATAAGGAGAGGTGCCCGACGAACCGAAGGCATTGCCCGCGGTATACGGGACCACCAGGATGTCCTGAATATGATAGGGCGTGCCAAGGATGGGTGAGTTGGCCACAACCGCGGGGTACTCGACACCGGGAATCCAATAGATTCCGGCCTTTTGACCGTTGTGATGGATGTGCTCCACCAGGGCGGTGATGTTGGGAAAAGTCGTGGTGTTGGGGATGGGCCGGCCATTGGCATCAAAACTGCCCTGCCAGCCGGAGTCGATGTTGATGTAGTCGAAGCCGTGCTGCTGCAGGCCGGAGGATGCAAGCGCATCGGACTGGGTGGTGATATTGGCCTGTGTCAAGAAACCGGAATTGAGGGTTTGCTCGCTGAATGTGCTCCAGCCGAGATATGGCCGTTGACCAACTCCGTTCACTTGCGCGATCGATTTTTGCGGAGCAATGAGCTGGCTGCCGAGGGTGAGGGCAATCACGAGGGCTGTTCTGAGCGCCCTGCGTTGCGTGGCGATGAAACGGGTGAGGATTGACATGGGGGATCTCCTTGGCCCTGAAGCGGAGGTTGATTGATATCGTTCACGGTTACGAGATTTGCGATTCGAGACATCGAGCTTTACTCCGTCCTTTGTATTTCGACGGACTCAGTTAGAGCGCTCGGAGCGAAATACTAGGTGCGCCTGCGTCAGGATGTCAAATTACTGGTTTGTTGGCGCCCGGGTTGATTTGTTCGAGAGAGTCAGTCCCGGCAGAGAGGGGCTGGATAGAGCAGGGGTTCTATCACTGGGGGGAAGACGCCTTGAAGGCAAGCACGGGAAGAGGCGATATAGGAAATCCAAGTTCGCTCCAGTCCCGCGGCACGCGAATCAGCCAGGGCCCCTGGCAACCCCGCAGCCCGACTTACCTCATGAGTGGTAGAATCCGAGGGATTCAGCTCCGATAGGAGATTCTGGATGGTTCTTGATCATGGAGCCGATCGCCCGCCGGTCTTCGGTTGAGCCGCCTAACTTCAGTACGGAGGATTTGATGCATGAGTCAAGCTGAGATCTCGAATCGACTTCCTCTCACGTTCGAACGCGAAGTGGACGAAGGCCCAGGCACGGTGGTCTTCCGATTCTCAGGCCCCTTCACCGCGCGCACCGTATTTGAATGCCAATCACCCGACGCCGTGAGCAAGATGTTCGATTTGCAATTAATGCTGCCCAGCGGCGAGCCGCCGGCGGCCAACATCTTCGACCTGACCGACGTTCCCTACATGGATTCTTCGGGACTCGGCATGGTCGTCCGGCATTATGTGCGGTGCCAAGACAAAGGCGTTCGGTTTGTTGCCGCCGGCGTGAACCCACGCGTCCTGGAACTGTTCAAGCTCACTAACGTGGACGCGGTCATTCCCATAACCACTACCCCGGTTGAGGAAGCGAATTAGTCGATCCCTTGATCTTGGATTTTCATCAGCACCAGGGTCATATCATCGTGCTGGGGCGCTCCGGCGGCAAACCTGTCGGCTGCCTCGAATAGACAGTCGAGCATCTGCTGTGCGGAAAGCTGCATGCAGCTGGTTGCTTGCGCAGTCATGCGGTCTTCACCCCATTCTTCGTCTGCATGGTTCATGGCTTCGCTGATGCCGTCGGTGTAACCGAGCAGGACATCTCCTGGCTCCATGGTCAGTACGCATTGTTGATAGCTGACTTCAGGCAGCAACCCGACAACGGGACCGCCTTCTTCGAGGCGGAGGATTTCGCACGCCCCATTTGCCGATGCTCGATTTGGTGAGGTTTGGAGAACGCTGAGGAGCGAGGCATCGCCCATCGCCGATGCATCACCATTGCTCTCACATGAAGCCGCCAGGCCTAGCGAACCGCTTGGCGCGCCAACAACACGCGGGCGGCGCAGGATAACCGGGGCATTGTGGCCGGCATTGACATAGGTGAGCTGGCGCGTTGCCGGATCATACTCGGCGAAGAAGAAGGTCGCATAGCGATTGGAATCGGAAGAGTCGTACAGCAGCAAGTTCACGTTGCGGACGAGGTGGGCGAGATCGAAGCCGGTCAAGGTTTGGCCGCGCAGGGAGGCACGCAGACTGGCCATGAGGAGCGCGGCAGAGATGCCTTTGCCGGAGACATCTCCGATGGCTATGCCGAGACGGGAAAATGTCTGGGGGGCGCCGTCACTGGCGCGGTCGAGCGCGATGAAATCGTAATAATCGCCTCCAATTCCCAACGCGGGACGGCAATGCCCGGCGATTTCGACACCACGCACCGAGGGGGATGACTGGGGAAAGAGTCGCCGCTGCACTTCGCGGGCGATTTCCATCTCGCGGTTGGCGCGTTCGCGGATCACGGCCTCCGCGGCAAGTGTGGAAAAAAGACGGCTGTTCTCGATGGCGAGGCCGGTCTGAGCGGCCACGGAACGAAGCAACGTTAAGTCGCTGCGGGAATAAGGGGCTTCGCTGCGCTTCGGCCCCAACGCGATGACGCCTACCAGGTCATTGCGGCCAGATAACGGCAGCAGGACTTCGGCGGAAAGGCGCTTGAGCACCTCTTGCTCACTTTCGCTGGCCAGCATAAGCCAGCCGTCCGGATTGTCATAGTAGACAGTGAGCGGGAGTTTCTCGCTGCGCAGCTTTCGGATGGCGAGAGAATTGGCGGGCAAAGAAGCTCCGGCTACGGCGCCGATCGACTGCTCGAGGCAATATCCGCCGGCGCATTGCAGCAGGACGCCGATACGCGAGACGTGCAGAGTGTCAGCGATGCGCCGGGTAACGGTTTCCAGCAATGGGCGAGTTTCAGTGAAGCGGCCGGCCTGCTCAGAAAGCTCACTTAACACCTGCTCGGTGGAATAGACCTCGCGGAAGAATCTGCGGTCGATCCACGCGGATAGCCGCCTTTTGCCGCCGAACTGCAAGGCCAGGAACAAGAGGGTAAGGACGAGGGCCCAGGTTTGTGCGGTGCGCGGCTGCTGGGGATGGTTCACGAGTTGGTAAAGCATTATCCCGAGCAGCGCGGCAAGGATGACACGGACAGCATTGAGGGTTCCGCGGGCGAGGGCGTATTGCGTGCCTTGGCGCAGCAGGATGCGCACATCCATGGCGCGCTGCACGACGATGACGTAGGCCATGGACAGAGGAAAGAAGATGAACAGGATGAAACAGGTCCAGAAGTACCAGGCGGGGACCGCGGCCTGCAAGCCCTTGTGGCGAAGCTGGGCGATGACAACGCCAATGAACATCGGCGTCAGCCCGATCTCCGCTCCCCAAAGAAGAACCCCGAGCCGGCGCTTGGCATCGCGCGTGGATGCGGTGGAGTACTTGGGAAACAGGGTGATAAAAAACAGACTGATGCAGATGACAGCAATGGTGGATTCGGTGCGGTCATCCAATGTTTGGAGCCAGGGCGGAACCCAGGAGGAGATTTGGAAATCGACGTTCCGGCCTAAGTGGATCACCACATCCAGCAGCGCAAACGCCAGCGAGGGTGCAATGAGAATCCACTTGGCCCAGGGATATCGATGTTCGAAACGCACCGGCTCCGGGAAGTAGATGCCGAAGAGCAGCATACTGAGGGAGAAGGCAATGAAGGCCACGTCAGAATAGATGGCCATGAAGGGCAGAATGGGCCCGTTCCAGTAGCCGGCATTGGCGAAGAAGCACTGAATGTATCCGAAGATGCCGAGGAGATACCAGGCATTTGGATCACGCGGTTTTGCGGCAACGACCCACAATCCGACCAGCAGGCAGAAGGCCGGGAAAACGGCCTGCAGGAAGAAAATGAACAGCCTGAATGACAATGTCAGCTTGCCGCCGGTGACCTGCGGGCCCAGCGGAAACTGTATGTCGCCGCGGCTGCCATCTTTTCGCTCGATAAGGAGGGTCATCGGATCGCCCAGCCGGCTGGCATTTGTCTGCTGCAGAAGCGTGTCGAAGCTGCGCAAGGAATGGCCGTTGACCTCCAGCACGCGATCGCCTTCGTGGAGGCCGGCCTTTTTGGCCTGATCCGACACGAAGCTGACTTGATTGGACAGGCCGAACTGCACCGGGACCGCGGCGCGTTCATGGCCGTGCCAGATGTATTCATACTGGGCCGCGGCGTCGGCAATATAAAAAGCAATGGCCGCAGCGGCGACGAGCGCGAACAGTGCGTATTGCAACGTTGCGGGTTTCTTCGGCATTCAGAGGCCTTTGGCCGCAATGGTAGCAGGGGCCAGGTGGAAGCACGCAATTTCTACTGAGATGAGAGAGATTGGAAACTGGCGCTCAATCATGGATAATGCGTAGGCCATTCCAATGACTTGAGGAGAAGCAATGAACATGAAGGCCCTCTCTCGTACCTCTGCGCTTATTGCGTTGTTAGCTTTGACGGCAAGTGCTCCATCTGCTTCGCCCCAACAGAGCCAGTATCCGATCCTGGACAAAGTCGCCCAAAAAGTGATCGTCAAGTACCAGACGACCAGTTGCGCGGATTTGAAGGCTAAGAAGGAAGCTCCTAAACCTGCCGAGCCGGCCGATCAGGCACAGATGAAGCAAAAAGTCGTGATGCTGCTACGCAATGACCCTAAGATGCGGGCACATTTTCTGAACATGATCGCCGGACCGATCGCCAACAAGATGTTCGAATGCGGAATGGTTCCCTGATTTACGGAGTTCCGGTGACAGGAAGGAAGATACTTCGACGTATCTTTCTCCTGCCCGGAAATCGCCCGGAGCCATTTTCGAAATCGGTCAAACACCGAACTGGCGCAGATGATGGTCGAGATGTTTGTACATGAGAATTGACCATTGCTGCGGCGTCATCTTTCCGAAGAAGCTGTGTGGATGAGCCGTGCATGCCGCGGAGCCGCCGGCGATCACACGATCAATCAATCCGTTGAGGCGGTCGCGTTCAGCGAGGAAGTCTCGATCGTCGAGCACTTCGAAGCCGGGCACGGTCGGGGAATTTCGCCTCAGGGGTGCGTCGTCAGTGAGTGCCTTGGATTTGACGTAACCGCCTATGAGTCGCCCGATCAGCAGGCGCGGTGGAAGCACGTCGCCCAGAGCCTGTTCGATTCCTTTGGAGAGGTGCGCTACTGCCTGGCCCGCATTCATTTTTCCCCATTGGCGTTCGCTATCCGGCCGCAAACGGGCGATTCTCTGTTTGATCTCCTGGCTGGCATTGGGCTCGAAGATGTTTCGCATGCAGCGGGTTCTCCCCGGAGCCATGATATCGAATTGTTGGCTTCGACTTATTCATCGCGGAGCAGAATCATTGGATCCACGGCAAGGGCACGTCGAGCGGGGACCAAGGCCGCGACGACGCCTACGCAGAGCATAGTAAGGATGACACCGCCGAGGATGACGGGGTCTTTGGGCGTGGCCTGATAGACGATCGACGAAAGGACACGGGTTGCCAGTACGCCGAGGATCATACCGGCGATGGATCCGATGGCGAGCAGGCGGAAGGTGCGTCCGAGGGCTGCGCCGAGCACCTTGCGTTGATCAGCTCCAAGGGCTATGCGGATGCCGAGTTCACGGAGACGTTTGCTGACGGTGTAGGCGGCCATGCCGAAGATGCCGGTGATGGCCAGCATCGCGCCCAGCATGCCCAACACGCCCAGAGAAACAGTGGCTACACGTGCGGCGAAGAGGGCGGAATCCAACTCGGTGTTCCAGGATCTGATTTCGAGCGGCAGTGCTGGATCCAGGTTGTGCATGGAGCGTTGCAATGCTGTGGCGATGCCTTGCGGGTCACGGTCGCGATCGAAAGATGAGCCAAGTCTGGCTGGAAGTGTGCTGGAGGAAGGAAAAGAACATGGCGGGCCTGGGGTCTTCGGTCAGGGTCTGGTATTTACCGTCTTCCACTATGCCGATCACTTCCGCGCGGTTGCTGCCGCCCCAGAATTTGAAATGCTTCCCTAGTGCATTATCGGCGGAGCCGAAGACCTTGCGGGCAAATTCGCGATTGACGACAGCGACCACAGGAGCCTTGTCTTCATCGTGCATGGTGAAGGAACGGCCGGCCAGTAGTGCGGTTCCGGCAGCACGGAAATAGTCGGGCGAGACCTGGAAATTCTGGGCATCTGCGGCTGCGTTGGTGGGACGGAAATCGGTGGTGGCGTCAGTGAATACGTCGGAATCTCCTCCGCCGATACTGAGCGGAATGCGGTCGCCATATCCCACGGCGGTGACACCGGGGATGGCGGCGGCAGCATCGAGCATGCGCTTCTGCATCGGTACGCGCTTGTCGCCATCATATCCGGCCATCTTCAGATCGGTCTTTAGCAGCATCACGTTCTTAGGCTGGATACCGTAGTTGTTTTGTAGCGAGCGAGCGAGGCCGCGCACAGCGACGAGCGAAGCGGTGACCAAGACGGAGCAAATGGCGATTTGCAAACCCAGCAGAAGGTCGCGCAGGGTAAAGCGGCGTGGGCTGGCGGTGGTTGTGCTTCCGGAGCGAATGACCTGCCAGGGATCGGCGCGGAGCACCTGGCGGACGGGGACCAGGCCGAAGAAGAGCCCACTCAAGACAGCCAGCAAGAAGGCCAGAGCGTAGGTGTTAACGTCCGGATTGACGGGGATATTGATGGGGATATTGGGAATCGGCCGCCAGGTGCTGAGGGCACGCAGAATGACTACGGCCGCCGCCATGCCACAGATGCCTCCAGCCAAAGAAACCAAGCCGGCTTCGGTAAGGAGCTGGCGAATGATGAGCTGGCGGCGCGATCCGAGAGCCATGCGGAGTGCGATTTCGCGCGAGCGATCGGCTGCTCGCGCGGCGAAGAGGCTACCAAGATTGGCGCATGCGGCAAGCAGGATAAGACCTGCGAGGAGCATGAGTCCCAACATGAAAGCGCGCGTGGGTTTACCCAGGGTATTTCCGGCGAGTCCAGGGCGGGATAGGGAGAATTTCAGGCCGTCGTCGGATTTGGGATAGGCTTTCGCCAGCGAATTGGCAATGGTGTTCAAGTCGGAGGTCAGCTGCGGCGGGGGTGACTCCGGGCTTGAGGTGTCCTATTACCCAGGCGTTATGGTTGCCACGCTCCTCGAAGGAAAAAAAGTCAGTGAGTTGCTGCGAATTGACGACGGGAGCCCAGAGATCGGGCGCGAAAAAGAGTTCGGTGCCGCGGAAGTCCGGCGGGGCGACGCCGATGATGGTGAAGGGATACTTGTTGATGCGCACGGTGCGGCCTACCGCGGCAGGGTCCGCATTAAATTGGGTGTGCCAGAGCGCATAACTTAGAACGATCTCGGGCATGCTGTTGACCCCATGTTCTTCGGAGGCATGGATATATCGGCCAAGATAGGGCTTCACGCCCAGGGCATCGAAGTAATTGCCGCTTACGGTGTAGGGCCAGACTACGGAGGGATTTCCGTGGCCGGTATCGAGGCCGACGCCGCCCATGATGTTGTAGAGGACCAGCGAGTCGAAGCTGTGGTTCCTGTCTCGCAGGTCGAGGTAGTCCGGATAGGAATGGGAAGGAGCTGTTTCTGCCCCGTAGGCGCGTTCCACCATGAACAGCGTCTCAGGGTGCGGCACTTTGAGCGGCCGCAGGATCAACGCGTTCAGTACGCTGAAGACGATGGCATTGGCGCCAATGGCGAGCGCCAGTGTGAGCACGGCGGTCAAGGCGAATCCAGGCGCTTTTCGCAGTTGCCGTAGAGCGAGTCGTATGTCGGCGTTCATGCTCCCCCTTGTTTACGCTTCTTCGTGTATCTTACTCGGGTTCCCGGGGCTTGTATCGGTTGTACGCAGGGGCTGGGGCGGCGGTTCCATTTGATGGAACCGGCCGCGTTTTTGACTGATCGCTGGGACGCGTTAACCGGGAATGAGGATAGCGGCTGTAGCGACTCCCGTGTTGCCGGTAGCTTTCTGGTAGGCGTAGACGGTTATTTCGTGGCTGCCCGGCAGCGGCTGGTCCCATACTCCTTCAAATTGGCCCGGTGTGTCGGCGGTGTCTACAAACTGCAATGGTATCGTCGCCGGCGCAGCGCCTGCCGCTAGAGATGACCGCCGCCACTTCGAACTCATCCGGCAGCCACGGTTGCTGATCGGCAGGCATCTCCGGGCAGACCATCTTCGACTCCTGCGCTCTTGTAATCGATAGGGCAGCCGCACATCATGGCCACGTAGGCCTGAATGCGTAACTGGAAGGAGATTTAGCGGTATGGTTTGCCGGTGGAGAAACGATTTGTACGATCAGCCCAGGAAGTTCGAGAAGGAACCCATCTCCTTCGACGATATCCTTTCCCGGATAAACCCATTGGATAGCGGAAGCAGTGTTTGCCGATTGCGGGAAGCTCAGCGGCCCATGGGCCGTGATCTCGATGCGTCTTGGACGGTCCAGCATCAACTCCGCCGTGTAGGAGGACGCATCCGTGGTTGGGATCGGCTCGCCGCGTTGCAGGAGTGCGCACATCACTCCGCCGGGGCCGTTTAATCCCGAGCTGCCGCTGGTTGTTCCTTTCGCCAGAAGTTCCCCGGTGTGAGCGTCCCGGATGGTGACCGACGCACCCCCGACATCGTCTCCCAAAAACTTTCCGTCCCGTGCGACCACACGGACAGAAACCCTGGTGCAGACCGCTTCGCTGCTCGACTGGCTGGCATCCTCTCGTGCATTGGGCATGGCGAACAATCCGTGGGCCTGCCGGATCGCGGCCACCGATGCCAGTCCGCCGAGAAGCATTCTACGGCTGATGGTTGCTGCTGTTTTTGGCGGCACTTCGGTCATGGTGCATCTCTCCGTATAGTCAGAACTCTCCCGGGCATTCGGCAGGCAAACGTGACGTGTGCCCTGGGGGAATGCTGCGACCGATCATGCTGTTAGGAATTTGGGCAATCGTATACAGCAGGGGTGGCTCCGTCAACGGAGATATTTACCAAGCGCGATCGCCCCCTTGTTATGGGGTCACTTCGAGTTAAAAGGGAACAAGGCTTCGCGTGGGCGCGTTGAAACGGAAGTTTGCACGGTCGTAACCGTTTCCGTCGAAAAGGGTCCGCCAATGTTCGAGAAGACAGACTGGATTGGCTTATGGAAATGCGCCGGCAATACCAAGGCGCTTCATGAGTGTTCATTAAGTCTCTCTCGTTTTTTGAGATGAGAAAGATCGATTGATCCGCCCCTTGGGGCGTGCCAGGCGTTTTCCCGTCTTAGTTTCCCTCTAGGTGGCGGCTAAGTCCTTTGTTTGACGAAGGTGCTCAAATTATTATTTTTCCCGCCCTCATAAGCTGCTTAGGAGAGCGGTATTTGCCGGCTGCCGGCCGTGCTTCCGAGTAAAGCCGTGCCGCGACACAAAGTACTATCTGCCGCGGCTCATTCGATGAGCAGAATCTCAAATTATTGGAGTCCTAGTTAGGACGGTATTACGGCCCGGCTTTACCGTCCAGAGTCCTGACGAAAAAAAGGTGTGGAAGAAGGGTAGGGGAACTACGGGGATGGGTGAGTTCCCGGGGGCGACCACACTGCTATAAATGAAGCCAAGGCGATGAAGAAGCAAGCACGCTATCAGGTCAACCACGAGCCAAGTGGGTCCGCCGGAACGCCCGCGAAGCCCTCCGACGCGGTTTGGGGAGAGTTTGTCACGGAGACGTTCGAGTACGACGGTGGACGGCAGGTCACGGTATACATTCCACCGGCGGCGCCTGAAGCGATCGTCTTCGCCGGCGACGGTCAGGGAATCTCGCAGTGGGGCAGGCTGCTGGAGAAGGCCGACGTACCGTCCACAATGATCGTCGGTGTCCATGGACTGACCGATGAGACGCTGCGGATCCATGAATACTCACCGGGGTTGGCGCCGGAGCGGTTCGCGGCACACGAGGTGTTCTTCGTCGAGGAGGTTCGCCGATGGACGGAGTCGCGGTTTCGCGTGGCGTTGCCCCCTGAACGTTCGGCGGTATTGGGGGTCTCGGCAGGTGGAGAGCTGGCCCTCGCTCTTGGGCTTCGGCATCCAGATGTCTTCGGCGCGGTCTTCTGCGCCTCGCCTGGCGGCGGTTACAAGCCGCCCGGCGCTATGCCGAGTCCGCTTCCGCGCACATACCTCGTGGCCGGCACAGAGGAGCCGTTCTTCCTCGAGAACGCAAGAAGATGGGCAGACGCGTTGAGCGATGCAGGTGGGGATGTCGTGATGCATGAGCGAGCTGGATCGCACGGTGGCCCATTCTGGCGGGAAGAGTTCCCGCTGATGGTGGCGTGGGCATTCGGCCGATGATGCACCTAGGTGTCTCATCGGCGGTCTGATACAACCACTCGTCTCGTGTGGTCGTCGATATAGGACGGCGCTACTTGCTGAATGCGTGGAAGAGAACGTAGACAGGCGAAATCGGGTTGGTGCTGTGGCAGTGCTTCCGTCTATCCACCTCACCAATGCCAAGGTGAGCCGGGGCAGGCGGGATGACAAATTAGAGGGCAATGGCCCACCTTGGCATTGGTGGGGATGGATGGACGTACGCAGTGGTGGTGACTGCCTCTTCTGGAAGCTTGACGCATACGGCGACGCTCGCGCTTGAAGTGAAATGAGCGAATGACGTACGGTCCTTCGGGTTCATGTTTCCTGTAGACTGGCTAGATGAAGTTGGAAAGAAAGTAACGCCATGAAACTTGCTCGGGTTGGAGACTACCAGGTCACGGGCTTCGCATTCGCAGGGGGCTGGCGACTTCACGTGCATGGCAGCACTTGGACCACAGAGCAAGATTATTGGTTTGTTCGTGGCAAGTTCTATCAATACCAAGCAGATCTCGAAGCCAAAGTTATGAATGAGATTGGACTTTCACAAATGGTGGAGGTGTTCCCTCCCCCAGACGCGGTAGAGGCGATGCAAGCAGCCGTCATTCAATGGCACTACGAAGAGCCCAAATCCGGCCGCGCCTAAGGTTTCGTGTTTACAGGTGTCGAAGTTAAGTGACATTCCCCAATGCGGCGGGATGGGGTAGTTCCGCCTGTTCCGGAAACCGGATGTTCTGTTTGGGTCGTCGCCGACCAGTAGGTGGTTGGTTGCGTGGGTCCAAAGATCGCGTCGATTTTCGGGGCGGGGCTGCCGGGAGACACATTCGTATCCACGATGGTTTCCAATTCATCGATGTTCGGCAATCGCCAGTTCTTAGGACGCCCCGGCTCACGTCAATGCCCCGACTCAGGTCAACGGCCCGGTGATACGGTGAAGAAATGCAGATTCCTGCCGATCGGCGCTTGCAACGGGCGCAGACTTTCGACGAGATCGCCGAACTCTATGACCAGGGACGGCGTGAGCCACCCAGTTGGCTTTATGACACGCTGTTTTCTTCCTCGGGGCTCGACCCCGCGCTTACGCGCATCCTCGAGATCGGATGCGGCACAGGCAAATCGACTCTGCCCCTGGCCAGGCGCGGGTGTCATGTCGTCGCGCTTGAAATGGGCGCGAACCTCGCACGACTTGCGCGGCGGCATTTGGCGGCCTTTCCCAAGGTGCAGGTTATCCATGCGCGCTTCGAAGATTGGCCGGCACCCGAGCCATTCGATCTCGCACTCGCCATCACATCGTGGCACTGGCTCGATCCCGCTGTGCGCTATCAGCGAGCTGCCGAAGCCTTGAAACCCGGCGCGATTCTCGCCCTTTCGAGCGGTGAGCAAGCCTTTCCTTCGGACTTCGATCCATTCTTCGAGCAGATACAGGATGGCTATGAAGCCATCGGCGCCGGTAGCCTGCCGTGGCCTCCGCCGCCACCCGAATCGATTGCCGATGCGCGCGCAGAGATTGAGCAGACCGGTCTTTTCGAAGACGTGCGCGTAATCCGGCGGCTCTGGACTGAGGAGTTCACTGCGGACGAACACGTCGCCCTGATGCGGACTGCCTCAGACCACCACTTGTTGGAGCCGGTAAAGCGCGAGTGGTTATTCGACCAGATGCGTCGCCTGATCCAAGCGAGACCCGCAGGACGTATTCGCAAGCACAATCTCACGCTTCTGCATCTGGCCCGCCGCTTGCCCTAATTGACAGAGAGGATTCCAGCAAACAATTGTAACGGGTACGTTTCGTCTGGACTGGGTTTCTGGTCCCTGTCCGCGAAACTATCGCGATCGCGTCTCAGGGCAGATCGAGGATCTCCACCCAGTTAGGCATGCCGCCCACTGGATATTGTCCTCGCAGGGTCAGGCTGCCTTGCTCCGGATCGATTGCGTGCACGCTCAGCTGGTTTGAATCGAGCCCGGCAGCGAGCAGAAAACGGCCTCGCGGATCGATGGCGAAGCCGCGCGGCGTGGTTTCGGTGCTCCAGCGTCCGATGGGCGCAAGGAAGCCGTTGGCCGCGTCGATGCGGAAGCCGATGAGGGTGCTGGTCTGGCGCTCGCTGGCATAGAGAAACCTTCCGTCCGGTGTCACGTGGATATCGGCGGCATTGGCTTCGCCGAGGAAATGCGCGGGCAGCGTTGTCACCGTCTCTATTTCCGCCAGCACGCCGGATCCGGGCTCAATGCGATACGCAACTATCGTGGCGTCGGTCTGGTTGAGCAGATAGAGTAAGCGACCGTTTGGATGAAACGCGAGATGACGCGGCCCTGACCGTGCACGCGTGCTCAGAGCCGGCGGCGCATTCGGCGCGAACGTTCCCTTATCCGCATCGAACCGTAGCTGCATCACGTGATCGGCGCCGAGCACGGCGCAGTAGGCGAACCGATTCGCGGCATCGACCACGACACAATGCGCATGCGGTCCAGTTGGCGTCACCTGCGCCGGATTTGTCTGGATCCGTCCGGCCGCATCGATCGGATAGATGGCGAGCGTGGCATCCGTGTACGAGGCCGCGAGCAGGAACCGGCCGCTACGGTCGGTGATGATGTATGCCATGGCGCAGAGCAATGGCGCGGCGGCGAGGTGGGACAACCGGCCGTTCGACGGATCGATGGCAAAGCTGGATACCGTGAAGGGTGAGCTGCGCAGCGCAGCGTAGAGAAACCTGCGGTCGGGGCTGACGGCCATCGGCAGGCTGGTCGGGGAGGGCTGGTCAGTGCCGGGCACCGGCACGCGCTCGATCAGGCTTAGCGTGCCGCTTTCGGGGTCCATTTCGAAAGCGAAGATTTCCTTGCTCTCGGCATTCGAGACGTACGCAATGGTCCTCGCCACGCACTCCTCCATGCTGCCGATCGCGCCAATTCTTGCCGGGCGAGTTCACGGGCGATTATAAACCGCTTGCGAGTTTCAGGGGGATAGAGAACGCCAGTCGCTTTTCCGCCGATCCCTATCGCAACGTGTTCGACAAAAAGTAGACGCTTGCGGTGCACCCTGACATTGAACTGGGGCGTGACTGGAGGTTTCGGGACAAGACGTCCAAAGAGCATTCCGGGCAGAGGGGTTGGCCTTAGGCCGTTTCTGTGTAGTGCCACATGGGTGTTTGTGTAGCACCCTCCATTTTTTTCGCTGGTCCGCGACGTTAGTCTCGAAGTGGTTGCGAGAGAAGGAGGACTTGAAATGAAGGTGGATGCACTGATTGTCGGGGCGGGTCCGGTTGGGTTGACTATGGCCGCAGAGCTTCAGCGTTATGGGCTGTCGATTCGAGTGGTCGACAAGGACTCCGGGCGAACGGACAAATCGAAGGCGATTGCGGTGTGGGCGCGGACGCTCGAGTTGCTTGACCGGACGGGAGCCGGAGTTACCCAGCGGTTCATCGAGGCGGGTTTGAAGGCGGCGTATACGAACATCTTTGCCAGCGGCGAACAGATCGCGCATGTCGAGCTGTCTTCTGTCGATACGCCGTACAAATACATATTGCTGATCCAGCAGAGCGAGACGGAAAGGCTGCTGGAGGAGCATCTGGCAGCCTTAGGCGCGAGGGTTGAACGCCAGGTCGAGCTTAAGGCGTTCGAGCAGAGCTCAGACGTTGTGACCTGCACGCTTGCGCATGCGGATGGAAGCGAAGAGACGGTTGAGGCCTCGTGGTTGATCGGCTGCGATGGTGCTCACAGCACGGTAAGGCACCAGTTGGGGATGAGTTTTGAGGGCAGTACGATGCTCACTGACTTTGTTCTCGCGGACCTTCATATCGACGGTATGCAAGGGGCGCCGGCGGGCAATATTTATTGGCATGCGGAGGGAATCTTAGCGGTGTTTCCGTTGGGGGGCACACGATATCGCGTCATTGCGGATATGGGTAAGTCGGCTTCGCAGACGATCGGCGAGCATCGCGTTCCGACGCTCGAAGAGGTGCAACGGATTCTTGATGTTCGCGGCCCGAAGGGGCTGGTGGCAAGCAATGCCGTATGGATGTCGAGCTTCGCCATTAATGAGCGAAAGGTTGCGGATTACCGAGCACAACGCGTGTTTCTCGCGGGGGATGCGGCACACGTACACAGCCCGGCCGGCGGGCAGGGTATGAACACCGGCATGCACGATGCATTCAACTTGGCGTGGAAGTTGTCGCTGGCGTCGCGCGGGCTGTGTGCAGCCGAGCCGCTGCTTGCGAGCTATAGCCTGGAGCGTAGCGCAGTTGCCAAGATGGTTCTTGAGCAGACAGGCAGAACCACCACTATGGCGCTGATGAGAGGCGAGGCAAAACAGGCCATTCGTAACCACGTTGCTTCTTTGATATTCGGATTGGCTCCGGTGCGGCACGCGGTGGCGAATCTGCTTTCCGAGGTTTCGGTGGGATATCCGGAGAGTCCGCTCAACCGGTCTTGTGATTTTGAGCATGCTGGACCTGCGCCGGGAAAGAGGGCTCCTCTTCGTGAGGGTGAGCCACCGGTAGGAGTAGGTGCTACGCCGCGCTTTGCATTGTTTGCTGTGGGGAGCGATGCGCTTGCATCCGTGGTGAGGGAGTTTGCCGATATTCTCGAGCCCACGCTGCGCACTCCGTTTGATGGAAGTGGTCTGTGGCTCGTGCGCCCGGATGGCTACGTTGCTCTCAGAGCGGCGAGCGGTGATGCGCTTGCGGTACGGAAGTATTTGCAGGGCTTGCGGGTTCAAAGGGATTCATTCGCAACCCGGAATAGCCATAACGTTCAAACCGAGGTTGTTGGGCAAGCAAGATAAGGGGACACTCCATTCATCATGGTAGATTTAACCTCTGGATGGGTCTCGAGAAACTTTCCGTAACGGTTACGTTCTGTCTGTCACTGGGTTTCACTGGGTTTCTGCGCCTTTGTAAATGACTCCGTTCTTCATGATGAGTGTGAAGTTCTTACCGGGATCGCCGATCAAGTCGATATCGGTTAGAGGGTCACCATTGACCAAGAGGAGGTCGGCCAATGCACCTTCTTTAACAATTCCAAGTTCGCCTTGATAAGGCGAGCGGGGACCGCTTAATGCGAGCAGCTGCGCGTTGTCATAGGTAACGAGCTTTAGGATTTCGGCGGGCGTGAACCACTGCTTTAACAAGAGGAGCAGGCTGTTCTGCTCCTTGTTCAATTCAGGCTCAAACAGCAGATCAGTTCCCCAGGCAAGTTTGACGCCATCTTTTTTTGCCATCGGCCATACCTTGGCGTTCCCTTCAAGAATGGCCCTGCGCTTAGCGCGACGATCCTCGGTCATGTTAGGCGAGTCCGGGATCAGATTCTGCGCGCTTAGCCAGACCCCGTTTTGAGCCATTAGCTGTATGGTTGACTCATCCAGCAACTGACCGTGCTCGACGCATTTAACGCCTGCTTCCATCGCCCGGCGAACAGCTTTTGGCGTGTAGGCATGCACGGCGACATAGGTGTTCCAATCATCAGCGGCTTCTACGGCAGCCTTCATCTCGTCGAGGGTGTACTGGGTCACGTCGATGGGGTCGTATTCGGACGAGGTACCGCCGCCTGCCATCAGCTTGATTTGGCTTGCGCCCATACGCAGATTCTCCCGGGTTGCGGTCAAAACCTCGTCGCGCCCATCAGCGATAAAGGTGGCGCCGAACTCCTCGGCACGGGAAGGCTTACCGAAAAAGCGTCGAGATCGCTCGGACGGCGTGCGAAAGTCCCCATGCCCGGACGTTTGAGAAATGACGGCACCCGAAGGCCAGATGCGGGGCCCCGGCGTCTTTCCTGAATCGATAGCCTGTTTGAGAGGGAAGATCGGGCCGCCCATATCCCGCACTGCGGTAAAGCCACGCAACAGCATCTGGCCGGCGGAGGCGGCTGCGGCCGCTCCGGCTTTTTCCGGCGTGGTGGCTGGGTCGTAGAGATCCTTCAGAAGCATGCTACCGAAGGTCAGATGAACGTGGACGTCGATCAAGCCAGGCATAATCGTCTGGCCGTGGCCGTCGATCATCGTCGCTCCGGAAACGGCGTTGGCTGAGGGGCCAATCCCTGCGATGCGATTGCCTCGAACCAGTACGCTGGTCGGAGGTCCAAGCCGACCATGAACGACATCCAGTATTCGCACATTGCGAAGAAGGATTTCGTTTGGCGCCGTTTGTGCGAAAGAATTCTGGATTGAAGATGCAGAAATTACGCAGAGCGCGAAGAGCAGACTACGAACCACTCCGTAGAGTCGAGACAGCTTCATGAGGGACTCCATGCTACGAGAACAAGTGGAAGGACATAGTTCGGTACCATCGTAGCAAGGTGCTGTGCGGGCTAGCGGGGGACGGGGGGCGAGTTTTTGTACTGCAACCCGAAAGAAAGGAAATCGGCCTATACCTTACGCCGTAGTGTTTAGGGCTATGAAGCGAGGTGCGGAGGCTCCAGATATCGCAGTAAATTTTCCGTAATAGGTATGTTCACCGGATTGGACGAAAATTCGTACCGGGTTATCCCGGCGCTCTCGGTCCACGAAACTCCCTTCGAAGACGCTCTTAAAGTTCTACGAATTTGGCCGCTTGTAAAAAGTCCTTTGCGTTATTACATTGGTAATAACATTTTTGGAGGTGCTGCCGTGGTTGAGCTTAAGGTGCGCAAGTTCGGGAACTCGCTGGGGGTCGTATTGCCCAAGGAAGTGATCAGCCGTCTGCACACCGCGGATGGCGAAGCTTTGTTCCTGATCGAAGCGCCGGATGGAGGCTACCAGCTTACTCCCTACGATCCGAGCTTCGAGAAGAGGATGGCGAAAGCGGAGGACATCATGAACCGCTACCGCAACACGCTGCATGTTCTCGCTAAATGAAGAAGCCGGTCTGGATCGACGAGCGCGACGCCCTCGTCCTTCACAATCGTCTGTTGGCGCTGCATGGTGGAGCTGGAGGTTTACGCGATGGCATATTGCTGCAATCGGCGCTGGCACGCCCACAGCAGCAATATGCCTATGCCGAGGGCGCTGACATCCTCGATATGGCAACGGCCTATACGGTGGGTATCCTGCGCAACCACCCGTTCGTTGATGGCAACAAGCGTACGGGTTTCGTGGTCGGCATCCTGTTTCTCGAACTCAACGGCTATCGTTTTGTCGCGAGTGAGGAAGACGCCGCACAAGCGGTTCTGAAGCTCGCGGACGGCACGCTCGATGAAGCGGATTACAGCGCTTTCCTACGTGGCAATGTGAAGCGGCGAAAGAAATAGAACGGCCCAGTTGCCGGAGAAGGGCGTTGTCCAGTGAAGGGGTCCGCTTCGCCCTTGTCTCCGCCAGACCAAACTTGAAGGGAATAGGTATTGCTTCGACGCATTAGACCTCGATGAACTGTTACGGTTACGTTCCGGTCACGGTAGGGACGGTCATCGCTGACCGCCCCCCGTACAGATCCGTGCGAGCGGAACTACCGCACACGGCTCCTACCTTGGATGAGTAGCGTCGAAACGCACGTCAGGGTAAGGATGCAGGACTCGAGGACGAGGTATCCATCGTTCGAAGGTCGGGCGTATGCGTTTCCAACTCGGTCGGCTGCGCTGACTGCGACGGCCAAGCATCGACCGCCACAGGTCGCACAACCGATCGCGGAATCGCCATAGCGCCCGCTGGTTTTCAGGAACCGCGTGATATCGGTAATAGCCACTGACCACACGCTTCAGCCATGCGCCCACCGCATTGACCGGCTCATGCATCCGCTGACGCAGCTTCGCCTTGATGGCGTGAAGCGTCGCCCGCATCCGCTGAGGTATGGTCCTACGGCGTACAACGAAATGGCCTTTGGAGTTCGTCGCACAGTAGTGCGTGAACCCAAGAAACGTGAAGGTCTCCGGTTTTCCTTCTCCACGCTGTTGCCGATTGACCTGCGCGAACCGACCAAACTCGATCAGTCGCGTCTTCTCCGGATGGAGTTCCAACGCAAAGCTCGCCAGCCGTTTCCGAAACTCTCTCAGAAACCGCTCGGCGTCTTCGCGCTGCTCAAAGCCGACCACCAGATCGTCAGCGTAGCGGACAACTACCATCTCTCCGCTCGCCGCCTTCCGGCGCCATGCCTCGACCCACAGGTCGAACACATAGTGCAGATACACGTTCGCCAAAAGCGGTGAGATCACCGCTCCTTGCGGCGTGCCTGCCGTCGTCTCTGACCACTTACCTTCCTCCGACACACCAGCCTTCAGCCACTTACTGATCAGCCGAAGAATGCGTGTGTCGGCCACTCGATGCTCGACGAACTTCATCATCCACTCGTGGCTCAGATGATCGAAGAAGCCACGAATGTCCGCATCGAGTATCCAGTTCACTCGCTTCCGTTGGATGCCCACATTCAGCGCGTCCAGCGCCTGATGTGGGCTGCGTCCCGGACGAAACCCATACGAAAAGCCCCGAAAGTCCACCTCGTATATCTGGTTGAGGATGGTCACCACCGCCTGCTGGACAATCTTGTCTTCCAGCGACGCGATGCCCAACGGCCGTTGCCGGCCATCAGCCTTCGGTATGTACACTCTTCGCGAGGCTTGCGCCCGATACGCTCCACGGTGCACTCGGCCATGGAGTTCGGCAAGCCGAGCCTCCAGGCCTTGCTCATACTGCTGCCAACTTACTCCGTCTACTCCAGGCGCTGCGCTCCGCTTTAAGGCGTAGTAGCTCTCCCGCAGTAAGTCGATCGTGAGATGGTGCAGCAAAGCGGTGAACCGCTCCTGCTTCTTGTCCCGCGCCGTCTGGCGCACGCCGCCTAACCCCTGGGACACGCGCGCTCCGCTCTGTGTCGGATGCGTGTGTGGCTGGGCGTCGTTCTCCTTGGTCTGCGCCCTTCCCTCCGCTGGCTCCGCGGAAGTCTTACCTTCGTTGTTCGTCAGCTTCATAGGTACTATGGCGCAGTCCGACTCCTCCAAAACGTACATGTCCGGATGATGGGTCTTTCACCTTCCCGGACCGGTCTGCTCGCGCAGACGCTCTGGAGGTCTCCCGGTTCTCGTGCACACTGTTTGCTGACGTGCCTGGACTCTTCGACTACGCCGAGCCCAGCGGCCACTCGCGATCTAACGCGGCTCGCTGATGTTGCCTTCCCACTGACAGAAAAGGGTCGGCACCCGGTTGCATGTTTTCGGAGCTCAATGATCCCGCCCGCCAGCCCTCTGTCTACGCTTCGCATGCTATCCCTCGCGGGATCACAGGCAAGACTCGAGGCCAGAATGGAGTCGCTTCTCCTTTTCCGTAGGGCTCTCTCATCCCCTACAATGTGCCGGTTTATCCCGGCGCTCTCTGTCCCTTCAACTCCCGGCTTCGCGGAAGTTGGCGTAACGATGATATGCAGACGTGCGCTCCGGCGGCAATTCGAGAGATTCTCCAAAACTTTCTCGGCAGATTTCCCGGGTCGGTCATAATTTCGATCCAGCAAGGTGTCTATACTGGCATACGGCTGAACTATGGCGGAACACTGCATGGCAACCGATGGCGGACAAGTGACACAACTACTAAAGCCATGCAGGCGGGGGATGCGCATGCAGCGGAGGGGTTGTTGCCGCTGGTCTACGCAGAGCTGCACCGTTTGGCCAGGTCTTACATGCGGAGGAGCATGAAGACCACACACTGCAAGCGACCGCACTCATCAACGAGGCCTATCTACGCCTGGCGGGAGAGGAGATCGATTGGAAGAACCGCGCCCATTTTATCGGTTTTATCGGCGCAGGTCATGCGGCGGGTACTAGTAGATCACGCGCGAGCGCACAATGCCGAACAACGAGGGGCGGTTTGCAGCGAGTGGAAATCGAAGACGAATTGGCCGTCTCGCCGGAGAAGCTGGAGGAGGTGCAACAGATCGATCTGGCGCTGAAGAAGCTGGAGAAAGAGAGTCCGCGGCGGGCCCGTGTCGTCGAGCTGCGTTCACTTTGGAGGGCTTTCGTTCGAAGAAATCGGTACTTTGCTCGACCTGACGGCCCGTACGGCCAAGACTGATTGGGCGCTGGCGAAAAATGGCTAATTCGTGAACTACAGCCAGGCGGAGAAGTCCCGGAAGGAGAACCGAAAGATTAATTTGCGGGACGATTTCACTTTTTCCCGGTGGGTTTGCGCCTTCATAAGTGAGGGCGCTTGGTGAGACGCCTTCCAAAAGGGGAAACACCGTGCGCAACTTAATGAAGTTGAAGATTCCCGCAGGCTTGATCGCCGTCTCTCCTCGCCGTCGCTTCTATAGCGCCGGTAGCCCAAGCACAAGGATTGCTGGAGTCGCCGCTAGGATGAAGGTGCCCTTTGCCTTCCAAACCGCCTCCGGACAACATTTCGCTCCTGGCGTCTACACCATCCGCATGAATGGGCAACAGTCAATTCTGATTCGAGGAACGAAAACCTCCGGACTGGCGACGACCCAGCTGGCCAACGACGGCCTGCCGGCGACCAAGGGCAAGGCTGTGTTCACTCACTACGGCGACCAGTACTTTCTGCACGCCGTTTGGGTTGAAGGGAATGCGAGCCACCTTCTTTTCAGCAGCTCGAAAGCGCAACGGCAGTGGCAAGTCGCCGCGGTTCAAAAATCGACCGCAGTCGAGGTGGCCTTGTTGCGGAAGGACCCTGAAGGGATGCTGAGTCACATCCATCGCTTCTGCTCTTGCGATGAGCAGTAGCGATGACAAATTCGTTGTGGGT
>CAWCAZ010000065.1:0-16505 GCA_963793525.1 uncultured Acidobacteriaceae bacterium
GGCCTGGTTCGTTTCGTTCCCGAAAATATCGATCACGCGTACGAGGATGCGGCGACTTCCCGCTTCTTCGTACGCGTGTGCTTCGGAGAGGAGGGGGAGCTTTCGCTCTTTGCGTGTCCGGTACGCCGCCCAACCCTGCACAAAGGTGCCGTCCTGAAAGCCCCAGTCCACTGCCCAGTAGTCGATGTAGTCCGACCAGGTCCTCACCCTGCTGCGGACGTCGTCGGGAATTAATTCGGGATTCAGAACCACAAAGTCCTTGAGCGCCACTTGAACCGTGAGATGGCCCGGCTGCTTGATTTCCGCTTCAAATACGCCCGTGAGAAGAAGCGCAGGTTACCGTTGCCGGCCGCTTCCTGCTCCATCAGCCTCTCGCGGGATCAGCAAGAGAAGAAGCTTGACCCCTTTTTGGCGTGCGCTCTCGACCAGCAGGTCACACCGCCCGGTTTCCCAGTCCCAGCCGAGTACGTGCAATGCGCGCTGCTTCAACATCGCGCATTCGTCCACGGCGGCGTCGATAGCGCTTGTCGTAAGCGGCGTATCCACTGGGGCAACGTGCACCAGCGCCTCTTCGTTATTTCCGTGGATGTGCGCAGGCCCGGCATCGGATGAGCACCGTAGAGCTTGAGTACGAATGCGAGGTACGCGCTCTCGCTCGGGGAAGGAGATCCGCTGCCAGTGTCGACGCTCATTCTTGCCCAGGCTGAGCATCTCGAAGGGCCTGCAGTCCTTGATCCCCAGCAGGCGCTTCCGGGTGGCGTGAATGCCCCAGCGGCCGAGGTCACAGCCAATCCAGCGGCGATTGAGTTTTTCGGCGACCGAAAGCATGGTGCCGGAGCCGCAAAAAAAATCGGCCACGAGATCGCCCTCGCAGGATGCTGCTTGTATTATCCGTTGCAGCAGGGCCTCGGGCTTCTGGGTGGGGAAGCCGCAGTTCTCCGTGCGGTCAGCAGGCTGAAGCATGGAGATTCGCCAGACATCATCCACGGTTCGCTCATCGGTCTCGCGATACATCACTTTTCCGTCCACGCCCTTCGCGTTGACGATTGCGGACTTTTCCTTGTCCCACAAACGGACTAGCTGCCTTACTTTCCCCTCAGCGCGTTTTTCAATTTGCGGATTGAATTGGTAGGACGTGCCCTTGCGGTACCAGAACACAACATCGTGATTGGAGGCAAAGCGTTTCACGTTGCCTTGAAATTTGTTGTAGTAGTACCAGACGATTTCGTTGATAAAGTTTTCCGCGCCAAAGACCTCATCCGCTGTTGCTCGCAGCAGATGACCGACGTGCCAGTCGCAGTGCAGGAACAGGCTTCCGTTGGGAGAAAGAAGGTCATCGGATCAGGCGCAGACGTTCTGCCATCATCGTCAGGTAGGAGCCCACCCCGACCTTCCATGTGTCCCTATAGGCAGTTTCGTCCGTTGCGGACGACTGCCTGGCTATTTCCTGTTCGCCAATTTGGGAGGTGAAAGAAAAATCTGTACCGGTGGCAAACGGAGGGTCGATGTAGATGAGGTCGATCTTACCCGCAAACTCTTTGAGCAACGACCCCATTCCCAGCAGGTTGTCACCCCATATGAGCTTGTTCCGCCATTCCGCCTCGCGCGTGGGCGCGGTTTGGTTGAAGACCTCGATCACCTGAAGAGGCAGGTTCGGCCCGCGGCACTTGCGTCAACGTGCCATCCTCGTTGTACTTGCCGGGCCAGACCAATTCTGTTTTAGTGATTTGAATCTTTGCCATCGCTTGGCGCGTTGCCACCCGTCCCGTTATACGCGCTAAAGGATAGCGCAGTGGAGGGTAACTAGTCTGCGTCGAGCAACTCAGCGGCAGCGCGGGCCGCACCCTTCGCGTTCACTTCCGCGCGGTCTTGTGCAAACCAGGACGCGTGAGCATGCAAGAGCGAAACTGCGTGTTCTATGGACTGGTAGCCGCGCTCAACGTCGTGCCTTACCAGTTCCTCGAGCTCGGGACGACTCTGAATATCCATAGCCATAGGCTATCTCACTTTCAAGCCCTCTCGACGCGGAAGCGGGGAGCCCGGTACCGCCTTGACAAATGGCTGAATCCAGAATCACATCAATCGAAATGAGTTCAGCCGGTTGCAGCGGAGCCCGGCTCGCAGAAAATTAATTGACCTGACTCGTAATCACGGTGGAGACATATATGCACTTGCGGTGGATTAAGGTCTTCTACAGCGGGGTATTCTGTGCCATTTCTTTGCACGCCATGGGTCAAGCTGAATATTCGGAACAGCCAGGTCACGATTTCCCTTTCCTGCGGACCGGACTGCCTTTGGGAATATGGGCAACGAGGTTCCACCTACCAAATCGCTCCGCCAACCTTTTCTGTCGATGGAAAATCGATTTCTGCAGGGGTCCTCCATTTCACTCCGATGGGCACACCGACGCATCTCGACAATGGGGCTACGGAATACCTCTTTGCAGGCGAACTGGTGCGGGACCCGCATCTCCATCTGCGTGTTCAGTTCCAGGTCAATGACAGAGTTCCTGTCATTCGCTTTCGTTACATACTCGATGCGGATCAACCGCGAACACTCAGCGGCGCAAACGCTCTCACCTATCTGCAAACGTCACTGAAACAATTACCGCAGGCGGAAGAAGTCACCCTCTCAAACTTTTCGCAATTGACACATAGTTACACGCTTTACGAACAACCGATTGAAGACCGGTACTTTCAGGATAGCGGCACGTTCATGGGTCCTCATACTCGCGGCTAGCGATGGCCATCGCAGTTTCCTGCTCGCCTATGAGCACGGCTCCCAGGTTCCGGATGCGTTTCTGCACTACCAGCTCAGCCCTGATCGAAGCATTCGCCTGACTGCCGTTAAGGGCAACTATGTTCCCGGTCGAAGGCTGGATGCCGATCATCCCTTTCGAACCATTTGGATGGAGACCGCCGCGACACAGGGCGGGATCGATCAGCTGGCTTCTGCCTATCGCCAGTTTGTGCTGAAATCTATGACGCAGAACCCGGCAACCCGGAAACCCTACATCTTCTATAACACCTGGAACTTTCAGGAACGCAACAAGTGGTGGAATGGCAGACCCTACCTGGAGTCGATGAATGAAGACCGTATCCTCAAAGAGATTGATGTGGCGCACCGGATGGGCGTGGATGTCTTTGTGCTGGACACTGGCTGGTACGAGAAGACCGGCGACTGGACTGTCAGCAGCAAGCGCTTCCCAGACGGTCTGAGAGCGGTCAAGCAGAAGTTGGACGGCTATGGCATGAAACTCGGGTTGTGGTTTGGCCCTACGACCGCAGCTGCATCCAGCCGCGTGGTGCGCGAGCATCCTGAATGGCGCAGATCCTGGGATGGGAAAGTAGCCGAGCCCGAGGAAGTATGGGAGACGGAGAAGAGCTACAAGATGTGCATGGTCAGCGGGTACGCCGACACCTTTGCGAATGAGCTCATCCGCCTTGCCAAGGAGGTCGGCGTTACCTATTTCAAGTGGGACGCGATTGCTCAATACGGATGCAATGACCCGCATCACAATCACGGTGACGAAAGCAACACTCCGCAAGAGCGATCGGATTCCTATGGATTCCAGCTTGTGCAATACATGAGTCGAGTAGCAGACAAGGTTGTCGCGGCCGTGCCCGGCGCAATAGTGGATTTCGACGTGACAGAGAGTGGCCGGGCTGTGGGCCTCGCGTTTCTTTCCTCGGGAAAGTATTTCCTCATCAACAACGGGCCTTATTATCAGAACTATGACGTTCCCATCGATTTGGAAAAAACAAACTCAAACCTGTTCTTCCACCAGGGTCCGGCGCGCACCTGGATTGCGCGCTCGCCGTTGACGTTTGATAAATGGATCCCATCCACCTTGTTTCTCACCCACTACTTTCCTGATGATCCGCAGCAATGGCAGGAAGTGGATGTTGCGTCTCTCATCCTTGGGCAGAACGGAATATGGGGCGATCTGCTGCATGTTTCAGACTCTGGAGTCGCCTTCATTGGCAGTACGCTCGCCAGGTACAAACAGGTCCGCGACGATATAACGGAAAGCGATCCGGTGGTGAGCGGAATTGTTTCCGCGAGCCCTGAGATTCACGAAAAGATCTCCGCGGCTACAGGCCGGGGAGCGGTTGTAATATTTGCTACGGAGCGCGGTGCCTTCGAGTACATTACCAGCCATAAAGTGGCTGGCGAGCACTGGGCAAGCGACGGAGTCACGGTTACACAGGACGCGGCCGGCCGTGCAAAAATTGAGGCAACGTTCGAGAGGCCAGGGGCGAAGATACTGTTCTTTGGCGTCCATTAGAGGTGGCAGTTCCGTTTGGTGGGCCGCGGCAATCGAGAAGTGGCACCTGGCTCATGGCTTAGGCGGGAAATTCCTCGCCAAATAATCGATGATTTTCTTGAAATCGTCTTCCGTTCCAACCGCACCTCTATCCTTCATATCCGCCACTTCATCTTCCCAACCCGTACGGGTCATGCGAAGAGTTGAGAAGTTCGTTGGTCCGTGGCATTTTGTACATACCGAGATCACACTTGCCCTTCCCTCCCCTTCCGGCAAACCTTCTGCCGAAGCGACCGATGATGGCGTAGCACTCATGCTGCTCACATTGGCCGCCGGCGGTGACGATCGAGCTTGCGCTGCAACTTGACTAACGTGGGGGTTGGGCAAGGCAAAAGCGATGAGCGTGTCTGCATTCTTGTCCGCAGTGTTGGCGATCATCCTGAAGCGGTTCGTCCCACCAGCAGCGACTACGACATACTGCCTGCCGTCACGGCCCAGATACGTCATCGGCACAGTAGTGCCGCTGGCGTCGAGCTTCGTCACCCAGAGCTCAGCGCCAGTTCGCGAATCGAATGCGCGAAACTTGGAGTCAGTCGTCGCGGCAATAAATACCAGTCCCCCAGCGGTCACGATGGAACCGCCTATATTCGATGCTCCCGCATTCTTCATGCCCTGCGCTTCCAGTTCGTCGTAGCTGCCCAGTGGTTTTCGCCAAGCGATGTCACCAGTATTGGCGTTCACCGCGATGAGCTCGCCCCAGGGGGGCTGCTGACATGGGTATCCTTCCTGGTCAATGAAGCGAGTGTAGCCGCCCAGGTTGTGATACGGCAGAGCGGAGCCGGGCACCGTCGGCGCCATTTGGCCCACCGTGCCCAGGCTGCTGGTGTTCACAAAGATGTAGCCAAGCTCCGGGTCGAAGGAGACGCCGCCCCAGTTCCCTCCCCCCATGGTTCCCGGCATGGACAACGAGGCAGTCGAACCGAAGGGCGTATAGGCTCCCTGAGAGCGCAAGCGACTAAACCACTCGCCACAAAACTTCTCTGCCTGGGGTGTGCGCTTCGAGACCTCATCCATGGTCATGGTCATCCGCGATAACGGAGGTGGCTTAACAGGAAAGGGCTCGGTGGGTGAATACCATTCGCCGGGAATGTCACCCTTCGGTACGGGGCGCTCTTCGACACCATAAATCGGTTTGCCGGTCCTTCGATCGAGAATGAACAACAGGCCCATCTTGTTCGTCTCTGCGAGCGCGGGAATGACCTCACCGTTGTGTTTGACATCGATCAACGCCGGCGGCGCGTTCATATCGTAGTCCCACAGATCGTGGTGGACCATTTGGTAATACCAGCGCAGTTTGCCGGTGAGCGCATCGAGAGCAACAACACTATTCGCGTACAGATCTAGGCCCTCGCGGTCCCCGCCATAATAGCTGTCGGCTGCATTGCCCACGGGCAAGAACAACAGGCCGCGCTCGGTATCCAGCGTATCCAAACCCCACTGGCTTGGGCCGGCACGATCTTTCCATCCATTCGTGCCCCAGGTATCGTTGCCCGGTTCCCCCGGTCTGGGCACGGTGTGAAAGCTCCACAAAAGCTTTCCGGTGCGCACATCGAAACCCCGTGGATCGCCGGCGGGACCTACACTGCCTGACTCCTGTGTCGACGGGCCAACGATCACAACGTCGCGATGGATAACCGGCGGTGAGCTTATGGCAAAGTGAGCGTTGGGATACTTGTCCGCGATGCCAGCTCTCAGGTCGATGAAACCATCCGTGCCAAATGTTGCCACGGCTGCACCGGTCTTCGCGTCCAGTTCCAACAGCCGGCCGTCGCCGGTGCCAAAAAGTATCCGCGGCGGATTCTTTTTGTCTCCGGGCCAGTAAGCGACTCCCCGGCTCTCGGAACCTGTTGGCTTCGGATTGGTGTATTTCCAAATCTCTTTGCCGGTTTCCGGATCCAGGGCTACGATGTTTTGATTTTGCGTCGAAAGATAAAGGACGTTGTCGACGAAGATGGGCGTCGCTTCAAACGACCGGCCCTTTTCTCCGGTGTGATAAGTCCAGGCTCGCTGCAGATGAGTTACGTTGGCGGTGTTGATTTGTGTGAGCTGGGAATAGCGGGTCCCTGCCGGATCGTGGCCGTAGACCGGCCAGTCTCCGGCTCCAGGCGTTATCTGGGAGAATGCGAATGCGGAAGCAGCCGCGACGATGATCACCAGGAGTATGCGCATCGAGCGGTAACCGCCTATTTCAGATCGATCGGATTATCCCACGCGCCGCTGCCCGTCGAGTCCCATACGGAGAGTCGAATCCACTTCTTGCCGGTGGCATCGAAGGGAATCTTCAACTCTTTGGTCCCGAACGGCATGGTGTCTTTCAGATTGATGAATTTGTGCTCGATCCTGCTGCCGTCGCTCCACACGAGGTCAGCGAACTCGAGCGGGAATGTGTATTCGATGGCGGCGGTATAGACACTATTTGCACCACTGCCCTGAACGCCCCAGTTGTGAAATAGCACTTCCCCATTGGTGCCGTAAAGCTCTCCGCGCCGAATCGCCGCCAGAACCGGAGCCCAACTTTCGTTGTATAAAGGAACCTTATCCAGCTTGAGATAGTTGACGGCCAGTTGGGGATAGGTTTCATCGTCCGGCCACTTGGTATATGTATCGCCTTCGGTAATCATGAACTTTGCTTTGGGGGCCCAATTGCTCATGTCGTCTTCGACCCCGAAGCAGCGAACTTCGCACTCTTCCTTCTCTGACAAGTCGACGGGAAGAGATTCCCAAGAGGCGCCGATAAACCGGTCGCTCAGGAAAAATGGCTTATCTTTGTAGGCCTTGGGATAGCCTTCGGAGTTCTTGGTTTCCGGGTGCGTGGTCCACAGGATGGCATTCTCTTTGTTGACAAAGTTCAGAATGTCTTCCGCGGATCCCAGATGGTAGACATGGCCGTACTCCGGAAGATCCTCTTCGAATGGCTGGCCCTCTGGACGGCTATTGCCGGTACTCGGCCCGGCTTTCGGTTCATGCGGACCCACAGTATGTGTGTAGTAAACCGGCTTTGGCGTCATCAGGTACCAGTGGCCACCGATGTAGGCATCGGGCTCTTCTGCCGGAATGACTAAGAAGTCTTTGTCGGAGACACGCTGTGAACCTTCGAAATAAACCTTCTGCTCGGCGAAACGAAGAGGCCCAGGATCGCTGGGATGCGAATCGTCGTGGAAGTCCGCCAGGTAAAGGATGTTGACTCCGAGGGCGCGAAAGACTGCGACCCAGGGTGGCTGGTAATCCAGCGTCTTGCGATCGCGCAGTTGCTCGTTGAAGTCGGTGTGAAAGTGGCCGGTCATGACCTTGTAGCCGTGCACGGGCTTGAAGACATCGTTATGGGTGTAAGCGAGGACGGCCTCGCGTGTGGACCGATCGTCACCGGCGTTCAAGTAGTAGTAGACAGCCATGCGCTGCTCAGTTCCGGCAGGTGCGTTGTACAGGGCGTAATTGTCCGCATGCCCGCGCGAGGTTTCAGTGCGCCGCTTCCATTCGGCGTCGGTTGCGCCCCAGGGATGATAGCCCTCGCCCTGATCAGGCCACATCACACCCAGAGAAAACGAGGAGTCATTGTCTTTACGGTAGTAAACGTAGCCGAGGTTTACTTCGTCCTCGCGGGCAAAGAAAAATTTGTGGGGCGACGGGAACACGGCCAGAGAGCCTGGGCCGACATCCAAAATTGCCATGCGGTTGCGCGCGCGCAGCGCGACCGGTTCCGTATTCGGTGCTCCTAAGAAGTATTGGGTTTGCGTGTGCTCCGCGGTGTCACGCCATATCAGTTTGGTCTCGGGCGTAACGGGAAAGCCCTTTAACCCGGCTTTGTAGATGTAAGCTACGGAGGGCTCCTGCGTTTTGGCAACCGCTTCCTGGCGGAGGAGGTTTGTTCCCTTGTAGGCAATGAACCGCAGATCGCCGGCGAAGATGCCCAGCTTCAAACCATCAAAGGTGACGCTCAGTTGGTTTCCCTCGGTAGCTACCTTGCAGGTGCTGGACTGGTAGCTGACGGAGGCATGGGTAATTTCGGCTTCGGTGCGCGGCAAATCGGTGGTGTCGCCTCGTCCCGGAATCACCAGGGGCGCGTCCCAAAAGGTGTTCCACTTCCGCTTACTTTCCTCTTCGGGTGTGTCCAGGTTCAAGGATTGCAACTGAGTACGTTGAGCCTGCGAGATGCGCCGCTTTCCGGTGGAGACCTGAAAATCCGGGGCCAGATCTTTGCCCAATACAGTCCATTTGCCGGAGGCTGCCCGCGCGGCAAGTTCCTCAACCAACGGCTGCCCGTTTTTTATGCCAAACGACGCCCGAAGCTCCTGGCCACCTTCGCCCTGCCAAGTCATCGTCACTGCGCCGCCGCTGGCGGTCGCTTTCAGCCCGTTCGTAGCCTTGTAGCCTTGAAGATCACAGTTCAGTGATTGCGCGGCTGCTACGCCAGTCAACACTGCTAAACTCATCAGCAATCCACGAAAGCTCATCTACCTTCCCCCACACCTTATTTCGGATTCAGGCCGCGGCGATTACGCGATCTGCTGTTTGACGTAGATAGAAATCGTTTTGGCGATAGAGCGCCCACTATAGCGGAATTTCCCGGGCGATGAATAGCGATATAGGTGACAAACCTGTCGCTGACCGATTACAAGGAGAGTGGCACAGGCCGCCGCGGGTAATCTACAAGCCCCATAATAGGAGGAACACCGGAGCATGCCCGATCAGTCACTCGTTCTGACGGCTCTGTTTCACCCAGTGACTGCCGGCGCTGAATTTTTAGTCACGGCCATTCCGGCCAGGGCGCAACTTATCCATTTGTCCGCAGTGGATGTGCTGATTATCGCTGTCTATTTCGCGATGGTGCTCTTCATCGGCTTCTACGTAAAGAGCGGCACCAGGACCAGCAAAGAGTTCTTCATGGCTGGGCGGGAGATGACCGCGTGGATCGCGGGATTAAGCTTCGTATCCGCGAACCTTGGTTCGCTCGAGTTGATGGGCTGGGCCGGGTCCACCTATCAATACGGAATACTCGCCCTGCACGCTTACTGGGTGGGGGCCATTCCGGCGATATTGTTTCTGGGCCTGGTGATGATGCCGTTCTACTACATTTCGAAGGTCTACTCCGTTCCCGGATACCTGCATCTGCGCTTTGGTAATCCAACGCGTGCATTCTCCGCCATCAGCTTTGCCTTCATGACCATCCTGATGAGCGGCATCAACATGTACTCTATGGCCCTGGTCATGAAAGTCGTGCTGGGATGGAATCTGAACTTCAGCATCTGGCTCTCTTCTCTGGTAGTCGCGATCTACGTGGCTCTGGGAGGGTTGCGTTCCGCAATCTTCAATGAGATTTTGCAGTTCGTCCTGATCTGGGCCGGGGCATTGCTGGTCCCCATTCTCGGCATGATTGAAGTGGGCGGCTGGAGAAATCTTACGCAGCGGATCGAAGCCAACTTGGGACGGTCAGACTACACGCACCTCTGGAGCACGATGGGCCATTTCAAAGACAATCCCATGGGGATCCACTGGACTGGCCTTGTTCTGGGCTGGGGGTTTGTGCTGGCGTTTGGTTACTGGACTACCGACTTTCTGGTGGTGCAACGGGTGCTCGCAGCCGATAGTCTGCGCTCCGCCCGGTTGGCGCCCATCATCGGCGCAGCTTTCAAGATGATGGTGCCCCTCATTGTCATAGTTCCTGGACTGCTGGCGTTGGCCGTGTTGCCGTTTCATTTGGTGCCCGAAAGCGTGGCCGTGGCCACCAACGGGCACAGTTACAACGAGGTACTACCCCTGATGCTGGTGCGCTATTGCGGTCCCGGGCTTATCGGTCTCGGCGTCACTGCGCTGATCGCAGGTTTTATGTCGGGAATGGCGGGTAACGTGAGCGCGTTCTCTACGGTATGGACCTACGACATTTATGGGGCGTTCCTGAACAAGAAGGCCAAAGACGCGCATTACGTGGCCATGGGCCGCTGGTGCACGCTGGTCGGTGTGCTCGTGTCCGTAGGCACCGCTTACCTGGTGCAGCATTCCGCCAGCATCATGGACTACGCCATGCAGCTTTTCAGCTTCTTCATCGCTCCACTTTTCGGGACTGTGATCCTGGGCATGTTGTGGAAGCGCGCGACCAACCAGGGCGGCTTCTGGGGCTTGCTCGCAGGCACGGTCACTTCGATCGGTCTTTGGGTTTGGGTGGTAAAGAACCCGTCGGCCTTGCGTTATGTCGCGCTCTCTCCGGATGCGAAAGATATGGCGGAAAATCTGTATCGCGCCTTGTGGGCGTGGTTGGTTTGTGTAGGCGTTACTGTGCTGGTGAGCCTGCTGACCAAGCCACGGAACGTGGGTGAATTGGAGGGACTGGTCATGGGGGTCACTCCTTTGCCGGCGATGGATAAGTGCCATTGGTACCAGGAACCAATCTTCTGGGGAGGGGTTGTCGCTGTGGTTTTTGTGGTCCTGAATATTGCACTCTGGTAGAGGATCCCTGCGAAGTTTGTGCTCTAACACTCTTGTCCCCTGACGAAGACGCCCATTTTTTAAATTGGTTTTGTTGGCAGGGTAGGGTCCAAGGCTTCATGCACCAATTACCTCAATGGCGACACAGGCGCAAAGACTGTAGAAATACTAATAGGGGGATTGATGGTCAAGCCTTGGTTGAAAATCTGGATGTGCCTGCTGCTGCTTTTGCCGGCGAGCTACGTATGGGCTGCGGACCCCGCCGAGTGGACGACTCCAATCGCGCCCTTCCGGATAGCGGACAACCTGTACTACGTGGGCAGCAAGGATCTAGCGTCATACCTGGTAGTGACTCCAAAAGGTGACATCCTGATCAACTCCAGCCTGGAGAGTTCGCCTCCACTGATTCGAAAAAGCGTGGAGCAGCTTGGGTTTCACTTCAGCGACATCCAGATCCTGTTGATCAGCCATTCCCATGCTGACCATGACGCTGGCAGCGCAGAGGTAAAGCGGCTGACGGGCGCAAAGTACATGGTGATGGATGGCGATGTGCCGGTGGTGGAAAGCGGCGGCGCCAAGGACTTCTACTACACCAAGGATCTCTATCCCGCCGTGAAGGTGGATCGCATATTGCACGATGGCGACGAGGTACGGCTGGGTGGAGTGGTGCTGGTCGCACATAAGACGGCCGGCCATACCCGCGGCTGCACCACCTGGACGATGCGGGCCCCCGTGGGTGGCCAGCTTCGCGATGTGGTGATTGTGGGAAGCTGGAATGTGAACCCCGGATTCCGCCTGGTCGACAAGCCCGGGCGACCCGCTTCCTATCCCGGCATTGCCGCCGACTATCAACGAACATTTGTTACGTTGAAAGGCCTGCCGTGCGATGTATTCCTCGGAGCGCACGGCGCCTACTTCGACATGCTGGAGAAACTGCAACAAGCGAAGGCCGGAGCAGGCGAGAAGGTCTGGATCGATCCGCAGGGTTATCGAGCAGCAGTGGAGGAGCGGCAACAGGCATTTGAGGCGGAGTTGAAGCGCCAGGAAGGCGGCGGCTAAGTCAGTCGATCGAGCGTGGCCTGATCCGGTACTCCGTTGAAGTATTTTTTCAAGGCATCGGCGAAGAGGTGGTTTCCAAGCATCTGAAACGGAGATCCATGCGCGACCACCCAGGCGAAGAGAGTAACCGAGGAGTGAAACTTTAGATCGTCTGGATAGCCGAATATGTCGTGCACGGAGCGGCCCTCCACATCATTGACTAGAGCGGTGCAGTCGCGAAGGCGTTCGCCAAGGACCGGGTGCAGGAGATACGCATCCGCCTCGCCGGGGCCGGAGATGGCGAACCGCTGCGCCATGGGACTTGAACCGAGGCCTCTCAGTTGCGGGAAGACGAACCACATCCAGTGCGTTTGCTTTTGTCCAGCCAATAGCTCGGTACGTACTTGTGCGTAGCACGAGGCTTGGGCGTCGACAAAGCGCTGCAGATGGTATGGATCGTTGGCTTCCCCATTCGTGTCAGTCATCGTTGCTTTCCTTGATGGCTCGATGGGAATCTTCTCTTTAGCCATGTTTGAACGTTGTTTGCCAATAAAGGTTGCCCATTAGCAGGGGCTGCATCACACGGCCTTCAACAGTCTGGTAAAGGATGGGAATGCTCAGGAAAGCGTTACGCAAGGGCAAGCTATATATGAATCCGGTGCCTACTTCGGTGGGGGGATGGGCAACCATTTTCTACGTGCTATGGGCCTATCTGACCAACCGGGAGGAGCGCACGCCAAAACGAAGTCCGGGACCCTTCCGCACAGATCTGAAAATCTATGAGAAGGCACCGGCCAGCGGTCTGCGGGTGACTTGGATGGGGCACTCGTCCATGCTGCTGGAGATTGATGGGGCACGGGTGCTGATCGATCCCGTGTGGGAGCAGCGGGCCGCGCCGTTCGAGTGGGCAGGGCCAAAGCGCTTCTTCGCCCCTCCACTGCGCCTGGAGGAGATGCCGCGGATCGACGTGGTGCTTCTCTCGCACGACCACTACGACCATCTTGGGGCGCGCACCATCGCACGCCTGGCGCGGAGCGAAGCAACTGCCGGCGCGCAGTGGGTGACCGCGCTGGGCGTGGGCAAGATCCTCAAGAAGCTGGGCGTGAAGGCGGTGCGCGAATTGGACTGGACCGAGAGCCTGCGGGTAGGCGATCTGGAGTTGACCGCGCTGCCGTCGCGCCACTTTTCAGGGCGGAGTCTGGCAAGGTTCCAGACGCTGTGGGCTTCGTTTGTTCTCGCCGGTCACAGGCATCGTGTCTACTACGGAGCGGATTCAGGAGAGTGGGAGGGATTCAAAGAGATTGGGCAAGCATACGGACCCTTCGATCTCACGATGTTGGAGATCGGAGCGTTCCATCCTCTATGGGCCGATATTCACATGGGACCGGATGGCGCGGTGAGAACATTTCGCGCCATGGGCGGCACGGGGTTGATGATGCCCATTCACTGGGGGCTCTTCTCGCTTGCGCTGCATGGTTGGCGGCAACCGATCGAGCGGGTATTTGCCGCCGAGCGTCTGAAGATCTGGGCCCCCGAGCCAGGGCTGCCGACGGAAGTAGTAGGAGGAACTGAGTTACGGTCGGAGTGGTGGCGTCTGTAAACTCGGCACGCTTATGGTTAATACCAACGCATGTTACATACATCAGTAACGGATACAATAAGTTCCTTGACAAAGACGGCTATCGGGCGATTCAGCCACCGTGGCGCACTCTAACCGCAATTGACCTGAATAGCGGCAAGACCGTGTGGAAAATTCCTCTCGGGGAACTTGCCGCCGCCAGCTATGACAAGGTTTTTCGCGCGTTGGACAAGGCGACGGGCTAGGTCCTGTGGCAAACCACGCTCCCCGCGGCCGGAAATGCCACCCCGTCCACGTACGAAGTCAATGGCCGGCGATACATCGTGATCGCCGCCGCAGTAGGAAAGTCCCCCCTCGGGCGGCAGCCTGGTGGCCTTCGCTCTGCCGCAATCGCCTAACCTGCGCTTGCCGTGCGCGCGGATAGGGTTCTCTGCTACCATGCAGCGCATGCTCACTCGCAGAACTCTCGTAGGCATGACGGCGGCATCTTTGGCTGGCCGTGCTCTTGCTCCCCTCGCTGCACAGGCTGTGGCCGACGCCGGCCAGGCCAGCACACAGTTCTCCGTCATGATTTGGACGTTGAACAAACTGGGTACCTTCGACGAGAACCTGGAGCGCGTTGCGCAGGCCGGTTACCACCACGTCGAATTGGTCGGGGAGTTCAAGAAATGGTCAGAAGATGACTATCGTCGCATCCTCGCGCGCATGGAAACATTGAAGATCTCCGTGGATGCGACCTCGGGCGTGGGCCCGGGCTTCGCGGATCCCTCCGGACAGGATGCGTTTCTCGCCGCGCTGAAAGGTCTCATCCCAGCCGCTCAGCGATTGCACTGTAAGCAGATCATCCTGCTCTCGGGTAAGCGCGTCGAGGGGGCCCCTGCCGGAAGCCAGCATGCCGCATCCATCGAGGCGCTCAAGCGGGCCGCGGATGTGCTCAGCAGCGCTAACCTGGTGGCAGTCATCGAACCCATCGACCGGATTGAGAATCCGACCATCTACCTGGACGGCGTGACCGAGGCATTTGAGATCGCGAAGGCAGTGGGCAGCCCCAACGTGAGAGTGCTGTACGACGTCTATCACGAGCAGCGCGAGTTCGGAAATCTGATCGAAAAATTCGATGCCCACATCGACCAGGTGGGATTGATTCACATTGCCGACGTTCCCGGACGTCACGAGCCTGGCACCGGAGAGATCAACTATCTCAACATCTATCGCAAGCTATCGCAGTTGGGCTACAAGGGTACGATTGCGATGGAGTTTTACCCCACCGGCGATATCGTGGAGACGCTACGGCGCGCCCGGGACCAGGCTCGGGCGCTGATTTCCTGATGACGTTCTCAGGCTAACGAGGCGTAGCTTTCTTTTTCTTGCTCTTCGCGGACGGCTTACGCCCGGTCGACGCAGGCTTCGCCTTACCAGGTTTATCGTTCTTCTCTACCCGTAACTTCCACGCGGTGCGCAGCGCACCAGCGAGTACATCCTCGTTGGCCCTTGCAAGACGGATATGGGTAGCTCCATTCCTGCCCCACCCGCCTGCGACCGGCAAAAACACTTCGGGCTGCTCTCCAACAAACGCTGTTTGCTGCTCGGGCGTAAGCATCAAGTTGCCATATCCCTGGGCTTGGTGTGCTAGGGTAGCGAATATTCTGCCCCCTACGCGGAAGTCGGCCGAGCCCATGTGGGAACCTTCCTCCGCACCCTCCAGAAGCAGCGCAAGGCGTCGGAAATCAGCTGCGTTCATCTCAAAGACTCCGTTAACGAACAAGAGTTAGATAAAGGGCCATCGCGATACCTATCGCGGCAAGCAGCAAGCCCAGAATGACAGCATCGGTGGAGACGCGCCCGGCTCTCCATGACCCTGAGCGCAGCTCGCGGACCAATTGAAAATGCCGCACCACCGCGGAAAGGTTTACGACAACGCCTAAGGCGACCAGCATCACTCCCGACCAGAGAGAGAGGCCGGTGGTTTGGGCGGGCAGATGCGACGGGCCAGCACTAAGCTCGCGAAGAAACAGTCCGAAGCGGCTGACGGCGAAGCCAATGCCCATCAAGCCCAACCCGGTACGGATCCAGGCGAGAAAGGTCCTTTCCGCCGCAAAATATACCCTGGGGTCCTGTTCTGCCGGCTTATCCATGGGGGAAATTGTATCCGCACGATGGCTCCGTCGTAACTCAGTTCTTACGGCTCTGCGCGAGCGCGGTCGAGCAGCTTATGCACGCGCTCACGCAACTGTGCGGCATCGAACGGCGCCCGAACCTTCATGTCGTTGTCAAAATAGACAAAGACATCGCGCCGCATTCGTTTTGGGGCGTCGCGTTTGCTCGCTCTCCTGCCGTCGTAAACCTCGCCGCCCCGCGCCCAGGTCACGACACGGCGAGCCCAGATGTCTAGCGCGTCGGCGTCATAGCCGCTTGCATATAATTCCTTGCTGCCATGAAGACGGCAATAAATGAAGCTGGACGTCAGGTCCATCAACAAGGGCCAGTCCACCGTATCCGCTACAACCAATCCCACACTATGGCGTCTGAGCAGCTTAATAAACTCCTCGTTCACGAAGCTCTCGTGGCGAACCTCAATGGCGTGGCGTAGGGCGGCATCGTGGCGGACCTGAAACCAGGAACGCTGGTCCACACGATCGTCGTGGTTGCGTGCCAGCTCTGCCGCCTGCTTTCGCGTCCTGGGTAGCATGGCAAAGAAGAGGTCGAGCCGCTCGGGCTCGAATTGGAAGTTGGGGGGCAATTGCCAGAGAATTGGGCCAAGTTTAGACGCGAATTGCAACAGCCCCTGGGCAAAGAAATTCGCCAACGGCGCTTCTACCTCGCGCAGACGGCGCATATGAGTTAGATAGCGAGAAGCCTTGATGGAAAACCTGAATTCCGGCGGCGTCTCGGCATACCACCGGGAAAAGCTCTCAGGCCGTTGCAGTGAGTAGAAGGACCCATTCAGTTCTATGGTGTCGAACTGTCGCGATGCAAACTCCAGCTCGCGCCGCTGAGGCAGCTTCTCGGGGTAAAACACACCCCGCCAGCCTGGATACTTCCATCCCGAGATGCCGATATGTATCTTGCCTGGGGATCCAGCCGATTTCCCGCCGGGGCTTCTATCGGGGAGCAACTTGGCTCCGCGCCTGATGGCGGTCC
>CAWCAZ010000066.1:0-106173 GCA_963793525.1 uncultured Acidobacteriaceae bacterium
ACTCTCAGCCGTCCCTTCGGGACGGTTCCGATACTTCCTCAGTCGCTGATTTGTTTTCAGCGAGTGCTGTCCAAATCAGCTGATCGAACAAAGCCATTTGGACAAGTCTTACTCGGTGCTCCCAGACAACTTGTTTTCAATGCCCAGGACGCCAGAGTCTGTGTGAGAACCGGAAGAGAAACCGAAGGTCCCGGGTATTCTCATCTCAAGCCCAATCAGGACTCTCGTTCCGCGTGCCATTTCGTTCGGAACCAGATTCCAATCAACAGGCCCCAACAGCGAAATCCTCCACCGGTCCGTGCTACCGTGGAGTGTTAGCCACTTCTCTCCCAAGGAACTAGCCGTGTCCTCTCCCGTCGCTCCTGCCCTGCGCAAGACCGCATTGAATGGTGTCCATCGGCAACTCGGCGCCAAAATGGTCGATTTCGGTGGCTGGGACATGCCGGTCGAATACTCCGGCATTACCGCCGAGCACATGGCGGTCCGGACTGCCGTAGGCTTATTCGACGTCAGCCATATGGGAGATATCCAGTTTCGCGGGCCGGGTTCGCTCTCCGCTATCCAGGCCCTTTCCATGAACGATGCCTCGAAGCTGGCCGTGGGCCAAGCGCAATACTCGGCCATGCTCTATCCCCAGGGAACCTTCGTCGACGACATCCTGGTGCACAAATTCAGCGACAACGACTATCTGCTGGTCATCAATGCCGGGACCCGCGAGAAAGACTATCAATGGATTCGCTCCCAGGTGGGAGCATTCGCCGGCGTTCACATCAGTGATTACAGCGACCACTACACGCAACTCGCCATCCAGGGACCGCGCGCGGAGGAAACGCTGGCCAAACTAACCAAGGTGAACCTGAGCGGGATCAAGAATTATTGGTTCACCTGGGGTAACGTCTGTGGCCTTCACAACACGCTCATCGCGCGCACCGGCTACACCGGCGAAGATGGCTTCGAAATCTACCTGCCCTCCGATGAGCCCACCAGCGCCCGCGTATGGGATGAGGTGATGGAGGCGGGCAAAGAATTCGGCATACTGGCCTGCGGCCTGGGAGCACGCAATACGCTTCGCCTGGAAGCCGCAATGGCCCTCTACGGCCATGAAATCTCAGAGGAGATCAACCTTCTCGAAGCCGGCCTGGAGCGCTTCTCCAAGCTCGGCAAAAGCGACTTCCTCGGTGGGCAGGCTCTCTTGCAACTGAAGCAGAGTGGTGCTCCCAAGCGTAAGCTGGTGGGGCTGGAGATGATCGATCGGGGCATCGCGCGCGACGGCTACAAAGTCTGTAGCCTCGAAGGCGAAGCGATCGGTTACGTGACCAGTGGCTCCCCTCGCCCTATTTGAAAAAGAACATCGCTCTCGCCTACGTGCCGGTGGACCGGACAGCGCTGGGAACGGAAGTGGCGGTCGAGGTGCGTGGGAACCTGGTCAAGGCCAAGGTGGTGGCGACCCCCTTCTACCGCCGGGCAAAGAAGCCGATTGAGGGAAAGCCGGTTGAGGGGAAGCCCGCTTAAACTGTAGCCGGACTGGCAAATTTGCAGTGGCCTCAAACCCTCCCCTGCGGAGCCGCGCGAGACCTGCTGTAGATGGCACGATCCCGTAGAATAACGAAGGAGAGCAAGACGGATGGCCTATCCAGCAACCTACCGCTACACGCGGGAGCATGAGTGGATTGAGGTAGAAGGTAAGAGCGGTAAAGTGGGCATCACTGATTACGCCCAGAACACTCTGGGAGACATTGTCTTTGTCGAGATGCCCAAGCCCGGCGCCAAGGTAGAGAAGGGCAAGGTCTTCGGCAGCGTCGAGTCAGTCAAGGCCGTTTCCGATCTCTACTCCCCGATAACCGGCACCGTGATCGCAGTCAATGAAGAGCTGACGACAGCTCCGGAGAAGATCAACGCCGACGCCCACGCGGCGTGGATCCTCAAGGTAGAGTTGCCGACCCCTCTGAAGTTGGTCAACTGCTCGATGCGGCGGACTACGAGAAGTTCGTCAAGGAGGAAACCCACTGAAGCCCAACATTGCTAAGCTCGCCGCCGGCCACGCCGTAGTACAGGGATAGAGGACTCACCATGCGCTACTTGCCAAAATCGCCTGGCGAACGGCTCGAAATGCTGAAGCAAATCGGCGCCAGCTCGATCGACGATCTGTTTTCCACCATCCCCCAGGAATACCGGCTGCAACGGGACCTTGAGGTTCCGCGGCAGATGGGCGAATCGGAGATCGTCGAATACTTTCGCAACGCGGCGCAAAAGAGCGCGGCCGGTTACACCAGTTTCCTCGGCGCCGGCGCTTATCGCCACTACCGGCCCGTAATTATCGATTCCCTGGTGCAGCGGGGCGAGTTCCTCACCTCCTACACCCCCTACCAGGCGGAGATTACCCAAGGGACCTTGCAAGCCATCTTCGAGTTCCAGACCATGATCTGCGAACTCACCGGCATGGAGATCGCCAACGCCTCCATGTACGACGGCTCGACCGGTGCCGCCGAATCGGTAACTATGGCTGTCCGCATCACCCACCGCAGTGGAGTCCTGGTCGCCAGAACCGTGCATCCCGAGTATCGCGAGGTGATGCAGACCTACGCCCAGCACCATCCGGGACTTGCCGCCGAGACCCTCGGCTTCGGCGACGATGGGCGGCTCGACCTGGCCGCGCTCGAACAGCGCGTCAGCGAAGAGACAGCGTGCGTTCTGATACAGTCACCGAACTTTTTTGGGGTCGTCGAAGATATTCCCGCCATCGCCGAGATCGTTCACAAGAAAGGCGCGCTGCTGATTGTCTCTATCGCCGAGGCTATCTCGCTCGGCGTCGTGCGGCCTCCGGTGGAAGCCGATATCGTCTCCATGGAAGCGCAATCCTTCGGCGTCGCGCTTAGCTATGGAGGTCCCTACTGCGGCGTCATCGCTGCCAAGGAAAAATACCTCCGGCAAATGCCGGGCCGCCTGGTAGGCGAAACCGTCGATACGCAAGGCCGCCGTGGCTTCGTGCTCACGCTCTCTACCCGCGAGCAGCATATCCGCCGGGAGAAGGCCACCTCCAACATTTGCACCAACCAGGCATTAGTGGCTTTGATGGCCACCATCTTCCTCACCGTCTACGGCAAGGAAGGCATCCATGAGTTGGCGTTGCATAACCTGGCCAAGGCCAATTATGCCGCGCAACAGTTTTCCAGCGTTGGCGGCGCGCGGCTGCTCTTCGCCGCGTCTCCACGCTTCCATGAGTTTGTATTGCAAACTTCCGAATCGCCAGAGCAACTAAACGCGCAATTGCTCAAGCAGAAGGTCATCGGTGGCCTGCCCCTTGGCCGCTGGTATCCCGAACTAGGCAATGCCAGCTTGTGGTGCACCACCGAACTCAACACCCGGGAGCAGATCGACCACGCCGCCTCGCTGCTGCAGCATGACTCCGAAGCGGCCCTCACCCGGGCTTGAAAGGCTAGCTAATCCGTATGGCACCCCCCAGCCAGCACCTCGAAGCAAAGAAGACTGCCAACCGGCCCTTTGAAGGCACGCGCCACAAGGTGAGTGCGCACCTTACTCAAAATGAGGCCCTGATCTTTGAAAAGTCTTCCCCGGGCAAGAAGGCCTACAAGATGCCGCCGCTCGATGTGCCGGAAGTCGATCCAGCAAGCTTGCTGGGCGAAGCCGCGCGCGACGGATCTGGGACTGATGCCCGAGTTGAGCGAGATCGAGATCATTCGCCACTTCACCCGTCTCTCCACCTGGAACTATGCCATCGATCTCGGCATGTATCCGCTGGGCAGCTGCACGATGAAGTACAACCCGCGGGTCAACGAATTCGTCGCCCGCCTCGAAGGCATCGCCGAAGCCCATCCTTACCAGCCTGAATCTCTCTCACAGGGAGCGCTCGAGGTCATTCGCCTGCTGCAATCCTGCCTGCTCGATATCACTGGCATGGATGCGATCACGCTGCAGCCGGCGGCAGGCGCGCATGGAGAGTTCACCGGCATCCTGCTGGTCCGCGCCTACCATCAGTCCAAGGGCAATCCCCGGACCAAGGTCATCATCCCCGATTCGGCTCACGGAACCAATCCCGCGACCGCAGCCATCTGCGGTTACCAGGTGGAGAATCTGCGCTCCAACTCGCTGGGTATGGTCGACGTGGCCCAGCTGGAGCAGATCGTTACCGAAGACACCGCTGCGTTGATGCTGACCAACCCCAGCACCATCGGCGTCTTCGAGAGCGAGATTCATAAGATCGCCGACATTCTTCACGCCAAAGGCGCCCTGCTTTACATGGACGGCGCCAACATGAACGCCCTGGTGGGCAAGACCCGTCCCGGGGACTTCGGCGTGGATGTGATGCACCTGAACCTGCACAAGACCTTCTCTACGCCGCATGGCGGCGGTGGTCCTGGTTCCGGCCCGGTGGCCACAAAGAAAATACTGGAACCGTTTTTGCCCACGCCGGTGGTGGTGGAGGGTGCGCCTGATCAAGATGGCCGACGGACACTGCGGCTGGATTACGATCGTCCCCAATCCGTGGGGCGGGTGCGCATGTTCTACGGCAACTTCGGCATGTTCGTTCGCGCCCTGGCGTACATCATGGCCAATGGCCCGGACGGCCTGCGGCAGACCACCGAAGACGCGGTGCTGAACGCCAACTACATCCGCAAAAATCTCGAGGATGTGTACGAGTTGCCCTATCGCACGCCTACGCTACATGAGGTGGTCTTCAGCGATCGCCGGCAGACGCAAAAGGGCGTAAAGACCGGTGACATCGCCAAGCGGCTGATCGACTACGGGTTCCATCCATACACCACTTCCTTCCCGCTCATCGTGCCTGGGGCCCTGATGATCGAGCCAACGGAGAGCGAATCGAAGGAAGAGCTCGATCTCTTTATCGACGCCATGCGGCAGATTGCCCGTGAGGCGGAGGAAAACCCGGAACTGGTGCTCAATGCGCCCCACGCCACGCGCATCTCACGCCTCGACGAGGTGATGGCGGCACGCAGGCCGGTGCTGCGCTACACTCGGCCGGCTTCTGACAAACCTTGAAAGCAGGAACGAATGCCGGCACCTGGATCTGCAATTGCGCAACGACGTGACGACCTGGAGCGCTTCGAGTTCATGATGGGAGCTGAGCGAGGCCGTCTGGCGGTTACGCTGGACATGCTCACCGACGCTTTGATCCTGATTGGCCAGCACGGCGTCTACTGCGCTTCCACCCGCAATCCCTCCAAGCCGGCGCTTGATCTGGAAGCAGTATTGAGCGAAATCGGGGGCGCCAAAGAGCTGATTCAGTCCGTAATGGAGCAGCTTCGGCTGAAAAGCGAGAGTCAGGCGCTGCGGTAAACGTCCCCCTGGTTGCGGGTCTGTTGTATCCTGTAACCTGCGCGCCCGTAGCTCAGCTGGATAGAGCGAACGCCTCCGGAGCGTTAGGTCGGGAGTTCGAATCTCTCCGGGCGCACCAGTTTTCTTCTTTCTCTTCAGAAGGTTGCGGCTGGTTTTGTGTGGCCGAAACCTCCGCTCCTTTGCAGTTGTGCCCACAATATTGTGCCCACTCAAGCGAGACATAGCGTTTAGAACTGCATCTTCCGACGGGTGGACATAGCGGCTTGAGATCGTGATTGAGGAGTGTCCAGCGATCCTCGCGAGGGTCCAAGCGTCACAGCCGGACTGCCCCAATCGCGTCAGGAACGTATGTCGAAATGAGTAGAGCACCCAAGGCCTAACCTCATTTTCCTTTGTCCCGTTCTTCTCGTTGCACTGTTTCACCGCGGCATTCGCCAATCGAAATGCTCGTGCGTGCTGTTTCTTGAAACTGGAATGGTCAACATGCCAGGCTTGGTGGGCGCGGGCCAGAGCCAACCTTCTGTGGGTTCTGCGCCAGTTCCCAGCGGGTCTCAAGCATGAACTCGTGGGGTCATCGGAATGGTCCGGTGGGCTGCCGGTGTTTTTCCGTGCGTCACACGCAGAGTACCGTCGCGACCCGCCCTCCGATTCATGTCCTCCCAACGCAAACGGTAGTCGGGACGGAGACCGGTGTCGACCCGGACCGTGGCGATCGAGTTGAGAGGCTCCGGCGCGTGATCCAGGTATACGCGCTCCTGTTCTGAAGTGACTAGCGTGTCTCGGTGGCGTTCGCCATGAAGCAGGGAAATTTTCGGGCAAGATTCGAGCACTCCCCATTCTGCCGCAAGACCTAGAATCCGGCGCAGGACGCGCAGGGAGCTATTCACGGTAGTGATTTGGATTCCCACTAGCCCGTTCGCTAGCTTCGTCCTATGGGCTGACTCGATATTGCGGGAGGTATTTTGATTCCCCCCGCGTGGATTCACGGATCATTTCCCAGTTCCACATGAACTTGTACCAATACACGTTACCGCGCTTACAGATCGACATGCTTATAATCCTTTCAGCTTCCTATGCCTTCCGTTTCCTGAATTTGCGGACTGCTATAACGTGCGCGCAATCGTATGAGCAAAACTTTTTTCCCATCCTGTTGGCCACAAAGGGCCTCGAGCAGTCGGCGCGTTTACAAAGGGAGAACCTGCTACCTTGAAGAAGATCAAAACCAATGGAAGCTTCTATGGCATCGCGAGTGCAGCGAGCGGTCAAGCGATAGGAGGGGCTGCCAAGCTTGGGTTCGAGCACCACTGGTTGACTCCATTGCGCAAACCACTTACTGAGGGATCTCGATAACATTGCCTCTTTGAACAGGAATCGGTCGCGCCAAAAAGCGTCCAACGTAACAGCAAAGGGCTGTTTTTCATACTGTGCCTGCATACCTCTTGCCGCATCCACTAGGGCTCCCACGGAGCTTAACATCCGTGCGGACCAGCCAACACCCCACTCGTAATACCGACTCAACAACGGCGGAATCTTTCGGGGATTTTCTCCCGATGCTGCAAATCCATCCCTTGCCGGGTTCCTCAATAACCCGAACATCTGAGTAGCCGGCCTTCGCGAATAGTTCGCGATGCTCATCCACACTCAGGAGCGTCATGCGCGCTAAGGGAAAATGTTTCGGCAAGGTTTGCGGCCGCCGTCTTCGCTCCTTTATAAGCCTCCGCGATCAGGATGAGAGCGCAGCCAGGCTTCAGAACCCGGAAGACTTCGCGCGTGTCGGCGGCCAGGTCGGGCCAGAAGTAGTGTATTTCCACGGCCGTGACGAGATCAAAGACGTCGTCAGGAAAGGGCAACTGAGACACCGAGCTTTGCCGGATCTCGACCCGGCCTTTATCGATCCAGCCCGCATTGATTTTTTGGGATACGGTGACACTCTCATCGGAATAGTCTATGTCGCAGACCTGTCCCTGCGTGGCGATCGCCGCTAACTTGCTCACCGTTCTTCCATCACCGCAACCTACATGGAGAATCGTGCAGTGCGGCTCTATTGGAATTTTTGCCAAGCCCCGATCGGTCAACCTGGAATGCGACCAATTCATTCTCCACAAGGTGAATCGACCCATGCGTCCCGTGGGCTTTCGGCATTGATCCCGAAAGGCTTTGGCGAAAGTGCCGAGCTCGAATACAGTTGCGGCGTAAATATATTTACAGATTCTTCTCGCCTTCCTGCCCCAACTCCCGCAGGAGACCAACCAGCCCTAGCAAGTCTTTCAGTCCCAGATACGCACGACCGGAAGACACAGCCAAGGCAGCTTTAGTTCTGGCTATCGTCCTGAGAGTAGGATCTAAGGGCTTGACCCACTTCGATCAGAACATTGTTCTGGATGCGTGAATTGACGGAGTCGTGATGTGTCAATATCCCGACTGGTGCAGTATTAATCGTGTTGTTCTCAATCGTCGTGTTGATGTCGGCGACGCGCAGGTGGATCCCCATTCGGTTGAATTGTCAATCTCGTTTCCTTCGATCACATCGTTTTTGGTCGTAGTAAGGCAAATGCCACCCTTTCCATCATTCTGAATGATATTATGTGGTGACCGATACATCGTCGGCGCCGTTCAAGGCGATTCCTGCCGCAGGGAGGGTGGTGTCATCCATCCGTATGGTTGAGTGCGAGACCAATTGCCAGTGACCGTTGCCCCGACTACCGAAGCCAGGTAAATTGCGCTGCCTGCCGTATTCGTGATCTGATTGCCGACGATGGTTTCATCCTGAAGCTTGGGCGCACTATCCGCGGGAAAGCCGTGAAGATTCTCCAGATAGAAAACCACTCCGTATCCATTGTTCCTGCATGGGTTCACGCAGTTGTTCCCACCATCGATGGTATTGGCTTCAATCATCGAGTGATTGGTATCGAACATAGCGATGGAAATATTGGCGGTATTACCGGACATGTTGTTGTGGCTAATGTATATGTGTTGCGAATCGGCTTTGTAGTAGTTCCAAATGACGAACCCCGGCTTTCCCGGTCCCGCACCCACCCCGGTGAATGTGCTATTAGTTATCCAAACGAGGTTGTCTCTGCTGAGGATGATAGCCGATGTCGTCAAAGCCCCAGTGCCTTGAATGTTTTTGATCTGAAGGCTATCTATCCGAACATTCGTTGAGCCGGTAACGAAGATACCATGATTAAGACCGGCGCCCGATCCCTGAATGGTGAACGATTTCAGCTCTACCGCGGAGTTTCTTGAAATTAGAATTCCTCTGTCCAGGGGGTGAGTCGGGGCAAACAGAAGCTTCGTGCCGGTACCTCCCGCGATCGATATCGGCTTTGCGGTTGCAGGAATAGTCAACGTTCCCGTTAAAAGATACGTGGCATTTCCCAGCTGGAGTCGCGCGCCCTCACTTGCCGCAACTGTGATAGCAGCGATAAATGCCTGAGTGTCATTGGTCTCGCCATCTCCTCGCGCACCGAACTCTGAGACGGAGAGGGTCTGGGTAATTGGCAAGGGCGTAGGCTGCGGCATTTGCGCCATCAACGACCGTACCCAAGGCACAAAACAAAATGGTCAATAACAAAACACACTTCATATAGGCTCCGGGTCCCTTCTGAATTCGCGCGGCTAGAAGACGAGAGGATGAAGCCGGTATTCAACGGGGACATTTTGTCCAAGGTACGGGATGCTCTCGACTGGAAGAGCCATACAACGATGATCGGGTTACTAAAGGGCGGAGGAAAACGAAGTTAGGTGGACAGGATGGAGAGGATCTTGAGTCAGCACTCAAGTGGATCGTTGTATTGCCTGGCGAAGTCAACCATAGCCGGTCGCCAAAATGAGGCTGTTTCAGAATGCAACGCTTTACCCTTTTACGCTTCCTGTCACAGCTGCGGGTGCTCAGGTGTCCCAAACCTTTCTAGCCCAGATACTGATGCCGACTCCAGCGCTCTCCTTGCCACGAGAACGGCGGCTCGTCGATGCTCCGTAAGATGACAGCAGTTTCGTGTGTCCCCGAAATGGAGACAATTGTGGAGGCTGCCTCTATTGGACTCAACTCTATCTGCTGCCCTATCTCGCTTTCTGGATTGCAGGCAGCATTCATCCTAGTTTCGAGTAAAGTATGCCTTCCTCAACGCCGATATGGGCTGGTGTGAAGGCAATCTACCCATTTCGGGATTTTTGACCTGCCGAAGGCCGCCGCTTGTGTTCATTGGTCAGGTTCGGGTTGGCGAAACCAACGATCTACCCTCCGGTACCTTGGCGTTATGGGGAGCATGCGACGCGTATCGGACGAGAATCCAGGATCCGCGTCAGTCGCGCATACTCATCATCAGCCCCGCAGGCACGGCATTTGCAGGGTGTTGGGCGTGGACAACGACGCAATCGAGACCGCACTAGAAAGTGTGATCGAGTGCAGTGGTGAAGGCGCCCACGTGGCCCTCTTTACACAGGGGAACTACACCACGGACGCCGTTGGATGCGCCATCGAGGCCATGGAACACGGAAGAACCGATACATACCGTCTGTTAGCGCGAGGCAGTAAGGATATTCTACAAGTTCTGGGGATCACCTTGGAATTTCGTGTGATCTGGGAAATTTGTATTGAAGCTGACAATCCGAAAGAAGCCGTCCGGGAAGCACGCGCGATCCAGCTTACGGCCACCATGCTGGCTACCATTTTCGATGTCTGGGACCAAGGGACCGGGGTGACCCACCGAATCGATCTGTTGGAGGATCCCGACCGCTTGAATCATGACGAATTGGTTGACGCTCGAACTCGCTTCCGGTTACTTCAATGTGAGGTCGACGCACCTGCGCGTATCAGAAACCTATCAGCGTCATTGCTCATCTTTCTTGACAGAGACAACATGCTGCTTAAGAGGGCTCACCCTAGGCGGCAAGCGAGTGCGCGTACGTCAGAAGCTGATTCTCGATAAAGAATGTTTTTAGCTAAGTCAGCTTCGATATAGAAACGGTAGAAGCAGGCTGAACGTTGCTGCGCCTGCTGCTTCGGTGCGTAGCGCCTCCCTCAGCGACAATGCGCAGAGCCATCAGGGCTAAACGACATTCGATCCTCAGTATAAGGTGTTTGCTCGATCTCTCTAACATTATGTCCTTTATCATCCCAGGTGCTTTCTCCCGAGATAATTGCGATCTAGCTACTCGAGGAGCCGCAAAGCAATCCCTGGTCATACGCCCGAACTTACAGGCGTAACGCTACAATGCCTCCGCGCGTATACAAACGGCGTCCGGATTCGCTTCAGGGAGCCGCGGCGACTCCACCGGCAACCTAATTTTGAGCGCCATGGTATCTTGACCGGTCATTCTATGCTTTCCTGTCGGGCGCAGCATGAATAGCATCGATCCTCGGCAGGCCAGCGAGCTTGCGGGAGGCGAGCCGTGCCTGCAAGACTCGTTGTCGATGCGCAAATTCACCTGGGAGGCAAACGCGTGACCTATGAGTCCACAGACTGAGCGAGTTGCTCGATCTCGCCGCCGCGCTACGGGGTGATGGCAAGTAATCAGTCCCCCACAGCCACCCTTCTACGACGATGGAAACTTACAGGATCTATTCTGTCCGAAGTATTCAACTCGGGCCACCAAACTGCTGGAATGGGAGAGACAACATTCTGGATAGAGATCAAACACTTGCACTGCGGTTGCAAAAATCGCCTGAACATCATCTTTTCCGTGTTCCTCTAGATCAGCGCAGAACGATATCCAATTTTGGGTCTCGTTGCGTCCGTAAAAGCAGTAACTTGCTCGGAGCCTAATACGGTAAGCAATGGCCTGGCAATGATTTCTCCGCCCAACATCGAGCCACGCATCACGTATAAGAACCCGCGCAGTCCAGCCGCAGGGAAACATGGAATAAGGGGACAGCGCTCAAAGGCGTCCATCTCCTCTGCGCTCGCGCCCATGTTGTTCAGATCGTCACGCAGGTCTTTTGACCTTTGCAGTACCGGCGAGGGATAGCCGGCGGCATGGACTGCCGCTCGTTCGAGCGGCTCAAAGAATCCCAGCAGGCAACCGAGATGGGTTCTGTATTCCACGGGTGTAGTCCGGCGCGAAGAGACGCTTCATGGCAAGGCTTGATGCCAACGCAGCGTGGAGTGAGCGTGTGGCGAACCGGAGAGCTTCGACGACGCCGGTCGTCTTCGATGCTGGCCTACAGTTCAACATTTGAATCTCGACAAAGTGGTGCTGCCGATATCCATGTGATACGCCTCACATTTCTCCTTCGGATCGGTCGAAGTTACGTTCGTCTGGCGCCGACGGTCATTCGTGACTCGACACGGTCGCGTGATCTTCCCGCCTCTGGCCGGCATTGCGGGCAATCACCAGAGTCAACTCCTCGCGGCGTAACTTCAGCGTTTGCTCGGCGAAACGGCGATCGACCAGAGAAGTCTACAGGGTCGTACCGAGCACGAACAGGGTTATCAGGGTGATGCCGCTAAGCCCAAGCGTTGAGATGTTCACGGCATGCGTCAGGTCGGGAGCCACAGGTGTGGGTGCGAAGGTGACTGCGGCCATGCCCGTGTAATGCATCACCGGATGGCAACCCCCATCAGCAGGGCGCTGGCTACTTTTTTCCCGCTCCGATTTCCCGCTCCCCACGGAGTGTAAAAGAAAGCCACAATGCCACCAGGGAAATGAGGATCGCCAAGAAAATCGAAAGCGTGACCAGTGGAACTGAATAGCTGCCGATCGCAGGTAGCCGCATCGCTGCCATTCCAATGTAATGCATGGCGGCGACGCCACCGCCCATGACCAGGGTGCCGAGTGCCAGGTGGACCGGCATCATCCGCTGGTGGCTGACCACAAATAAGGCTGTACCTGAGGCTAGAATGGCACGCAACAAGGATCCGGCCACTGTGGGCAGATCGTAGCTGACTGCAACGGGAAGGTTGCAGGCAAAGCATGCCGATGTAGTGCATGGCCCAGATGCCCATTCCCATGGCACAGGCACCGCCGGTTAACCATGCCGTGCGGATAAGGCCACGGGCAGCAGTAACTCGCCCCGCGAGATCGAGTGCGGCGTAAGAGGCCAGGGTCGAAATGGCTACCGACAAAGCAACCAGATAATAATTATAAGACATCGCCATGGCTCAATGCTCAGGGTTCATATTCTTGATAATCGACAGCTGCGTCGTTCTGATCATTGACGCGGGCATACGCGCGCCTCGTTGACAACAACTCACAAAGAAAAGGCACCGACCGCTGTTGCATATCGCTACAGAGCGACATGCCTCCGGGCGAAGGTACGTGCGAGACAAGAGCCGTGAGCGCGGCACCTGATGCCGGGGGGGGACGGCGATCCGCGATTCACCCACAGGCCGTCTGGGCGCTTTTGTTCCCAGAAGCGCCGACGTCTCCTTTCATCGGCAGTTCGAAGCCACGCAGCAGTTACGGTCGTCATTTGACGCTTCAGTTAGATATTCCGACTTATTTATGAATGAATGCGGACGATGATTTAACACATAGAGCCTTGAACTCGTCCAAGGTAAAACAACTTCCCAAATTGGCAATGGGGTCCTGCACTTATAAGGGTCATCGGTCCATCACCCTTGTATCTATCTATCATCCGAGTTTAGGTTTGAGATGACCATAAGTTTCCCGTCGACTCATGGCCGCAACAAAGCACCCAATCATCGATACGTATTTCTATCCTAGGAGGCCGAGCCATGAAGAAACGCCCAGGAAGCCGGCGATTGGCCATGTTGCTCCTGCCGGCAACGCTATGGTGGGGTCAGTTTCCAATATACGGACAGCAATCCACACGCGATCAGATAGAATTGCAGGATCTCAAGCAGGAGGTGAAGCAAATTGAAGCTCGGATCGCCGCGCTTGAAGCATCCCAAGTTGCAATGCAAAAGCCTAGCGGACCAGTGGCTCCCGCGAGTACCGCCGGAACCACTACCGATAGCCAAGCGGCCCCTCCTTCCCTTGCCGGGGCAGTAGAACCAGAAGCGGTGAAAGATGCAGAAGTTAAAGGGGTGGACACGATGGATGCCGGGATGGGCCGGGAGACTATTAAAGTTCCGTTGATACCGGCTTTGAAGATTCGTGGCTTCGGCGATGTGCGCGGATTTGTCGCTAACCAGAATTTGGCGGTCATCAACAGCTTCGATCCCGGGGTAACCACAGTCGCGACGCAAGGCGGCAACAGCACCTTTGCCCTCGGGATCATGGATCTGTTCATCACTTCGAAACTTTCAGATCGCTTCTCCTACCTGAGCGAAGTGGGCTTTGAGGCTGACCCGGCCACCAACACTATCGGGGTCGATCTGGAGCGAGCGCAGATTAACTTCACGCTCAACGATTACTTCACCTTGGCTGCCGGACGAACGCATGCCATGCTTGGCTACTACAACACTGCGTTCCACCATGGCACGTGGTTCCAAACGACGATCGATCGACCGCAGATCTTCCAATTTGAGGATTCCGGTGGACCGCTGCCCATTCACAACGTAGGTGTCGCAACCATGGGCGCCATTCCAAGCGGTGGTCTGGGATTGCATTGGTTTGCGGAAGTGGGAAACGGCAAACAGACGTACTCGCTCGAAGCAAATACAACCCCAGCCAATGTGTTAGCAGATCATACAGGCAAGTCAACGAATATCGGCCTCTTGGCGAGACCGGCTTCGATCAGCGGCCTCCAGGCGGGATTTGACTGGTACCAAGCGTCCCTGGTTCCGGTGGTTTCCCTTCTGCCGGGCTACGGTACTCCAGAGTTTGCGTTTCCCGATGCCGCGGGCTATTACAAGCAGAGTATCTTTGTCGGTCATGTGATCTACATCACACCCCGGTTTGAATTCATGGCGGAAGATGCAGAAATTCGCGACCTGCCTCGCGGGTCATCCCTGCCACTCTATACCTCGGGCGGATACGCTCAAATTTCGAAGGCTTTTGGAAAATATCGTCCTTATTTCCGATATCAATGGCTGAATCCAAACTTCCGCGACCCAAACAACGCTTGGGTGGGACGATGGGTTGGACCCAATGCTGGGTTGCGTGTGGATGTGAACCCCTTCGTCGCGCTCAAGGTCGAGTATTCAGACTTTGACTGGAAGAATTTCAGCACAGACGCCATCGGCACGCAAATCTTACCGATTCAGCACAAAACGATTCATCAATTGGGCATGCAGATCGCCTACACCTTCTGAAGAACGGGCCGTAGATCGGCTGCTGCAAATCGGCCACAAACGAACTCCGCCCATTCACGAACCCATCGGAAGAACCTCGTCGAGCATGCTTCGGAGACCACCAAAGCGTTCGTCATAGTCCGCTTGACTCTCCACAATCACTCGGTGGGCGTCACTGCGCCCATAGATCTCGGTTACCTTGCAGACTGCCGGAGCCCCAGGCATCTGTTTGTAAGTCAGAAAGTAATGCACTAGGCGTTGCATGAGCGCCGGCGGGCACTCGACGATGTCCTTCATCGATCCGAACACCGCGTCTCCTTTGAGGACGGCCACTATTTTGTCGTCCGCCTCGTTGCCATCTAAAAGACGCAATCCGCCGATTGGTATCGCTTCCAACAAGATATCGCCATGCAAAATGGCCTTCTCCGTTAGAACACATATATCCAGGGGATCGTGATCTCCATCGATCCCTGGCCGGCCGATTTTTTCCGCCATGAGCGCCGCCACTCGCGGGCCGCAGTAAGTTTGAGGAACGAGTCCGTAAAGGCAGGGCACCTGATTTGAAAACCTCTGGGGTCGATCCACTGAAAGATAGCCGGTCAACTTATCGATCTCGTATTTGACCGCATCGGTAGGCACAATCTCGATGTAGCAAGTGAGACACCCGGGCGAGGCCGTCCCGCTGGAAACCCCGTGCCAGGGGTGTGGCTTGAACAACACTTTCATTAGCTCGAGAAGCGCTTGATTGGTTGCTGGTGGCATTGGGTGCCATCCTTTCCTGATCACGAAGCTCGTCGGTTCCTGGTAGACATCTCGTGGGTTTGTGCCGTGCAGGGCACTCGCTATTTGAGAGCTATTCATGGTGGAAGAGCGCTGGACCCGAACACGGTCAACGACGAAATTGTCATATGCCACCCGGCCGGGCCGCGCCGCATTGCCTTTGCGTTGCTGCTTGGCAGGGGTTACAGCAGGCTGTACAGGGGGTCGGCTGACATTTATCGTTGCTGCGAAACTCATCGTGAAGCAGAGAATCCCATAAGCTTGCCTTCCCGCCAAATTTCAGGATCTTGCCTTGCGCTTTGTACAGAAGCTCCTCGAGAATGATCCCGTTATTGTTAGAGGTAAAGACTCCAATCGGGCCGGTGCCATTTTCGTACACGCCCTCATAAAAGCCTCGCTGCGGATCGTTCTCATCGGAGACGGAACGGAAGAGGAGATCGGTATAGTCATCCTTCCACAAAGCCCACAGGCCGAATGCTGCCTTGAGTGCTACGGCGGAATGCTCGGGCGCAAACTTGCCGGTCTCGGTGATCGTATTCCAAGGGTATCCGTCGCTATAGATTGTGTCGTAGACAAAGTAGGGATCTCCGCCTAGTTGGTGCTCGCTACGGGCCGTGAGGATGCCGGTCTTAATATAGCGATTTCTCTGTACACGATAAATCCTTTGGGCAAAGTCGGCCGTGGTGGAGTCGCTGGGCGGGTGGGGGCCGCTGGTATGATCGGACGTCAGATCCCAGCCCATTTCGATCCCGTCTAACACGTAGCTTTCGGAGACAACATAGTTGTGGGCGCCAAATATGCGCGGATCGCGGGTGTCATACGGTACGTCCACTCCGAGGATAGGGATGACATCGTAGGGGTTTGCACGCGAAGCAAGTGACGTCTGAAACCCCCATAGTTGATAGCCCTTGGCGCCGTACTCTTCATAGCCGAGCCGGCCTTCCTGCAGATATTGCACCTGGCCTTTGGCCAGCGCTGCGCCATAGAGCAGCCCGCGGCTGTCGACCACATTGCAGAACTTCCATCGCATGACAAACTGATCAACACCTGCGCTATGGATTGGGTATCGCTCCTTGACGATCTTTAGCCAGATAAGCAATCGCCCCAGGTCGAGGGCGGAGAAACCAATCTCTCCTGGCTTATTGGTGTAATCCACTTTCTCCGCCGTCTGTGTGTTGTAAGCCTTGTTGGGCAACTCGTCGCGAAAGAACTCCAGCTTGTTGAAAGTCTTTAACAACTGCGTCATGCGACGGTCAAATTCACTCTGGGTAATGATGTGAAGCTCATAGGCGGAGACCAGCGCGCCGATGTAGGATGCTGTGTCCCACATCGTCGTAGAAGGATATTTGTCGACAGCGTTGACCAATCCCGTCTCCGGCTGGGTGTTGTTTTCGAAAAACTTCCAGGCCGTTCTGGCAACCAGTTCCTCCTCAGCGCTAAGTGGTCCTCGGCGTCGAGTTGCGTGAAAGGGTGGTTCGCGAAAATAGCTTTCCGGGTCGTCCGGGATGCGGCAGCAACCCGCCGTATGGTGGACGAGAACGTGAACTCGCGGCCTGGGCGGCAGGGGAAGGGCGCAGCCACCGCATGTTGATCTGTGCATGCCCCTCGGTCTTCGCGCCGGCGGCGTCATCAGTGGGCAAACGCGGTCTAAGGCCGTTACACATCCCTGTTGTGCCGCGGCGGGATAAACTCCCAGCAAACTCAGGGCGACAAGCAAGCCTCCGCGAAGTAGATGAAACGCGCGCCGGCTTGCTTCACAACCGTTGACAGTCTGCATAAGGCAATCATCGCGATCCAGCGGGAAACAGGTGGTCAATGAATTCGCATCAGGGGACCAAAGCGTTGGTAACAGAGACTCTCCAGGATGATGGCGTTGGTATTGGCAGTAATGGCCCGATTCGGTTTTTCTGTGCTTTCATAGATGCCGGCAAACCATCCCCGATCGGGATCGTTGGCCTCACCAATGGCCTTGCGGAGCATACTGGTGTAATCGGATTTGTAGAGGGCATACCAACCGAATACCGCCTTGGTGCTTAGACTCTTGAAAGGAGAGGCGTCCACTCCTGTATCGGTGATGGCATTCCAGGCTTTCCCGTTGGTGAAAACGGTGTTGTAGACAAAGTAGGGTGCCTGATCGATATTGTCTTCGCTGACCGCCGTCAGTATCTTGGTATGCTGATAGCGCTCTTCCTGCGCACGGTAGACGCGGTAGGCAAACTCACGGGAGAAGTTGTCCCATCCATATTCCAGACCATCCAGGATATAGGGCTCGCTCACCACATAGTTGGGCGCGTGAAACTTCTCCGGGCTGCGGGAGTCGGTAGGAATTCCAACTCCATAGATGTTCACATAGTGCAGAAAGGTTTGGTAGTGGAGCGCGGTGGTGACGTCGAGTGCGATGAGGGAAAACGACTTCGCGCTGTACTCTTCATATCCAAGCCGGCCCTCCTGCACATAGAGGGTATTGTTCGAGGGGCCCACAACACCGCCCATCAGCTGGCCTTTGCGCGCCAGATCGTTCAGCTTCCAATGGTCGAGTACCGTCCGTACTTCGACAGTGTGCGCCGGATATTCCCAGGTGATGATATTGAAAGAGACCAAAAGACGCCCGATATCGATGGCCGACCAACCGATGCCGCGGGAAGTCGGGTGGTTGTTGTAGTCCACCATATCCAGGGTCATGGTGTTGTACGATTTGTTGGGGAGTTTTCCGTCGAATAGAGGACATTTGGCCAGAGATTGAAGACCGAGCGAGAGGCGAGAGTCGAACTCGTCGTCTCCAATCAGACCGAGCCGCCGGGCGGAGATCAGCGCCATGAAGTACGATCCAGTGTCCCACATGGTCGCCGCGGGGTATTTGTCGGCGGAATTCACCAGGCCGGTCTTTTCCTGGTAGTTGTTTTCGAAAAACTTCCAGGCCGTTTGTGCTGCCCTTGTATCTTCACCTTGCCAACTACCCACACGGGTCGCCGGTATATCCGCGCTGGCCTCGGGTGTAAGAGTTTCCGGGCTTGCTCCGGGAGCGAAGACGTTGAGACTGTAGGCCAGCACGAAGCACAGCACCAAAGCCGCCAGCACCATCAGGTAGCTTCTCGCCTGCAAATAGCCATTACTGCCCTTAAGGGAAGTCGCCTCGCCTTGTACCGTCATTTCGTTTCCTCACTTTGCCCTAGGCTGTCCCAGCAACTTGCCAGCACAATGCCACTGAGCATAACGACGTTGTTGAGCGCCCAGAAAGTGTTGACCAGCCACGCACTGGGGTTATCGGAATGAATCAACAAAAGGCGTAATCCGGAATAGAGGATCAATGCAAACGTTGCCGCGATAAATCCAATCTGCCATTTGACCAGAGAAAGAAAATTGCCTTCCTGCCGCATCTTCGATGTGACCGCAAATCCAATCTTCTCCCCGCGCAAGACAGTGAAAAATGCCTTGAGATTCAAGGGGGCCAAAGCCAGGAATAGGGATCGGCCGCGCCAATTGGGCAATCCCCATAAGCCAATCATCATGGCCGCTTCGTTGCAAAGTAAGAAAGGAACGACATGGGAATAGAAATCGTAGGCATACGCGTTTACCGGGGCAACGCCGGTTAGGAAGTAGACTAGCGGCGCCAACAGGAAAATCGGGATCCACAAACAAGCAAGATAGCTCCAGAATGTCGACCCGTACATGAGCTTCTGCTTCCACGATAGGCCGCGGCGAAAGATGGGATTGTCATGTAGCAGGATGTCCAGGGTGCCGCCAGCATATTTGAACCGCTGAGTAAACACGGTAAGCAGATCCTGAGGGGAGAGCATCTTGGATTCGATGGTCGGGTGGTAGACCGACTTCCAGCGCCGGGACGGATCGGAATGAAGCGTGATGGAGGTATAAATATCTTCGGATACGTGAAACTTATACGGAGTCACTTCGGTTTCCATAACCAGCTGCTCGGCGATAGCTTTTTGCAGGTCGTCCTTAATATCGGCATCGGTCACATCGCTGGTAAGTTGGCACACTGTACGTTCGATCTGGAGCGAATAGCTTCGCAGAGCGGCCTGCATCACGGCCTCGCGGCGGTGGATAGACCCAGCACCACAGCAAAAAGCAGCATTCGCCCAGTTGCGCCGGCGGAGGATGGCGTCATAGAAAACGCTGGGATCGCTGCCGAAGATATCCTGGCCTACGTGCACCGATCCTACCAGAACTTCAACCAAGCGGCCCAACCAACGACCGAGATATCCCCCATAGCGACCGAGCAAAGCGGGCAATGCAATACCCTGCGGGAGATCAAAGAACCACTGCGGGGTCTGCACCCACGCGACATCGGGATCACGGAAATAACCAAGGGTATGGAGGAGGATCGTAGGAAAGGGCCGCGTGTCTGCATCGCAAATTAGAAGGAAGTCGCCCCCCGTGTTATCCATCCCGTTACGCAGGTTACCCGCTTTGTAGCCTTGATTGCTGGAACGGGTGATGTAATTAACTCCCTCTTCATCCGCCAGCGCACGCATGATGGCACGCTTCCCATCGTCGAGTATGTGGATTCTAAGGTCGATGGGATATGGGTAGATGATGCGCTTTGCGTCCTGCACACTCAACCGGACCAGTTCCGGATCTTCGTTGTAGGTGGGGAAGAAAACATCGACCGAGACCGGATGCGGATCCAATCCCGCACCTGCAACACATTCTGAGCTGTATTGTGGCGGAGGGTGTTGCTCATAGTCATCAGTCCGCCACAAGTTGACGATGAACAGAATCAATCCCACGAAAGATGCGGTCTCGGCGAAAACGGTCGGAAGGGCAAACCACAAGGCGTAATGATTGAGGGAGGACGTCCACCGCCAGAACATGTACCGAAGCCCCAGGAAAATGGTCAGGGCACCCAAAAATTGCCATAATGATTCCCTCCCTCGGAATACACAATCGGCGATGGAGGTTGCGTTCTTCGAAGGAAGCGAAATAGGGCTCCTCGGGTTGCTGCGACGGGGCCTGGCGATGTAAATCGCCGGTTACACTCGCCATGGCTCAGGAGCCTCCCTGGCCGATGACCTGAAAGGAATCGCGATTCGAACCCAATACGTCTCCATGGCTGTTTTCGATGTGAACGGAGAGTTCATAATTTCCGGGGGGTAATTGCTTCCACTCCAGAGTGGAGACTTTGGCTGCACTGTCACCCGTAATGTCCACGGCGAAGCTTTGCGATTGCACGATTTCATTGTGGCAACGTAAGTCGACTATCAGCCTGCTGCCGGGAAAGGCTTCCTCTTTGTCATTAACGATCCACAAGCCCAACGAAACCTTCTCCCCGGCATTCCACGAGTCCTGCTCCTGATCGATGCTGGGCAATACCAGCTGATATGCGTTAGTCAGCGCAAAATACCCCGGCTTCGGGTTTCGCCAGTAATCCACGACTCCCCAGTTGACCGACGGCCAGTCTTCCACGAACATGAATTGAAAAATCGCTGTAACTGGTTGAAAGCGTTGGCGGCGATAAGATTCGGCGGCAAATTCAATCACTTTGACTTGGTACTGCTGCGTGTTGTGAATGAACTCCGCGGTGGAAGAACCAAGGGACACATGGGCCAGATCGACCATTTCATGCTTTTGAAAGTTGTGATAGTCCCACTCCTGCCATTTCGCCTCAGTGTCCGGCCATACGTCATCCGGGCCGAAGATTTTTAGCAGCGTCGGAAGATCGGGTAGCGCCTGGGCGCCGAATTCGCTGATAAACGGCTGCGTGGTCGGCTTACCATAATCGCTCCAACTGCCGGAATACCATCCCAGCCAGGGATGCTCAGCGGTATCGGAGTGCTCATGGGTGTAGCGCGTGGGATCGGCTTGGGAGACTGCTTGCCACAGCCTCTGGTCCAAGACCTTATTCTGCCCCGGGTCATAGTCTTTGTACTTGTATTGCATCCAGGAGGCGTCCCAGGGTGGTTCATTGTGCATGGTCCACCCGATGACCGAGGGATGGTCTCTGAGCAGGCTCACCATACCCAGAGCTTGGCGAACCGCCTCCTGCTGAAACTCAGGGCTATCGCTGTAGCCCCATTGCAAAGGGAAATCCTGCCACACCAGGACACCTGCTTCATCGCATGCGCGATAAAATTCCTGGGCTTCTAGGTGCGCATGGACGCGAATCGCGTTGACGTTCGCCCGTTTCATCAGGCTAAGATCAAAGTTGTACTTCTCCGCTGTCATTTCGCTCAGCCACTGGGTAGATATGTAGTTAGTGCCGCGAAGAAACAAACGTTTTCCATTCAGCTTCCATTCCTTCGTCGCGGAGTCTACTTCAATGGTGCGAAAACCTACCGGGCCCCCGGCTTCATCCAGCAATTCGCTTTGTGTATGCAGAGACGCCTTCCACTGGTAGAGGTTCGGCGCTCCTCGATCCCAGCTCCACCACAGTTGCGTGTTGGCGCAATCCAGTTTCAGGTTGAGCTGGTTCCGTCCCGGTTTCAAAAGCACAGTGATCGTGCGGCTTCCACCCGTCGGCGCATTGACCAGAAAGTTGAGCGGAACCAGGCTTAGGTCTACCTGGACACTCAGCGGCTCCCTTGCAGGATTCGTGACCTCGAGTTCCACCTGCAGTTCCCAGGGTTCGCCACTCACGCGCAAAGGCCCCGGCCCGACTGGGCTCGGAGTAACGTGCGACGTCATGATGGTCACGCGGTTGGAGAAGCGCAGGTATACGGGTGCCCAGATGCCGCCCGTGTTTTGCTCCTGCCCGCGGGCCGACCATGCTCCGCCGGGGCGGGTGTCGTGTTGTCCGTAAACCCCTTTGATCAACCGCTTGTGTAACGACCAAACCGGGCCCACTTCTTCGGTGGGACTATGCACCAACACCAACAACTGATTTTCCCCGTCGTAAGAGAGTTTGCCGGAAAGGTCAAACTCAAAGGGCTCAAAGTAGCCCTCGTGTGCCCCCAGGCGATGTCCGTTCAGCCAAACTTCGGCCGCGTAGTCCACGCCTTCAAAGATGAGCTGTACTTGTTGTCCTTTGGTATTCGGTGGTACGCGAAAGTGCCGGGAGAACCAGACCGAACCGGAAAGATCCTGGCCCGCCAAATGCCAATTCGTGGGGACCGCCATGGGCTGCCAGGAAGAGTCATCAAGGACTAACGGTTCTGGCGGCTGACTTAGCTCTTCCACCGCTTGTATCCGCCAGTCACCGGCGAGACTCAATTCGCGATTCAGCGGTGGGCTAGGGGAGGCCCACAAAGCCCCACACCACCCCACACACCACGCGATGGCAACTATTTTGCCGAGGCTCATTTCGCTCACCCCTTCAACCGTTTGGTCAGCCGAAATCGGTTTCGTTCCGTTCCCGGTGTGTACTCGTAGGAGTCCATGACTTGCTGAATGATAGCCAGCCCGCGTCCGCTCTCGGAAAAATCTTCGGGATGATCGGGGTCGAGATCGAACGCTCGACTATGATCCCGGTGGATCCACTCCGGGTCCGCCGCCTTACCGCGGTCCCAAACATCTAACGTGAGTTCATCAGGTTGCAAACCTACGTCCACGGCCACGGAATGGGCGGCATCTCCACCGTAGGCATGTTTGATCGAGTTGTTGACTACCTCCACCAAGCAGACTTCCACCCCATTAGCCTCGATAGCCGTGAGCCCGGCGTGCAAGCACAGGCACACCACTAGTTGCCCCAGAAGCGGCACAGCATCCAGGCGGCTTGCGATGGTGAGTGTGATCTGCGGCAACGGGACACCCGGTTTCGATTAATGGGACTGCACGGCTACCGCCTCATCCACGGTTTTGCAGATCGTAAACACCCGATCCATCCGGGTTAGTTTGAACATGCTGGTGACCGCGTCTGAGGCCCTGCAGATCAGCAATTCGCTGCCTTTCGGCATGCGTTTCAACACCCCGAGAATCGCTCCCAAACCACTGCTATCGATGAACTCGACTTTGCCCAAGTCCAGCACCATCGAAACTGGACCGGCAGCGAAGTAGTGAGAGACGGCGTCTTTAAAAGCCACGGCTTTGTCCGCGCCGAGGCGAGTTTCTAAAACTTCGACAACTAGCTTGTCACCAATTTTGCGCTCTGTAATTTGCATCCTTTTTCCTCATTCCGTGGCGATGGTTGCCAGTATTGCCTCTTTGTGCGACGCGTCCCTAATAGGAGCTCTGAAGCGCTTTCGTAAAATCCCAAAGCTCGCTGCCAACTTCGGATAACTGCTCTTTATGACGTGCATCATCCACCAGCCAATCGATCTGGTTGTCCACGATGTCGAGGCTTGCACCGGACGGATCAATGCACTTATTGCCGAAGACAAGTTTCTGCTCCAACATCGCCGCCGATGTTACCCGCGTGTAGTCGGCCAAAATACATTCCCGCAGGGTAGCCCCGGGCTGGACCACACATCCTGCGCCAATCACGGAGGGTCCAATGATGGTCGCTCCATCGCCGATAGAGGTGCTGCTACCGATGTAGACCGGGCCTTCAATCCTGACCCGGTCCCAGGCGATCCGCACGTTAATGCCGCAATGGATGCCGGGGCGAAATTCGCGGCCTGGCATCTTGAAGCCGGCAACTCCCTCGGTCAGCAGCAGGCGCGTCGCCTCCCAATAGTCCGGTACGCTCCCGATGTCCACCCAGGTAAAGGGCAGGGTAATACCGAAGATGCTCCGTCGCGCGCGCACCAGGTTGGGCAGCAGTTGACCTCCGATGTCGAACTCGACACCGGAGGGAATGTACTGGAAAATTTCTGGCTCGAAAAGGTAGATGCCGGTGTTGATGGTGGTCGAAACCGCCTCTTCCTGCTTGGGCTTTTCTTGAAATCGGGTGATGCGCCCGGACGCGTCCGTCTGCACTACGCCATATTTGAACACCTCGTCCCGGGGCACATCCCGCAACACCAGGGTGGCTATCGATTTTCGTTTGCGGTGAAAGCGAAGCGCGGCGTAGAGATCGACATCGACCAGTGCATCCCCGCATAGAACCACAAACGTCTCGTCGAAGAATCCGGAGAAGTCCTGAATTCTTTTCATCCCGCCGGCAGAGCCAACTGCGATGCCTTCCAGCTGGCCCTGCACCAATTGACCTTCAAATGAGTAGGCCATCTGCACCCCGAAGCGGTCTCCGTCGCGAAAATATTCTTCTATGAGGGGCGCCAGGTGACTGGTGTTGACGACGATCTCGTGTACACCATACGCCCGGAGGTACTCAATCAGAAACTCCATGACCGGTTTCCGGACGAGAGGAATCATAGGTTTGGGTAAGACGTAAGTAATGGGGCGAACCCGTGTTCCCTTTCCCGCTGCGAGAATCATTGCCTTCATACGGCCCTCCGACTTAGGTTTCCATGCCCGTTCCATCTCCGAGTGAATCCAGCTCCAACGCCAGCAACGACACGTCGTCTGCGAAATCTGCACTACCTCCCCACTTACGTATCGTCAATTCCATCGATTTCAATAGTGCGTCCAGGGGGTCGCTTCGATGTCGATCCAGAAACTCAATGAAACGGGGCAGGCCAAACTGTTCATCCTCTCGATTGGGACATTCGAGAATACCGTCCGAGCAGAGGAAAAGCCGATCCCCCTTCTCCAGCGTGTATTCCAACGCGTCGTAGCTCATTTCCGGCAGCATGCCCACGGGAAAGCCTCCTTCCCCTAGGGCCAACGGTGGCCTTCCGCGGCGAAGCAGGATAGGGTCGGGATGGCCTGCCTGAACCATCTGCAGCCGCTGGGTGCGGTTGTCCAACAACCCGTAAACCATGGTGAAATACATATCGCCTTGATCCTGAAACCGTCGGTTTAGCTCCGCCATCGCCTCTTGCGGAGGCCGAATTTCGTAACTTCTACCGTCCGCGGCCAGCTGCACCAGTGGACTACCCTGAGTGGGCCTGGAATTCAGCATTTTGCTCAGGGTGACAGAAAGCATCGCCGCGGGAATCCCATGTCCAGAGACGTCCAAAAGGTAAAAACCCGTGGAGGATGTGCTCAGGGGGAAAAAGTTGAATACGTCTCCTGCGACCGCGCTTGCGGGCAAAAAAAGCGAATCGCAGCGTAATCCCTGGATGGTGCAGGGCACGGGCAAGAGGCTTCTCTGCATCCGTGCCGCCGCTTCCAGATCCTTACGAATCGTCTCGTACGCTTTGCTGAGGGACTCGTTGGTCTCCGCCAGCTGTCGATTGTCGTCCTCCAGGCGTTGCTCGAGATCGATCACCCGTTTCCCCGCCCCAAGACGAGCCAACAATTCGTCTTCGTAGACCGGCTTTTCAACGTAATCGTCGGCGCCGCTTTTCATGCCTTCAATCCAATCCGCCCGGGAGCCGCGACTGGTGCAAAGGATGACATACACATAGCGCCCAAAATCGGTAGAGCGAATCTTACGAATCAGGTCCAGCCCATTCATTCTCGGCATCATCCAGTCGGTAAAGACCATGCTGCTGCCGCTGCGCGACAGGGCCTCCCAGGCAGCGACGCCATCGGAGGCGCCGATTACTTCATGTCCCTGCCCCTTCAACAGTTCGACCAAAAGGAGGCGCTGCATCGGATCGTCGTCCGCGACCAATATTCTCATTCCATTTCCCCGCCTTGATTCGCGATTTGACAACGAGGTTCAGGATTGTCCATCAAGGAAAATTCCAGAACACCGACACGCCACCGCTGCGAAACGTTGCTGAGCTCTTGCCTCCCGCACGCCACGGATATCGGTTCCCCGAATAGTTGTTGTACTCAACGGAGAACTTACCCTGGCGGTAATCAAAGTAGCCAAAACCGTAGGTGTAGTCTGGATCCCAGGGTTGTTCCCGGCTGCGATACGGATACTTGATCGCCGTCAGCGTCCAATAGAAGAACTTGTAAACCGTATTGGTACAGCTTAGGCTCGCCGATTGCTTCCAATCCTGGATCTTGTTCGAGGCGAGGTCCTCATAGCGCGGGACCACAGTATAGTGCGTCGCCCAGTTGAACTTGGCGCCCTTGGGCTCGAGGCGCGATCGTTCGACATGGAATGGAATTCTGAATTTCCAGCCCAGATCGATTCCTCCCTGATTAAATCGGCTTATGCTTTCTCCATCGTGGTAGTTGGGGGCGAAGCGGTTCCCCCCGTAGTTGGAATAACTGAGGCTGAAGGTGTACGGATGCCAGTCGTCATAACCGAAGCTATAAGTAAAATCCGGATTCCAGGGCCGTTGCAGAGCAGGTTGGAAGTAGATATCGAACGTGGTTTGCAAGTACCAGAAAGTAATCGGGCTGTCTTTGACCGAGATAGATATGTTTCTGCTGGTGGATCCCGGGTCACCCTGCGCCCCCAGGCCGTCGGCCGGCGTGCTGGCGGGAAGGAGGGGTTCGTTGAAAGCCACATTCCCGCTCAGCTCCTTGGTAAAGAAGTCCCGCACACTGATTGGTTTCTCCCACCAAGAGCGCAGGGGGAATGAAAAGGACGTCTTGATGTTCTGGGCGAACTCGCCGTGTTGCGGCGCAGAGGGAGTTTGGGTCGGCGGCGCGGGCACTGCCTGCTGTTGCGCCAGCGCAATAATGGGCGCGAAAAGCAGGATAACAATCAGCAAGTGCAAGCATAGAAGATTCACCGCCGTCATTGCGCCTCGCGCTTGCCCAAAAGCACCACCGTGCTCCGCGGCTGCAAAAAGTAAGCGTCCTGTGAAATTAGTTCTTGTTCGCGACCGGGATCTGCGATATCCAGAGGCGCGCTAAGCGATGTATCAATCACCCGGCACCAATACCAACCGGCCACCCTGGGCAATTCAAAGCTGAGCGGTTCCCAGTAGGCGCTAGTCATGAGGTAGATGTGATCAATCTCCTTCCCTGCATAAGCTTCGGACAGATGGAGTGCTAGCCAGTGCGAATCGCTGTTCCAGTTGGGGTGAAAGAGGCTTGTCCCGTGCCAGTTCATCGAGAACTCTCTGTCGCCCTTCCGCGGGACGAAACTATCTCTGCGCAAGACACGATGGGCTTTGCGGAATGCGATCAAATAAGCGAAGAATCGTAACAGCGACTTGTTCTCGCTGGCCAGGCTCCAATCCACCCAGCTGATCGGGTTGTCGTGACAATATAAGTTATTATTGCCTCTTTGCGTTCTCCCTATTTCGTCGCCGTAGAGCAACATCGGAACGCCTTGGGAGAGCAAGAGTAGAGTGGCGAGGTTTCTCGCCTGCCGCTTGCGGACAGCCACGATCTGCTGGGCGGCAGTCGGGCCTTCGCAGCCACAATTCCAGCTGAGATCGTTGGCCGCGCCGTCTCGGTTCTCTTCCCCATTGGCCTGGTTATGTTTGTTGCCGAACGAGACCAGGTCGGTTAGGGTGAAACCATCGTGGCAAGTTACAAAATTGATACCGTGCCACGGGGCTCGTCCACTGGCTTGATAAAGGTCGGCGCTGCCGGCCAGCCGGGTGGCGAGCGTGGGCACCATGCCCGGTTCCCCGCGGACAAAGCGGCGAACATCATCACGAAACTTTCCATTCCACTCTGCCCAACGGCTGCCGTAGGGGAAGCTCCCAACTTGATAGAGACCGGTTGCATCCCACGCTTCGGCAATCAGTTTGGTCCTAGCTAGAATGGGGTCAGCGGCAATTCTTTCGATCAGTGGTGGGTTGGCCAGGACCTCGCCATCACGGCCCCGGCCAAGAATGGAGGCGAGATCGAAGCGAAAGCCATCGATGTGCACCTCGGTCACCCAATAACGAAGACAATCAAGCACGAAGTCGCGCACCACCGGGTGATTGCAATTCAGAGTGTTGCCGCAGCCGGAATAATCCCGGTCCACACCCGTTGCCGGATCGACCAGGTAGTACACGCTGTTGTCGATGCCGCGCAAACTCGATATCTGATCTCTCGCACTGCCCTCCCCGGAATGATTGAAGACCACGTCCAGCAACACTTCTATGCCCGCATGATGGAAGGCGCGCACCATTTTCTTCAGATCGTAGAGGGTAGCCTCCGGCGATGAAGTAGAGCCGTAAGGCAGATGGGGAGCAAAGTAGGCCAGCGGATGATATCCCCAGAAGTTCACCAACGGCTGCAAGGTCAGGGGGTCCCTGCGCGGATTGTCCTGCTCATCGAATTCGACTACCGGCATCAGCTCGACCGCTGTGATCCCGAGTTTTTGCAGGTAGGGAATTTTTTCGGCCAACCCGGCGAAAGTTCCCGGAGACTTCACGCCGGCGCTTGGATCCCGGGTGAACGCACGCACGTGCAACTCGTAAATGATCGAATCCACCAAGGGCCTGTCAATGGATCGGTCATGCTGCCAATCAAAACTGGTATCGACGATCACCGAACGACGGACGGGCCTTTGTGGATGAGGGAGGGTAATGCGCACGCATCCCCGCGCGTAGGGATCGAGCAGGACACGCGAGGTATCGAAGCGATGCGCAGGTTCGTCCCAATCTTTGTCCCGGCTCACGCGATATCCGTATTCGATGCCAGGGTCAATGCCAGTTACACGAGCGTGCCATACATTGCCGGTCCGGTTCTCTCGCGGATCCAGGGGAAATTCGGCCACGGGCTCCGCTGCCCCGGGGCGGTAAAGCACCAGGGTGACACCTGTAGCGTGTTGTGAAAACACAGAAAAGTTAATCCCTTCGTGGTCCCGGGTTGCCCCCAAAGGGAGAGCGCGACCGCGGGAAAAGGCAAACGATTCGCTGATAACCTCGAGCAAGTTCTCCCGATGACTCGGATCACGTCTGTGCGTTGGATGAGTAGCGTGAGTTTCAGTCCTCAATCGGGTGTATCCCCCAAATATCCCGAGCGTATTCACCTACGGTGCGGTCGCTGGTAAATTTGCTGCTGCGGGCTACGTTCAAGATTGCTTTGTGCGACCACAGCGGTTGATTTTCAAAAACCGAGCTGACGTTGCCCTGAGCAGCCACATACGAATCGAAGTCGGCGAGATGGAAGTAGTAGTCGCCGTGGTGCAGGAGCGAATCGACGATCGGTTGAAACAACCCAGGCTCAGCGAGCGAGAAGCGATTTTCCCGCAGCGCATCCATCACCCGCCGTACCGCCGGGCTGGCACGATAGCAGTCAATGGGATCGTAGGTCCGGCGCCGGGCTTCGACTTCGGCCGTGGTTAAGCCAAAGATGAATATGTTGTCCGCGCCCACCTCCTCGAGGATTTCGACGTTTGCGCCATCCAGCGTACCGATGGTCAGGGCTCCATTCATGGCAAACTTCATGTTCCCGGTACCAGATGCTTCCATGCCTGCGGTGGAAACTTGCTCACTCAGATCCGCCGCCGGGATGATCTTTTCCGCCAGGCTCACTCGGTAGTCCCGCATGAAGACCACCTTGAGCAGCCCATGCACCCGGGGATCATGGTTGACGACATTGGCGACGTTGTTGATGAGCTTGATGATGAGTTTGGCCATCCAGTAGCCGGGCGCGGCCTTGCCGGCGAAGATGTGGGTGCGGGGAACAGCGGAATTTGGCCCTCATCGACCAGCGCCAGATAGGAATGGATGACATGCATGACATTCAACAGCTGCCGCTTGTACTCATGAATGCGCTTGACCTGAACATCGAACAGCGAGGTCGGATCCACTTTCAGTTGTTCGGTCTCATAAATCAGCGCAGCCAGCTGCTCCTTGTTGGCCTGTTTGACCTGCATGAATTCCTGCTGGAAGGCAGTGGCCCCGGCATGAGATTCGAGCCCGCGGATAAGGCTGAAATCGGAGACCCATCGTTCTCCGAGGTGCCGTGAAATCAACCCGGCAAGGCCCGGATTGCAACTTGCCAGCCACCTGCGGTGGGTAACTCCGTTGGTTTTGTTGTTGAATCGTTCCGGCCACAATTCATAAAAATCCGGCACCAGGCGGGTCTTGACCAGACCTGAGTGGAGTGCAGCGACCCCATTGACACTGTGGCTGCCGACGATCGCCAAGTTGGCCATCCGTACTTCCTGGTTGCTTGTATCACTGATTATCGACATCGTTCCGGATGCGGCCTTGATCGCCCGGATAACGTTCGGCACCAGATCCAGAAACCGGTGATTGATTTCATAAATAATCTGCAGATGGCGGGGCACGACGCGCTCCAGAGACTGACCGGCCATTTCTCCAGCGCCTCGGGCAAAAGCGTGTGGTTGGTGTAGCCGCAGGCCGCCTGGGTCACCGCCCATGCGCGTTCTCCCATCTCAGACGCATACTCGTCCACCAGGATGCCGCATGAGCTCCGCGACCACCAGCGCGGGATGGGTATCGTTCATCTGAAAGGCGACATATTCGGCAAGCCGCTCCATGCTCCGCATCTGGCCTGTCTCGCTGGTAGCTGCGAACGGTGTCTCGCAGGGCGCAGGCCACCATGAAATACTCTTGGACCAGGCGTAGCTCCTTGCCGGCAGCGCATGGTATCCGAGGGGTACAGGACTTTGGAGACCGTCTCCATGCTTGATCTTGTCTCTCGACCGCGCGCACGATAGTCGCCGTCGTTAAAGATCTTCATATCGAATTCATCTGAGGCGCGCGCCGAATACAAGCGGAGATGGTTCACCGTGCGGCCGCCAAATCCCGCGATGGGCAGATCGTAGGGAACGCCGATCGATGATTTGCCAATCCACCCACATCGGGTTGTAGGTGCCGTCCTTGGCCATGGCGTGTTCGATGCGTCCATAAAGCGGGATCGGCAACGTCTCCGCCGGGCGCTCTATCAACCAGGGAGAGTTATGACTCTGCCAATGATCGGCTTTTTCCTTCTGAAAGCCGTCCTCGATATCCTGCTTGAACAAGCCGAATTGATAATTGATCCCGAAACCGTATGCGGGCATCCCGAGCGACGCTAGCGATTCCATAAAGCACGCCGCCAGGCGTCCCAGGCCGCCATTTCCCAGGGGCGCGTCCGACTCGGCATCGGTAATCTCTTGCAGATCAAAGCCCAACTGCTCTGGCTGCTTGCTCCGCCTCTGCAGCAGCCCAAGGTTGAACAGATTGTTGCGCAGCGACTGCCCGATGAGAAATTCCGCCGAAAGGTATACCAGTCGCTTCGCGCCGTGTAGTCGGAAGGCTTCCTCACTCTTGAGTCCGCCGTCGATCAATCGCGTCCGAACCGCGTGGGCGAGGGCCTGACAGATATCCTCCTTTGATGGTTTGTCCTTGGTGTTCCCAATGGTGTAGCGCAGGTGATACTTGACTCCCTCGCTGAGCGAAGCGTGAGTTGAGGCGCTGGCGATAGGCGGCATGAGGTTCCTCCGTCGTCCATTGATTACTTCGGCAAAATGGTGTCGGGCCATTAAACAAATCCAGACAGAACATGTGCTTCCGTAAAACTGGATGGAGCAGAGAAGGCTCTACCGTGAAGGCTAAGGGGCACTGCGATACACGAGTTAGCACACTGCACCCTCAACCCCCACGCGCGAACAGCGGCGGAGGCTCAAGCGAGCCGTGGCGGTGGCAAATAAGGGCGATAGCCCACTAAGATAACTGGTGATCCGACGGTTCTTGCCAGCACCGCTGGATCCGATCGTCTTTTATTGGCTAGTATTGAGGGTCTCGCCGAAGAGCGCGACCACCCGGGAAACCCGCGCCAGCTCTTCGCCGAGGATTTCCATTTGCGCATCTGTGCCGAGACTTCCTGTTGACGCCGCGTTCTCCATCTCGTGTGCTATACCAGAGGCCAGGGCCGCACCAAACATTTTGCAGATCCCTTTCAATGTATGGGCACGGATCTCAAGATCGGCAGCACTCTGCAAATGGCGCGCTTCCTGCATCGCGGTGTACAACTTGCCCGATTCCTCGGGAAACATCCCTGCCAGTGCCTGTAATAGGGTTTGGTTGCCTCCCACACCACGCAGCATCTCCTCTCGGTCGATCACCAGTTCCCCGTGAGTTGGGGTTGGGGAAGGACCGTGACTATCGGGACTGGATGGCGCTGCTGGCTCGGCAACCTCCGCGGCAGAGGGTCCTGCAAACGGCACCTGGCTGGCATTCCTGGCAATGACGGCTGCCAATTCCGTCCGGTTGACCGGTTTTGATATGTAGTCATCCATTCCAGCCGCAATGCATTTTTCCCGGTCACCTGCCATCGCGTGCGCGGTCATGGCGACGATCGGAACTCTGACTCCCGCTTCCTGTTGCTTCTGCCGGATCAACTTGGTTGCGGTTGCGCCATCCATCTCCGGCATTTGCATGTCCATCAAGACGAGATCAAATGTCTGTTGGGCAAACGCCTCAACCGCCAGCCGCCCATTATCCGCAACCGTGACCCTATGCCTGTCCATCTCTAACATCCCCACCGCCACTTTTTGGTTGTAGACATTATCTTCGGCGAGCAGGATACGCAGCGGCTGCACCATGTCCGGAGAGAAACTCGCACTGGCCTGGAGCACGCGTTTTGTTCCCAGGTGGCTGGCTGGGCCGAGATTCCTCAGGATCATTTGCAACAGGTCATTCCGGGAAACCGGCTTTAAGGCGAATTCGGCGATCTCCAACCCCTGACGTTGGCCGGATGCGCCCAACTGATCGGCCGATGAAAGCATCAACACCGTGCCTACCTTAAGCTCCTTGGCCCCACGAATGCGTTCTATCAAAGCCAAACCATCCATGTGCGGCATATGACCGTCCACAATGAGGAGAGGGTAGCTAACATCGGAGCCGACATGTCTATACAAGAGGGCGAGGGCTTCCGGTCCGCTCTCCGCCAGATCGACAGTCATCCCCCAAGTTGACAGCATGGTCTGCAGAATGCGTCGATTGGTGGCGTTATCGTCCACCACCAGTACGCGCACTCCCGCGAGCGCATCCAGGCTGGCGGTAGGTTGTCTCTCGATCAGAGAGGTCACGCGGTTGAATCTTGCGGTGAAATGAAAAGTGCTTCCGACGCCAACCTGGCTCTCGACCCAAACGCGGCCCTGCATGAGTTGCGCCAGCCGGGTCGAGATGCTCAAGCCCAAGCCAGTTCCTCCGTAGAGCCGAGTCGTCGATGTGTCGGCTTGTTCGAAGGCTGCAAATACCTTTGATAACTTGTCTTGCGGAATACCGATTCCGCTGTCTTTCACCGAGAAGCGCAGCAGGATTCCCTGTGCTTCCGTCTCTTGGGCCACAGTCAGTACCACTTCCCCATGGTCGGTAAATTTAATGGCATTGCCCACCAGGTTGACGAGGATCTGACGCAACCGTCCGGGATCTCCGACCACCTGCTCGGGAACATCGGAGTGTACTTCAAAGGCCAGTTCCAGGCCTTTCTGATGAGCGCGAAGTGACAGGGCTCGCATGGTATCGGCCAGCATCTCGTGCAAGGCAAACTCACGCGGATCAAGGCTGAGTTTGCCGGCTTCGATCTTGGAAAAGTCAAGGATATCGTTGAGCAGGGAAAGTAACCCGTCGGCGCACGATTTCACCACCGATAGGTAGTCTCGCTGGGTGGCGGAAAGTTCCGTTTCCAGAGCGAGTTCGGTCATCCCCAGGATGCCGTTCATCGGGGTTCGTATTTCATGGCTCATATTGGCCAGAAACTCGCTCTTCGCGCGGTTGGCGGCTTCGGCCGTTTCTCTCGCCGCCTCGGCCGCCAACTTTGCGCTCTCCGCAGCCAGAGTGGCGCTCTCCAATTGTCCATTGACTGAGCGGAGCTCAACCGTTCGCGCAGCCACATCCGCCTCCAAATTCTCTCCATGACGGCGCAACTTCTCATCGCGTTGGCCGATCGAGCTCAGCATGCGATCAAACTGTTCGATGAGCAGACCGATCTCCTGGTAGCTGGCATGGATATCGCCGATAGAATATTCGGCCCTGTCTTCGATAGAATTGGCCCGCTTGGCCAAGGCCAATATGGGTGCCGAGATGGTGCGCTGAAGCCGCGATGCCAGGAGGAACGCGAGACCCATGGCCAGCAGAAGCATGCCGGAAGCGATGGCGCCATAGTGCATCAGCCGCGTTTTCAACTCGCTGAGATCCTCCTGCAAATAGACAGCACCAATTCTCTTGCCATCAGCGTAGATCTCACGCGTGACATAGAGGGAGCCATGCCGGCCACCAGACGTGTCTGACTGGACTACGACGGGGACGTCCGCAGGGTTCGCATCGGGACGAGTATAGGTTGCGAACGGTTTACCGGCCTTGCTATAGAGCCTCGCTGCCAGGACTTCGTGGTTGGTTCGTAGTGCTGCAAGGGCCTCGCTCCCGGCCTGAGCATCGTTAAATGAAAGCGCCCCCGCGCTGTTCAAGCCGATCAAGTCGCCTACCAGCCTCATCTGGCCGATCTTGCTCTGCCGTACCGCGAAGGTCTCATAGATCGCAAAGCCGCCGCACGCCAGCGCCAGACCGGCGCCACAAGTTAGCAGGACCATCGAGACCAGCTTCTCCTTGATGGGCTTGAGCCGGCGATATGTCATGCCTCCTCCTTTCGGAAGCCTTGATTTAGCCGCAGGGTAAACGGCACCGCGGCTGGTGACGGTTGCGTAGATCAGATCCTCCGTTGGCCGCCTCTACCTGAGCACATAACCAGCTTCACCCGGCAATTTTCCGTTAAGCCGTAGTACCTTCAACTGACGCGGTGATTCTTTGTTGGACAAGAAGGTTATCCCGCCGGGCGAACTGATCAGATATTGCTGCGCTGCGGCCGCTGAGGCTACCGAGAGAGGTACGTCGATGGCCTCGCCGCGAAACACTTTCTCCATCCATCCCTTATTGAACTCCGCGTTGTTGGCTTTCAGCACCATGCTCAATATTTCGTCTCGCTCCCAGGTTCCCGGTTGGGGCAAAAATAACTTCACCTGGACATTACCCTGCCAAAACCTTCGGTCGCCGCTCAACATCCGGCGCAAATCGGAAAGCGAGAGTTCATTGACTGGATTGGACGGATTCACCAGAATCGCGATGTCGCCGTGCTCCGGAGTAATCGAAGTGGACTGGCATGGGGCGAAGGGATATCCCAGCAATAGGCACAATCCGAGGAGGCACTCCCGACTTCTCATGTGACCCTCCAAAGCAACCTGCTTCGGCTCCGCTTCGAGCGGCTCAAGATAGAGACAGGAGTGCCATCCCAGGGCAGACTAGCCGCACGCGACAAAACCATTTGGCCACTGTCGTGGACAATCGGCGTCAACCGGGGAAACCTTAGTCACGGCCCGCCACGGTAAGGCACGGCTCTTTGCCTCCCGGGTGCCGTCCAGGATTGCGAGCGAGCCCGGCAGGACGTGAACGACCGTAAGCTCCTCGACAAGACTTGGGCACTGCGCCGGAACTAAAGCCTCGGCCACCACGGTCGATGAACAGTCAAGCTCATGCGGGCGTGCGTGATCCATTTTCGACGAAATCCCCCGAGCGCTCGCAAGAAGGCTGAATCTGGAAATGAATAACTTACAGACCGGCGGAAGCCAGGAAAAAAGCGCATGAGTATTTCGCACTCACCCGTGAGCCGGGCTGCAGAAACCACCGTCTCCCAGCGCCCGGTTGAAAACGATGCGCCGGTCAGCTGGCATTATCCGGAAGACGGCAAGGATCGTGATCTCCGCATAGACTTCATGCGCGGAGTCGTTCTTTTCATCCTTGTGGTGGTCCATGTCGAACTCTTTTCTCTTTACAACCTGATCGCGTGGGAAAGAATCGGGATTGTTTCCGGCGCCGAAGGTTTCGTGATTTTGACGGGATATGTCACCGGCCTAGTCTCCCGGCGAAGGATCGCGACCGCCGGTTGGAGATATGCCGATCGCAGGCTATACAGCAGAGCTTTCCAGCTATGGAGGGTCAATGTATTCGCGATCCTCTTTGTGGCGCTTCTCAGCCATATGCCTTGGATCAAGCTGTCATCCATCACAAGTTTTACCGATCGCGGCGCGAACCTCATCTACCCTCTTTATCCGGCAGCAGGCACCTCGGTCGATTTGTGGATTTTCGACACCGCGTTGCTGCGCATCGGCCCGCACCAACTCCAAGTGCTGGGCCTCTACGTTTGCCTGCTACCGATGACGCCACTATTCCTGCGGGTCATGTACAGGGGACACACCCTTTGGCTCCTGGCCGCATCATGGGCGGTTTATGTGCTCAATGGTCTGTTTCATTTCACGCCGACGGGAGGCCAGTTTGAACGAGCCTTTCCCCTCTTGACGTGGCAGATTCTCTTCGTAAATGGGCTGACGATCGGTTATCAGCGAGCGCGCGTGTGGAACTACATGAAGGGTAGGCACGGGAAGTATATCTTTTGTCTGGCTGGCGTCCTCTTCTTGTTGTTTCTCTTCTGGGCTCAAAATACACCTAACCCGCTGATCCCCAGTTACGCCCGAATTTCAATTATCCCCGCGCCGTTCTATCGTTACGTATATCAGCGTTACATGCAAAAAAACCTGTTGGGTCCGCTACGGCTGCTTGACTATGCCTGCGTGCTCATCGTAGGGTACGTCGCGCTTACAAAGATGTGGTACCCGATATCAAGAAGCCTTGCACTCTTCTTTGTTCCGTTGGGCCAGGCTTCCTTATATGTGTTCACGGTACACATTTATATTCTTGCCATCATTAACAATATTGTGCCCTTTGACTTGTCCTCCGCACATCCGGCCATGCTACTAGTTAACACTCTTTGGCACACCGCAGCCCTGGCGTCGCTCTGGCTATTGGTCCGTTATCGTGTTCTCTATCGATGGATACCCAGATGATCCTCATCGTGTCTGAAGCTACCGGCGAGGTTGAGCTATTCGATCAGGCGTGATGAGCACACCTCCGGGCAGGCCTATGATGGTGATCCGATGTTTTCGCTGGCTCATATTTGGCCTGACTTCGTTTCTTGTTCTTCAGCTGATCAGCATTTATCTCAGTTGGCCCAAGCAGGTGGTCCTGGGCAGTGTAGCTATTGTCGTTGCGATCGGCGCCAACCGGTTTTCTGCCTCACGCACTGTGACCCTTGCCTTGATGCTCATATCGATTACAGCGACGCTTCGTTATGCCTGGTGGCGAGTTCGGCTACTGACACAGTACTTTCTCGATCCCGCCAACCATCGCGCCAGCATCGATGCCGTCTTCATGCTTCTTCTCTTATCCGCAGAAGCCTACACCACGTTGATCATGATTCTGGGCTACATGCAGACCATGTACCCGCTGCGACGCCCTCCGCTTCGGCTGCCCGACGACGAAGGCCTGTGGCCGGACGTTGATGTATTGATTCCCACCTACAATGAACCTTTGGCACTCGTGCGCTATACAGCGCTCGCCGCCAACGCTATCGACTATCCTCCGGAAAAGCTGCATGTCTACATTTTGGATGATGGATCTCGTGACGATTTCCGCGACTTCGCGTATGAAGCCGGAGTGGGTTATATCACGCGTACGGAGCACAACCACGCAAAGGCGGGTAACATCAACCACGCTCTGACCATGATGCAATCACCTTATGTCACCATCTTTGATTGCGATCATGTTCCTACGCGGAGTTTTCTGCAGATGACTCTGGGATGGATGCTGGTAGATCCGCAACTAGCCATGCTGCAAACTCCGCACCATTTCTATTCCCCCGACCCCTTTGAGCGCAATCTGTTGCGGTACAAGACAATCCCCAATGAAGGGGAATTGTTCTACGGGATCATTCAGGATGGCAACGATTTTTGGAATGCGACCTTCTTCTGTGGCTCCTGCGCCCTCATTCGGCGCTCTGCGCTCGACGAGGTCGGAGGCATCGCGGTGGAGACGGTCACCGAAGATGCGCACACCTCCCTGCGGATGCAGAAGCGCGGATACGGTACTGCTTATATTAATCTTCCCCAAGCGGCCGGTCTGGCTACTGAGACCCTGTCAGCACACGTGGGCCAACGCATTCGCTGGGCGCGGGGGATGATTCAGATCTTTCGCACCGACAATCCCTTGCTAGCCCGGGGCATGAAGCTTTCGCAGCGTCTCTGCTATTTCAATGCCATGGCGCACTTCATGTATGCCTTTCCGCGTCTCATTTTTCTAGGTGCGCCGTTAGTTTATATGCTGCTGGGGAGAACGATCATCCCCGGGTATTGGGCCGCCATCCTTACTTATGCTCTCCCTCATCTCGTTCTTTCGAATCTCACCAATTCGCGCATCCAGGGACGACATCGTCATTCGTTCTGGAACGAAATCTACGAAACCGTGCTGGCCCCCTACATCCTAGCGCCGACTGTGCTTGCGTTGATCAATCCGAAATTAGGCAAATTCAATGTGACGGATAAGGGCAGTACGCTCAGCCAAACGCGGTTTGACCGCAAGATTGCAACCCCAACCAAATGGATGCTCTTGATCAACCTGTTGGGGGTCCTCGTGAGTCCTTACCGGCTGTTCATTAAAGATCCGCATCATCCTGGGACGGTGATTTCGAACCTATTTTGGATCCTCTTCAATATGGTTATCCTCGGGGTTGCGGCAGCCGTTGCGTACGAGCAGAAGCAGCGGCGAGGCGCGGTGCGCATCGAAACCAGGATCCCAGTGCGTCTCACCTTCCGCGACGGACATCAAGTAGACAGCGTTACCCGTGACATGTCCGTCGGCGGTGCATCAGTCCATCTACCTGAGAACGTGCACTTCTCCGTCGGCGACATCTTCCGTATGGCCTTCCCCAAACATACCGGCGATGAAGAGATTGGTGCCCAGGTAGTCGGCATTAGCGATCGCGCGATTCGCCTTGCTTTTTCGGCTCCCACTATTGCCGAGCAGGAGACACTTACGCGGGCGTTGTATTCACGGGCGGACGCCTGGCTCGGCTCGGTCAAGGAAGTGGATCATCCCCTGCAGAGCCTGGGGCGGGTCATCGTGCTGTCGACATACGGAATCTATCAGATATGTCGAAGCTTTTTACCGGAGAGAGCGGTCGCCCAGAAACCGCTCGGCAAACAATCCGCTGCTCTGACGATCTTCGTTTTTTTCCTGATCTTCTGCACGCGCGGTTTCGGATCCAACTTATCTTTCGTGGCCATGGGAGAAACGCGTGCCGCATCTGTAACCGACACTAAACCTTTCTCTACAGCAGGCCCGCGCATGCCAGTCACGGGATCCGTAAGCCAGGGTAGATCGCCGGCAGCGGAAGATAGCAGCCTGGTACAGACGCTTAGTCTCGAAGACATGGGTGTGGTGCAGGATATCAACTTGCGCGGACCACACGCGTACTACTCAGTCCGCTTCACGCTCTCCCATGCTCTGTTGCCGAGACACGCAACACTGCGCGTAGTTTATAGCCTGGAGGCCCGCCTGGACCCACGCACCACATCTCTCACAATAAGCCTCAATGGCAGCAAGATAGCGACACTCTTCCGGCAATCTCAAGCAGGTGAAGGCGGGGCGCAAGCCGATGTCATCATCCCCACCGATCTCCTCGTCCGCAGCAACACACTTACCTTTGAATTCACCGGAAACGAAGTGATGCAGCAGGAAGAGCAGAGTAGAGCTCGGGTTCTCTGCCGTATCCAGGGCACTTCTGTACTGGAGGTGAGCGGAGGCCGCCTGCAATTGCAAGACAACCTCAATCAGCTCCCATTTCCCTTCTTCGACAGCGAACTGCAAACGACGACAACCGTTCCCTTTGCGTTTCTTTCGCCGCCAAGCGCAAAGGCTCTCGAAGCGGCAGGCATGATTGCGTCCTGGTTAGGATTGCTCGCAGGCGCCAAGCCGGTTCGCTTCGTCGTTTCTCTGGGTCAGATTCCCGCTGGCGACGCCATACTTTTCTCAGGCACGCGATCGTCGTTGCCTAAACCGATCGAAATTCCTGCCGGCACGGGACCGCTATTGGCGCTAAGAAGCAATCCGACAGACCCTCATCGCCGTGTGTTGGTGTTCGCCGGCGATGATGACGACCAGCTGCTGACTGTCGCGCGAACGCTTTCCTTGACGGGCAAAGCGAATGCGTCCGATCGAGCGCCGGATATCTCCCTGAATGGCGATATGGTCCGCATCGCGGATCTGGCCATGCCCCCGGCCCGTCAACCGGATGACGCACCGCGCTGGTTGGCGCCCGTCCGCGGAACGCCTCTGACTGACTGCCAGTTATCGGAGGCACTCGAAAGCGACGGCTCCTATCCCGTGCCGGTTTACTTCCATCTCCCGCCAGACTTGTTCTATGGCGAGAGGCAAAACCTTCAACTGCACCTCGCCTACCGTTACAACGCCTCCCAGGTAGCGCCGGGATCTATGTTGCGGGTCATACTGAACGGGTCGCTGGTGAACGAGACGGCGCTCCCTCCGGGTAACGACATACATGACCAGGAGCGTCTCGTTCTCGTCCCGGTCGAGGCAATGCGACCGTTTGGTAACACCATTTTCTTCAACTTCGACTTCATCCCTGCGAACCACGAGACCACCCCTGCGAACCCGGTTCTCAAGGGTGGAATACTCTGTTCGACATCCCTTGATCTGCAGGGTCTTGCCTTGTGGACGCCGATGCCAAATCTTCAGCTCTTTGCCGATGCGGGCTTTCCTTTCACCCGGATGGCTGATCTGGCGGAGACAATCATAGTTCTGCCCGCAGTTCCCAGCCCGGAAGAGATTTCTCTGTATCTGCACTTGATGAGCCATTTCGGTGCGCAGACCGGGTATCCGGCGCTTCGGGTCACCGTTGCCGGTCCGAATGACGTCCTCCGCAAAGCACATGACTATCTCATCCTGGGCACAGTGGCGAACCAGCCCGCATTTCGTTCTCTGCAAGCGCTTCTTCCCGTAACCCTCGACGCCGAGGGGCTTCATGTCAAACCAGCGCATCGCTATCTTCCGTTTCTCTCGAAAATCGAAGATAACCTTTCGCCGTGGTGGGCCAGACTCATGGGAAATCCCTCAACCCATAGCCTGAGTGCCAACGCCGGCCGCGCACCGGATGCGCTAATCGAGGAAATCAGGTCGCCCGCTTCTCCGGATAGATCTTTCGTGCTGATCGCGCTCCAGCAGGATGCATCCGCGGATATCTTTGCCGGGGCATTCCTTGATCGATCGCAGGCGGACGAAATCAGTGCATCGGTCAGCTTATTGCGGAACAGACAATTTGCTTCTTATCCGACCCATGGTCCGTCCTATCAGGTGGGATACATCTCTGGATTTGCCCTGATGCGAATTTATTTCACCCGCTACTTCCTGGTCCTCTTTCTGGCTGTCGCCGCTCTGAGCTTTGTCCTTGCACGATGGACTCAGGATTGGCTTAAGCTAAAGGCGCGGGACCGGTTGAAGCTCGCAGATACCGTTAATGTTACAAAATGACGCACGCGAGTATCACCGAGAGCGCCAGGTGGGAACGCCAATGAGTGCTTTCTAAAACAGAGCAACGCGAGCCGTCTGGTAATAGCGGAAGCCTTCAATCGAGACGTGTGGGGACGGCTCAACTACCCTCCGCTCCAAGCGGGGTTCGCCCACACGGCCCTTCTGGCATCCAATCTGCCGGAAAGGCTAAAGATTTGCCCATAATTGTCGAAATAGAACACTAGTAAGCCTCGCCGGAATCGATATACCCGTCTTCCCGAGGCAGCAGCGAGCAGAGAAATCGGCGATCGCTCTTGCAGTCCCACCGCAACGTTTGGTGTCGGCGTATTTTGTTGGCCGCCGATTATTCGCTGCGCCGCTAGAGACGACCCAGCAGGCCGTCGAAACATTAACGGTCAGTGAGGCCTCGAAATGACGGATGTTTCTCTTAACCCCGATCAGAGCACGACGGCGGAGGACATCGTGAAGCTCTACTCCGAGGCCAACTTGCACGGTACCCAATACCGCGACTTTTCCGCATCACGAAAGGAAGCGAGGGGACAGTTCCGGCGCCGGCTGATGCGAGAACAGGCAGAACGGCCCGGAGCGGAGCTACGCCTGGCGCCAGCGCAACGGATAGGAAGCGAAGCCCGAAGCAACGAGTTGAATAGACCGTCGCACGGCGAACCCATCCTCTTGACCGACGCTGCCCCGGCAACGGATTTGCCTCTCCCACCAAAAGAAAGCGTTACCCAGAGTCCACGCTGGTATGCACTGCAATCTCCTTCCTCCGCGTTGGGCCGAGCCCCTGCGCCCCCGCTAACACGGGCAACAAACAAGAAGCAGCGTCCCCCAATGATGGCAGTTTTCTCCCTGGCGGGCGGCGTTGGAAAGACCTGTCTAATAGCCACGTTGGGGCGTGCGCTCTCGGCTCTGGGCGAGCGCGTCCTGTTGGCGGACACCAGCATCTACGGCCCGTTGCACTTCTACTTTGGCTCGCGCGAGTTCAAGCCGGGCGTGCTTCGAACTTTTTCGCCACACGAAGCGGATAGCAACCCACCCGTACAGGTACTAAATCTTACCCAAGATCCCAATTCCGCCGCCGTGGACGAGCGGAGCGCGCTTCTGGAAGAACTAGTCCAGGACGTGCGCGATACCAGCCGAATTCTGTTGGACGTGGCGACAGCCGGGCAAGAAATAACCCGCCGTTTGCTCTCCTTGCAACCGACGATTCTTCTACCCATCCTGCCGGATGTGAACTCGGTGGCGAGCCTGGGATTGTTGGAGAAGTTTTTCGCCAGTTCGCTTGATCCGGGTGTACCTAAGAGTGCTCCTTTTTATGTGCTTAACCAATTCGATGCCGCGGTACCGCTGCATGTAGACGTGCGCGAGACACTGAAGCAGCGGCTCGGCGAACAGCTCCTGCCCTTTGTATTGCGCCGTAGTCGCTCGGTGAGCGAGGCGCTAGCCGAAGGAATGACCGTGATCGATTACGAACCCGGGTCCGAGGCCGCGGAGGATTACTGGAAATTGGCCGGGTGGCTGCGCAGCCTCGCCGCCCCGGCATCAACTACCCGTCACGAGGCGCGGTGGCTCGAGCGATGAAAGACGCCGCTAAAGCAGACCGAAGGATCAGATGAATGTGGAGTAGGCGAGCGGTGATCTGCGGAGGGTTGGTTACTGGCACAGCGGTTGCGCTCGGAATTACCGACCTGCAGCGCGGACGCTGGCCGCTTTGGGATGCCTATGCATCATCCTTCCTCAATGATGAAGGCCGCGTGGTCGATAGTCAGGGAGATGGGCGCACTACTTCAGAAGGACAGTCCTACGGACTTTTCTTTGCGCTGGTCGCCAATGATCACGAACGCTTTGAGCGGCTACTAAGTTGGACATCGTCTCATCTGGCCGGGGGAGACCTGGGCACCCACCTGCCGGGATGGCTTTGGGAAAAAGGGCCAGATGGGCAATGGAAAAATCTGGACGCCAACTCTGCCGCTGACGCCGACCTGTGGATTGCTTATACCTTGTGCGAAGCCGCGAGATTGTGGCGTCAACCCCAATATGAGGTGTTGGGCCGCCGAATGATGGCGCTCATGGCGGCCAGAGAAGTGGCACAACTGCCGCAATTTGGAACCATGCTGCTCCCGGGGATGGCTGGCTTTCACCCTGCTCCGGACACCTGGCTGCTAAACCCTAGTTACCTTCCTTTGCCCGTGCTGACCCGGCTCGCGGCCATCGATCCGCGTGGTCCCTGGGCGAGCATCGCCGACTGCCTTCCTACACTGATGGCAAAGAGCACACGGAATGGTTTCGCTATGGATTGGGTTAGTTACAACGTCAGATACGGATTCCAACCAGCGTCACTACCGGGGAGCTCAGTCGCGCCCGGCGGGAGCTACGACGCGATCCGGGTGTATCTTTGGGCGGGCCTCGCGCATGCCGAAACCGCTTGGCGAAAGGAAATCTTAGCGGCGATTCCGGGAATGGCCGATTATCTGGCCACCCATGCGCTGCCGCCTGAGCGCATCGACAGCGACGGAGTGATGACTGGTGCCAAATCTCCGCTGGGTTTTTCCGCTGCACTCCTTCCCTACTTGCAAGCGCTGGATGCGAAAGCCGCTTTGGGGGAGCAGGCGAGCCGGGTCAACGCACACTTTAATCCTTCCACCAGCCTGTATGGGCATCCGTCGATATATTACGACGAAAACCTAACCCTCTTCGGTCTGGGGGCCAGGCAACAGTGGTTCGCCTTTGGACGTGGGGGCGAGCTCGAAGTGAAGTGGTGAGATGCAAACAAAGCGCCGTATCCTTATCGTCACCGTTGCTGTATTCATACTTTCGCTGGTCAGCATCGCCGACGGTCAGTCGACGGTCGAGCAAGAAGTCGTCGCCAAGGCGCGGTCGCTGGAACACCGCGGGCTAACCGATCTGGCAGCGCAGACCTGGCAGCAGGTGCTTCTCTCCAAACCCAACAACACCGAAGCACTGGCGGGCCTTGCCAGGGCGGCCAAGAAGCAAGGCAAGGATAGCGAAGCGACACGCTACCTGGAGCGTTTGCGGCAGCTCAGTCCCAATGATCCGCAGATCCCCGTTATCGAGTCCATGGTAAGCGACAAGAAACAAAATGTCCTCCAGACGCAGGCAGAGGCCCTGGCAGCGAGGGGCGATTATGCACGAGCTATGGAAATCTACCGCCAGCTCTACGGGGAGCAGCCTCCGGAGAATATCGCGCTCGAGTATTTCGACACGGAAGCGGCGACGGAGGCGGGAAGAAATCACGCCATCGCCGGGTTGCGCGGACTTGCTAAGGCCCATCCCGACGAACGGCCTTATCAAGTAACGCTCGGCCGGGTGTTGACCTACGGCCCGAAGACCCGTACCGAAGGAGAAGACATCCTGCAGCAATTTCCGCAAGATGTGGCCGCACAGGCCGCGCTGCGCCAGGCCTTGCTCTGGGACGCAAAGAACCCGGCAGCCGCCGCCTCGATCAAGCGCTATCTGCAGGTTCATTCCGACCAGGAGCTGGCCGACCACTTTAAAACAGCAGAAGCTGCGCACCTGCAGCAGGCCCCGAGCGGAAACGCGAACGCCGGCGAGCGTGCGGCCTATGCTGCGCTTCAGGCCAACCAAATGGAGCAGGCCGAGCAAGGGTTTCAGTCCTTGCTGGACAAACAGCCGGGCAATCCTCGAGCGCTTGCGGCCTTGGGATTCGTACACATGAAGCAAAGCCAGTTTGCCCAGGCGGTGAAAGACTTTGAAGCTGCGCAGCGAAATGGGCTGAAGGATCCCAAGATCGAAGCCGGCCTAAACACGGCTCGCTTTTGGCTCACGATGAATGACGCCACCCAGGCACTCAAGCAGAATGAACTCAATCTGGCGGCTCAGCGCTTCCGTGAGGCGTTGGCTCAGCGAGCGGGCAGTCCCGAAGCGCTGGCCGGTTTGGCCGGTACATTGCTGCGGGGCCATGAGACCACTGAGGCCGTTGTGATCTGCGCCCGTTGGGTTAAAGTGCAGCCAAACTCGGTGCCCGCCTGGCGGAGTTGGTTCACTGCCCAGGCGCAAGGTGGGCAAGCGCAACAGGCCTTGGCCTTGGAGACACGTTTTCCTCCTGACGTAAAGTCGGCACTCTTGGCCGATCCCGAATACCTGATGAACCTGGCAGCGGCCTATCGCGCAACCGGCGACGACGCCAAGGCCAGCGAGACCCTCGATCGCGCTTTGCATTTGCCCCTTCCCGAAGACAGCGGAAAAATGGCGGCCCAGCTCCGAGTGCAATATGCTGCTCTACTGGCGGCCACAAATCGCGACGAACAGGCCGCCTCTCTCTATCGCCAAGTGACTATCGAACAGCCAGACGATCCAGCCGCGTGGCAAGGTCTCGTCCTCGCTCAACACCGGATGCACGATGACGCCGGCGCACTTGAAACAGTAGTCAGCATGCCGCGCCTCGCTTATGAAGCGGCCCGGCGAGATCCCGGCTTTCTGAGCTTGCTTGCCGCTGCCTTGCAGCATGAGGGCCGTCTGGACGAGGCGCAACAGTCGCTCGAAGAGGCTACAGCCATGCTCGCCGAGAGAGGGCTGAAGGCTTCCGCCGACATGGAAATGCAACTGGCCGGAATCGAGCAGCAGCGCGATCGTCCGCGAGACGCGAGCGCAATTTACCGCCGGGTACTGGAGCTCGATCCTCGACAGGCTGACGCATGGAAAGGGCTTCTGTCGACGCTGCACCAGTCGGGACAGGATGCAGAGGCATTGGGCGAGCTTGCTGACATACCTGCCCCGGTGCAGAGTGAGCTCTCCGCGAACGATGACTACTTGCTGACACTGAGCGCGATCTACTCCGGCATCGGCAACGTTCGCTGGGCACTCGCAACTTTGTCTCGCCTCCGCGCGAGGTACGCCGCACAACATGCTCGATCGCCTGTGGAAGTAGAGATTCAGACCAGCTGGTTGCTGATGCGTGGCGGCGATGAGGACGAACTCTATTCCACACTCATGGGTCTGGGGGGACGCAATGACCTGACCGAAGCGCAACGGGCGCAGATCCAAACGGTTTGGGCAGCGTGGAGCGTGCGCCGGGCAGGGGCTGCCGGCAATAGTCAACGTGCCTTGGCCATTCTGAATGCTGCCCGTGAGGCGCTTCCCGGCAACGACGATGTTAGCCGATCTTTGGCCGGAGGATACTTAACCGTCGGCGATGCACCATCGGCGCTGGCAATTTATCGATCGCTTGCCCTTGGCTCTGTTGATGATTATCAAGGAGCGATTGCGGCGGCACTGGCAGCGAAAGATCTGAAGCTGACGGAGAGTTGGCTCCGCCAAGCTTTGGAGGTCTATCCCCGAGACGCCAAACTTCTCGGCCTTGCGGCCCAGTTGGAACAGGTCCGGGGCGACAATGGCAGGGCTCTTGCATATTGGAAGGCTTCCCTGGCGGTGAGCGCGGATAACGCCGCGGGTGAGCGCCTGGCGCGCACCCTTCGCACGCGCTCGCTCACATCGAGAGATAAGCCGACGCCGGCAGGCGACGCGCTCGCCGTTCTTTTGAACCCTGCCTCGACCGGCACCCAGCATAGGGTGCTGTTGCCTGGTGAACCAAGCGCTTCCTCGGGAATGATATCCGGCGATAGTCTTGCTCCCGAGCCTCAGGGTCAGCCAAGAAAACCGCAGGCTGGTCTCTACGCCTTGCCATTGCCCGGAGCGTCCTCCGCGAGCCCGGAAGATCGTGTAGCACTTGGACCCCCATCGGGGCTGCGACCGGCCGACATCAAGCCCTCGGATCTTGGCCACAAGGATGAGGTGCATGCGGCCGGCGAAGCTATCTCGCAGTTCAGGAGTAACGATTCCTTGGAACGTCCGTCGACAAGCGATCCGCTAGAGGCCAGAGCCGTTGCTTTGGCCCAGGCTGGTAAGCAAGCCGATTCGATTCCGCAAAGAATGAAATACTCCAGCGCAGGTCCAGCCCTCGGGATGACGATTCGTTATGCAAGCTCATTGCAGGCATCTGTTCCTCCGGGTGATTCCGGGAGCGGCTCTGCTCAACGGCTCGACAACACTATCACCGTCGCACCAGGTTCACCGCCCGGAACTGGTCAGGAAAACGTCCCTCGGGGTTTGACCGACCAGCAGCTAATGGACTCTCACTTACCTCCGCTCAGCAGAGCTTATACCCCCTTGCAATCCAAGCAGCCACTCAGCACCCGCGAGGAGGCGCAGCAGCAGATTGCATCTATCGACGGGGGGCTCAGCCCGTGGCTTGGCGGAACCGGGTATGTGCGGCATCGCAGTGGAACCCCCGGCTTTGATCAGTTGACTGCGCTCGAGGCTCCCTTCGAGGCTTCCTCACCTTTGGGCACCGGCGCTCGAATTACGACGATTACCACTCCGGTCTTCCTGGATCCCGGTATAGCGGACGGAACTTCTATGCTCGCTTTCGGTAGCTTACCGGTAGGAACCATTCAACCCCAGCAGTACGCCGATGGCGTCGCCAACGAATTGCAGCTAACTGCCAACAACTTTGCTGTACGAATCGGCGATACGCCTGCAGGCTTCCTGGTATCGAACGTGGTTGGTGGCATACGGTGGCGCCCGGTGGGGGGCCCGCTGACGTTTGCGTTTTCGCGAGAAAGCGTCAAGGAAACGCAACTCTCTTATTCGGGTTTGCGCGATCCTGGATCGGCGACCGCTACCTTCGACGGGAAGATCTGGGGAGGCGTCATTGCCAATGGCGGCGACGTTCAGTTCGCGCACAACAGTACGCTCTCCGGTTTCTACTTCGGGGTAGGAGGCCAATACATTACCGGCCAACACGTATTGGACAATACACGTCTGCACGGGAATGCGGGGAGTTACTGGCGTGTGTTCACACTACCTGATCTCGGTAACCTGGTTCTCGGAGCGAATTTTTTTGGGATGCACTACGCCCACAATCTGCGCTACTTTTCCTATGGCCAAGGAGGATACTTTAGTCCTGAAGCTTATTTTCTGGCTGCCATGCCAATCAGTTGGACGGGGCGCTACGGCCCGGATCTGCATTACGCTATTACCGGCAGTATTGGTGCGCAGAGTTTTCAGGAGAATTCCGAGCCCTACTTTCCTCTCGACGCCGGGCTGCAAGCAGCCTTCCACAATCCTCTGGTACCGGTCCGCGGAAGTGTGGGAGCCAACTACGATCTACAGTCGGAGATTGTCTACAGGCTCCAGGATCACTGGTACGTTGGTGGCTTCCTCGACTTCAACAACACCCAGGATTACGAAAGCCAAAAGGGCGGGTTTTTCGTCCGCTATCTCTTCCGACCGCAGGCTGATTCAGAGACGGGCCCCATCGGGGCTTTTCCCCGTGAGGGATTTCGTCCGGTCATGATTCCCTAACTCCTACCTCTTCCCGACAGGAAGACACGATCGCCGGGCTTCACACTGATCAGGTGCTTGAGGCTCCGGCCAAGCCGGTCGAGCTTCCAGCAGACAACCGCTTCGAAGGCACGGGAAAGGGCAGCCGCGATCATCCGGTTGATCTCCGGGCGAGACTCCCTGGACCCGCTTACGCCGATGTCGACGTATTCGGCAGTGACCTCCCAGCCGCGGCGACCGGCATACTCTCGGAGTTCGGCAAGCTGCATCTGAGGGATTTTGGTTGTGAAGAGTAGAAACCCGGGCATAGACTGCAATGCGCTGCCGGGTGTCTCGAGGGGAATGAGACGACTGCTACTTTGAGAGGTAGCCATGTTGCCCTCCTAGCGGGCGACTTCGGTTAGCGCTCCGCGGGTGCTGATACACCTACGGGGCGCGCTATGTTTATCGGCATCGAATGAAGAACTCGACAACACCGCCTTGCAAACTTGCCGATCTCATGTCGCCAGCTACGGATCGGGACGATGTCCTGTGCCCAGTGGCGGTTTGTACGCACTTGTTTGTACTAGGAGAAAAGTTGCGAAAACCCGGACAGATACTATCGAGTCCAACCATATGCAAATGGCGCTAAGTTGTTGATTTGTCGTGCGACTTGCCTCCGGAGCGTTAGGTCGGGAGTTCGAATCTCTCCGGGCGCACCCACCGCACAACCGATTGTCGCAATTAGGACCACTTCTTAGGGAACGGCCATTGACGGTCCACAATCTCAATGGGACACGGCAGCCGGGCTCTGCTTCAACAGAGGTTGTTTGCTACCCGGCATATGAAACAGAGTGACCCCGATTATCAGCACTGAGGCGATCAAAACAATTGCCGCAAGGCACCAGATTGTCATCGGCTTGATCTGTGACGCGCATGCCGGTCGCATAAGGAGTGGGAACCCCTTTGCTCCCGAAGGGTTGGTTGAGATTCCAGGGGTAAAGGACTTTTTATTGCCTACTACAACGGGGGATGTGACCCCATGCTCAACTAGCGCCGGCCACGCGTGAAGCATCCTGACTGCATCACGCCGCCGTGTAGAGCGCTGCCAGCTCGCGTAGTCGCAAGGGCGGAATTCATAGGGCGCTCGAAGGCGGGGGCCCGTTAGCTGTCCTTGCGGTACAGAAGGTCGCGCATGGCTTGCCTCCTAGCCTCGTTCGCTTCCATCGTGGTCTTGCGTTCATCAGCGTCCATGCGCCGCTTGGTGGCGGGGTCCGCCTGTTCAGCGGAACTGCACGACGGGCAGCGATTGGCGAAACCGGGCTTATCCGGCTTCAGTTCAAATTCCTCGGAACACACCACACAAACTTTGATCGGAAAAGCCATAACCCCTCTAGAATAACAATTTGAAAAGAATGATGCATCGAGGGCCTGGCCTCCTTTTCTTCCTTTTCGCGGCAGCGACCTACGCCCACGCCTCGGTCGCGCTCCTGATGGAAGAGCCTTACGGCGATTTTGGCGCAGTGAACCCAACTGGCCACGCCGCCGTTTATTTCAATCACATCTGTGCCGATTCCCCCACCTCGCTCCGCCCTTGCCACGACGGTGAGTATGGCGTCGTCATCAGCCGCTACCACAAGATCGATGGCTATGACTGGCTCGCCATCCCCCTGGTGCCCTATCTCTACGCCGTCGATTCGCTGGCCGACGTTCCCCAGACGGTGGACAAAGAACAGGTCGCAGCCCTACGCGACGCCTACCGCAAGCAGCACCTGCTTGATCTGGCGCCCGACAATCGCCACGGCGGGTCCCCCAAGGGCGAGTGGACCGAACTGGTCGGCTCCTCCTACGATCGCACCATCCACGGCTTTCAGGTCGACAGCACGCCGGCACAAGACCAGCGCTTCATCACCACCTTCAACGACCGCCGCAACGTCGGCCACTTCAACCTCCTCTTCCACAACTGCGCCGACTTCTCCCGCGTCGTCCTCGACATCTACCTGCCCCACGCAATCCACCGCAACTTCATCGCCGACGTCGGCCTGATGACCCCTAAACAGGTCGCCCGCTCGCTGGTCGATTACGGTAAAAAGCACCCTGAGCTCAACATGACCGCCTTCGTCATTCCGCAGGTGCCGGGCAGCATTCCCGCAGTCACCCGGTCGACGGTGTCGCCGAATCGCTGGTCAAGAGCAAGAAGTATCTTCTCCCCATGGTCTTTCTGGCGCCCGAGGTAACCGGCGGGGTTGCCGTAGCCTATCTGGTCGACGGCCGCATGAAGTTGCCCAAGACCACGCCGGTCTTCGAGATCGGCGACGAGGAAATGACCAGCGGCCCAATCTGCCGCCAGACAACCGCAAAGTGCTTCCCGTCCCGCCTCGCACCCGCGGCTAAACCCTAGCCTTCTGTGTCCAGAGTCGAACAGCAATTCGTGATTTCGAACACGACTCCATGATTTCCATGGAAGGCACGTCCGGCGTAAGTCGATGCAATGCAATTTGCATATCCGGTGCTTGCCCGCCTCGTAGTTTGGCGCATAGATTGCTAATCATAGGCAGCCAAATCCAGGCAGCAAATCATAGTCGTGTCTTCTAAGGAGGGTATGCATGGCGCACTTTGAGCGGATTAGAGATGTGGTTTCCGGACCATTCAGTCCATCCATCATGCAGCAGCGTATGGCCGCCGGGTGGCAACTAGTGTCTATCGAGTGGCGGCGCGAACTCCCCGGGGATGAAGCGCCCAGTGAAGGCGCCTTCCACGAGGAAATCCCCTATGGCTTGCGCATCTCGGACGATTGCCAGCGGCTGGAGTTCCATCCCGGTGAGCGCCGCGTGCTTACCCAGATGATGGATCTGGTGGTGCAGGATTTCCCCTTCTCCAGCATAGCCAGCGATCTGAACGAGAAGGGATTTCGCACCCGCGACGGGAAGTTATGGAATCAGGTCTCGGTCTTCAAGATGCTTCCACGGCTGATCGAGATAGGGCCTGGTCTTTTCTCGACGGCAGAATGGACAGCACGGCGGGAGAAGCTCTCCAGGTCGGTTTAGCGAAATAGGAATTTTCCGCACCGTGCCTTTTTGGGCGCGGTTTAGAGTCCGTCTTCGTCCATTCAGTGACGCGCCACGCGATGTGGCCCGCTGGTATGACGGAGATGCGCATGAAATTCCTACTATGCTTACTCATGCTCTGTTTTGTTTTGCTGCCTCCCACGCGCGCTGCGCAGACGCCACCCGCCGGTTGATCGAGCCGCGTCTGGTTGAAGGCGATAACGCCTTCGCCATTGAGCTCTACGGCCGGTTACGGAATCAAAGCGGCAACCTCTTCTTCTCCCCCGAGAGTATTTCCACCGCGCTGGCCATGGCCTATGCCGGGGCGCGCGGCGACACTGCCTCCGAGATGGCGAAGACCCTGCACTTCACGCTTCCACCGGCAGCAACTCCACCCCGCCATGGGCGCATTGCTGAGCGATCTCAATGCCGTACACGCGGGATACCAGTTGAGCGTAGCCAATGCTCTCTGGGCGCAGCGCGGCTACACCTTCCTCCCTGACTTCCTCAAAGTGATGAACAACGATTACGGCGCGGGATTGAACCAGGTGGATTTCAAAGGCTCGACCGAAGCGGCGCGGTTGACGATCAACCATTGGGTCGAGCAGAAAACAGCAAATAAGATTCAGGACCTGCTCCAGCCCGGCACGATCAGACCGTCTACCAGGTTAGTGCTGACCAACGCCATCTACTTCAAGGGTGACTGGCAGACGCAATTCGACAAAGGCGCAGACCAAAGATGAGGATTTCCACCTCTCCCCGGCGCAGGCAAAGAAAGCTCCCCTTATGCACCGCGAAGGCGCTTTTAACTACTTCAACGGTGGAACGTTTCAGGCATTGGAAATTCCCTACAAGAGCAACGAACTGTCCATGGTTGTCTTACTTCCCAACGATCCAGGCGGCCTGCCTGCTTTGGAGCAATCGATGAGTGCGACCAGCATGCAGCAATGGCTGCATCAGTTGGCTCCAGTTACCAAAGTCATCGTGACCATGCCTAAGTTCAAGACAACCCAACAATTTGAGCTAGGGAGCACGCTTGCCGCGATGAGGATGCCGCAGGCGTTTACGGCCAGCGCCGATTTTTCGGGAATGACGGGAAACCGCGATTTCTTTATCTCGGCGGTAATCCATAAGGCTTATGTCGATGTAAACGAGGAAGGAACCGAAGCAGCGGCAGCTACCGCCGTGACCATGAGGGCTATGGCAATTCGCGTCCCAAACCCGCCCCCACCCGTTTTCCGCGCCGACCACCCCTTCGTCTTCCTGATTCGCGATAACCGTTCAAACAGCATCCTGTTTATGTGCCGTATGGCGGATCCGGCAAACTAGGAAGGTGATTCTCTGCTGGCGATCTGAGCCCAAAGCGCCCGTAACTATGAGAGCCTCACAGGACTGCGCAGCTTTCTGAGCCTTACGGACGAGATCCTCAATAGTGAAGCACGGTTCGTCGCAAATGATTGGACGTACCTCAGGGGCTAAAGCCCTCACGAGTGCGTTGGGTACGGCCCGACTAAAGTCGTGCCCTGACACAAAACATGAGTGTTTTTGCAGCCTGTTAAGTGGTGCCATGATAGAAAATCCGCACTTGGCTCAAGAGTTTCTAAAGTTTTTAAGCATCGGGGCTCAATTTCGCCGGGTTCGAGTCTGGCTGAATGGAGGGGGACAGTCCTGCTGAAGCTACATTGGCTTTGTGTCAGGGCACGGCTTTAGCCGGGCCATACCAAACAACACTAGTGAGGGCTTTGGCCCCTGAGGTACGTCTTCGGAACGTGCCGTGAGAGTCGAACGTAAAATTGGGTGAGTGGCGAACAACTACTGCTTGGAATGCGACCTTCTGAGCAAGGCCACGATGCCGAGCACCGTTAAACCGGCGGCGCATACGGCTTCGATCACCAGCGAAGTGGATATCAAGAGCTCGGCCACGCGATAGTTGCCACCGCCGGAAATGCTGATGCCGCTCACGCTGCACAGCCCGAACGCCAGACTGAAGGTAAGGGCGAAAACGGTAGCGATCTTGGCCAGGTTTATGGGCTTGTGTGAAGCCCGTATCGGCATCGGCGGTGTACTCATTCGGTGCTCCTGATCGCGGTTGGCTCGATAAAGCAGAGTCTCATAAGATCGGGCAGAAATGCCACTATTCCCGCTAAGGAGGCCCACTGTATCAAATTGAGACCATAGATCAGGGGTTGCGGCTTAAGGAAGTCGATGAGCAGTCGCCAGGCAAGATAAGCCACCAGAAAGATGCGGAAAGCCGCACCTTCGGGGTGCGGCTTTTCGCTATAACGATGCAGGATAAATCCAAGAGCGCTGAGAAACAGGATCTCGTAAAGCTGGGTGGGGTGGCGGAGGACGCCATCGCCGAAATTGACCCCCCAGGGCAAACTGGTTGCAGCACCGTAAGTGCCATCCGCAGGGCCCGCCAGAAAGCAGCCAACGCGGCCGATGGCAATGCCCAGGCACAGCGGCACGGCGAACAGGTCGCCCGCCCGGCCGCGGACGTCACCCAGGCGCTTGATCAGGCCCAGGGCAATCCAGCCCCCGAGCAGACCACCCACGGTAGTCCTGCCGCCGGGCAACAGGAAGGTCCACCACGTGATATGAAGGCGGAACACTTGTTCCATTAAACCCAGCATGCGGCTGCCGACCAGCGCACCGATTGCGGCCGTGGCGATGATGAGCCAGCGCTGGTCTTCCTCGATCATGTTGCCGCTACGAGCGCAGTTACGCCGGAACATGACATAGGCGAGCGCATACCCAAGCGTTTCGAAGATAGGGTGCAGCACGGGATGAGGGCTGAGCGTCACGTTCGGGCCAGTGTACCGGTCCCAGCAGCGAAGGGATAGACCCACGTTTGTGTCAGGACCGATACAGCTGCCACTTGGTGCGGGTATACGCAATGCGAAAGCCTTTGCGTTCGGCATTGCGCTGCGATTGGCTGCCCGCCTCCGTCACCATCATGGCTAGTTCATAGCCATGTTCGGAGGCATAACGCATCCGCGCCTCGAGCAGAGCTGCCTGCAGTCCGCGCCGTCGCATCTCCGGAACCGTCGTCGCCCCGGCAAATAGAGCCACCCCGTCGTGGAGACTGAGACCACCTGCTGCTCCGGGTTGGCCATCCAGCTCCGCGATAAAGTTCACCGTGTGGTCGCGGGCAAATGCCACCGGGCCGAATTCACCCAGAAAATCCATCAGCCCCGGATCGTCATGCCCCCATCCCCGCGCGTTGATGTACACCCATACGGCTGCTTCCTCAACGCCAGCCACCCGCACGGTTACCCCGTTAGGGTGGGTTTTCGCGGCCGGCCGCTCCACCGGCCGCTGGAGCACGCTGCTTAGTTCGATCGGCCGGTAACCGCGGGTGCACAGTAAGTCCAGAGTCGCGATGCCCGCCAGGGGGCTAACCTCATGAAGCGCAACGGCCCCGCGATCCAGGAAGAAAGCCTCGATTCGGTCGAGTGCAGCCGGGCTTAACGGCTCAAAAAGTCCCAAACCGAAGCTTTGCGTCACCGGAGAGTCCACTCCGTCAAAGACCGCGTAGGCACCCGCGCACTCCATCCAGGTAGCGCCACTCTCCGGATAGAGCCGCACACGCGCTTCCGCGAACTCCAGGCACGAACGCCCTTCGGCTCTCTCCAATCGCCGCGAAAGATCGAGATCTGCAAATGTCATTGTTGGTAACGGTACCTAGCTTGTACTCGCCCCACAAGATCAGCGTCAATATAATCAGCTGGCAAATTCAAAGGGCCCCTCATGCGAAAAACGCTCCTCCGCCGGGCAAGCGAATGGATACTGGCCACTGCTGTGCTTGTCTTCGCGATCCAGTCGGTGAGCGCCACGAATCCCCAAAAACACCGCAGGATCCTCCTCATTGCCGGTTCTAAATCCCATGGACCGGGCATGCACGAATACCTCAAGTCAGCTCGCCTTCTGAAGGTCTTGCTCGATCGGGCCGGCCTTAAGAACGTCGACACCGAAGTAATCTACGACGGCTGGCCTACGAATCTCTCCGATCTCGACACCGCGGACACCATTGTCTTTATCTCCGACGGCATGCAGTGGTCCCCCTGGAGCTTTACTCCGGAGCGCATTGCCGCCATTCAGAAGCAGATAGACCGGGGCTGCGGCTTCATGATCTTCCACTTCGCAACCTACATACCGTTCCAATTTCAACAGCAGGGCCTCGCCTGGGCGGGAGGTTATGTCGAATACGATGGACCCAAACATCCGCAGATGTTTTTCACGCAAAAGACCCTCAACAGCGATGCCATCATCCTGTCGCCCGAACATCCCGTGATGCACGGCGTGAGGCCTCTCCACATCACGGATGAGTTTTATTACAAAGCTACTTTCGTAAGTGGCGGCCAGGGGATCACTCCCCTGCTCCGCGTCCCCGAGCTTCCAGCCGACCCAAAAACTTTTCCCGGACCGCTAGCCGGTCCCAAAGATCAGGTCACCATGTGGGCCTATGAACGTCCGCCCACACCGCAATGCAAGACACCCGGCCGCAGCATTGGAACAACCTTCGGCCATTTTTACGCCAACTGGCAAAACGATGACTACCGTAAGCTTCTTCTCAACGCCATCGTGTGGACCGCTCACATCGACATCCCCAAAGATGGCATACAGTCCGTGTGGGCCAACGATGCCGAGGTCGACCGGATCCTCGGGCCCACGCCTACCCCGGTGAAATCCCCACTCGAACCCCCAAAATAACTAGTCGTCCAGCTCGACAGGCCGCTGACTACGGTAGCGGGATCATATTTGACCATGGTCAAATATATCTTGACGAGGGCCGCGGTAGCGAGCACAATTTGACCATGGTCAAAAATGATCCCGCTACCGGCAAAGGCGAACAGACTCGAAGGCAGATCTTTGCGAGCGCCCTACAGCTATTCAGAGAGCGGGGCTTCGATTCGACGACCATGCAAGAGATCGCCACACATGCCACGGTGGTCAAGAGCGCCGCTTACTACTACTTTCCCAGCAAAGAAGCGATTGTCCAGACCTACTACGAGTCCGTGCAGTCAGAGCAGGAGCGCTTGTGCGAAGAAGTCTTCGCCGCAACCAAAGACCTGAAAACTCGCTTAGCGGTAGCACTTCACTCAAAACTCGACTTGGCAAAGGACGATCGTAACCTGCTCGGAGTGGTATTCCGGTATACCGGTGAGCCGGAACATCCGCTCTCCTGCCTTGGACGGGGGACGACGGAAATTCGTCGCCGCAGTACACAGGTCTTCCGCGATGCGATTGCTGAAGAAAAATTGCCCCACGACCTCAGGGAACTGCTGCCGGTTGCGTTATGGGCGCTCCAGATGGGTCTCTTGGTCATGTTTCTGTATGACCTCTCAAAAAATCAACGGCGAACGCGGCACATGGCGGATGGAGCGCTCGACCTCACACTGAAGCTGCTTGGCATTGCGAAGCTGGCGATACTGAAGCCAATCAGAACCAAGATTCTCGTGTTGTTACGAGAAGCAGACCTTCTGCCCTGAGTGTGAGCGCCTTATGTTTCAACTACAAGAGACCACACAAATCGACGCTCCGATCCAACGTTGCTTTGATCTTTCCCGCAGTGTCGAAGTGCATCTACTGTCGAACGTTCACTCAGGAGAACAAGCAGTTGCGCTCGGTGGCAGGACCTCCGGTCTCGTCGGTCTGCATGAAGAGGTGACTTGGCGCGCCAAACACTTTGGCGTCTGGCACAATCTGACGAGCAAGACCACCGAAATGGATCCCCCCTTCTACTTTCAGGTCACCATGGTTCGCGGAATCTTCCGTTTTATGCAGGCGAACCACCTCTTTCAAAGTCTGGAATCTGGAGGGACGGAGATGAAAGATGTTTTCTCAATTGCTGCCCCTGTTCCTCTGCTCGGTCCGCTATCTGAGACTCTTTTCCTGCAACGCTACATGCTGGCTCTGCTGCGTGAACGCAATGCCGTCATCAAGCGCGTTGCGGAGTCTTCGGAGTGGGAACAATATCTTCCCGGCTCTTTGCAGCGGAGAAAGAACGCTCCCCTATGAAGATCGTCATTGCTGGGGGGTCCGGACAGGTGGGAACTATCCTGGCCCGGCACTTTCACGGGACCGGCCAGAGCGTGGTCGTTCTCAGCCGTAGCTTGGGAAAGGCTCCCTGGCGCGTCATTCATTGGGATGGCTCGACGTTGGGTCCGTGGCTCGACGAACTCAATTACAGTGACGTTCTGATCAACCTTGCAGGCAGGAGCGTGAATTGCCGCTACACGCGGAAGAATCGCCAGGAAATTCGTGACTCGCGCGTGCTGTCTACGCGGATCCTCCATCAAGCGATGGCCGCGACCGAACATCCGCCTGCAGTTTGGCTCAATGCCAGTACAGCAACCATCTACCGCCACGCACTTGACCGGCCCATGGATGAGTCGACTGGAGAGCTTGGCGGTAACGAGACAGGAGCCCCCGACACCTGGAAATTTTCCATTGAAGTTGCAAGGGCCTGGGAAGATGCTTTCTTCTCAACGCAGACTCCCGAAATCCGAAAGGTTGCCCTTCGCAGCGCCATGACCTTCAGTGCTGATCGAGGCGGCGTATTCGATGTATTTCTTGAGCTCGTTCGCTACGGTTTCGGTGGAACCACGCTGCCTGGCACTCAATTTGTCTCGTGGATTCATGAGGTCGACTTCATTCGGTCGATTGAGTTCCTCATCGCGCGGAAAGAACTCACTGGACCCGTCAATCTAGCATCTCCCCACCCGCTTCCGAACCACGAGTTCCTCGCTATTCTTCGAAAGGCTTGGGGGACTCGCGTCGCCTTGCCCACCACAGAGGCAATGCTGGAACTAGGCACCTTCCTGCTACGCACCGAATCCGAACTGGTGCTCAAGAGCCGCCAGGTCGTTCCCACGCGGCTCCTCGAAGCGGGCTTTCAATTCGAATATCCAACCTGGCCTCTGGCCGCGCAGGACCTGGTTGCCCGATGGAGGGAGGCGCATTCATGAGTGCTTTGTCAGGAAAAGCAAGAAGGCGTCGCGATCCTTGGTCATCGGCGATATGCGGGAAGCGCGGCAGCAATCATGACCGTAAACGCCATAGGAAGACCAGCCTCTCGTAACAAACAGTGCGACGAATGAACGGACTTGTGACCGCAACTCCGATTTGTCGAAGCGATGGTCACGTCGTGGCTCTTGGCAGAATTGACTCGCCACCCTATCGCGCCTCTCTTCCCGTTCGTAACGACGTATTCAACACACTGACACCGACACATTTGAAGCACGGCGGTTCAACTTCCGTGACCAAAGCCAGCCAGCCAGGGTTTAACTCCCGGCATTGTAACCACCATTGAACGTTCCCTGGGCCAAGATCCCAATGACGGCACCCTTCGTCAGAGAGCAGGGGCCACCCGCAGCCGCCGAGTGGCCTAATGGCCGACCGTCCGGCTGATTTCTCTGCAGCTGAATTGTGACGGTAGTGATGCCCTCGAAGAGATGATCGAGATTGTGCTAGTCTGATGAAGCCTATGAGAAATTTCGCATTGCTCGCAGCTCCTCCAGAGATTCGAGAATGGTGTTCACTTCTTGAACAAGAAATGATGCACTGGCCCGGCGTCAAGGTGGGTCACATATTTGGCACGCGTGCTTTTTATCATCGTAAAGTCATCTTTGCCATGCTTCCCGATAAGCGCAGTCTGGAGAGCTCAACTGCCATTTCCTTCGTCTCATCCTCTAAGGAGGATGAGAACCGAAGTCCAAATTGGCAAACATTTGAACTGAAGAGCCGCGACCTCATCAAGGTAGCTCTTAGCTCGCTGGAGAAAGCATACAAGGACAGCATACTGCGGTCTTCCGCGGATGTTCCAATCAGGATAGCCCCACGGGTTCCCGTTCCCTCTCGTTAGGTTCGCTTGTCGCCTGATCCTCAACGCAATTTGCGGCAGGCGGCCAAAGTCATGATCGGACTCTGGGCCACCGCGCCTCGACGGTCGTTGAGATGCCGCCTCGGGGCCGGAATTCTCCCTTGACGACTGCCCATACTGGTTCACAGGCCCTCACCACATCCTCCAATACCCGATTGACGACGTTTTCTTGAAAGATTCCGAGATTGCGATAAGTGAACAGGTATTCTTTCAGCGATTTCAGCTCCAAGCAACGCTGGTGCGGCATGTAGCGCACAATCAGGCTACCAAAGTCGGGCAAGCCGGTTTTTGGACAGACCGAAGTGAATTCCGGATCGTCAATCACGATCTCATAACCTGGGAATTGATTCTCCCATGTTTCAATTGCGGGAAAGTTGCAGTCAAGACCGGATGTGGCATGCTCGTCGGTGTAACCCAGAGTGGAATCCATAGCCATATTCTACAAAGTCTGGACCGCTTGATCTGATCCCACTGCGCGAGCGGCGCTGGACCCGAATGGTAGCGCACGAACGAGACCCGTGTGGAACCACATGGGGCCGTGTGGTTCCACACGGCGCCTCGTGTAGTAGCCTCCATTGTTTTTCCGGCCTTTCGATCCTAATGTTTAATTACAAAGTCCGTGATGCTCACCCCCGATAGAATGTGCAGCTTTGTTAGTGAACGACACATCTCCTGAAGACCAGCATCAATCCTGCTCAATCGCAATACCTGGAGTGGCTTCCCCCAAGCGTTTGTGAGGGCAGCATGTTCTGGAGAGGAATGTCATGGTGAATGATTCAGTCGGAGCCTTGCATATCGCATTAGCGGCCGCGGTCGTCGGTTGGTTGGTGTTTTGTATTTCTCATTCCTTGGCGGTTTGGAAAAAACGGAATGCCAACGGAAGTCCTCGAAGTTCTCGTGGGCTCCTGTATGTCGGACTGTTGTTGTGTGCCGTCGCGCTCGCGGGGGGCTGGTTGAACCGCGAGTTGACAAGACGGGCCGGCGTCATCCTCGGTACCGACTTCTTCGTGGTGCGTGCCCATGCGAGGACGACCCCCCATCTCCTCCAAGGCGATTCCGTCGATCAAGGCGTCAGGCTCGCCACCTTTGATGATCTTGAAGTTGACCGGGAAGAACAGCATCTTAGAGGCGATATCGCAGTGTTGGACGAACAGATTGCTGACGCCCGACTGAAGCCATTGGTGCTTGATCCGGAAGTCCTGCGCTTGTCACAGGATGCGAACGACGCGCAACGTGGCCGCTTGTCTCAGCTCGGTTATGGAGTACTGCACGGCGATCAAGCCGGTTCCTTCTCAACCCAGGCTATCAAGAGCGATGAATTCGTCAAGGCTCAACGGGCTCAGAGCACAGCGGCCGAGCTGCAGTACGAACGAACTGCCTCTCTGGTGAAAGACGGAATTATCGCCCGGAGCAAGTTGGACGCAGCCGCCGCCGCAGCGCAGACCGCCGCACAGAAGTTACGCGAACGGGAGAATCTTATTCAAGAAACAAAAGCGGGGTCCGACGCCATAGCGCAGACCAAGGTGGCGATCGCTCGCGACGAGGAGCGCGCGAAGGCCGAACGAACGGCGGAGTTAGCCGAACTGGAAGCGAGGCGTTCTGAGCTTCGTATGAGCCTGCTCCAACTCCATCTTGAGCGCAGCGTCATGGCGCCCTTCGGCGGCACGGTTGTTTATCGTCACCCATCCCCGGCACTCGCTGAAGATGACCAGGTCATACTCGCTTTGGCAAAAGGGTCCGGCTTCCTGGCGACCATGCAGGTTCCGGCACGGGAAGCAGCCATGCTGGCGCCCGGCCAGGAGCTGAGGATGAAGCTTAACCACTCGCTGGTGAGCGAAGAGATTATCGGCCGGTTGCAGTCGGTGCAGCCGGTTTCCGGGTACCCCAACCGCCGTGACTTACTGATCGCGTGCGACCTTCCTCCCGAGCAGTTTGCAGCCCTCTCTAAAGGAAGCATACCCGTCACTTTGCAATGGCGGCCCCCGATCTACGCCGACCGGTTCGCTCAAGCGGGACTGCTGTTTCTGACCCTGTCAGTGGTTGCGTGGCTTCTTACGCTGGTACGCGCGTGGGTACGCCGGACCGCCGGACCAAAAGCCGGCGACGCAAAAGAGGTTGACCGCGTTCTCACACAACTTGGCCTGTCTGCCCGGGAGTTCGTGGCGCGATGACAACCGATGCGGAGCGCTCGCAGATGATACCAACAAGTCCAGACACTTCGTGGCTTTTCTGGATGACCCTCTGTTTTGGGTCCTTCCTGGCCATCTTCGCCCCATATAGGTTTTGCTCTGGGGCCGTTCAACTGATCGATAGGGATGGTCTGACTCTCACCTCGCTAGGCCTTTACTTCATGGCCGTCCTGTCAAGCCTGATGGGGCTGCGCTGGTGCCTTCTGTTCATCTTGTCCTATGCAAAAATGTCCCGGCACGATCGCGAGCTTGCACTACCGCGCGAGGCTTCCCTGCCCTACGTATCGATCCTGGCACCTGCTTATTGCGAGGCTGCTTGCGTCAAGGACGCGATGAGCGCGTTGGTGCGTATGGATTATCCGGAATACGAAGTGATCTTCGTCGACGACGGCTCGAAAGACGACACCTACCTGCTGGCGAATTCCTTCGCTGGAACGCATTACTCGGAGCATGGTGTGTGTCATGTGCGAGTGTTCACCAAGCCCAATCAGGGTAAGTGGAGCGCTCACAACTACGGTCTGAGGCACGCCAGCGGAGACTTGATTCTTTGTATAGACGCCGATTCACGGGTCGAAACCGGCGCACTCAGGTTGATGGTGCGCCACATGCGTGATCAGAACGTAGGCGCTGTTTCGGGTCAAATTCGAGTGCGTAATAGAAAGTCGTTGGCCGGGCTGTTTCAAGCCTTCGAGTATGTTCTTGCAAACGGTGCTCTCCGTCTCGCACAAGGCGCCACGGGCTCCGTCATGATTGTTCCGGGACCGATTGGGCTCTTCCGGCGCGAGGCCCTCGAACGCGTGCAAGCGGAAAATGAACGGGCGCGCGGTTGGGAGGATGATGACGTACGAGGGCCATTCTCTCCCCTCACCTTTGCCGAGGATTTCCATCTTTCACTTTCCATGCTCTCCCTGGGCTATCGTGTGGAGTACGAGCCCCATGCCATCGCGCATACAAAGTGCCCATCCACGCTGATGGCGCTGATCAACCAGCGATATCGTTGGAATCGCGGAACCATGCAGGTCGTCTTGTGGTACCTGCGCAGAACGCTGCGCGGAGGTAAGTCGCCGCTGAAGGTCAAAACATGGATTGCCGCTGCATTCATACCGGATTTTTTCTTTTTTCCGGCACTTTACTTCATCATTCTCGCAAACATGCTTTTGTACTTCATCCACGGCGGCAGTCTTGCCAATCTAGCGCCGTGGGCTGCGGCTGCAGTTCTGATCAATGTGATGACGGGAAGCTTGTATGCCGTCGCCCATCGGGATCATGTCTGCCTTTCACTGCTCTCGCCGTTCTTCGATTTTTATCAGGGTATTCTGCTGAACTGCGCGTGGGTCATCGCCATGTTCGATGAGGCGAGAGGGGCGGGGATGCGATGGTAACGACCGGTCGACGCCTCGGATGCGTATTGGATTATGTCCGATGCCACCGACCTGTCGGCACTTGTGTTTGCCTGGGCATTTTCTAAGCGTCTGCCAAGTGCCGTTATGGAGCCGCAGGCGAGGGCTCTTCGGGCGCACATCTCAACGGTCGTCACCCATGACTGTCACGGGGTTCACGATAGAAGCGCGATATGCGGGAAGCACGGCCGCAATCACGACCGCAATCGCCGGCGTTAGCCCAGCTATCAGCCACCCCCAAATTGGTGGAGAACCAATGTCTATTTCTCGCACGACAACGCGCAGTAGCACGAATGATAGCGAAATACCTATGAGCGTGCCCACTGAAGCTAATCGCGCGGCTCTCTTAAATACCGCAAAGGCTATGTGCCAGCGCTGAGCCCCGAACGCCATGTGAAGAGCGAGCTCGCGACGACGCTGGCGTTCAGCATCAGACTGGAGACTCAGTAGACCAAGAAAACTCAATACAAGCGAAGTAGACGCCGACGCGACCAGGATCAGCGCCGCAATCCGCAAGAGCGCGAGACCAGACTGAGCAAGCTGCACATCCAACGTTTTTATGACCACGGGAGCCACCTTGGGCCCGGGTATGGACTCAATCCCACGGCGCAGATCGGTCAGGATGCGGTCATTTCGTTGAGGAGCTTCGAGAATCAATGTCATGCGAGGAGGAGCATCCTGCCACATTGGAAGATAAATTGTGGGCTCTTCTTGCCGCTGGAATACGCCCAGCAAATGAGAACCGACTACCCCGATGATCGCAGTGCGGACGCCGTACTCGTCGATGAGTCCGGCCCCAAGTGGATCGCTGCTGAAGTCGAGGCCCGCAGCTTCTCGATTGATCACGGCCACCCGGTCCTCACCGGCCAATTGGCGGTTAGAAAATCCATCGCCGGCAATCAGCGGGAGGCCAAGTTCGTCGAAATAGCTTTGTGAAACAACGTTGACGTTTAATTCAATGTGCGCCGAAGGTAAGCCGATAGGTACGTGGAAACGCGCACGTGGAATTCGCTCAGGCACACTGGAAGGCCCCCCGTAGTTGTAGTAGATGGTTGGGCCCCGCCTGCCTGGTGGAAACGTCGCACTTCTCCTGACCACGCCGATAATCTCGGTCGGCGCGCCAGCTGGATCCTGGATAACAACGCCGGCGGTTTCCCGGCCGAAAAGTAATGCGGCAGCCTCTTCATCAACTACTGCGACTTTCCGACCTTGATCTCGTAAGCTGAACAGCCGGCCCGCGGTTGGTTCGCTATCTATCAATTCAAGCGTGTCTGGTGTAAGCCAATCGATATCCAATGCAACTTCGCGATCATTTGAAGCTGACGGCTGGACTCTGAAAGATCGCCACGTTGGCTGATCGCCGGGCAATCGGGCTGCCCATGCCAGTGACGAAAGCGTGGCCGTCGACCGTGCTTTCTGCTCGACTTCGGTGAAATACCGGGTATCAACATCCGGGTCCGCATGTGCCTGTACAGTGAGAAGAATTGGATTGCCGAGGCGCTTTCCGGCGGCAGGTTTCAGGGCCGAATGAAAAATCCCAGTGGTAAGAACGGCACAGGTCACGAGCAGGCAGCACGTTGTTATTTGCCCTACGGCCAACCCGGTTCGCAATCGTAGTACCGTTTTCGAGGGCAACCCGCCCTCACGGCGAAGAATGGTCCACGGGCGATCAGTGGACGTCGCAAAGACCGGGACTATTCCGCATAAGACAGTAACGCTTATACATAAGAGTGAAGCCGCAACGATGGGAAGTAACCGTGGTGCAAAAACAAGACTCCCTGCGTCCTGCTCAAACAGAAGAGCCGGGATAGCATGTTCTGACAAAACCGCTAAGAGCATGCCGAGGGCTCCGCCGGCAACCGAGATTACGATACTGTCAGACAACAATTCCCCTGCCAGTTTCACGCGCGTGGCGCCGAGCGCGACGCGAAGAGAGGTCTCACTCGACCGCCTTACAGCTCGCCCAAGCAGCAACGAACCCACGTTGATACAGGCGACAAAGAAGACAGCCTCCGCGGCGAAATTCATTAGCCTGACAATGCGCGACAATCCTTGCGCCATTCCCGGTGGGGTGCCCGTAAAGGGAATTACGTTCACGGCCCGAGAACCGCCAAACTTCAAGCGCAGCGCCGCTTCAGCTTGGCCGCTCGAGACGCCGTGGCGAAGACGCGCGAAAACCCACAGATCTCGCCTGCTTCCATCTACGCCTTTCAAGCCCCTGGCCGGCAAAGACATCCAGACATCTGTGGAACGGTCGCGATATAACCCTTCCAGCTGAATTGGCGCAACTCCAGTGATCGGATAATCTACGTTGTCGATGCGAATATGATTCCCGATCGCATCAGTCCTACCACCGAAGTCACTCTGCCAAAGGTGATAGCCAAGGACTACCCCGTTTCCCACTGGTACTTTGAGTGCCGCCGCCAAGCTAGGCATAACGGCTGCCACGGACACGATCTCTGAGCGGTCACCAATCGTGATGTCGCTCGGTGTGATCCGGACCGCTTCTACCCACTCAAAGGCATCTACTCCCGGTTTGAGCAGCTGATACTCGTCACGTGACAGTCGTCCTGCCCCCCCGAACCGGTCTTGCTTGAATATCGACACCATCCTGTCCGCGTATTCGAGCGAAGATCCGGGGTGGGTCAACCCCTGGACGAACCCGTACACGGAAGCATTGCTGCCTACTCCAAGCGCGATCGTGAACATTAAAGGCAAAGACAGTATCGGAGCTCGCGCGAACGCTCTCGTCGATTTGCAGATTGTGAAAAAACCTTCCGCGAACATCATCCAGGCAGCCTGCAACTGAAAGGCCACAATAAGGACACCCTTCTCTTGGGTTTACTTGAGCCGAGCGACCGCGTGTGTCCGGTTTCGTGTTCGCACCGTCCACATTCGGTCTCTAGGGTCGAGGGACTCAGTGAACTCTACCGTGCCAACTTTACAGGTTGCGGAGAAAGTCTGTTTTTTGAAGGGTGCAGGCACAGCCCGTACATCGACCAGATAATTGCTTGTATGCTGGCTAGATCGGTATACCGCTTCGGGCAGGGGGTGACCGGTAAGTCAATGTAGCATGCTGGGGATGATAGGAGCCGTCCATGTCCGTAGAGGCCTGGGGGATGATCGGAACGGGAATCGTCGCGCTGGCGGCAGGACTGTTCTTTGTCCGGCCGCGCTTGGCGGCAGCCTCTGGGCCCGGCAAGATCTTGGTGCTTGGACCCATCTTTGAAGCCGTCGCACTGGCGATCTTTGCCGCGGAACATTTTCTGGCAGCACACGATCTTTCGGTGATCGTTCCGCGCTGGTTACCGGGAGCTCTGTTCTGGACCTATTTCGTAGGCGCTGCGCTGCTCGCTGCGGCGATCAGTTTCATCGTCGGACGGTATGTACGCTGGTCGGCGTCCCTACTCGCGCTGTTGTTCCTGATTATCGTCGCTACTGTCGACGTGCCGAACCTTCCGGAACATCTCCATGAGCGCTTGTTTTGGACGCTCACGGTGCGCGAAACATCTTTCGCTGCAGGAGCGATGGTACTAGCGGGCAGCCTCTGGCCGCGCGGGCGAGCAGCCGGTACGCTCCTCATCCTGGGCCGGTTCATCGTTGCGTTCACCTTCGTCTTTTACGCCGTCGAGCACTTCCTCTTCCCCCGGTTCGTGCCCGGAGTTCCGCTGGAAAAGTTGACGCCCGCCTGGGTGCCGGCGCCGTCACTGCTTGCCTACCTCGTCGGAACAACGTTGCTCGCCGCGGGCGTTGGGCTGATGTTTCGTCGCACTCGGCGCATCGCCGCCGCCACTGCCGGCACAATGCTTCTGTTGCTCACGATCTTCTTTTATATTCCCATCCTCATCACGGAAATTCGCTCTCCGCTCGCGGTGGAAGGGGTCAACTATGTGGGCGACACTTTACTCTTTGCCGCAACGGCTCTCTTGGCGGGCTTCGGTGCGGACGAGCCACGAGCATCGGAGCTCAAGGGAGCCCCATGAAAAATCTTCTCGCCATCCCCTGCTAGCCTTCAATCTGGGGTTGAAGCGATGGAGACGCTTGTAGTCGCCGCTATCCTGCCGTCCCTGATTCCCATTCCAATACTCGATGAACTTCGATTCACGCGGAATCGATTACCTCTTCCACAGGGTAATTTTCAATCCACCATAGAGATTGAACGGCGTACCTGGCGCCTGGAAGGACGAGGAGCGGATCGGGATACTGTCATCATCTGTGCCGTAGGGTGTTCCGAAGGGCTGAGCCACAAAAACATTGTTGTTATCGAAGGGCGTTGTGCCGAGCTGAGCTCCGGTTGAGTAGTGCTTGTCGAGAAGATTGTTCATCTGTATGAAGAACTGAAGGCGGTCAGTGGCCTGGTACCGCGCTCCGATGTTGGCTACTCCGTAGCCGGCAGACTTGCCGGATCCGTTGTAAAACACACCATCCGGTTGATCCAGGTTGTTTTCATTACCGCGTGCGAACGAGGAACCGACAGCAAGGATATTCAGCTCTGCTGTCAGTTTTGAGGAAGGCCTGTATTGACCATACAGTTTGAATAGATTGCGCGGCACCTGGGGTATGAAATCACCGGGTGTAATGTGAATATCGTCGTCGATACCCGGCTGGCCAGCTAGAGCACTGTCGTTCGTGCTGTTGCTGCCGCCATCGATAGTCTGCGGACTTTGGTAGGTGGCGTTCAGGAAAGTGTAATTGCTGCCTATACTCCAATGCCGCCAGTCCTGGGAAAGCTCCAACTCAATACCGTCGCGCCTGGTTTTGCCGAAGTTGAGGAAATAACCGAAGCCGGTCTGTTCAGAAGCGACAAAAAGCAAGTCGTTGTAATTCTGGCCGAAGAAATAGTCGGCACTCCAGTGAAGCGAGAGACCCTCATTACTGCGGATGCCCACTTCGAATGTGCGCGTTACTACCTGCTTGAGCGGCGGGTCGCTTACCAGCGCGTTGGGCAAGTTGCAGGGCTCGGTCGGATCGGAGCAGCCAAGCTCAATCGATGTGGGTGAGCGGCTGGCCTCGCTATAGTCAAAGTAGGTATTGAAAAAGCGTGAAGGTTTATAAGTAAAGCCGGCTGCAGGGTTGAATCGTTGAAATACATTGTTGCTCGTGAGGTTGCCGCGCGCTGCCGAGATGGGCAGGTAGTCCAGGTTGTCCAGTGAGGTGTGATTGTAGCGGCCTGACAGGGTCACGGCCCAGGGACCGTAGGTAAGCGTATCTGTGGCATATACGCTGGGCGTGTTTACGGTTCCGTGAAGCAGCACCTGGCTGTCCACCGGATCGCCGTCATCATCGAACGTTGTGCCATCCAGAAAGATCGGCACCAGCGTAAAAGAAACGTTATCGGTGTTCAGATAGCCAAGCTGGGTCAGCTGATGGTAAGTGGAAGTACCGCGATCCCAACCGGCACCGACAGAAAGCAGATTGTGCTTCGTGTGCCACGTGGCTAATCCCGACAGGCCATAGCCGTTCTGCTTATCTTGCGTGCGCGTGATAACACCATTGCAAGTCTCCGACGGAACGCCGCCAGAGTCATTCTGGAGCACTTGTGCGAGGCAAAGCCAGAAGGGAAAGGGTTCCGTCGTCGAATCGCCCGTCGTTGGGAAATTCGTATAGCCCGCGGCCGTGAGAGCGGCGGCATCATCGTCTGAAAGATCATAAAGATCCTCGCTGAACGAATCATCATTGAGGTCACCGTTTGAACTGTCGGTGCGGACGTAACGATAGTAGGCATTCGCGGAAAGTGTCAGTTTATCGGTCAGAGCGTGGGTCACGTTCAACGTCAGGGAAGGAGAATGATCCCAGGTTACGTCGGGGATTGTATTTACGTCCCTCCAGTTGGTCTTAAGGAAGCGGTAGTCTGAGGTGCCGTTGCCGGTCATCCAGTCGTCTGCATAGGCGCCGCTCAGGAAAACACTCGTCTTGGCATCGGTCCAGCCCAATTTCAGGAAGGATTGCCGGACCTCGGACGGAGAGAATTGCCGCCATCCGTCTTCGCGGTAGAGATTACCTGCCAGATAGTAGTTGAAGCCTTTGGGAAGTACGCCGCCCAGTTCCCCTTCGCCGGCGCGACGGCCAAATTTGCCGCCGCTCAGCGTAAGCGATCCACCAGGAGCATTGAGGCCATCTTTGGTCTGCACGGAAATCGCCCCACCCAAGGTGTTTAGGCCATAAACCGGGTTTGAACCGGGAATCAATGCCATATCCTTGATGGCCACTTTAGGGATCAAATCCCAGGCGACGACATCGCCGAAGGGCTGGTTCTGGCGTACACCGTCCAGGTAAACGGAAAGCCCTTCCGGCGTTCCCAGTAGCGGAGAAGCGGTATATCCGCGGTAGTTGATGTCCGGCTGGTAGGGGTTGCCTACATTCTCGTTGATATAAACGCTGGTCAACCGCTGGTTCATGAGGGCCGCAAGGTCGAGGGCGTTACTGTCCTCCAGATTCTTTGCGGTCAGCCCCTGAACCGGGACCGGAATCTCATCAAGAGACTGAACCGCTTGCCCGATCGGTGTGGGCGAAAAGACAGTGACGCTCGTAGAAGCAGTCTGAATGGAAAGGGTGACCATTTCCGTCACAGGAGTGGGCGTTTTTACATCGACGGTGATGGAACGAGAAGCAAATCCCAGTCTCGAAACCTCCAACTGGTACCGCCCAAATGCTAAGCCGCTCAGCGAGAAGGCTCCATGTGCATCGGTCCGAAAGCCACGGTCTGTACCTGGCCCCGCCACATGGCCAATGGCTTGTAAAGCCGCGCCGGATGGGTCGTTTACCTGGAGCCGGATCTCGCCCACGCTCTGGGCGTATGCAGCCGCTCCCGCTAGTTGTGCTACGAACAAAAGAAAACTTGCCCAGAAGAAACAGGTCAACCTTGATCGAGTACCTAAAGCCATGCGCCTGCCTTTTTATTGTCACGGTCCCAACTTCCCCTCGCGACTTGTCTAGTTGGATATTCCTTTTCGGCACATTCTGTTCAGCCTTTCTTAAGATTACGTTCGAAAATTTTGCCGAGCTTCATGAGCTGACGCCCGCAAACAAAATCCGAAAAAACCTGATCTCCCAGAAATCAAGTAGTGGATCTGTATATTCATCCCCGACAGACTCGATTGACGATTTGCCGTCCTCGTGCTTGGCCCGAGCGGAGTTGCCGGAGAGGGCTGGTGAGAAACAAACAGAAGGCCTGGCGACTTTTCAAGTATGCACAGCGAATCGGCGGTAGAGAGAGTGCAACCGACGCAACCTAAGGAACGAGACTTCTCAAGGAAGGGGGATCGACTGGATATGTCCTAAGGATGCTCTACTTTTACCGCTTTGCTGGGAGGCGGTCGGATTCCTTTCGCCTTGAGCGCCCGATCAATTGCCGGCCATAGCTTTTCAATTGGCTGAGCGCCACTCGGAAGCCGCTCCCCATCGACGAATACCTGAGGTGTTGCATTCACTCCCAGCGAAGCGCCGAGCTTGAGAGACCGGTTTACTAAAGTGCCGTCCTGCTCTTTCAGGCACATCGCTAATTGCGTTTCATTCACCTTACTTTGTGTGCCGAAGGTATCGGCAATATTGTCAAGATCGAGAAACGACTTGGCGGGATTGGAGCTTGCCCCGCTGATCTCATGCTCATGATTGTGGACAAAATCAACATAAGACCAATAGGCCGAGGCGCTTTGGGTAGCGAGGCAGTTCGCATCGATGGCAGCATGGAGAGCCCAAGGATGGTTCGGGAGCGGATAGTCTTTGTAAACGATCTTAACCAGTCCATGATAGTGGTCGATGGTCGCCGGCAGAATTTCGTTGTTCAGCATGCCGCAGTAGGGACACTCAAGATCGTCAAAGTTGATTATTTCTACTTTGGCCGTCGGTGTTCCCCGGACCGGCCGTCCATCCGTATCGATTGCCAGGAACGGGTTGTTGTTGAGATCGAATTTCTCAAGCCGTACAAGAATCGAGCCATCCCCGGAAACCAGGAATTCAACCGCCGTGCGTTTATCGTCATGGATGAAGGTCACTGGCAGGGTGTCATAGCCCCCGATGTTGCTCTTGATTCTGGCCCCCAGTTGGATGTCGTACTCCGGGGGCACTGAAAACTGCGAGCGGATTAACACCTCAATTTTTCGTTGGAGAGAAGCGTCGTTTGGGCTGGAGGAAGCCGGATTAGGACGGGATGTGTTTTGGGCTTCGCCGGCCACGAGCGCAAGCATTGTTACCCAGGAAGCCAACAGGCGAACGGCTGGGAAATATCTCATCGTTCCTACCTCAACCGGACTAGATTATCTCAACATCCCACCTGGCGAAGCTGGGGAGCGGAGAGCGACAGTAATCACATCATCTCCAGAACGGTCATCTCAGCGAGCGACCGGCCCTCCCATTTTGGCAAAGCGGTTCGGAAAAGAGATACCGTTTGCGCATAAACGAATCAAGGCTCAAACGCGTCAATCTGGACACAAAACTCCTAGCAATTGAGAAAACAGCACCGGCTCCGAAGAAACAGCTCTGACTGAAACCGATCCTGTAAGATCTTCCGAGATCTATAAAGCAAACAGGAGCGGCGTATGGCGAATTGCTGGAAAAGGATCTTGATTACCTGCTTGGCTGGCGCCTCCGTTCATCTGTCGTGGGCCGCCATAGCGTGTCCGGTCTCCTTAGTGGACGGTAAGGCGGATCAGGATGGCATCGTCGTGTCTTTTCGGAACGTTGGAAAACTTCCTATCCAGGAGCTTGAGCTCAATTGCCTGCCAATAGGCAATCCGGCGACTCACCGCCTTACATGCCACACGGAAACCGGGTTGTTCTTTCCGGCAACGGAATATACCAGTTCTTTTGCTTACAGGAATCATGCTGGGTCAATCCAGGTGTCTCTTCAGGCTGCTCGCCTTTCCGATGGATCGAGCTGGTTATTCAATCGCGATCAGAGATGCCGCCCGTTGAGAATTAATCGCAAAAGAAAACCCTAGTCGGATGAAATGCCCGCGAAAGCTTCTCTATGCTGGTACTGACACATGGCAAGGAGACGATATGGTCCAGCATCTGCCCATCAGCCAAGCCTTCGACACAACGTTTTTGGCCTTGCAGACCTTCGTTGTCCTCTTTCTCTCGTTTCACGATTGGATCCCCCTCGGCCGCCTGAACAACCTCTCCGCTATCCGCAGCCAGGACACAATGCTACGCCGTGTGTTCGTGACACTGCTGCCTGCTGCGCCCGCGGCTATTGGACTCCTCTTCGGCGCCAAACATTTTGGGCAATCCTACCCGGACTGGCTAGAGATGTTGCTCTGGATCACTTATGGTGTGTTCGTCATCGGCATGCTCCGTGCGTGGTGGATACCTTATCTGTTCCTGCCGGATGCAGAGCGGGCGGCACGCTATCAAATTATCTTCGCCGGCACGCACTCGTTCCTGCCTCGGCGCAATGGATTGGCCCCCGACACTCTGCATACCGTGTTTCATCTGGTCACGCTGTCCACACTGGTCGCCCTTTTCATCAGGGACCGAATGTGAGTGAGCGATATTTCTCCTCACGTCCATAGATAGCCATCCTACAACGAACGCGCTACGCTCAAACACCATGCGATAGAGTACACGCGGGGTACATCACCCTCGTTTGCACGCATCCGGAATATCTTTTGATATCTCGATCTAAGATCGAGATAGTATATCTGTCGCCATTTCGGATGACAGATTATGGAGTAGCTCAAGTCCCACGGGCCTTCTCCCCGCTCTAAAGATAGATACTCTGACGCTTAAGATAGATAGAAGCCAAAGCCATCCTTGCATATCTTAATCTTGATAATCAGTTTTTGCGCCCGCTGCTAACTAGCCGCATATTTTCGCGTGCCTTCCGCATTCTTAATTTTGGTGCATAGAGAGCAACCCCTTCCGACGCGGCTTTCCCTATGAACAGCCGCAGATTGCCGAACTGGACTGTGCAGAGTAGAGGTGAGACCACCCATGAGAGCGAATAAGTGTTTATTTACCACTGTTGGATATCTCGCAGTCTGCCTTCTACCCGTCGCCTGTAAAACGAAGTTCAATCCTGTGGATGGCGCAGCACCACCCCCGAACGTCACCGAAACCAACAATTCGGGCGTTGTCACCGTGGAAAAACCAGAGCAATTCTCGTTGATCACCGCGAACCGGATGGATGCCCCAGCGCAGTTGAACGTGACCGGTTCCGTGAACCCCGATATCGCCCGCGAAGTTCCCGTCATCTCGCTAGCCAGCGGGCGGGTAGTCGATATTCGTACGCGCCTCGATGACAACGTGAAGAAAGGGCAACTCCTGATCAAGGTGCAGAGCCCCGACATCACAAATGCCTTCGATACTTATCTGAAGGCCAGAAATGACGAAGTGCTGGCGAACAAGGCATACGACCGCACGAAAGATCTCTATGACCATGGCGCTGTTCCACTCAGCGCACTGGAACAAGCAGCAGACGCCGAAGACGACGCCAAAGCAGATCTCGTCGCCGCCGAAGAACAACTCAATACCCTCGGCGTCGACAAGAATCATCCCAGCAGTATCGTCAACGTCTATGCGCCGATCTCGGGAGTCATCGTCGCACAATACGTCACCAATGCCGCGGCGACAGGCGTAAATTATTCCGGTTCCTCCACCGCTTTCACCATCGCCGATCTATCCGTCGTCTGGATCATCTGTGACGTCTACGAGAATGACATTCCCAAGATCCACCTCGGACAACCAGCGTTCATCCGCGCAAACGCCTATCCGGACGGCACATTGACAGGCCACATCACTGACATAGGGCCGGTCCTTGACCCCACCATCCGCACCGCCAAGGTGCGCATCGAGATTCGCAATCCAGGAATCCTCAAGCTGGGCATGTTTGTCACTGCGACCTTCGAAAGCAGAAGCAAGCAGGCCTTCGCCGTCGTGCCTTCTTCCGCCATTTTGCACTTGCATGATCGCGACTGGGTGTTTGTTCCCGCGGGCGGCAAGCAATTCAAGCGCGTCGAAGTGAATGCCGGCGACATGTTGCCCGGAAACAACCAACAGATCCTTTCCGGCATTGCGCCCGGCCAGCCGGTGGTATCAGAGGTTCTCCAACTGGAAGCCACGCTGGAGGCGCAATGATTCGCAGGCTGGTCGACTTTGCACTGGAAAACCGCCTTCTTGTGCTCGCGGTCGCAATCCTTCTGTTTGCCTGGGGTGTGGTTTCCTTCCATCGGCTCCCTGTGGAAGCGTATCCGGACGTCGCGAATAACTACGTCGATGTCATCGCGCAGTGGCCCGGAATCTCGGCTGAGCAGATCGAGCAACAGGTTACCGTCCCGATGGAAATCGTGATGAACGGCGTTCCAGGGGTCATCCATGTCCGCTCGTGGTCGCTGTTCGGACTCTCCACCGTGGAGATGGTATTTGGCGAGGAGACGACGAACTTCGAGAACCGTGAACGAGTTCTGGAGCGGCTTTCGCAGGTAACGCTGCCGCCGAGTGTTGTTCCGCAAATCGGGACGGACTGGAGCCCGGTCGGTCAGATCTATTTCTACACGCTGCAAAGCACGAACCCCGAATACGACGTCATGAATGTGAAGTCGCTTGAAGATTGGGTGGTGGACAAGAACTTGAAGTCTGTCCCCGGCGTCGTAGACAACAGCCCATTCGGCGGCCCCACGCGTGAATATCAGGTGCGCCTCGACCCCGACAAGCTTGTCTCCTACGGGCTCAGCATCGCCCAGGTGGAGCAACAGCTCACGAATAACAATGCCAACGCCGGCGGCAGCTTTATCGAAGCCGGACAGCAGCAGATCAACATTCGCGAAGTGGGTCTGGTCAGAAACATCCAGGACATCGAGAACACGGTCGTCATGACCAAGGCCGGTACGGCGCTCCGGATGAAAGATATTGCCGTTGTCACGCAGGGCCCGAAGATTCGGCTTGGCCAGATTTGCGCCGGGCATATCACCGCGAGGACGGAAAAATCGATCGATAACACCGACGTAGTTTCCGGTGTCGTAGCGCTGCAAAAGGGCGCCGATGCGCAGCCTGTGCTGGAAGGCCTTAATAAGAAGGTCCAGGAACTGAATGACCACATTCTGCCGCAGGGCGTGAAGATTGTCCCCTTCATCGACGAAGCGACCTGATGCACTTCACAACCCACACCGTGCTGCACAACTTGACCGAAGGAATCATCCTGGTGGTGATTATTCTTTTCCTCTTCCTCGGCAATGTGCGCGGCGCAATCATCGTTGCACTCACCATCCCATTCTCCTTATTGTTCGCCTCGATTTGTCTCGACCTAAAGCACATTCCGGCCAACCTGCTCTCGCTGGGCGCGCTGGACTTTGGCATGGTCGTAGATGGCTCGGTCGTGATGGTGGAAAATATCGTCCGCCACCTCAGTCATCACAGCAACGAGTACGACAGACGCCTGCAGAGCAAGATTCGGGAGGCAGCCCACGAAGTGCAGCGCCCGGTTTTCTATGCCATCGGGATCATCATCACCGCTTACTTGCCGATTTTCACCTTGCAGGCCGTCGAGGGGCGGCTCTTCAGGCCGATGGCGTGGACGGTGGCCTTCGCGCTGCTGGGCGCTCTGATGTTTTCCATGATCATTGCTCCTGTGCTTGCCAGCTTCCTGTTCCGCAAAGGCACAAGGGAATGGACCAACCCGGTGATGGCATTTCTTGATTGTGCGCTACCGCAACGGCGTCACATGGGCTATCCACCAGAGCGTGTCACGGTCGGGCGTTGGCGTCGTCGGTCTCGTTCTCGCGATCTATCTCGCCTTAGGTGGCGTCATCGGTTCGGAATTCCTACCCCATCTGGATGAAGGCGCGCTGTGGGTGCGCGGCACCCTTGCGCAAAGCGCGGGGCCCAGTGAGGGCGTTGACGTCACCAATCAGGCGCAGGCTTCTGCTTTGCTCCTTTCCTGAAGCTACCGAGTGCACCAGTCAAACCGGCCGTCCGGACGACGGCACGGATCACACCGGATTCTTCAACACCGAATACTTCGTGGGTCTGAAGCCGAAAGGACAGTGGCGCTCCGGTCTTTCACCAGAACAAAGACGATCTGATCGCCTCCATGACCAGGCAGCTGGAAAAGAATATCCCGGGCGTGGTCTGGGGCTTCTCGCAGCCAATCGAAGACAACATGGAGGAGGCGGTCAGCGGAGTCAAGGGGGAGCTTGCCACAAAGGTATATGGCGATGACTTGCACATGCTCGAAGAGAAGGCCAACGAGGTGGCCGGCATCATGAGCCGCATCCGGGGCATCGCGGACCTCGGAGTCTTCCAGGTTACCGGGCAGCCCGACCTGAAGTTCGTGGTGGATCGCGCGAAGGCCGCGCGTTGGCAGATCAACGTCGCGGATGTTCAGGACGCATCCAGACCGCGGTCGGCGGCAATGCTCTCACCCAGGTGCTGAGGGGCGAGAGGTTTACGACCTTACTCTGCGCTATCTCCCCCAATACCGGGATACGAGGGAGGCGATCGAGAGACATCCGCTTGCTGTCGCCCTCAGGGGAGCGAGTATCACTTGCGCAGCTCTGTGACGTTCAGGAAGCGGACGAGGGCTCCGAAGATCTATCGCGAAAACAACCAGCGATATGTAGCTATCAAATATAGCGTGCGCGGTCGCGCTCTCGGCGAGCACGTAAGAGAAGCCATCCAGAAAGTGAACTGCCCAGGTAAAACTTCCACGCGGATATCACATCGGATGGGAGGGCGAGTACCAGAGCGAAGTGCGCGCAGAGGCGCGGATGCTGATCATCGTGCCCTTAACCGTGTTGCTGATCTTCATCATCCTGTACTCGATGTACAAATCGGTCAAATGGGCTCTGGTGATCTTAATGAACGTCGCCATGGCACGTGTCGGCGGATTGCTGGCGCTACTATTCACTCACACCAATTTCAGCGTGTCGTCGAGCGTAGGTTTTCTCGCCCTGTTCGGTGTTTCGGTGCAGACCGGCGTGATCATGCTGGAGTACATCAATCAACTGCGTGCGCGCGGGCATTCCATCGAAGAGTCCGCGATGGAAGGTGCGGTGTTTGCGTTTGCGTCCCATCATGATGACCATGCTGGTTGCCACACTGGGCCTGCTTCCCGCGGCTATGTCTCACGGCATCGGCTCGGATTCGCAGCGGCCCTTCGCCATCGTCATTGTCGGCGGTCTGATCGCGGATCTGGTCATGAGTATATTTCTGCTGCCAACGCTTTACGTATGGGTTGCGGGACCAAACGATGTTCTGCCCATCCCGGAAACGGAGTTTGAAAATTGAGACCCTACTCGCGTTTCTGGTTCGCCTTCTGGTTCGCCTTGTTATTCGCTTGCCTTTTCGGTGCAGAGCAGAAATTCTATGGACAAGCTCCTGTCCCCTCAGCTCCGCTGACGCTGCAACAAGTAGTTGATTACACATTTGCCCATAATCCAGCTCTGCTCGCCGGCGCGGCAAAACCTGCTATCGATGAAAGGGCAGGAGATGGAAGCGGGGCTACGTCAAAATCCAGACTTTTCGGTATATGGCACCAATCTATCAATCCAGCTAACTCCTCTACACCCTATGGCTACAGCTTGCAAATGGCACGGCTCTTCGAGCGAGGGCAGAAACGACGCTGGCGTTTGGATAGCGCCCGGGCAACGACGGCTCAGACTGCAGGCCAACTCCACGATCAGGAACGGGGAACGATTCTCGCAGCAAAGCAGGCATTTACCGAACATGCTTCTGGCCAAGGCGGAGCTGAAAGTCGCCGAGGATAATTTGAAGAATTACCGGCAGCAGATGGAGATCTTCCAGGCCCGCTATAAAGATGGCGATCTGGGAAAAATCGATTTCGAACGGCTCGATCTGCAATTGGCGCAATACGAGAGTGATGAACAATCTGCGGAGATGAACCTGGTACAGGGCAGCGACCAATTGCAGACCCTGATGGGCTACGAGCAGCCAAAGAGAGACTTCGACATTGAGTGGCGATCTTGTCCCTCCGTCGGTCCTTCCAGCCTGACAGACCTGGAACAGAAAGCGCTGATCACCCGTCCGGACTACCAGGCTGCGCAGGCCGCTGTTCGGGTTGCGGATGCGAACGTAAAGCTCGCTTATGCCAACGGCACCACGGATCCCACCCTCGAAGGGGAATACGACCATAACGGCACGCAAAGCAGTTATGGAGGCTATATCACCATTCCTATACGTATCTTCGACCGTAACCAGGGCAACAAAGACACCAGCAAGTTTCTCGCCCAAGGCAGCGGTTTCTCTGAGGTCGCGGCGCGCAACCAGGTATATTCCGATGTTGACCAGGCGTGGATCGCCTACACCACCTCGAAAGTACTCTCGGATCGCTACAACGAGCACTATCTTTCAGAGGCTAAAGATGTGTTGGCTATAGCCGAGTATGCCTACAAGCGCGGCGGATTCGCATTGATCGACTATCTCAATGCTTTGCAGGATGACCGCACCACTACGTTGAACGCTCTCGATGCCGATGCGCAGACTTGGATGGCCATTCACCAACTCAGCTATACAAGTGCTTCTCCACGATTGTTCCATAAATGTGGAGCCGCTGCACGAGGAGAACTGGATGAGAGCGCAGAATAGCGTACGGAGCGTTCCCGGTACTCAGCAGATCCGCGAGGCCAAGCTCTTGCTGGTGGGCAGCGAAGAGGATTTCAAGGGCCGCGTTGCACGCGACACGATGGGCAGGAAGCGCTCCTACGTTGCCGGAAAATCAACCACTCTTCTCGGGGCCCTCGCGCGCCTGCATTCGCAGGCAATCGACGTTGTCCTACTAAGCCATCAGTTCCACGACGAGGAATTAGCCCTATTTACCGCCGATGCCCTGAGAAGTGGCTTTCAAGGCCTCATCCTGCGCGTTGCGTCGCTGGACGTGCAGGATCTTCCTAACAATGCGTTCCCCAGCCCGCACGCCGGCTCACGTCAGGAAAAAGAGCCGGTGAGCCGCGCCGTTTCGTTTACAGACAGGCAGCGAACTGTTCTGGCGTGCGTCTCTGAGGGATGGACCAACCAACAAATTGCCCCCAGCTTGAAATGTACGGAAGCAGCGATCAAGGCTGTCCTGCAGGAACTCTTCCGCAAGCTTGAAGTCAGAAAGAGGGCGCAGATAGTCCGGGTCGCGATCGAGAGGCAGTTGATCCACATCGAAGGAAATCCACCGGGAAGCGAAATAAGAGAGGCAGGCAAAGCCTTTATCCTGGCGCCGGCTTTGAAGCGCCCGCAACGCATTCAAGTTGGGGACTTCATCATTGACGCTGCCATGCACCAAACCTGGGTTCGCGGCGTAGAAGCCCACCTCACTCCGAGTGAGTTTCAACTTCTCTGTACGCTTGCCACGCACTCCGGCAAGCTGGTAAGAAGTAGGACTTTGTGCGAGATGTTCTGGCGGAATCCGACCGCCAGGGCGGGCTGTCTCCGCGTGCTGGTAGGCACTCTCCGCTCCAAAATCGAAGCGCACAAGCCCCCGCGCTACCTTATCACCGAGCGCTCTCTCGGTTATCGATTCGTTCCGTCGCCACCGGTCTCCGAACCCCATCGCCCACCATCGTGACCAGGCTCGGGGGTTGCCTGCCTTCGCTACCCGTACGAGCCGTCGTTACGGCGCAGCGCTGGCGGTCCATGCCACGGGATTCGTGGCCATCAGAATACTGCGCCGTTCTCTGGTTGCTTCCATCCCAATCTGCAGAATGGCGCGAAAGGAATTGAAGGACTCCTCAGACAGCTTATCGGCATCCAGGTCGCGAACGGCTTCCGCGAGAATGCTTCAATAGCTCGCGCCAGGTGTCGTCTAACGCGGCCAGCGAATCCACCTCCTGCACCGAAGTGATCAGCGTCCACTACGCGGTTGCTGTATTGATCGGCGTTATCTTCTGCTGCCGTTGCATCCATCGCTTCAATTCCCAGATCCAGGATCCAGCCATCAGTCCCACGGTAAGGATGAGGCCGACATAGTCCGCATGCGCCAGCAGAAACGACGGCTTATCTTTGTCATAGAAGCTGAGCGCTCCGGGATGCAGGGCAGGCCCGAGCCCGGCTTGCGGCTCGGCCGGCGTACTTGCACAAGCAGCAGGCGAACTTCTGTCATCTCGGCCGGAATCTCCTCCATGATTTCCTGCCGCCGCTCGATCAGAACTTCCGTGACTGGCTCGAATAGCCGCCACGCTCGCACTATCGCGAGCCAGCAGGGTGCGCTGTACCGCTACCGTCGGGAAAGTCCTGCGCGGGCACTGGGGGATTTCCCAAATACGCTCCCACGGGAATCAGGGCGGCCTCAAACGCGGGATATTTGATCTTCATCGCGGCCGCGTGCTCAATGGGAAGGAACCGAACCCTGCCCGATTGCACAAGCTGCTCAATGGACGGATCGCCGATGGCCCGGACCCGAAAGATCGCGTCCGCCTGTCCCTTCAGAAATGCATCTTCCGCCGCCTCGTCATTTTTGCCGACAAACTGGAAATCCGCCTGATGGAGACCAAAATGTTCCACCACGCGGAGAAACGACTGAAATTGTCCCCCGCTCTGCGCCAGAGCAATCCGCTGGCCTTGCAAATCCACCAGGGTCTGTACCTGCGAATCTCTTAGGCACCAACAACTGAAAGGTGTCGTCATAGAGCACCGCCACGGCTCGCGCCCTCGGTCCAGGCAAAATATCGGCCTGTGCGGTGGCCATTTGCGCCCGCCCGTCCTCCAGCATTTGCAGGTTCTCGACCGTGCCGCCCGTCTCCAAGAGAGTGATGTGGATCCTGGGATAGTGACGCTCCACCACCGTCTTCAGCGCCTGCCCAGGATGTAGCTTTCCCCGCTCGATGCACCCGGCCGCCAGGGTTAGATAATTCCGTCTTAGAACGTTGCAAGAAGACCCATGCGAGCACACGCGACCAGACCCAGGCTGAGCACGACCAGCATGAGTCGCAGCACCCGGTTGAAGTCGAGCTTGGCCATGCTTCAGAATGCGTCTGCGCTTGTTAATAGATCGTGAAGATTTAAAGTGGCAACCGGAACGGAGCACTTAGCTCCGTTCAACGGCATATTGTGAGCGCCCGGTTATAATTCTCGCAATGTCGAGTAAAGTCGGCCACACCTTGTTTTTGCCTGGCCAGTCTCAGCACGAATCGAATACGCGTTCGCGCAGAAAGTTGGATAAGCAATGAGCCCTGCTATTCAGGAACAGCCTCCCAAGACATTGTCGACCATCGATGACGACCGTACCGGCATGACGGTCGAAACCCTGAAGAGGGCGATTCTGGAAAACCTGCGGTACGTGGTCGGAAAAGATCCCGAGTCGGCGACCGAGATGGACTATTTCATGGCCGTTGCCTACACCGTGCGGGATCGTATCCTCGCTCGCTGGCTGGCGACCCGAGAAGAACTACTCGGAACATGACGTGCGCGTCGTTTGTTATTTGTCCGCCGAATTTCTGATGGGCCCACACCTGGCCAACAACCTGCTCAACCTCAAGGTGGAGGATCCGATCCGGCAGGCCACCAAGGAGCTGGGCCTCGACCTGGACCGGATCATCGCCGAAGAAAGCGAGCCAGGACTGGGCAACGGCGGGCTGGGGCGGCTCGCGGCATGTTATCTCGATTCCCTGGCGACGCTGGGGATTCCCGCAATTGGCTACGGAATTCGTTACGAATTCGGAATGTTTCACCAGGAGATTCATGACGGCTGGCAAGTGGAGCTCACCGACTATTGGCTTCGCTACGGAAATCCCTGGGAGATCAGGCGGCCGCAGGAAATCCGTCGACGTAGCCTTCGGCGGCCACACAGAATCCTGGAAAGACTCGCACGGGACATTACAAGACGCGTTGGATTCCATGCTTCCCTGGTCAAAGGAATTCCCTACGACACGCCGATCTTGGGGTATGGCTCGGGCGTCGCGAACGACTTGAGACTGTGGAGGTCCGAAGCCGCCGAGTCCTTCTATTTCGACCGCTTCAACAGCGGCGATTACGACGGCGCCGTGGCATCGAAAATCTTCGCCGAGAATATCTCCAAGGTTCTCTATCCGAACGACGAAGGAAAACAGGGCAAGCAACTGCGCCTGGAGCAGCAATATTTCTTCGTCTCCTGCGCGCTGCAGGATATGATCCGGCTCCACCTGCGCGCCGGCCGCGCGATTACAGACCTTTCACGAGAAGTGGACCATTCAGCTCAATGACACACATCCTTCCATCGGCGTGGCTGAACTCATGCGGCTGCTTTTGGACGAGCACGAATTGGGATGGGACCAGGCCTGGGAGATTACCTCGAACACCTTCAATTACACCAATCACACTCTCCTGCCGGAAGCGTTGGAGCGGTGGCCGTTGCCGCTGTTCGCTTCCCTGCTTCCCCGCCACATCGAGATCATCTACGAAATCAACAGCCGCTTCCTGAAGGAGGTGCGCGAACGCTTTCCGGGCGACGAGGGCAAGGTAGAGCGCATGTCCATCATCGACGAGGATGGGGAAAAGTTCGTCCGCATGGCTTACCTCGCGTGCGTGGGCAGCAGGCACATCAACGGCGTCGCCGAATTGCACACCAATTATTGAAGAACGAGGTGCTGCGTGACTTCCACGATCTGTGGCCCAACAAATTCATCAACGTGACCAACGGCGTTACCCCGCGACGCTGGCTGGCGGTGAGCAATCCGGAGCAATCGCAACTGATGACCAGCAAGATCGGAGACGGCTGGATCAGCAACCTCGACCAACTCAAACAGCTGGAAAGTTATGCGAGGATTCCGCTTTCCGCGCCGAGTGGCGGAAGATGCAGCATGACGTCAAGGTGAGGCTCGCTCAGTACATCCTAGCAGGAAACCGGGTTCTCGGTCGACCCCAGCTCCATGTTCGACAGCCAGGTAAAGCGAATCCACGAGTACAAGCGGCAACACCTGAACGTGCTTTATATCCTCACCCTCTATCTTCGCTTGAAGAGGAATCCCAAGCTGGAGATGACACCGCGTACTTTCCTGTTCGGCGGCAAGGCCGCTGCCGGGTACGCCATGGCGAAGCTGATCATCAAACTGATCAATTCCGTGGCCGAAGTGATCAATCACGATCCTGAAGTGAAGCAGCGCATCAAGGTGTTCTTTCTTCCCGACTACAACGTCACCTTCGGGCAAAAGGTCTATCCCGCCGCCGACCTGAGCGAGCAGATATCGACCGCAGGTAAAGAGGCATCGGGAACAGGAAACATGAAGTTCGCCATGAACGGCGCGCTGACGATCGGGACTCTGGACGGCGCGAATATCGAAATCAGAGATGCCGTAGGGCACGAGAATTTCTTCCTGTTCGGCCTGACCGCGCCGCAGGTCCTCGCCACCAAAAATGCCGGCTACCATCCCCGCGCAATCTATGAGTCTAACCCCATCCTGCGCGAGGTGGTGGACAGTATCGCAGCCGGTCAATTTTCCCGCGGCGACCACAAACTCTTCCGTCCATTGCTCGACGAATTGCTCAATCACGACCCTACTTGCTCTTTGCCGACTATCAATCCTATGTCGATTGTCAGGATCAAGTCGCAGCCACATTCCTGGACCAGGAAAAGTGGTCGAAGATGTCCATCTACAACGCCGTGCGTATGGGGAGGTTCTCCTCCGACCGCGCGATAGAGGAGTACTGCAGGAACATCTGGCGCGTGAGCAAACTCTAGCGCCTTATAGACCCCCACAACGGCCTTGGCGGTTATGGGACGCCTCCGACGCCTCCTTCGCCGGGCGTCTCATTTTTGTCTTTCACCGTCCTTGAGTTACATTCGCAATAGCACGCTCAAGGGGTGATTCGCATAGTGAAACCACAGCAACTGGCTGTCTTTCTGCACCGCCTTGACACTCATCGGCTTCGCCGCGCTCGCGCAAACCCCCGACTGGGATGCCGCTGGGCAAGCAGTGGTGGTCCCACATTCAGTTTCTTGCCGACGACAGCCTCGAAGGCCGCGACACCGGCAGCCAGGGCTTCGAAAAAGCCGCCAACTACATGGCCGAGCAGTTTCGCGCCGCAGGCTTAGAGCCCGCCGGGGTGGATGGTTATCGGCAGCCGATGGACTTCCAGGTGGTGCAAGATTGACGAATCTCGCTGCGCGCTCGATTTGCTGCGCGAGGGCAAAGCGCAGCCACTCAAACTTGGCGACGATGCTGTGCTCGGGGTCAGTTCGCATGCCGCGGAAAATGTCGAAGCCGGCGCCGTCTTTGTCGGCTACGGTCTCACCGTCCCCGAATTGCACTACGACGATCTGGCAGGCCAGGACGTGAAGGGCAAGATCGTAGTATTCGTGACCGGCGGCCCGGCAGACATGTCCGGCCCGGTGAAAGCGCATTACCAATCCGGTGAAGAGCGCCGCAAAGCGCTTCAAAAAGCCGGAGTCATCGGCACCATCACCATCCAGAATCCCAAAAGCGCAGAAGTGCCCTGGTCGCGAATCGCCGCAGCCCGGTTCCAGCCGCGCATGGAGTTGAGCGATCCCGGCCACGGCGTCCCCCCTCCGCTCCCGCTTGGCATCCTCTTCAACCCGGCGCATGCGGAAATCCTCTTCGCGGGCAGCGGTCACACCTTTCAGGAGATTCTGTCGGACCTCAATGCGGATAAGCCTCTGCCCCACTTTCCCCTCGCCGTGAAGATCCATGCCCGCGTTGCCATGACTCGCTCTGAGGTGAAATCTGAGAACATCGTGGGTCTCCTCCCTGGCAGTGATCCCAAGCTGAAGAAGGAATATGTCGTCGTCAGTGCCCACCTTGACCATCTCGGCATCGGCGAGCCGGTCAAAGGCGACCGCATCTACAACGGCGCGATGGACGATGCCTCAGGCGATGCATCGCTCATCGAAATCGCGCGGGCCATGAAAGCTTCGGCAGCAAAGCCCAAGCGCTCAATTCTGTTCCTCTCCGTCACCGGTGAAGAAAAGGGGGAACTCGGCTCGCAATACTTTGCTGCTCATCCCACCGTCTCCGGCCCCCTGGTCGCCGACCTCAACATGGATATGTATCTTCCACTATTTCCTTTAAAATATCTTGAGGTCCAGGGCCTGGATGAGTCCACTCTGGGCGACGATCTCCGCGCCGTTGCCGCCCTGCGGGTGTGCAAGTACAAGCGGATAAGGAGCCGGAACACAACCGATTCATCCGCAGCGACCAATACAGTTTCATCAAGAAGGGCGTCCCCGCACTTGCCTTCAAGTTCGGCTGGCTGCCGGGGACGCCGGAAGAGAAAACCTTTAAAGCCTGGTATGCCGAGCGCTATCACGCGCCCTCAGATGATCTGAGCCAGCCAGTCGACCTCGCGGCCGCCGCCCAATTCAACGCCATCCTGGAAAAGCTGGCCTTGCGGGTCGCCGACGCCGATCACCGCCCGGAGTGGAAACCGACCAGCTTCTTCCGCCGCTTCGCCCAATAGCAATGTCCCAGTGCTCTTGGGAACTCTGCTGTGCAGGTCCGAGCTAGAGAGCTCGCGTGAAAACTAATTCCCTGCCTCTCGTTCCCACAAAAGGACGCGCGCCATCATCTCGCTCGCTTTCGCAAGATGTGGAATACCACTGCCATACCCGGCTGCCCTTGAATTATCCGATTGCATTCAGCAGTCAGCATCGACACAGTCCCGAAGGGACGGCTGAGAATGTCCCAGGACGTAGTCCTGGGCTTCAGCACTCAATACGTGAACAGGGATTGTGCGTTCTCACGCAGAGTCTTCCCCCGCGCCTTTTCCATCTCAGGAATGTTACCGGGCTTTCCCTAGCCGCGTACCATCGCCACAGCGGTCAGGTCCTCTTGGCCGCGCTTGCGTGCACGTAGAAAGTCGCAAACCCGCGCCCATGGATGATTGCCGAAGTCATAGGCCTCCCGCAGCACCGTGTCGCAGATTTCAGCAGCAGAGTCTCCGTTAGACCGTTCGAGCAGCCGCTCGACGCGCTTCATCCCAAACTCAGCCGCGCCCTGCCGGCTCTCCGTTACTCCCTTGGTCACCAGCAACAGCTTGTCTCCGGGCTCGAACGCCAGGACCGCCGGCTCATAGGTCACGTGCGTGAACAGTCCCAACGGCACACCACCACGCTCCAGAACATGCGCGCTCTCCGCATCGCGAAACACGGCCTGCACCCGGCCCGCGTTGCAATACGTCAGAATCCCAAGCGTCAGGTTGAAACAACCGAGAAAGGTCGGGGCAAACGCACACCCTTCGCCGCCTCGATCAGCGATCGATTGACCTCGTGCGCCAACGCGGCGATAGCTTCCGATTCATTCGCGTCCGACTGCGCCAAACAGCTCCCGGGCAGTTTGCCGAAAGGCAACCTGCGCCTCAGCCGCGATCGCATGAGCCTCCGATCGCGGACCCGCAATGTCCGTCAACAGGAATACCAGGCGAGATCCCACCGCGATTCCATCGAAAAAGTCGCCCCCGCAGCGGTCTGAATAGTAGCGGGCGCTTAGGTCCAGACCCTCCAACTGCATCAGATCAACTGGGCAAGGAGTCGGCCCTGCGATACCCACCGACGTTACAGAAGATGCCATCGTCTCCTTTGGCACGCTGGGATCATTCACCAACTCCCGCGTACGATACTCTGCCTTAGATATTCCGCGATTTCGGTTGTTGCCAGGGACGTGCAAGGTACTACTCCAATTAGGCAGATCAATCCGTCCCGGAACAATACACCTACTGTGTGATTGTTACGGGCTCCGGCCAAAATGAAACCAGTGGTATGCGAAAGAATAGCAGGTAGGACTACCTGCGCGACAAGGCAGAATCTGTATCAAAAACAGAACCCCGATCCGGGCGGACGGGGATGTCCAGCCAGATCGGGGAGCTCGGAGCGCCTGATTTTCGGCGAAACTAATTGCAAGGGCACAGCCTGGCTGTCCCTCCTTACCGGAAGAACAGCGGCGACCGCGGAACGGCAAAACTGCTCTACGCGACGCGGCTTTCACTGGCGCTGGAGATTTCCTCAGCGCCGGTTCTGTCAAGAATGCCTTTGGCCCGGGCGATCCAGTCATGGTTGTCAGCATGCACGGACAGGAGGATTCCACCCGTTTTAAGCCGGGTCTCATAGCGCTTGGCTTCGAATTCCGGCACACCAAATCCCACCAGCGCACCGGTGATCCCGCCCACGGCAGCGCCTACGCCCACGCCGGCAAGCGCCGCCATGATCGGACCCGCAGCAAGAAAAGGTCCCACACCGGGGATGGCGAGCGCGCCAATGCCCACCAGCCAACCCAGCACTCCTCCGATCACAGCTCCAGAGGTGCCTCCCGCTGTAGCGCCTTCCGGCGCCTTGGTGGTTTTGACTGTGCCGATGTCGCGAATATCACCCAGGTTCTCCGGCGCCAGGATAGAAATATCCGACCCCCGAAAATTTGCATCCCGAAGTGCTTGTACGGCTTCTTCCACGCCCTGACGGCTGGTATAGATTCCAAATATTGAATGCCCTGCCATAGCTACTCTCCTATCTAAATTGCGGTGCCTACTGATTGCTGGTGGTTAACTGATCGTCGACATTTCCAACTCCGGCGACATTGATTAGCGGCAGACTCCACCGTTTGCTTTTCGGCGGCCGATTCTACCCGGCCCTTCAAAGTCACCTTGCCGTCCTTTGTGATGATGGTTACGTTATGCGCTTCTACAGAAAGCGATTTGTCCTTAACCAGCGCGCGGCGAATATTGCGCGTGATTGTGAGATCGCTCGACTGGTTCGACTGCTGAGCCGCTCCGGCAACCGCATTCTGTGAATGTGTCGCAGCGTCTGCCGGCCTGGTAGCGGCAGCAGCCAAGAACGCCACCACCGCCACTATGCGGACTGCCTTGGTTGACATTTCTCTCATTTGCCCATGGTTCTCATATCCGGGCTCCTATCCACGACGCCGAAGATCGGTTGCAGCCTCTTCGGCTGTCGCTGACCGCCTGGGTGCTTCCGGGTCGTCGACACGGAGTTCTTCGCGCCGCACATCACCGCTTACCCTTGCCACGTCTTGCACCTCACGCTTACCGACGCTTACTTCTTCCCGCAACACGGGCTCCTTCTCCAGTCGCACCTTGTCCTCGCTCAGAGGGATGCGGATCTCCTGGCCGCTGCCAATATTGGCGGAAGGCGCCGGCGTGTCCCCGGAAACAGCGACGCGCTCTAACACCAGTTCCTCGCGCGTGACTGGAACTTCGATCGTCTGACTCTCCGTAACCACATCCTTGCGCAATCTAACCTCGCCCCGGTTGATCCGTTCCTTGTGAACGCGCAGAACTTCTCCAAAGAGCTGGACCCGTTCAACACGGCGATCCGCATCATCTGTGCGTTTCGCCACCCCGACCGGACGTTGATCTGCGTATCCCGTGTCCGTAATCTCACGGCCAGTTGAGTCCGCGGCATCGATCCGATCCAGATCATCTACGCGATTCGTAACTTCATACCGGACGCCGATCTACGTATCCCGTGTCGGTAATCTCCTGGCCGGTCGAGTCCGCGGCGTCGATTCGGTCCGCATCCGTTCCCACCACCTCATTCCCTATCATCTCGTCTTGTCCGATATCCTCGTAGCGAACCCGGGCATTGTTGGCAGCAAGAATCTGCTCCGCCTCCGCGGCACGATTGGCATCATGCACGGTGACGATTGCTCCGCCTGGTTCGAGGCTACGGGTTAAATATGAGGCGCGATCTGCAGGAATGCCGGTCCCGGCAAGTGAGCCCTCGAAATCATCGTCCGCTAGATCATACTCATAGTCGCCTCGCGAATAGAGTTCCGGTTCGAAATTGGTATCGGCGGCTGCATCAGGAGCCTCTCTTCGCCGTTCCACCCTATCATCGGAACGGAAAGCGTCCTTCACCTTTTCCCACCAGTTCTCATGTTCGCGATGAACCGTCTCGCTGGAGACAGCACCCCCATCGCTGGGGTCGAGATAGGAATCGGATGCTCGACTGCGAAAGGCTGCGCCGATCTGACCGGAGCTAAAACCTTGCGCCCTCAGCTCCGTCACCGCTTGATGAGCGTCGCTTGCATTTTTGAATAGTCCGACGACTACCTGAGTCGCCGTCCCCACGCCGCCTGCGTTGCTTGTCATTTCATATGCCATAAAGAAGATCCTTTGTAGTGAGTGATAATGTTTTTGGTCTGACCGGGCAACCGGTCTCAGCGTCGGCCACTAGAGCGTGAATGCTCTAACGAGTAGTAGGATGCAATCGGATTTGACGCGGAAAAATAAAAAAGAAAGCGCTAGTAGGCGCCGGAAGAGCGGACTTTCGAGGTTGCGGCAACACGCCATGCCGCGCGGTTAATCGCGATCGAGTTTTCGCAACTGACAAAGCTAGTCGTTCGTCTTCGCGCTGGCGTCATCGATCAATAGACGTTCTCTGCGGACCGTGTCGGTAACTGATTCGTTCTGCGTTATCTCACGCTTCCCGACTTTGTATTCTTCACGCAAGACGGTATCTTTATCTATGTGCACGCGCTCCTCACTTAGAGGAACACGTATGGTATTCTCCCCATCCGCGCGGCCGTCTGCTCGTTCCACCACCAGGTGCTCACGAGTGACAGGCACCTCTACCGTTTCCATATGGGTGACCGCTTCCTTGCGAACGTGCACGTCGCCGGCGCTCACCTTCTCCTTGCGCACTCGCAGCACTTCTCCGAAGAGTTGTACATGGTCTGGTTGCGCTTGGGGAGGTGGGTTGAAAGGTGTGGAGCGGATGGTCGCTGCTGAGGTTGACTCAACAGGTTCCGTCGGTTTAACCGCATGCCGACCGTGGACGATGCGTGCACCGTACTTCTCCAGCAGGGCTCGGGCTTGCGCGTTGCGGGCGGCAGCCCTGACTGTCACGATTGCTGCGCCGCGCTCAAAACCATGATCCAGTATCAGCCTATCCTGCGGGGAAAGATCAATTTGCGCCAGCATGGCGTCGAACCCTGTTGTAGATGACTCGGTCTGCACAGTTCCTGCGCGGCCTACTCCACCATCTTCTCTCCGGTAAATCTCTCTTAGCTGGCCGAACCACTTACCGCTCCCCTGCATCGGTACAGAAGTCCCTTCCATCTGCGGAATCGGTTGGTGTCCGGAATGCGGCAGTGATGTGCTCGGAAGAGTAATGGTTCTCGTGGAGTGCGTCCAACGCGAGGCGCGCATCACTCGCGTTAGGAAAAAGGCCGATGACAACCGGGTCATCGTCAAAGCGCCTCGACTCACTACCGAACCGATTCCCCATCATAAATCCTCCTTGAAAGCAGGAGCCACCGGGCGCCCGTATTCAATGTGATGACCAATCCGGCATCCCGGAAGGCTCGAGGAAGAGGAATTATTTTACCGACGGAGCAGGAAAATATCGATCATTGGGGCAACCATTTGTGCGCTAGATACGCTGTTTGGACCAGCGTCCCTGGCGAAAGAGAACAATGCTGATGAGCACGATGACCGATTGCGCAACAACCACTGAGACGAAAACACCGTTCACCCGCATCGCAGTGTGCATGGCCAGCCACCAGGCGAGCGGAATCTCCAGGATCCAAAAGCCGAAAAAGTTCACATAGGTCGGCGTGAGCGTGTCGCCTGCTCCATTGAACGCCTGTAGCATGACCATGCCGTAGGCGAAGGCAACATTGCCGCAGCTGAAGATCCGCAGGCATTGGATAGCCGGGCGAACGACGGCCGGATCCTGCGTAAACAGGCCGATGATCCATGGGGCAAAGGCGATAAAAACAATCCCCACCGTCCCCAGGAAGAGCATGTTCCATAGGCCCGTTCGATACACGGCTTTGCGTGCACGGTCGGGGTGGCCCGCACCAAGGTTCTGGCCCACCAGCGTGGCCGCGGCATTGCTCAATCCCCACGAAGGCAAGATGGCGAAGATGACGATGCGAATACCAATCGTGTAGGCGGCCAGCGCAGGCGCGCCAAACAGGCTGACGATCCGCACCAATCCGATCCAGCTCGCCTGGCTGATCAGGAACTGCAGAATGCCGGTGATCGATACCCGTATTAGCCGCCATAGCACCGCGCCCTGCAGGCGCATATGGCGTCCCAGAATCCGAATCCGCTCCGTCCCCTTGCCCAGCCGGTAAAACTGGTACAGCACCCCGATGCCGCGCCCGGAAAAGGTAGCCAGCGCCGCGCCGGTTACTCCAAGTTTGGGGAACGGGCCCAGGCCAAAGATCAGGCAGGGATCGAAAATCAGGTTGAGGATATTCGAGACCCATAGCAAACGCATGGCGATCGCCGCATCCCCCGCCCCGCGGAAGATGGCATTGTTCAGAAACAACAGAAGAACCACTCCTGAGCCGCCAAGAGCGATCCGGGTATAGTTCGAGCCGCTGGCGATGATCGCGGGCGTTGCGCCCATCAAGCCCAGCAGCCGCGGCGCCAGGAAGAGGAATGGAAGCCCAAGCGCGACCGAAGCAATCAGTCCCAGGAATACCGCCTGCACCGCGGAGACGGCTGCGCCGTCCGGATCCTTCTCGCCCACCCGGCGCGCCACCATCGCTGTGGTCGACATGCCAAGCCCCATGCCCACGGCAAACACCAGCGTGAGCACCGACTCTGTCAGGCCGACCGTGGCAATCGCGTCAGCGCCCAGCCGGCTGACCCAAAAAACATCCACCACGGCAAACAGCGATTCCAGCACCATCTCCAGAACCATGGGAATGGCCAGCAGCAGGATCGACCGGTTCAGGCTGCCCGCAGTGTAATCCTGGTGGCTGCCCCTCAAGGCTTCTCGAACCGACTGCCAAAACGTAGGTGTGGATGCGGGCGTGGCCCCGGTTTCCATGCGAAATCCCTTCCTATTTCGGGGCCTTTGAAAGCAAGTTTAAACTGGATGGATGCTCGCCTCGTTGCCTCGTGCTTTAGATATTCCGGTGGTAGAGACTGAGCGGCTCAGGCTACGCGGTCACACCCTGGACGATTTTGCCCACACTCGGGCGCTTTGGGGAGATGCCGCCGTGGTTACATACATGGGAGGCAAGCCGTTTACGCCGGAGGAGTGCTGGACCCGCTTTCTTCGTTATGTCGGCCATTGGTCTGTTCTTGGCTTTGGCTATTGGGTCGTGGAAGAGAAAGCAACAGGGGACTTTGTAGGCGAGGTAGGTTTCGGGAACTTCAAGCGCGACATTGAGCCGCCTCTCGGAGCGATCCCCGAACTGGGCTGGGTCCTCGCTCCCGCGAAACACGGAAGGGGATATGCAACCGAAGCCGCCAAGGCAGCATTGCTGTGGGGACGACAGCACTTTGGCACGAACGACTTCACCTGCCTCATCCATCCCGACCATCGAGCGTCTATCGGGGTTGCCAGAAAGTGCGGCTTCCAAGAACGGTCTGTCAGCACATACAAGGGGAGACCGGCCATCATCTTCAAACTCGCTTGAAAGCAGCTTCGCGCTCGCGGTCTGTTAGTCTGCGTTAGCTTGGCCTTAAAACCCAATCCATGACCAACCACCTCATCTGGGCCGCTGGGCTCATCGGACATGTCCTTCTTCTCTGCGTTCTATTCACGCGCAGGCGTGTCGCGCGTTTTCCCTGGTTCACGCTGCTCATCGTCTTCTACTTCCTGCGCTCTGTCGGGCTTGCAGCGACCTTGCATTTTTCCGGTCATCCGGCCCACCGCTTTGCTCTCTTGATCCTCGACATCACCGACGTATCGTTGCAGTGCGCGGTGCTCGCGGGGCTCACCTGGATCGCTCTGCGGCCGCTCGGTGGATTCCGCCGCTTAACTCTCCCTCTACTCCTGGTGGGAAGCGGCGTCCTCATAGTCATGCGCCTGGCGCCTGCAGGCTATTCCTCGCTACGCATGGACCTGGTTCTGCTTCACTTTCTCTTATCCGTGCTCATGGTGGAGTGGGCGATAGTCCTCGCTTTTCTTCTACGCTCTTTGCGCCTTTCCTGGCGAACTCATGTTGCGGCCCTAAGTTTCGGCTTCGGCGTTTACTCAGCCGCCCTCCTGGTCGGTGGGGGCTATTTCACCATCGGCCGCGAGATGAGCGACTACGTCTTCTTCTCCTTTTTCCGCATCTCCGTTTATTTGCTGGTTCTCCTCTGGTGGGCCCTCACCCTCTGGCTCAAAGAACCAAAACCCAATGAAGTTTAGAGACGCCCAAACCAGACTCCCCCAGAAAATCTAGGGCACGGTGCATCCGGCTGTTGCGTGGGGAAAAGGCGCACTGCTCAAAGGACGTCCACTCACCCCCCACCCAAAGCACGCCCAGCCGCCGCCCCCGAAGCCCACGCCCATTGAAAATTGAACCCCCCAAGGTGCCCAGTGACATCGACCACTTCCCCAATGAAATAAAGCCCGGGAACCTTGCGACTCTCCATCGTGCGCGCGCTCAGCTCGGCAGTATCCACTCCCCCTGCCGTGACCTCAGCCTTCTCATACCCCTCCGTCCCGGAAGGATAACACATTCCAGTGATGAAGCGCGCTCTCCGCCTCCTCCAGTCCCTGGTTCGTCCAAGACGAAGGCGGATTCAGCGCCAACCACCGGTCCGCCAGGCGATGAGGAAGAACCCCGCGGATCGCGGCCCGGGCACTGGCAAGATCGCGCTGTGGCCGAGAGCGAAGCTCCGCCGTCCACAATCGTTCCGGTGCGAGATCAACCCCCACAGCCTCCCCCGGCTGCCAGTAGGACGAAACTTGCAGCACCGCCGGCCCGCTCATCCCGCGGTGGGTGAAAAGCAGTTTTTCCCGAAACCGCCCTGCCCCGGCATAAGCGACCACCTCGGTGGAAACTCCCGTCAGATCCGCATACCGCGTAAGATCTTCCAGGAACAAAAGTGAGCGGAACCAGCGCCGGCCGGCACGACTGCAACCGCAAGCCAAACTGCTGCGCGATCTGGTATCCGAGCGGAGTAGCACCCAGCTTGGGAATCGACAGCCCCCCAGTGGCAATAACCAAAGATCGCCCGGAGAAGACACCCCGGTCCGTCTCAAGATGGAAACCGTCGTCCTGGACAACCTCCCGCACACGCGTGCTCAACAAAATCGTCACTCCAGCCGCAGACACACTCCTGCTCCAGCATGGACACAATATCGCTCGCTGCCTGGTCGCAAAAGAGCTGCCCCAGCGTCTTCTCATGCCATGGAATCTGGTGCTGCTCCACCAGTGCCAGAAAATCAGCCGGAGTGTAGCGGGCAAGCGCAGACTTGGCGAAATGTGGATTGGCGGAGAGGAAGTTTCCCGCAGTCGTATGGAGATTAGTGAAGTTGCATCGCCCGCCGCCGGAGATCAGGATCTTCTTGCCGATCCTGTTGGCATGGTCAAGCAGCAAAACCCGGCATCCGCCGCGGCCCGCATGGATAGCGCAGAAAAGACCTGCGGCGCCGGCGCCCACAACTACAACATCGTAGGCCGATTCGACTGCGTCAGCGTTCATTCGATTGGGAAATAGCGTCTACGGACGCCTTGCCGCCTGTCCCGGCGTGCCGTGGGGCCCGTGAGGCCCTCGGCCCAAAACACGCTTGCGAGCAGCACGCGGCAGCGTGGCCGGGCCCGATCTTGGCCGGCGCGCAGGTTTTCTAGGCTGCTCCGGGCCCTTCTTCCGCGCGGCCCGCTTCAGTTGCGTCACTTCCTCTTCATTGAGCTCGCGTGTTTCCCCTGGCTTCACATCGAGAACCAGCGGTCCAAATCCAACTCGCCGGACTTTCTCGACAAAATGCCCAATCTCCTCAAACATCTTGCGAATCTCCCGGTTCTTGCCCTCGGTCAGCACCACTTCGAACCAGGGATTGTCGGTATCGCGGATCAGGCTGATCTGGGCCGGTTGGGTCATAACGCGGCCCTCCCGCTCCCCGCGCCGGCCGCGTTCAATCATCACTCCATGACGGAGTTGTTCCAGCGCTTCCTCCCTGGGTTTACCGCTCACCTTCACCAGGTAAGTCTTTTCCACGTGAGAAGCCGCACTGGTCAGAACGTTGGCCAACTCCCCGTCGTTGGTCATCAGCAGCAAACCTTCGCTCTGGTAATCCAACCGGCCAACGGGAAAAAGCCGCGCTCCCGATCGACCGAAAAATTTCATCACCGTGGGCCGTCCCTCCGGGTCAGAAACCGTAGTGACCACGCCCTTCGGCTTGTTCAGCATGAAATATCGAAACTGTTGTGGTTTCTTAAGCAGCTTGCCGTCGACCCGGATATGGTCCCGCTCCGGGTCCGCTTTGGAGCCCAACTCGGTCACCGTCTGGCCATTTACCTGCACCCGTCCGGAGGCAATCAGTTCTTCCGCTTTGCGCCGCGATGCAATGCCGGCGGCAGCCACAATTTTCTGCAGCCGCTGCGGCTTTCCCTCGCCGCCGCGCTCTTCATTGCCGGTCATGACTCGCCGACCGTACTGTGCTCCGCTTCCGTACGGGCTCGGTTCGTACTGGACTCGGTTTCCCCACTGGGCTCGCCTTCCGTACTGGCCTCGATCTTCCGCACTGGCTCGGAGCTTCCGTACTGGCCGAAGCTTCCGCGCTGGGCTCGGCTACGTCCGTCGTCAGACGTGGATTCCTGCTGCTCTGCGGCCGCTTCCTCTGAGGATTCCTCTGCATGCGACGATGCCAACTCTTCGGAGGAGCGCATGCCCGCATCCTGAACCTCGCCCTCCGCTTCGGACTCAGCCAACTCGCCCGCCATCTTTTCAAACTCTTCCATGCTGGGCAGATCGTTCACATCCTTCAGCCCGAAGCGCAGCAGAAATTCCTTGGTGGTCTTGTAAAGAATGGGCCGTCCGATTACCGGCTTTCTTCCTGCCGTGGTGATTAATTTGCGGCTGACCAGGCCGCCCAGCACGCCGCCCGAGTCAACTCCTCGTATTTCGCTCACCTCGGGCGCGGTCACCGGCTGCTTGTAGGCAATCACCGCCAGCGTCTCCAGAGCCTGCAGAGAGAGCTTCATCGGCGGCTTCAGGCTTTTCACAAAGCCCCGCACCGCATCGTGATATTCCGGCTTGGTCGCCATGCGATAGCCGCCGGCGATCTCCCGGATCTCCATGCCCCGCTCGCTGTTTGCATAGTCCGCGATCAGCTCGTCGAGCACGACCTGCAGCGCCTGCCGCACCCGGCGGTCGCGCTGCCGTGCGGACTTCTTCTCGTCGCCCTCGTCCGCAACCGATTCAGTGGCAACCGGTTCGGCGGCAACCGGTTCGCCAGCTAAGCCGGCGCGGCAGGTCGACGGCAGCCGGCTCCGCGGGTTCCGTCGCCGGGCGTCTCTTCCGCGGACGCCTCTTCCACAGCAGGCGCGGAATCGGCCTCGGCAGGGGCCTCTTCGGCCAAACCCTGTAAAACCTCTTCGGAAAAGATGGCAGCCAGCTGAGCCAGCGTCACTGGCTCCTCGGCTGCATAGACAACGGCTTCTAATTTGGCTTTCAGACTCATTGGCAGGTCAATGCGCCCGGAAAAAGAAAAGGCGCCTCGATTCATAGTATCGAAGCACCCCTCTTTTCGCTCGTCTTTGCTGTTTGGTTCGTTTAGCCCTTGGGAGAAAACTGCACAAAGACCCAGAACAGTCCGGCAGCAATCAGGGCCGATGCGGGCAGTGTGAACACCCAGGCGGCAGCGATGCTGCGTATGGTAGACCACTGGAGTCCGCTCTTATTGGCCATCATGGTTCCAGCCACGCCCGATGAAAGCACGTGCGTGGTACTGACCGGCAAGCCGTAACTGTCGGCGGCCCAAATGGTGAACATGGCGGTGATTTCAGCAGCTGCGCCTTGGCCATAAGTCAGGTGGGTTTTCCCGATCTTTTCTCCTACCGTCACCACGATCCGCTTCCAGCCGATCATGGTGCCCATGCCCAGAGCGATGGCGACCGCCACTTTGACCCAGGTGGGAATGAACTTGGTGGCGAGATCGAGCTTCTTCTTGTAGTTGGCCATGACCGCAGCTTCTTCCGCGGTGAACGCCGGTTTCTTTGACTTGGCCATCAGCCGCAGCGCTTCGCTCGATACATACATATCGTTGCGCACGTTGGCCTGCTGATTAGAGGGCACGCCTTTCAGCGTTTTGTACTGGGCAACCTCGTGTTCGATCTCGAGGATCATCTGCCGCTCGGCCAGAATGGTGGTCGGCGTCTGCTTCTTGGTTTGCAGATATTCGGTCAGGTCGGCGCGCGGATCGTCGATCACCGCGTTGGAATCGACGTGCGCGCTCATCACTTTGGCCGCCTGCTCGGACACGGCAACAAAGTCCTGTACCTGGCTGTAGCCGACCGCGTGGTTCAGCGCATAAGCGGTGGGTACGGTGCCGATCAGAATCAGCATGATGAGTCCCATGCCCTTCTGTCCGTCATTCGAACCGTGAAAGAAGCTCACACCGGTGCAGGTCAGAATCAGCAGGCCGCGAATCCAGAACGGCGGCGGTGCGTCCCCTTTCGGCGCCTCAAAAAGCCGGGGATCCTTGATCACAAACTTCAGCAACAACAGCAGAAGACCGGCGAACACGAAACCGACGATCGGAGAAATCAGCAGGGAACGGAACACGTTTCCCACCTGTGACCAGTCGACGCCAGTGGTGCCGGAGCTCGCGTGCATCAACTGGTTCGCGAGGCCGACACCGATGATCGAACCAATGAGAGTATGCGAACTGGAGGCCGGCAACCCGAGCCACCAGGTGCCCAGGTTCCAAAGGATGGCCGAAATCAGCAGGGCGAAGACCATGGCGAAACCCGCGCCCGAACCCACCTTCAGGATCAGCTCCACGGGCAGCAGCGAAACTACCGCAAACGCCACCGCGCCGGAAGAAAGCAGCACGCCGATCAGGTTCCACATACCCGACCACATCACAGCGATGTGTGGCTCCAGGGAGTGGGTGTAGATCACCGTAGCAACAGCATTGGCGGTGTCATGAAATCCGTTGACGAATTCAAATCCCAGCGCAATCAGCAGGGCTAATGCCAGCAGGCCATAGGCCGTCGCGGAGGCCGAGTGCGGGACCGCGAACAGGTCACCGAGCAACTGCGAGGCGGCCCACGCGATGCCGCCGACCAGCACAATCCCAAAGATAATCATGGGGATCATGCCCGGCTTCCGGTTCATTTTGTCGTGGACAGCCAGCGGCTTACCAGGGGGGGCGGTTAACACCGCAGAGTTTCCTTCATTCACGTGCACACACTCCGAGACTACAGGTGTCCGCACGGTACCAAAGTGAGGTGTTAAGTAGTATTAATTGTGGTACCCCAAATGTTAATGTTCCATGAATTAGCCGGGGAAAAAAGACGTCGCTGATTACCGCTCTCTCCGAGAAACCGTCCCATGAGATTCCTCACTCGGCCTAACGAATATCATGGTTATCAAAATAACATCGGAATTGTCATCAACGCTGACACCGACGACTGCCCTGAGCGCAGTCGAACGGGGACCTGCGGTGCGCCTGTCCCCACGCACGGCATTAATCCCGGAGTGCTCGCGCAGCTTGGCGTAGCGAACAACTACCGCCAATCATCCTTGGCCTGCATCAACCCCTGGTTCATCACCGACTCAAACGACGGGTGCTTCTTGATATAAACCTCACTAAAATTGCTGTCCTGCCGCAGCAAAACCGCCTGCAAACGAACCAGCTCAAGCAGCGCCAGAAACATGCAAATAAGCGCCCGCTCCGACCGCGTATTTCTCAGCAAACTGCTCAACGACACCGGCCTTTCTTCCATGATCAGCCGTCGCCGCACATAATCGAGCATCTGTGAGACGGTCACGGCCTCCTCATCCACATCCAGCACCGGCCGTTTCCGGGCGCGGTCCAGAATCTCCCGGAATACCCGCACCAAATCCACCGTATCGGCGGCGATCTCCTGCTCACTTCCCTCTTCGTGGCTAAACTGCCGAATCGCCGGATTGGTCCAGGTAGCCGCCTCAATCTGCTGCTTTTGCAGCAGCATCTGCGCTGCGTTTTTAAACCGCTCGTGCTCCAGCAGCCGCTCCACCAGCTCTCGCCGTGGATCCTCTTGCTCGCCATCGCCCCCCTCCGCCGACGTGCGCGGAAGAAGCATGCGGCTCTTGATATGGATCAGCAGCGAAGCCACATAAATAAAGTCCGCCGCAGCATCCACCTCGGTCTGCTTCAGACCCTCGACATAGGCCAGAAACTGCGCCGTGATCCGCCCGATAGGGATGTCGTAGATATCGATGTCCTGCTTGCGGATCAGGTCCAGCAGCAGGTCCAGCGGCCCGTCGTACACCTGCCCCACGGAAATGCTGTAAGGCGATGCGCTCTCGGCCGCTTCCCTCTTCTGCTGCTGCTTCTCGGTTTCCTCGCGCTTTTGTCCACCCTGCTCTTGGCTCATAGCGCGCGCTCTCCAAACTCCGGGTGTACCAGCTGCATGGCATCCCTCACCTGCACCATGGTTTCTTCTGCCCGGGCCCGCGCCAGCGCTGACCCGCTATGCAGAATGTCATGCACCAGGCGGGGCTTCTCCTCATACTGCCTGCGCCGTTCCTGAAGGGGTTGCAGCTCCGCCACGATGGCATCCGCAGCCCAGCCCTTGCACTCAATGCAGCCGATTCCCGCGGACCGGCACCCCTCATAGACTCTGGCCAGCGTCGAAGAGGTCGAAAAGACCTTGTGCAAATCCCCCACCGGGCAAACATCCGGATCGCCCGGATCGCTCCGCCGTACCCGCGCCGGATCGGTCACCATGGTCTTCAGCTTTTGCCTCACCACCGGCTCCGGGTCCGTCAGCAGGATGGTGTTGCCATAGCTCTTCGACATCTTGCGCCCATCCGTTCCCGGCAGCTTGGGAGACGGAGTCAACAGTACCTGCGGTTCGGGCAGAATCGGACCGGCAAGGACCTGCTTCACATCACCGGGATAGAAATGGTTGAATCGCCGGGCTACTTCCCGGGTCACTTCCACGTGCGCTACCTGGTCTTGTCCCACCGGCACAAAGTCCGCCTGGTAGATCAGGATATCCGTTGCCATCAGCAGTGGATATCCGAGAAAGCCGTAGGTGGTCAGATCCTTCTCGGCAATCTGCGCTTGTTGCTCTTTGTAGGTCGGTACGCGCTCCAGCCAGCCGAGAGGCATGATCATCGACAGCAGAAGGTGCAACTCTGCGTGTTGCGGCACCAGGGACTGCACAAAGAGCACGCTGCGCTCCGGGTCCAACCCCGCCGCCAGCCAATCCAGCGCCACGTCCACCGTATTTTGCCGGATGTTGGACGGGTCGGCGTAGTCAGTGGTCAGGGCGTGCCAGTCGGCGACAAAAAAGTAGCAGTTGTAGTCGTGCTTGCAGGCGCACCCAGTTGTAGAGGGCGCCCATGTAGTTGCCGAGATGCAGTTTGCCGGTAGGCCGCATGCCGCTCAGCACGCGTTTGAGTTGATGCGAGTGTTCGATTCACTGGCTCGATTGTACGGAAAACTCAGATCGAGAGCAGCAAAACGCGGAAGAACCCGAGTACCGGATTAATCATTGCCATGGTGACCCCGCCGCCAAAGAACAGCATGAGAAACAGGCTCAGGATCCCCAGGCGGTCATAGACCGGCAGCCAGCGCTGGGGCAGCATGTGACGAAAGATGTGGCTTCCGTCGAGCGGCGGCAAGGGAAGAAGGTTGAAGGCAGCGAGGAACAGATTCAGCAGCATGCCGAAGTAGAAAATGAGTGCCAGCGGGTAGGCCACCGGGCTCACAGCCATGAGCTGCGGATCGAGCCGGCTGAAACCACCAAGAGCCACGGCACGCACGCAGGCCAAGCCCGACCGGCGATGTTTTGGCGATGACAATCAATACCAGTAAGCGAAACCACGGATCCGATCACATTACTGACCGGCCCAGCCACCGTAGTAAGAATGTCGTCGCGCACAAAATTCTTGAAGTTGCGTGTGTTCACCGGGGTCGGCTTGGCCCAGCCAATCACCGGGATGCGGGTCACCAATGCTACCAGGGGCAGCATGACCGTACCCACGGGATCGATATGCTTCAGCGGGTTCAGCGTAATGCGTCCCAGCATGCGTGCCGTCTGGTCGCCCAGCCGCGAAGCCATCCATCCATGTGCCGACTCATGCAGGCTCAGCGCGAACAACAATACGACAAATTGAAAGATCCCCAGGACAATTTCAGGAGTTCGCATCGGAAGCCTGATGGTAGCACGCCGACCACCAGCTAAGTGTGTTTGCAATCTTCGCTGTGGGCCCTGGCGATGGGCTATTCTTTGCGCTTGATCTCGCGCGCCGGAACGCCTCCCCAGATGGCATGTGGAGGCACATCGTGGGTGGCTACGCCCATGGCCCCCAGCATGGCATCTTCGCCGATCTTCACCCCGGCCATCACCGAGGAATGGTAGGTAAGCCGCGTGCCCGGCCCGACCTCGGTGGTGCGATTCTCGATATCGAGATAATCGTTTGCCTTGTGCCAGTGGGAGTACACCGCCGCGTAGTCGGAGATGGAGGTTCCCTTGCGGATGATGAGCTCTCCGCGGTCATCGAGCATCACGTACTTGTGAATGATGCAATCGTCTTCCACCGTCAGGTTGTAACCGAAACTGAACTCCACCCCGTGGAAGATCTTTACGTTCTTTCCCACGTGCTTGAAGATGTGCTTCGCCAGCATCTTGCGGAAGCGAAAGCCGAGCCAGTGGTTTAATCCCAGCGCCGACCGGTCAAACATCTGCCAGAACCAGATCAATGGCTTGCGCTCGGCATATTTCTCCACGTCCACATCGCCGTAGTACTCCGGTTCGAGCGTCACGTTGGCCGGATCGAGGGTAAGCTGCAGGACATTGCCCGGCAGCTCGGAGATCAGCGTGGTGTTGAGCTTGCCCCCATGGGGGCGTCCGAGGTAGATCTGGTGCAGCGCGTCGCGCACCAACTCGCCCCGCAGCCGAGGTTCCTTGTGGCGTGTGAATTCCTCATCCAGATGCGCTAGCCAACGCCGAAAAACATCTTCGCCTTCGGGCGTCGGGCGTAGCTCACGATACTCATATCTCGGCATGGTGCCCTTTCCTCCCAGCATACGACGCCAACCGCTATTGGATACTGAATACCGCGTACACGGTGGCGGAAGCCGTAACCTTTTGCGCGCTGACGCTCAGCGGCTCAACCTCTTTCGCCGCTGGGGCGGCGCCATCATGGCCTGCGCCCGCATCAGCGGTTGCGGCGTACGCGCAGGAGCCTCGTTGCTGGCGTAGACCAGGGGGCCCAAAGTAGCGTTCAGGCCCGAAGCCATCTGTTGCGCAATCTGCCGCGCCCGATCCAGCGCCAGCTTTGCCGCTTTCGCCTGCAGGGCATCCTGATCGGCAACGCTCCAGGTCATCTGCCCGCTCTGGTTAGCGCCCGCCTTCACCGCCACATCCAGAACCTTGGCGCCATTTGCCAGCCGCGGTCTTCACGTTCCAGCTCTGCTGCACCTGGAACTTGCGCTCCGTCTTCTCCGCCGGTGTCCAGTCCTGGGTAACAAACTGCTGCACCGGAGCGATGCTCTGCGACTCACTCTGAATAGCATCCTGCGGAACTCCGGCCGCCTTGAGCGCCGCAGCAATGGCATTCGAGATCTTGGAGCCAGTGGCGTAGGCCGAGTCCTGGTCCGGACCGTAGGCGACAAAGCCGATCTGCACCGTCACCTTATCCGCATCGGCGTTGGCGTCCGCGCTGGTGGTGACGGCGATGGTGCGATTGTCTTTGCTGACCACGATCTGTTGCGCGTGGCTGGGAGACGGCAACCGCGGAGAGAATCAAGCGCGGCGCAACCGGCGGCGATGCGTTGCAGTTGAATAGGCATGGTGCAAACTCCCTTACGGCCGGGCCACGCTTGCTGCTTTGCGCAACTGCGCCAGCAGCCGCAGACCGGCACCTGAGTCTATCGCGTCGGCGGCGATGCGCACACCGCCGGCAAAATCCTCTGCGCGGCCGGCAATGATCAGCGCCGCCGCTGCGTTCAGCAAAACTACATCCCTGCGGCGGCCCCGGCTCGCCTTCAAGAATCTTCTCAATCAGCAATGCGTTTCCCCGCGCGTCGCAGCCCGCTAAAGCACTCAGCGGCGCCTGTGCCAGACCAGCCTCGCCTGCCTCCACTGCAAAGTTGCGCACCGTCTGCTCCCGCACTTCCGCCACATCGCTTACGCCGTTCAGCGTGAGTTCATCCAGGCCATCTCGTCCGTGGACCACGAATGCATGCCTCACACCCAGGCGAGCCAGCGTCTCGGCCACCAGGGGAACGGCACTCGCAGCAAACACGCCGATCACCTGCGCCCTCGCTCCCGCAGGATTGGTGAGTGGGCCGGCAAGATTGAATAGGGTGCGAAAACCCAAGGCCCGGCGGATCGGCTGCACTCGCTTCATGGCCGGATGCAGTGCCGGAGCGTAGAGAAACATAAATCCGGTCTGGCGGAAGCACTCGACCGCCATCTCCGGCTCCAACTCAACCGGGATACCCAGCGCTTCTAACACATCGGCGGAGCCGCACTTCGATGTCAGCCCCCGGTTGCCATGCTTCGCTATCTTGACTCCGGCCGCGGCCGCCACCAGGGCTGCGGCGGTAGAAATATTGAACGTTCCCTGGCCATCGCTGCCGGTCCCACAGGTATCCACCAACTGCTCCCGTTCCGCTTCGCTGAGCGGAACCGGCCGGCTCATGCTCCGCATCGCCTGGACGAACCCAGCTAGCTCCTCCGCCGTGGCCCCACGAGTGGCAATCGCGGTCAAAAGCGATGCAATCTCCACATCACTGGCGTCGCCTTCGAGCATCTCCCGCAGCGCCGAGCATCCCTGCTGCTGCGTCAGGGTTCCGTGCTCTTCGACCACATGCTTGATCAGCGCTACCAGCTGTGACATCACCATTACCTGCCTAAAAACATCCTAACCGCACCTGAGACTCTCCACTCGGGACCAGTCCCGAACAGCCTGCCCTGAGCCTGTCGAAGGGGACGGTGAGAGTAGCCCAGGACGTAGTCCTGGGTGAACTGAACCCACGCGAATACCGAGGACGTCAGTCCTGGGTGAGCCTAGGCCACACGCGAATGCTGACAGGCGCGGGAAACCCCACCACTGCTGTTCAATAGCGATGCGCCTTAGACACACATCGATTCACTGGTGCGGGGTAATAAGCTCCCCGCTTTGCCCTCGAAGCCCAATCCCTTTAGTATGGAGGTTCTGTCCAAAGACCAAACGAATGAAAATTCACGAGTATCAGGCAAAAGACATACTGGAGCGCCACGGCGTAGCCGTCCCCAAAGGTGAGGTGGCCAACACGCTTGAAGAAGCGTTGGATGTGGCCAAACGGCTCTTTACCGGCGGCGCCAAGGGCGTCGTAGTCAAGGCCCAGATTCACGCCGGCGGCCGGGGCAAGGGCGGAGGCGTCAAGCTCGCCAAAACCCTGCAGGAAGCAGAGGACTACACCAAGGCCATCCTCGGCATGCAGCTGGTGACGCACCAGACCGGCCCCCAGGGCCAGAAGGTGCAGCGGGTGCTCATCGAAGAGATGTCGCCCATCGCCCGCGAGCTCTACCTGGGCATCGTTCTCGACCGCGCTGCCGCCAAGCTGGTTTTCATGGCTTCCCAGGCCGGAGGCATGGAAATCGAGGAGGTCGCCGCCAAGGACCCCGACGCCATCTTCAAGGCCTACATCGACCCCGCCGTGGGCTTCCAGCCCTACCAGGCGCGCAAGCTAGCCTTCGCCCTCGGCCTCAAGCCAGCGCAGATCAACGACGCGGTCAAGTTCATGACCGGCCTGTACAAGGTATTTCTCGAAACCGATGCGTCCCTGCTCGAGATCAATCCCTTCATCACCACCACCGACGACCGCCTCGTGGCGCTCGACTGCAAGATCAACTTCGACGACAACGCCACCTTCCGCCATAAAGAGCTGAGGGAACTCCGCGACACCGCCGAAGAAGATCCCTTGGAAGTGGAAGCCTCCAAGTACGCCCTCAACTACATCAAGCTCGACGGCAACATCGCCTGCATGGTCAACGGCGCCGGCCTGGCGATGGCCACCATGGACATCATCCAGTACGCCGGCGGCTCGCCGGCCAACTTCCTCGACGTAGGCGGCGGCGCCAACCAGCAGCAGATCGAGCACGCCTTCGAGATCCTGCTCTCCGACAAAAACGTGCAGGCCGTCTTCATCAACATCTTCGGCGGCATCCTGCGCGTCGACACCCTGGCGCAAGGCGTAGTAGAAGCGGCCAAAAAGACCAACGTGAAGGTTCCCGTCATCCTGCGCCTGGAAGGAACCAACGTGGAGCAGGGCCGCGAGATTCTCAAGCAGTCCGGCCTCAACTTCATCATTGGCGAGACGATGCAGGATGCAGCCGCCAAGGCAGTCAAGGCCGCCAAAGACTACGCCACAAAGAAGTGAGTCAAGCACCCGAACAGGAATTCTGGAGCAATCTATGTCTGTGTTAGTGGACAAAAATACGCGGCTGATCGTGCAAGGCATCACCGGCAAGGAAGGCACCTTCCACGCCAAGGGCTGCGCCGAGTACGGGACCAAGGTCGTGGGCGGAGTAACGCCCGGCAAGGGAGGCACCACGCACGAGGGCTGGCCGGTCTTCGATACCGTGGCTCAGGCCGTCGAGAAGACGGGCGCCAACGCCACCGTCATCTTCGTGCCCCCGCCGTTTGCCGCCGACGCCATTCTCGAAGCCGAAGACGCCGGCCTGCCGCTGATCATCTGCATCACCGAGGGAATCCCCACCAACGACATGGTCAAGGTGTGGAGCGTGGTCAGCAAATCCAAGTCGCGCCTGATCGGCCCCAACTGCCCCGGCGTCATTTCTCCCGGCAAGGCCAAGATCGGCATCATGCCCGGCCGTATCCACAAGCAGGGCAGCGTGGGCATCGTCTCCCGCTCCGGCACCCTCACCTATGAAGCCGTCTACCAGCTCACCCAGCGCGGCATCGGCCAGTCCACGGCCATCGGCATCGGCGGCGACCCCATCATCGGCACCACCCACATCGACGCGCTCAAGCTCCTCAACGAGGATCCCGGAACCGAGTCCATCATCCTGATCGGCGAAATCGGCGGCACGGCCGAAGAGGCCGCTGCCGCCTATGTCAAAGGCGCACGTCAAGAAGCCGGTCGTCGGCTTCATCGCCGGCCAAACCGCGCCTCCCGGGCGCCGCATGGGCCATGCCGGTGCCATCATCTCCGGCGGCCAGGGCACGGCGGCCGAAAAGATGAAGTCCCTCACCGCGGCCGGCATTCACGTCGTGCAATCCCCCGCCGCCATCGGGGAAACAT
>CAWCAZ010000067.1:0-24955 GCA_963793525.1 uncultured Acidobacteriaceae bacterium
TTTTCAGGAGCGGACCGCGCCTTGACGTCTGCGCTAGTATCCTTCCATCTATGCGAATTCTCAAGAACATGGCAGAGGCGAACGAATGCACCGCGGTTCGCCTCACTGACAAGCGCCAGAGAGCGAAGGTAGGAGACATATTTCGTCTGTCTCCCGCTGTAGGCATTTTCCTTTGGGGTCGATTGATCAAGAGAGCAAAGTTCTTTGGATTAGACTTTGAGTTGAATCTCGTCTACGTCTATGATGCGCTGAGTTCTGATCGCCCCCCACCTGAGGCGCTCGTTCCAGGCAATCTCATCGTCGGCCCTGCGGTGGTAAACAATCTTGGTTTTTCGCGAGGGTATTGGCAGATTATGAGTTCCGAACCTGTCACCGCGGCCGATGTTCTCAATGCTCACTTGTTTGTGAGGTTCAAAGGAACCGGCAGAGCGGACGATTATGACCTGGTAGATGAGGTGGGCGCGAAGGTTCGCGTGAAACACTCTGAGGCGGATACACTGCGCGCTCAATCAGGCATAGGAAATTACAACCTGATTGACTGGCGCATTCAGGAGATCCTGCAGTCACGCGGCGTGCTTCCTTCTGGTGAATTCGGCTCTGCAGTGTCACCGAAGAATGACCTGCCGGTGAAACGGGATTCGCGGTAACCTCGCGATGCCTTACTGCCACCTGGGCAGTGAATCCAGACGACCATAGAGCTTGCCGAAAAAGTCGAAGCAGGATGAGAATGAGTGCCCTCAGCGGCTAAAGCCGAACCTGTTTACAACAACTTATGTACGGTCTGAAGCCCGTACCCTTCAAAAAACAGACTTTTCCCCCGCAAGCTCCATAACCCTCGAGCCGGCCAGACGAGGGTCATGGGCGCGGGGTAAACGCCTGCTAAAACATGAACTTCAACGCAAACTGCACCTGGCGCGGAGACTCCGCCTCAAGGATATGGTTGAACGTCGGCGAACTGATGTCACTGTCGGGCAGCCGGAAATTTGTGCGGTTCAGGACGTCAAACAGCTCCGCGCGAAACTGCAACTGTGTCGATTCTGTCACCTTGAAATTCTTAAGCGCCGCGAAGTCCCAGTCGGCATAGGCAGGGCCGAGATTTACGTTGCGGCCTTCAGTGCCGAATTGGCCGGCGTTGGCTGTGGGATCAAGCCGCTGGTAAGCGCTGGCGTTGAGCCAGGCGCCCACCGAGCGCGGCCCGTTGTTCGGGTTGCCGATGAGATTGGGCCGCTGCGCGGAGAATCCAGTGATCTCCGGCGCGCTGCCTTGTGCCGCAACGTCGTTTGAGTCGAAGACGGTGAACGGCGTGCCGCTCATCAGCGTGGCAATGCCATCCAACTGCCATCCACCCAGTGCCCACTGGTACCAGTTCTGCCCCTGGGTCCAGAACGGAAGCGCCCATTCATAGCTGCCAACGAATCGGTTGCGCGCGTCGAACAGCGAGAGGCCACGCTCTGCTCCCAGATTGAAGGGATCCTGGGCGAGATCATTTTCGCCTGCGACCGGCTTCGCCGCCGATCCGGTGATGTTAAACGACGAAACGTCGTCGATCGCCTTCGACCACGTGTACGACACGAGGAAGGACATCCCGTGGTTGAACCGTTTGCGCATCGACACTTCCATCGCGTTGTACGCCGAGTTGGCGATGCCCGCAATCTCGCCGGTCGAGGAAAACACGCAACTGCTCGGCGAATCGGCGAGCGTGCAGCCGGAATAAAGCCGCCGCTGATCGGCATTGCTCGAATTCGAAATCGGCTGGCCGTCCACGTATCCGGGAACGAATACCGCTGGATTCGCTTCAATAAAGCGCGGCAGGCGCGTGCCCTTGGTACCGACGTATCCGATCTCAAACAGCCAATCGGACCCGAACGATTGTTGCACATTCAAGTCCCAATCCTGGGTGTAAGGGAGTTTCAAGGTTGGCGACAGAGTCAGGTTGGTGAGTGAAGGGGAGAACGTCCCTGGAGCCGGAGGATTGCCATTGAACGGATCTGCGAAGTCCGGCAAGCTTACTTGCGGCGTTCCCAGGAAGGGAGGCGCGCTGATCGGCGCCTGCAAAGGTCCACCCTGGCCGGTGTAATAAGGCTCATAGAAGATGCCGTACGCCGCAGTTACCAGCAACTTGCCATTACGGCTGGGGTCCCATGCGACGCCAAGGCGCGGGGCAAACGCCTTCATATCGGTGGGGATCAAGCCCGCGGGCACACCGGGATCGCCCGGATAGAGCAACCCCGCCGGCGCATCCGGTAAAACCCGGGACTTCTTTCCCGGCTCAAACAACGACATCCGGTTATGAATTTCGGTATAGGGTTCGGGTAACTCGTAACGCAGTCCGGCATTGACGGTGAAATGCGGCGTGACCTTATACGTGTCCTGCACATACCCGTACGCATTGTTGCCGCGAATACCGCGCGAGAAATCGCCGATGCCTTGCAGGAAGACGACGGGCTGCCCAGTGAGGAAGCTGGCGAATGCATCGGTGATCGGGAACGGGCGCGAATACAAAGAAGCCGTTGGTCGCGATCCCTTGCAGCACATTGATCTCCTGGCGCTGGTATCCGCCGCCGAATTTCAGCTCGTGCTTGCCGCGCACCCAGCTCAGCGATCCCGAGAAGTCGTAGACATCTTCATAGGTGTTGCGCGGGCCGGTGATCGGATCACCCACCTCGGTATAGCCGTTTACCTGAATAAATGGCGGTCCGGCAGCGATATCGAGACTCGGGGTGTATTTAAATCCAAGATCTGAGGGCAACTCATGGTTCTCATGCTCGCCGAAGAGGAACTTGTTACGGAGAAACGAGAATCGCGCAACAGCGATGACGGCCGGCGAAAACGTGTGTGTTTCTTGCGCGACGAAGTTCTGCGCGCGCTGGTTTTCGCCGACCGGGAAGCCGGGCACACTGGCGCCGCCCGGCGATAGCGGATCGACCTGGGAAAGCTGGTTGAACATGTAGCGGAAGGTCAGAGTGTCGCGTGGATCGAGGTAATGGTCGACCTTGATGCCGAACTGATCGGTGTTATTGCTGAAGGTTTGCGTGGTGGAGAACAGATTCGTCCCGGCGTTAGGAAGCGGGAAGAAGCTCAGCAGGTTTTGCGAAACCGGGTTGAGCTGAGCCTGCGGCACCTGGTTATTCGGGTACGGTGCATTGGCAAAGACGTTGAAAAGCTGGTTCGCCGGATTGTTGCAGAAGCCCTGCCGTGAAGCCCTGCGGGCAGAGTTCAGAGAAGTCGCCGGTACGCTGCTTTACCGACGGCACTGTGGTGAGAGCTGTCTCGCCCTGGCGATTGCGGAAACCTTCATAGAAGCCGAAGACGAACGTCTTATCCTTTTTGATCGGCCCACCGGCCGCGGCGCCAAACTGGTTTTGCTTCAGCGGCTCCTTGGTCAGCGCGAAATAATTGTTGGCATCCAAATCGTCGTTGCGCAGGAACTCCCACAACGTCCCGTGGAACTGGTTCGTGCCCGAGCGGGTGATGATGTTCGTCGTCGATCCCAGCGCGTCTCCGAACTCGGCATTCGCGCTATGCGTGATGATGCGGAACTCGCTGATCGCGTCCATCGGCGGCTTGAGGACGAATCCACCATCGACGCCGTTGACGTTGTTCGCGCCGTCGATGAGAAAGTTGTTGGATTCGGGCCGCTGGCCATTGACCGCATAAGCCTGTCCATTGCGGAGCGATCCGCCCGCTTCGGCTATCCCAGGCGTCAAGGGAACGACCCCAGGCTGCAACAAGCCAAGTTGCGAGAAGTTGCGTCCGTTCAGCGGCAGATCCTCCAATTCGCGTTGCTCTACAACCTTGCCCATGCTGGTGACGGTTGGCTCAATCAACTCGGCATCGGCGCGCACCAGCACCTGTTGCTTTTCCGATCCGACCGCGAGATGGGGCGAGACCGAAGCGGTCTCGTTCACGTTGAGCGTGATGCCATCCTGCACGTATTCCTCAAAGCCTTTCGCTGCGACATGCAGGCGGTAGTGTCCGACTGGAAGTTCCAGAAGAACGTAGTTACCGTTGCGATCGGTGGTCGTGGTGCGCGACAGGGCCGTTTCCGCCTGCTGTGCTGTTACCTCGGCGCCCACAATGACAGCGCCGCTTGGGTCGGTCACTGTTCCGCGAAAGTTCCCCGTGATCTGCTGCGCAGAGGAATTGAGGCAAGCAAGCACTACAAATGCCAGCACATTGCGAACGATGTTCATGTTGTTTTCGAGTCTCCCGAAAGATTTGGCACGACAAATAGAGTGGCCGGTAGTTCGCGTGACACCGTGTTGCCATGGATCGCTGTGACATGTGCGCCAGAGGACGTGCCGCATCGTCAAGGCTCCGTAAATTACAGAATTCTGGCGGGGAACGCCAGCAAGCAGGGGTCCGCTCACACTCAGGGGAAGAAAGCGCTCTGCCGGCTGCATGGATGAACAGTAATGGTTAAGTTAAAGATTGTCCTGCATCTGTCGATGGGTAGCTTGCTCAATCCTTCGGTGGAGTTTTCCTCTAATCGGCCAATGCGGGATTCGCAAGACTCGGCGCACGCTAGGACTACAGAGGCGGATCGCGTCCGGCTTCAGAGGGAGATACTCGACGTATCTCCAGGTTCCCAAACGGGCCACATCACAAAATTTTCAGGAATACGTTCTATCTGCAGTCCAATCTGTCCCCAGGTTCCCCCAGATTCCCCCAGATCGTTGCCAAGCGTATAGCTCACAGGACCGTCGATCCAAATAACCAACCTCAAAGTCCGAACAGATTTGAACTTTGTCATCATCTGGACCGCAGCGAAAGGGACCTGCAGTTTCCCTCTCGGGCGCAACGGGGTCAAGCGATGGGCAAACGAGAACACCACTACTACGTCTATATCGTTGCCAGTCGAACCCGCGTTCTTTACTGCGGCATGACCAACAGCATTGCACGCAGGACGGAGGAACATCGAGCGGGCGCTATCCCACGCTTCAGTGCAGACTATCGATGTCATCGCCTCGTCTGGTATGAGCACTACCAGTATGTTCACAATGCTATTAACAGAGAAAAGGAAATCAAACGCTGGACTCGGGCTAAGAAGATAACTCTCATTGAAGAAACAAACCCCTCTTGGGCCGACCTAAGTGACGTGTGGAGAATAGAAACTGCAGGTCCCTCCCCTCCGCTACCCCGGATTTCCTGTCCAGTTTGGTGGCGCTGGCGAACCTCCTGCGGCTTTCTTTACGGAAAGCCGCATACGTGGCCTTATGTGGTGCCGTGAGGTAGGAAATCCGGGTACGCTCCAGTCGGGATGACAAAGTTTAAATCCGTTCTGACCTTGGGATTGGTTATTTGGATGGAGGGTTCTGAGAGTGGTTGCGGCCGAGAGGGCACTGTAGGTCGCTCCCCTCCGCCGCGCTCCAGTCGGAATGACAAAGTTTAAATCCGTTCCGACCTTGGGATTGGTTATTTGGATGGAGGGTTCTGAGAGTGGTTGCGGCCGAGAGGGCACTGCAGGTCCCCTTCGGCTTCGCTCAGGGCAGGCTCTCCCCTAACGCTACGCAATGACAAGTTTAAGGCGGCTACTTTCAAAGCAGTCCATCCCTTCGGGGAAGACGAGCTTAAGAGGTTCGGAGGGCGGCGCGGATGTCGCTGATTTCGAGGATGGGTTTGGGGTAGCCATGCCGGGTCACGTTCAGCATAGCCCTTCCAATTTCCTCCGTGGTCAGGACATGATTGGGGAAGATGCGCCGGAGCAGGAAGAGCAGCGGTTTGAGGATGGAATAAAAGGCTTGATAGACGGCGGCCTTGGGTCTCTCTCCGTGCATGGGCACAATCAGTCCAGGTCGAAACATGTACGCGGCGGCAAACGGTAAGCGCAAGAGCGCGTTTTCTGTCTTGCCCTTGACTCGTGCCCACATGCTCCTGCCCTGCTCGGTGCTGTCGGTACCTGCCCCCGAGACGTAGAAGAATTTCATCTGCGGATTCAGCCGGCATAGCGTCTCCGCGGCGGCCATGGTGATGCCGTAGGTTACGCGCTCGTAGTCTTCTGCTTTCATTCCCGCGGAGGAGACGCCGAGTGAAAAGAAACAGGCATCGAAGCCGGAGAGCTCGCGCTCGATGTCTGCGTAATGCGATAAATCGCGATGCACGACCTCGCGCAGTTTGGGATGATGAATGCCGGTGGAGCTTCGGCCCACTGTCTGCACTTGTTCCACGTCCGGGTCCAGCAGGCACTCCCGCAACACGCCTTGCCCCACCATTCCAGTCGCACCAAAGACCAAGACCTTCATGGCTATGCTTCTCGCTTCATGGGAAAAGTAACTGTCTCGGAGGTTTGTTCCCTGGCCGGCCATTTTACGCCGGTGAGTTGCTCTGAGACTTCCCATAGTTTCCGCGCCACGGCCTCGTCCTTTGCCTGGGGAAAGACTTTGGCGGGCGCGACCGTCCCTTTTAGTTCATAAAAGCCGTTCGGTCCGTAGTAGCCGTTCTTCACGGCGTCTGGAGCAGTCGCCGCATAAAGAGTGGGCAGAGCTCCGGCTGCGGCGGAGTGGCTCATGAAGGATCCAAGTACCTTCATCCCTATTCCTTTCAGACCGCCGGTGCCCGGTCCGTTGGGGATCAGCTCGGTGCGCGCGAATCCCGGATGCGCTGCGTTGGTCATCAGTCCCCATCCATCGGCATCACTGCGGCGCTGGAGCTCGAAGGTGAACAGCAGATTGGCCAGCTTCGATTGCTGGTAGGCGGCCCAGGAGTTGTATTTGCGCTCGGCCTGCAGGTTGGCGAAATCGATCTTGCCGCCCCGATGCGCGAGGCTGCTCACATTCACGACTCGCGGCGCGTGGGCTTTGCGCAACAGCGGCAGGAGCAAGGCGGTAAGAGCAAAGTGGCTGAGATGATTGGTGCCGAATTGCAATTCGAAGCCGTCCTCGGTCAGGCGCCTGGTGGGCAGGTCCATGACGCCGGCGTTGTTGATCAATAGGTCCACGGGCCGGCCGTTCGCGAGCATGTTCTCCGCAAACGCGCGGATGGACGCGAGGCTGGCCAGATCGAGCATGGCGAAGCGCACCTTCGCAGAGGGCACAGCGCGCTTGATCTGCTCAAGGGCAACTCGGCCCTTCTCCGCATTTCTGCCGGTGACGAGAACTTCGGCTCCGGCTCGCGCCAAGGCGAGCGCGGTTTCGTATCCGAGTCCTCCGGTAGCGCCGGTCACGATCGCGAGCTTGCCGTTCTGGGAGGGTATATCTGCGATTGACCATGGATTCATTGGATGGCTCCTTCTCGTTATATGAGTGATTGCTCGCTCATTAGGATTCACTACTTTTTGCGGGTTATTCCAGCCCACAGCATGTCAAAGCCTTGCTTGCGATATAGCTCCGCTTGTTTGGGTTCGCGCCGCATAAAGTCCATGGTGGTATCGGCCAGGGCGCTCATGGCAGCGGCGATGAACTCCAGGGGGCGGTCGATGAAGACGTGCTGGGCTACGGCAGTTTCGGCCATCTTCTCAATTTCTAGGAAGGGGGCTACGCCGGCATGCTTCGACTCCTTGGTAAGTCCGCCCCAAACGGTCATTTGCTGCAGAGCCTTTTGCTGGTTGGGGTTCTTGATTCCCCAAGCCAGGTAATGATCCCAGACATGCTGGAGGCGGTCGCGGATGCCGGCCCTGCGGGGGAATTCGGACATCATGGCATCGGCCAACTCCAGCTTGATTTCACGGTAGAGGGCGTTGATTAGGTCGTCCTTGGTTTTGAAGTAGGTGAATAAGGTGCCCTCGGCTACGCCTGCCGCGCTGGAGATGGCGGAGGTCGCGGCGCTTAGCCCTCGCTCGGCGAAGACTTCGGTAGCGGCGGAGAGGATTGCGTTGCGTTTGTCTTCGCTTTTGGGGCGGGCCATTGGTGTTAACCTTTATTGAGTATACACTCATTATTTGATGTTGCGGCGGGAGCTGAATACTTCGAAGCTTCGCTAGGCCCGAAGGTGGAACTGCGGATCCCCGTTCGACTTCGCTCAGGGCAGGCTCTTCCCCAAACGTTCTTTGCCGGTCATTGCTCTCGGATGCCTGCGGCCAAGTATGATGCGGAGGTGTTTAGCCTCCCGGCCGATGAGCTTAATGAACCGGTCAGACGCAAGCACATCCTGGTGCGTGGTGTTGTGCAGGGTGTGGGGTTTCGGCCGTTTGTTTATAAGGTCGCGACGTCTCTGGGGTTGAGCGGGTTTGTCTTCAATTCGTCTTCTGGCGTCACCATTGAGATTGAGGGGCGTGGCGCTGCGCTCGATGCGTTTTTGCAGACGCTGGAGAACGAGCCTCCCAAGTTGGCTGAGATTAAGGAGGTCACGCGTCTCCGACATCGAGGTTCAGGGAGGCACGGGCTTCTCGATCCTGGGTAGCCGGGAGGAGGCTGGTGCTTTCGCACTGGTGCCTCCCGATGCCGGCACGTGCGACGAGTGCTGGCGCGATTTCGGAGATCCGGCGAACCGGCGCTTTGGATATCCGTTCACCAATTGCACGCATTGCGGGCCGCGGTACACGATCATCCGCGACCTACCCTATGACCGCGCGACCACTACCATGTCGGCCTTCACCATGTGCGCTGAGTGCCAGGCGGAATACGAAGATCCCGGCGACCGGCGCTTTCATGCTCAACCCAACGCTTGCGCGGTTTGCGGACCGTCGCTGGCCCTGGTGGAGAGTGCACGCGAGTCGTTAGCGGATGTATCTTTTGCGGCCCGGGATTCGCTGACGATCATTCGCCAGACACGCGCGTTGCTGCGCTCGGGCAAGATTGTCGCCGTCAAAGGTCTGGGCGGCTTTCTGCTGGCGTGCGATGCGACCAACGATGCGGCGGTCGCGGAGTTGCGCCGACGCAAGCGGCGGCCGCACAAGCCCTTCGCGCTGATGGTGCGCGATCTGGATGCAGCCAGGAAGCTGTGCAGGTTGACGGCAGAGGACGAGGCTGCGCTGCTGCACCCGCGGCGCCCCATCGTAGTTCTTCCGCGCCTGCCTGGCGGGCCGCTCTCGGCGAGCCTTGCTCCGGACGATAACACCTTGGGAGTGATGCTGCCGTACACGCCGCTGCACTATCTATTATTCAGTGATTCGCCAGGGACCCCGTCCGAGTGGGCTGCCCTGGTGATGACCAGCGGCAATTTGAGCGAGGAGCCGATTGTGATCAGCAACCCCGAGGCGATGCTGCAGCTGGGCGGCGTCGCCGATTGGTTCCTGCTGCACAACCGCGACATCTTCACGCGCGTGGATGATTCTGTTACGCGCACGTTCGAGGGTCGGGAACGGGTGCTTCGCCGCTCGCGCGGCTTTGTGCCCCAGAGTATCGATTTAGGAATCGAGATGGACGAGGTGCTCGCGTTTGGTGGGGAGCTGAAGAACACTTTCTGCCTGACCAAAGGCCGGTACGCGATCCTGAGCCAACATATCGGCGATCTTGAAAATTACGAGACGATGCGGTTCTTCGAAGAGACGCTTGACCGCATGAAACATGTTTTCAAAGTCGTTCCGCGTGCGGTGGCTCACGATCTGCATCCCGGCTATATGAGCACGCGCATGGCCATGGGTTCAGGGATTCCACAGAAGATCGGCGTGCAACATCACCATGCGCATATTGTTAGCTGCATGGCGGAGAACCATCTGCAGGGCCGGGTTCTCGGCGTGGCGATGGATGGCACCGGATTTGGTACAGACGGCAGGATTTGGGGGGGCGAATTTCTGGTCGCGGATTTTGCCGGCTTCAGCCGGAGAGCCCATCTGCGCAACGTCTTGCTGCCCGGCGGCGACGCAGCGGTGCGGCAGCCGTGGCGCATGGCGCTCAGCTATCTGCGAGATGCATTTGGCGGGCAGATACCCGACCAGTGTTTCCAAGGTATAGAAGAGAAGCAGGTTGCGCTGGTGGACACGATGCTTGCCCGGCGCATTCAGACGGTGGAGACATCCTCCTGTGGGCGGCTCTTTGACGCCGTTGCGGCGCTGTTGGGTTTGGCATCCGAAGTGACCTTCGAGGGCCAGGCAGCCATCGCGTTGGAGGCGGCAGCGGAAACAGGGATCGACGATTGCTATGAGTTCGAGATAGAGGAGGGCGAGCCGGCCGTGCTCGACTTCCGGCCGGTTATCGTGTCCATCGTGAAAGATATTTCCTCGGGACGGCGGGTGGGCGAGATTTCCGCGCGTTTTCACAACACCTTGAGCGCGGCCATCTGCGAAGTGTGCAGCCGCATCGGGTCACGCGATGCGGTGAACCGGGTTTGCCTGAGCGGCGGTAGTTTCCAGAACCTATACCTTCTGGGCCGGACGGTGGTAGAGTTGCGGCGTCGCAGCTTTGACGTATTTCTGCACGCCCAAGTTCCGGCCAACGACGGCGGACTTTCGCTCGGACAGGCTGTGGTGGCAAACGAGCATTTGCGGCGAGGAGAATGACATGTGCCTGGCTATACCCGGCAAGGTGGTAGAGACGTTCGACCAGCGCGGCATGCGCATGGCCAAGGTTCAGTTCGGCGGCATTGTGCGCGAGGCTTGCCTGGAATACGTGCCGGAGACGCAGGTTGGCGAGTATGTGCTGGTGCACGTTGGCTTTGCCATCAGCCGAATCGATGAAGCAGAGGCCGAGCGCACCTACCAGGCGTTGAGGGATCTGGATCAACTCACGGAACTGGAATCGCCCGTGGTTGAGGAAGTGGAACCCGGAGGTTATCGACAATGAAATATCTTGACGAGTACCGCGACGGCGACGTCGCCAAAAAGATTGTCGGCGAGATGCGCCGTATTCAGACGCGTCCCTGGGTGTTGATGGAAGTATGCGGAGGGCAAACGCACTCCATCGTCAAGAACGGAATCGATCATCTGATCCCCGAGGGGGTGGAGCTGGTTCATGGGCCGGGCTGCCCGGTTTGCGTAACCCCGCTGGAGATGATCGACAAAGCCCACGCGATTGCGCGGCAAAAGAATGTCATCTTCTGCTCCTTCGGAGACATGCTGCGGGTGCCGGGCTCGGATGGCGACCTGTTCACCATCAAGTCGCAGGGCGGCGATGTCCGCGTGGTTTATTCGCCGCTCGATTGCCTGAAGCTGGCGCGGGCGAATCCGGCCAAGCAGGTGGTGTTTTTTGCGATTGGTTTTGAGACCACGGCTCCGGCCAACGCCATGCTGGCGTGGCGTGCGCGTGAGGAGCAGGTGAACAATTTGTCGCTGCTGGTTTCGCACGTGCTGGTTCCACCGGCGCTGGAAGCGATCCTGCAGTCGCCGGACAACCGGGTGCAGGGCTTTCTCGGCCCGGGCCACGTATGCGCAGTGATGGGATATCGCGAATACGATCCCATCAGCGCTCGCTACCGCGTGCCGATCGTCGTGACGGGTTTTGAACCCCTGGATATATTGCACGGCACGCTGATGACAGTGCAGCAGCTGGAACAGGGACGGGCGGTGGTGGAGAACCAGTACTCGCGCGTTCTTGGGCGCGATGGCAATGCGCCGGCGCAAAAGCTGATCGGACGCGTCTTTGAGGTGGGCGATCGCAAGTGGCGGGGCATCGGCACCATCCCCATGAGCGGCTACCATCTGCGCGATGAGTTTGCGCTGTATGACGCGGAGAAGCTGTTCGATGTGGCGGAGATCGCGACCCTCGAGCCGGAGATATGCATCAGCGGCCAGATCCTGCGCGGCATTAAAAAGCCGCACGATTGCCCGGCGTTCGGCACGCTGTGCACACCGCAGCGCCCTCTGGGGGCGACGATGGTATCGGCCGAGGGAGCTTGCGCTGCCTACTACGCGTACGGGCGGCATCTAAAGTCGCAGCCGGCAGAAATAGTGCAACTCGAAGTGATGACGCACAGCAATGGCTAGTTCTCAGATATCGGCGAAGGGCGAGGAAAAACCGGCCGGCGAACGACTGGCCGGGTTTGGGTCTTGTCCGTTGCCTATTTTTCAGCATGCGCAGATTGTGTTGGGGCATGGCAGCGGTGGCAAGCTTACAGCCGACCTGATCGACCAGATCTTTTTGCCTGCATTTAAAAATCCCATTTTGGACAAGCTCGATGACCAGGCAGTGGTCACGATCGGCGGTGCTCGCCTGGCTTTTACGACGGACTCGTTTGTGGTGACCCCGATATTTTTTCCCGGCGGCGACATTGGGCGGCTGGCTGTCCACGGGACGGTGAACGATCTGGCGATGAGCGGCGCGCGACCGCTCTATCTCTCCGCCGCCTTCATCCTCGAGGAAGGCCTGGCCGTGGACGATCTGCGGCGTGTGGTGGAATCGATGCGTGCGGCCGCCGCGGAGTCCGGAGTCCAGTTTGTGACTGGTGACACCAAGGTTGTGAATCGCGGCAAGGGCGACCAGATATTTATTACCACCACGGGCATTGGCGTGATCGAGAGCGGCGTGAACATCTCGGCAGACCGTGCCCGGCCGGGCGACCAGATCATTCTGAGTGGTTATATCGGCGACCACGGAATGGCCATTATGTCGCAGCGGGAAGGCCTTGAATTTGAAGGCGCCATCGCGAGCGATTGTGCCTCGCTGAACGGGTTGGTGGCGGCCATGCTTAGCACTCCATCCGCAGGCGGAATGGAGTTCATCCATTGTTTGCGCGATCCCACGCGCGGCGGCGCAGCTACCACCTTGAACGAAATTGCCAAGCGGGCCGGGGTGGGAATGTTACTGCGAGAACAATCGATTCCCGTGCGCGATTCGGTCAAGGGCGCGTGCGAAGTGCTGGGGCTGGATCCGCTTTACGTCGCCAACGAAGGAAAGCTGCTGGCGATCGTTGCACCAGAGATGGCGCAAGCCGTGCTCGGGCAAATGCGACAGCACGAGTTGGGCCGCGATGCCGCCATCATCGGGGAGGTCGTCGCCGAACACCCAGGCATGGTGCTGATGAAGACGCAGATCGGCGGAACACGCGTGCTGGATGTAATGTTCGGGGAGCAATTGCCCCGCATCTGCTGATTCTCATAAGCATTTGCGTGCGGTCTAGGTTCACCCAGGACTCGCGTCCTGGGACATTCTCAGCCGTCCCCTTCGGGACTGGTCTGGGTGCGAATCTACACCCAGGACTGCGTCCTGGGCTACTCTCAGCCGTCCCTTCGGACTGTTCGGTTGCCAGCGTGATACTGATTTGTTTTAAGTGAGTGCTTTCAAATAGCCATCAAAAAGCGAATTTGGCAAGACTGACTCTCAGGCAACCCTTCGGGACTGTTTCGGTTGCCAGCGTGATACTGATCTGTTTTTAGTGAGTGCTGTTCAAAATTAGCCAATCGAGAAAAGCTAATTTGGACAAGACTGACTCTCAGCTGATTTGTTTTCAGTGAGTAACTGTGCAGATCGGGCGATCGAAAAAGCCAATTTGGGCAATACGGTTTCGGCTTACACCGATTGCGAAATTGCTCCAGCGTCCGGGATTCCTGCTAATGGAAATCGGGGAAAGCCCGATAGCAATTATCAGATGAATCTATTCGCTTCAGTATGTGAACTGTGGGCGTTTGACAGTGATGCGGACTGGGCGTAGTTTTCAGCGGTCGGCGATTTCACGAGAAGTGTGGCGTGAAATGTCGTCCCCAGGTGACAGGCTTGCCCTGCTTCTACCAACCCGATTTACTGCACCAACATCACAAGCGGTATGCGTGCTTCGCACGTCCATCTTTGTGGGCTTCGCTGGTATTCAGGGCGTAGCTTTTCGTCTTCGTAAGTCCTACGGTTGAAGGAGAATTTCATGGCTGAAAAGGTAAGCAGCATCACCAAAGCTCCCGCCGTCTCTGATGTTCACATTCTCTGGATCACAGCTGGCCTCAGTTGCGACGGCGATAGCGTTTCCGTTACCGCGGCGGAACAGCCAAGTATCGAAGACGTTTTGTTGGGCGCGATACCGGGCTTGCCCAAAGTTCATCTGCACAATCCTGTTCTCGCGTATGAGAACGGCGATGAATTCATGAAGTTTTTTTATGAAGCAGAAAAGGGCTTGTTAGATCCCTTCGTGCTGGTTGTGGAAGGCTCGATTCCCAACGAGAAGATCAAGAAAGAGGGATACTGGGCGGCGATGGGGACCAACCCGAATACCGGCCAGCCGATTACTACCTGCGAGTGGATCGATCGCCTGGCGCCCAAGGCGCTGGCTATTATCGGCGCGGGCACGTGCGCCACGTACGGCGGCATCCACGCGATGGCAGGAAATCCGACGGGCGCCATGGGGCTTGCCGACTACCTGGGATGGGATTGGCGTTCCAAGGCCGGGTTGCCGATTGTGAATGTGCCTGGTTGTCCGGTGCAGCCGGATAACTTCATGGAAACCGTTCTCTACCTGCTGTACCAGGTGGCAGGCCTGGCGCCGATGATTCCGCTGGACCAGCAACTGCGGCCCACGTGGCTCTTCGGCAAGACCGTACACGAAGGTTGCGATCGCGGCTCGTATTACGAGCAGGGCGACTTTGCCACCCACTACGGATCATCGAAGTGCCTGGTTAAGCTTGGCTGCTGGGGACCGGTGGTGGACTGCAATGTAACCAAGCGGGGCTGGATGCGCGGCATTGGCGGCTGCCCGAATGTGGGCGGCATCTGCATCGGATGCACCATGCCGGGATTCCCGGATAAGTTCATGCCCTTCATGGACGAACCGCCGGGGGCCAAGCTTTCCTCGAACATCATCGGCACCTACGGGCGCTTCATCCGCACCATGCGCAGTATCACCAACACCACGGTGAACAAGGAACCAAAATGGCGGCATTCCAGGCCGCAACTGACCACCGGTTACCGGCCCACAACTTACTAAAACGGCGCTTCGATCAAAACGGCAAATTCAACCCCAAAAAGGAAAAACCATGGCGACTTATCCCGAGACAATCTCTGAGGTCGATAAGAAGAAGCGCAACCTGGTCGAAATGAACTGGGATCCGATTACGCGGATCGTGGGCAGCCTCGGCATCTTCACCAAGATCGACTTCGCCAACCGGGAAGTCGCCGAGTGCCACAGCACATCCTCGATCTTTCGCGGGTACAGCATTTTCATGAAGGGCAAAGACCCGCGCGATGCCCACTTCATCACCAGCCGCATCTGCGGCATCTGCGGCGACAACCATGCCACCTGCGCGGTGTACGCGCAGAATATGGCGTTTGGCGTGAAACCGCCTCCGCTGGCGGAGTGGATCATCAACCTGGGCGAGGCCGCCGAGTACATGTTCGATCACAACATCTTCCAGGACAACCTGGTGGGCGTGGATTTTTGCGAGCAGATGGTGAAGGAGACCAATCCCGGAGTCTGGGCTAAAGCCCAATCCACCGCTAGCCCCAACGGGGACAAGCACGGCTTTCGCACGATTGCCGACATCATGACCGCGCTCAATCCTTTCACCGGCTCGTTCTATCGCGAGACGCTGGCCATGAGCCGCATGACGCGCGAGATGTTCTGCCTGATGGAAGGCCGCCACGTGCATCCATCCACGCTGTATCCCGGCGGAGTGGGCACGGTGGCCACTATCCAGCTGTTTACCGACTACCTGGTTCGCCTGATGAAGTATGTCGAATTCATGAAGAGGGTCGTGCCTCTGCATGACGACCTTTTCAACTTCTTCTATGAGGCCATGCCCGGGTATGAGAAGGTTGGCCTGCGGCGCACGTTGCTGGCTTGTTGGGGATCGTATAACGATCCGGACAGCTGCGATTACACATACAAGAACATGGCGGAGTGGGGGCGGAAGATGTACGTGACGCCCGGCGTGGTGGTGGATGGAAAGCTGGTCACCAACAGCCTGGTTGACATCAACCTGAATATCAGGATTCTGCTGGGCAGCTCCTACTATGACGACTGGCAGGGCTCAGAGACCTTCGTCGCCAGAGACCCGTTGGGGAATCCGGTGGACAAGCATCACCCCTGGAACCAGACGACTCTTCCCCGCCCGCAGAAGCGAGATTTCGGCGGCAACTACACGTGGGTTATGTCACCGCGGTGGTATGACCAGCGCACTGGGGACCACCTGGCGCTCGACACGGGCGGCGGACCGATCGCGCGGCTGTGGTCCACGGCGCTTTCCGGGCTGGTCGATATTGGCTACGTGAAGGCTACCGGCCACAGCGTGCAGATCAATCTTCCCAAAACGGCGATGCTTGCCTGAAACGCAGTTCGAGTGGAAGATTCCGCAGTGGAGCAATACGCTGGAGCGGGATCGGGCTCGTACCTACTTCCAGGCATACGCGGCAGCGACGGCGCTGTATTTTGTGGAAAAGGCGCTGGGTGAGTTGAACGCCGGCCGCACTTCGACGTGGTCTGACTTCAAGGTGCCTGAGGAAGCTATCGGATGCGGTTTCCACGAAGCAGTGCGCGGAGTGCTTTCTCATCACGTCGTTATCCGCGAAGGCAAGATCGCCAACTACCATCCTTATCCACCCACGCCATGGAATGCGAACCCGCGGGATGTCTACGGAACTCCTGGTCCTTACGAAGATGCGGTGCAGAATACACCCATCTTCGAGGACAATGGCCCGGAGAACTTCAAGGGCATCGACATCATGCGCACGGTTCGCAGCTTCGACCCATGCTTGCCCTGTGGAGTACACATGTACGTCGGGGACGGCAAGGTGATCGAAGTAAAACACTCACCCATGTTCGGGGCGGCGGGGCCTGAATAATGGCGGCCAGCGCTGAGCAACCGATGGCCGCACCGCGGCGCGGAGAGTTCCGCGCCCAAAGTGAACACGTAGAGAAACTGGCAGCGAAACTCGACCAGGCGGGCGACCCGGAGGTTCGGGCCGCCGCGCTGGAGTTGGTGCAGTCCGTGGTTGAGCTGCATGGCGCCGCGTTGCAGCGGCTGATAGACAGGTGCGTGGAAACGGCGGAGGGCGAGCGGGTGCTCAGCGCGGCCCTGGAGGATAATCTCGTCGCCGGCATGTTCCTGCTCCACTCCCTCCATCCTGATGACATTGAAACCAGAGTGGTTCGCGGTCTCGAGGCGGTCCGGCCTTACCTTAAGTCTCATGGCGGAGATTGCGAGCTGGTCAGCGTGCGCGACGGCATCGTTCGCCTCAAGCTGCACGGTACCTGCGGTAGTTGTCCGTCCTCTTCCCTCACCCTTAAAGAACGCGGTGGAAGAAGCGCTCTACGAAGCGGCTCCCGACATTGTTGAAATTGTCGCGGAGAATGCTCCGGCAGAGGCTTCCCACACTTCCAACCTTGTCGTGCTGAAATAAGGAGCGACGCGATGGCGATTCAAGAGGTACCTCGAGTTAGGCCTTCCATTTCTGAGACTCCGCTTCGTAAGCCAGTGGATCGGCTTGAAGACGATGCGACGGGGATTAATGTCGAGACGCGCAAGCCGATTCACCCCAGCATGCCTCATATGCCGCCTGCGTAATTTCGCTTCCAGCGAGAGTCGTTGAGGGGAAGAACAGATTCCTCGGCTTCGTTCTTGACTAAGAACGGGGGGCCTGGAAGTTCGGTGCTGCTTATCCCACTCAAGCCCAAAAGCAGGGAGAATGGGGCACCCAACATTGGTTGCGGTTCAGGAGGACCGGAGGGACGGCGATGGCACCAGGAACACTTCCTTTTCTTAGGCAGATAGCAGCGCGCAAGGCGCCCACGGCGGAACGCTGTGAGCTTTGCAGCGCGGCGCTGGGACCCGTTCACCAGCATCTGCTCGATCCCAAGAAGCGCGAGATTTTGTGCTCGTGCGATGGGTGCGCTGTTCTCTTTTGCGGACAGGCAGGCGCGCACTTTCTCCGCGTGCCGCGGCGCATTCGCGCGCTCACTGACTTCCAGATGGCTGACTTGCAGTGGGAATCGCTGATGATTCCCATCAACCTCGCATTCTTCTATCGCGATAGCGCAGCGGGCAAGGTGATGGCGATGTATCCCAGCCCTGCCGGTGCGATCGAATCGCTGCTCAGCCTCGAATCCTGGTCGGAGATCGCCGGGGAGCACCCCGCTTTGCAGAAGATGGAGCCGGATGTCGAGACCTTTCTGGTCAACCGGGTTGGCACGCCGGCGCAGTACTACATCGCTCCTGTCGATGAGTGCTACCGGCTGGTGGGATTGATCCGCATGCACTGGCGTGGGCTCTCCGGGGGGACCGAAGTGTGGAAGGAAATCCACCAATTCTTCGCCGACTTGAAGACGCGAAGCGTCGAAGTGAAGGAATCGGCCAATGCCTGAGCTGCATTTCAAGATCGAAGCTGCTGAGGCCGTTCCGCATGCAGCCGCTCCTCTGATTGCTTTGAAGCTGCGCATCACGAACCTGCCGGCATCCGAGGCGATCCACACACTTACGCTGCGCTGCCAGGTGCAGATCGAGCCGTCAAAAAGACGCTATGTTCCCCAGGAGCAGGAGAAGCTGCTCGACCTTTTTGGCACACCGGAGCGATGGAGCCGCACGGTGCGACCGCTGCTGTGGATGAATGCCACAGTGGCTGTTCCTGGGCTTTACCGACAACGTGCTCGTCGACCTGCAGCTTCCGTGCACATTTGACTTCAATGTTGCGGCGACGAAGTACTTTCACGCGCTGGAGACGGGCGATATTCCCGTTTGCGTGATGTTCAGCGGCACGGTTTTTTACCAGGGTGAGGATGGGTCGCTTCAGGTCGCCCAAGTACCGTGGGATCGCGAGGCCAACTACCGGCTGCCCATCTCCGCGTGGAAAGAGATGATGGAGATGCACTATCCCAATACGTCGTGGCTATGCTTGCGGCGTGATGTATTCGAGCAGCTCTACGAGTACAAGGTGCGGCACGGTATTCCCACGTGGGAGCAGGCCATCAGCCGGGCGCTGGCGGCCGACGCTACGAGGTTAAGGCATGAACTTCGACGGCGCGGAGAAAGATTGCGGCTGCGATTCTTTACGAGGGATACATTCTGTATCCCTATCGGCCGACCGCGATCAAGAACCGGCAGCGTTGGAATTTCGGAACTCTCTACCCGCGCGTTTATGCGGAGGCGCAGCGTCCCCAGGAACCCTTCCGCCTGATTGCTGAGTGTCTTGCGGTGGCGGATGCGGAGGCTAGGCTTGACGTGAGGATCAGCTTTTTGCAGCTGGTCCCGACGCAGAGTACAGATAAGCTCACGGACCCTTCGCTGGCATGGGATGAAGCGGTCGAGCGTACTTCAGAGCATGCCGGGTTGCGGCTCGGCGATCTTGTCACTTCTCCGGTTTCGCTGGCGATCGAAATGGAAACCGCAGGTCCCTCCACTCCGCGACTGCAAAACTTGCGAGCTGCAGGTGAGCATTGGCGCGGAAATGCTTCAGGATGGCGTGTACAAGTTCCGCCTCGAGGTGCAGAACGCGAGTCCATTGCCGAGCTGGCGCCGGAGCGAAACGAGACGAGGCGCTTCCCTTATCTTTCGTCTCCGCGCATCTGCTGCTGGGTATCAGCGGCGGAGAGTTTGTCTCCCTCCTTGATCCGGACCCGGCCTATCGCGAAGCGGTTGCGGCTTGTTGCAATACCGGTGTTTTCCCGGTGTTAGTGGGCGAGGAGCCAGATCGAAGCATGATGTTTTGTTCGCCCATCATCTTGTACGACTATCCCAAGATTGCGCCGGAGAGCGAAGGCGACTTTTTTGACGGGACGGAGATGGACGAGATGCTGACGTTGCGCGTGCTCACGCTCACCGACTCGAGAAAGAGGAAATGCGGAATGGGGATCCCCGCGCGCGCAGGATTCTGGAACGCACGGAGGCTCTCTCCTCTGACTCGTTGCTGAAAGCGCATGGGGTGATCCGCGGGTTGCGTGAAATTCGAGGCGACACACGATGAACTGGGACTGGAATCCTTTTGAGGAAGCGACGGCACCCCCGGAGAGCGTGCGCGTCTTTGGCATCGAGTTGCGGGTCGGCGACCGGGTGCGCATAAACCCGAAGAAGAAAGCCGATATTCTCGACATGGCCCTGGCGGGCAAGATTGCGGTCATTGAAGCGATTGAGCAGGACTTCGAAGACCATGTTCAGCTGGGTTTGGTGCTGGACGACGACCCGGGCCGGGAGTTCGGCATGATGCGCCAGCCAGGACACCGCTTCTTCTTCTCTCCCGATGAGATTGAGCCTGTGCTGAAAGGAGAGCCCACATGACGGCAAGGATTCTGGTTGCAGGCGTGGGCAATATCTTCCTTGGGGATGATGGATTTGGGGTTGAGGTGGCGCTTGCGCTCAGCAAGCGGCCATTGCCCGAGAGCGTGAAAGTGAAGGATTTTGGTATCCGGGGCTTCGACCTGGCTTACGCGCTGCTCGATCCCTGGGATGCGGTCATCATTGTCGATGCGCTGCCGCGCGGCGAAGCGCCTGGCACGCTCTACGTGATGGAACCGGATCTGGCGGCATTATCCGGTGGAACGTCGGCGGAGACGGAGATCAATCCGCACGGCATGGATCCAGTGCGGGTATTGCACCTCGCTGCTTCCCAGGGCACAATTTCCGCACAGGTGCTGGTGGTGGGTTGTGAGCCGCAGGACTTCGGCGATGAGTTGGAAGGACGCATGGGTTTATCACCGCCGGTGCAGGCCGCGGTGGAAGAGGCAGCAAAGATGGTGGTGGAGTTGGCGGAACGCATTGCTACAACCAAGCAAGTGAGCTTAGTGTAATGACAGAAAGTAGAGAGGTGACGCATGAACGCAAAATTAGTCTTAGGCGCACTCGGATTGGTACTTATCGGTCTGGCAGTTACGGTCGCTCCTGACCTGCGCCGATATCTTAAGATCCGTTCGATGTAACGATGGGAGGCTGCGAAAGCCGGATTGGCTTAAAGCGTTTACGTACGGCTGATGCTCGCTGCGGCGAGGAAGGCCGTACCCTTCAGAAAAGCGACTTTTTCTGAAGACTGCCAGGAGGAAAGATGCACGAGCTGTCGATCGCCATCAGCATGATCGACCAGATCACCGAGGAGTCGGAGAACCGCGGTGGGCTGGATGTCGAGGCAGTGCACTTGAAGCTGGGGGCCTTTTCCGGAGTGGATAAAGAGGCCCTGCTCTTCGCCTACGAACTTGCCTGTGAAGGCTCTTTGTTGGAGGGATCGCGGCTGGTGATCGAGACCATTCCACTGATCATTTACTGTGAGAGCTGTCAGAAAGAGCGCGTGCCTCCTTCCCTCTATGAACTCAGCTGCCCGGAGTGCGGGAGCCCAGGGCAAAAGATCGTCTCTGGCCGCGAAATCGAAGTTGCCTCATTGGAGATTGCGGCATGACCACCCGCATGGTGGAAGTCAGGGCCAAAGTTCTCAAGCAGAACGATCTGCTGGCCCGCGATTTGCGCGAGCGCTTTCGCAGAGAGGGCACCTGCGTCGTAGGCCTGGTCTCAAGCCCAGGCTCGGGGAAAACGGCCTTCCTGGAGAAGCTGCTCACGGGATTGGCGCAGGATTGCCGTGTGGCTGCCCTGGTGGGGGACTTGGCCACTGAAAACGATGCCGCACGGCTACGGCGCGCGACGCCGAACGTACGACAGATCAATACCGGAACGGTCTGCCACCTGGATGCGCAAATGGTGGACAAGGCGCTTGAATCGTGGCACCTGGACCGAATCGATTTTCTCTTCATTGAAAATGTGGGAAACCTGGTTTGCCCCTCCAGCTACGACCTGGGAGAAGAGCTTCGATTTGTCCTGCTCTCGGCTACCGAGGGTGAAGACAAACCATTAAAATATCCCACCATCTTCAATAGTTCCGACGTGGCGATCATTACCAAGGTGGACTTGGCTGAGGCAGCTGAGTTTGACCTCCCGGCGGCGCGCCACAATATAGAGAGCGTTCGTCCTGGAATGCAGGTCTTTGAAGTATCCGCCAAGACGGGGTTTGGCATGCAAGCTGTATTCGACTTACTACATGCTCAACTCGCGCGCGCGCGACAGCCGCAGGTTGCATCCACGCGGTAAGCTCCGATCTCAATCCTTTGGTTGATGCTCAACACATACCAGGGAAGGTAATCTGTGATCCTCATGGATCAGCACAGGCGCATGGGCCTGCCGGGAACGATCGCCTTGGTTATGGGGCAGTCGATCGCGCTCGGGATCTTCTTGACCCCTGCCGCGATGGCGAAGTCGTTAGGTTCGCCCTTGCTGCTCGCCGCAGTCTGGTGCGGTATGGGGCTGATCACCTTGTGCGGCGCTCTCTGCTACTCGGAGCTTGCGGTCCGCTTTCCGCTGGCCGGCGGAGAGTATGTCTATCTCCGTGAGGGATACGGCAGCCGCATCGCGTTTCTTTACGGATGGATGTCGGCCGCCGTGCTGGACCCGGGGCTGGCAGCCGCATTGGCGGTAGGCGCCGCTCCCTATGTGCTCTCTCTGACCGGCGGTTCAGCCCGGCAGGCCTTTTGGATTCCTGTCATTATTCTCGTCTGCCTCGCAGTACTCAATAGTGTGGGAACGCGTCTCAGCCGGAGCATGATGGCGAGCGCCAACCTGCTCAAGATTGGGGTGCTGCTTTGCCTGGTTGGATGGGCCTGTTTCTCCGGGCACGCCTCCATCGCCAATCTGATGCCCCTTGCGGAGCGGCGGCCCGGATCGGAACCCATCTTCGGCGCGATTGCCGGGGCTACGGTCAGCGCGTTTTTCAGCTTTGGCGGCTGGTGGGAAGCGGGCAAGATTGCTGGTGAGGTGCGCAATCCGCGGCGCAATCTTCCGCTGGCCTTCACCGGAGGGGTGCTGCTGGTGACCGCTGTCTACCTGTTGCTAAGCTTCGCGTTTCTTTCCGTGGTGCCGTTGCAGCGCATCGCTTCGAACACCGCCTTCGTCGCCCAGTTCGGCGAGGCACTCTTCGGCAGCCTGGGAGGAAAGATCCTCTCCGGCTGCGTGCTGCTGTCGGTATTGGGCGGGCTGATGGCTCTCACCATGGCAGCCCCGCGCGTCTACTACGCCATGGCAAAGGACGGCGCGTTTTTCTCCGCCTGCGGGCGTTTGCATCCCCGTTTTGGAACACCGGCAAATGCTGTGCTGTTGCAAACCGGGCTTGCCCTGCTGGTTCTCTGCTTCGGCGCCTTCGATCGCATCCTTTCCTTCATCATCTTCTCGGCGGTGTGTTTTCTTGCTCTTTCCGCGGCGTCTCTCTTTCGCTTGCAGGAGCGTGTGCGCGCGCGGTGGTTTCCGGCGGCGCCGGTGGTTTTTTTGCTGGGATGCGCCGTGATCAATTTGATGATCCTGATGCACGATCCTATTCCCGCGGTTCTCGGTCTCGCCATCGTGCTCTGCGGCGACCCTATCCGCCGTTTCTTCTTTTCCAAATCCATGGTCGAGAAATCGACCGTGCCCATCACTTCCTGAAAGGACTTCCTCCATATGGCTCATATTCAATTACCCGAAGGTCTTCCTGGAATTCGCGGTGCGATGGCTTTCCGGCCGGAGACTGCGAAACCCCTCAACGAATTGGTCGAGATCCTGCTGCACGGGCCTAACTCGCTAACTCCTGGCGAGCGCGAGCTGATTGCGACCTATGTCTCCTCAGAGAACGATTGTTACTACTGCCAGACCATCCATGGCGCGATCGCAGCAGCGAGCCTGAACGAGGACGAGGCGCTGGTGAAGAAAGTGAAGCATGACTTTCAGAACGCGGAGATCTCGCCCAAGTTGAAGGCGCTGCTGGTGATTGCAGGACAGGTGCAAAAGGGCGGCAAGCACGTCACTGGCGAAGATGTGGTGAACGCGCGGGCGCAGGGCGCTACGGATAAGGAGATCCACGATACGGTGCTGATTGCGGCTGCGTTCTGCATGTACAACCGCTATGTCGATGGCCTGGGTACGTGGCAGCCGCAGGATGAAGCGATGTACCGGGAACGTGGGAAGCGCGTTGCCCGCGACGGGTACGTTAGCGTCAGCAAGGAGTATTTGCCTAAAGAAGTGGGTGTTTAGTCCTGCGGAAACGTGGAGAAGCGGCACCTGCAATTTTTATTTCTCTTTGGGCGGGCACGGTTGTTAAGGAACGGCACATCGAGGGCCGTTATCCACTCAAGCCAAAGAGTGGCTTGAATGGGGCACCCAGCATCTGCGACAGCGCGGAGAAGCGGAACCCGAGGGGCCAAAGCCCCTCAACTTAGACGGCATGGAGGCTGCTTCGAAGTCATTAGCGCGACTTCGCAGCTTTTTTTGCGTGGGCGGAAAGTGCCTTGTGCGAAGCCGTCGAGCGTGGTTCCTTTTTCAAGGCATTTTCGGTCGCGCGCGACCGTTTAGCCGATACCTTCTTCGCGGTTCCTGATTGACCTTTGCGGTAGTCTCGCTCTGCGCTCTTTCGCGTGGCCTCTTTTGTCTTTCCGGGCTTGGGAGGCGCAAGCGGAATGCCGGCCCGACGAGCCTTACTCAGCCCGATTGCGATTGCCTGTTGTGGCGAACGTGCGCCGTGCTTCCCTTCCCGCACGTGTTCGATCTCTTCGTGGACAAATTCTCCGGCGGCCGTGGACGGCGACTTCCCTTCCCGCAGATCTTCTTCTGCCTGGTCGACTACTTCTTTTTCCGGCATGACTTGCCTCCTTCCCCTGCAAATATAGGATGCGGGGTGGGACAGCAAGGGGCTAGCCCACAAATGCAAGCAGGTCGAGCCGGTAATGTGGCTGACGTGTTTGATAGATAGGTTGCAAGGTGGGGGCCGCTGCCTTGATAAAAGAAGAGGCGGCTGTATCCCCGCTGAGCGGATCATCCGTCTCTTCCGTATAGTTCACCAGAAGCACCTGTCCCCCGGGCGTAGAGAACCCAGGGCATGGGCACAGGTCTCCATCAAATCGCTTTCATCGAGGAAATACAAAACCTCAGAGAAGAGAATCAAGTCGAAGGAACCCTCGGGCCACTGGCATGGCACCTGCATCTGCTCGATCTGCACGCCTGGATAAGGAGCACAACGGGCGCGCGCCGCTTTGACCGCAGAAGGGGCGAAATCCAGGGCAAGCAGGTGGTCGCAACGTGATGCCAGCCGGCTGGTGAGAATGCCGATCGAGCAACCGACCTCCAAGGCAGACTCGAAATGCCTGGTACCCAGCACCGACAGAGTCGCTGCATATTTCTGCTGTTCGTAGAGGCTGGTCCCAAAGTCCCACGGATCAGGGTTTGCGCGGTAGACAT
>CAWCAZ010000068.1:0-11951 GCA_963793525.1 uncultured Acidobacteriaceae bacterium
CACCTGAGCCTGCAAGTCCGCGGTGCCGCCAATGCCGGCGTCCGGCGGCAGAACGCCGGATGAGGCCAGCTCCACGTGCTTCAGCGTCACTTGCGCATCGAGCGGGGTGGCCGCGTTGTTCGCTTGATTAAATGGTCCTACCTTTCCGTTGGCGCTTACTGAGCCCCCTCCAGGAAGTTGCCCGCTCACATTGAAGGGCGACGAGGTCTTCGGGGTCAGGTTCGTAATCTGTGCATTTAATTGCTGATAGACGGCCGCTCCCGGCTGCCCGGCAGTTTTGAGGGTCACCGATCCGTTCTTGATCTGGGCATCGTCCACCGAGAGATTTTGGAGCATGGTGGTCCCCTCGGGATTGGCAGCCGCGGGTGCCGGTGCCGGTGCCGCAGGCTTGGGTGTATTGCTGCGTACGAGGGTGATTTGTGGGCTATCCACCAGCAGCTTGGCCACATGCATTTGCTGCCCGTTCCAGCTGGCATCCAAAACCATATCGCCGATCAGCCCAGTGACGCCGTCCGAGGCGTCCACAAAACCAGCCGCCAGCGGATCGATGTGCTTCATCTCCAGATTCCCGGAGAAGGGCGTCAGCCGATGCATCCTGCTGGTTGATCGGTCCTGCGTTGCCTTTCAGACTGACCGTACCATCGCCGGGGAGATGGGCGGAAACCGTAAAAGGGAAACGAATTTTTGAAGCCAAAATCCTTCGCCTCAAGATTTACCTGGTCGTACACGCGCACGGGAGCGCTCGCCGCCGCGCCAGGCGCCGGCTGCATCCCCACCGTGAACCGTCCATTTTCTACGGTCACATGTCCCACCGTCAGATCCGGAAAGGCCTGCTTGGTGTCCACATCCTGGGCGGTGGACGATGTCTTTCCGATGGTGGAGTAGTTCCAGGTGCCGTTGGCGGCGCGCAGCAATTGCACTTTGGGCGACTCCAGGGAGAATCCCCGTATGCGGATCTGCTTGCTCAGAATCAGGGGAAGGAATCTCGACCCCGATTTTGACACTATCTGCTTGAATAAATGGCTGCGTGCTGAATGCCGGGTCGTCGGCTACGGTGGCATTTGTAGCCACCAGGCCGCCCGACCATACGGATAGATCCAGTTTTCCGATGGTCACCTTCCGGCCGAGTGATTTCGTCAGGGTGGACTCAATCCGCGCGCGAAAACTGTCCGCATTGAGGAACAGGGGCAGGCAAACTGCAACAAGAACCACCAGCGCTACAACGGCGCCGACGGCAATGAGGGCGAACCGGGTCATTCTTCCCATGCAATAACCTCACTTTTTTGTGCCACATTTAGTTTCTTCTACCACTATGGATGCGTTCCGTCCCGGAAATGGACAAGTTTTCCAATCGACTTCGAATATACTCGCGATTCCTCGTTTGCCGCCGCAGTCGCAAGTCAGGCCGCGGATCACGCCAGGCTAGCGCAGCGTACTGTGCACGGTTTACAGCCCGGTGAACGGGTGAGGACACGACAGCTCACAGGGCCAGTTGCCGTGGACCATCCGCGTACCTTGCCCGGAAGTGGCATTTCCGCAAGCGAAATCTGCGGGTTAAATGAGACAAATGCTTTCACGATAAAGGATTTAGTGACTACGCTCTCATCGTCACGCGGGCCCCACATGAAGATTAAGCTTACCTCTGATCTGACAGAACAAGTGTTATACCTCACTCACGAGTACGGCTATGCGCCCGACGAAATCCTCAGCATGGGCATCACACTGGCCGCGGTGCTGCTGGAAGAGAGGCGGCTGGGAAATAGCGTCCTTGTAGTCGCTCCCAATGGTGACACAGTAGCGGAGTTCAAAGAAGTGGAACCGAAGGCGGTTCACCAAATTGCAAAAGAGTACGTGCAAAGCATCTGCCCGGAAGCGACGGAAACTTCCGCCGCTCTCCTCGTAGCCAGGCTGGAACGCGAGCGAGATTTGGAAGAGCGTCAGCGTCGATAGCGATAGTCTGGCGAATTAGCCGTTCAAGAATTTCCCTTCCTGAACCCCAGGCGCCATGGGATTTGTTCCGCCCTCCGGGTCCTTACCCAGCGCCCGGCAAAAACCAAGCTCGTCAAACACACCATCTATCTGTAACCGCAAATGTAAAACCCGCTGCTGCTTGACGCTGTCAAACGTTATCTGCGAGTCGATGGGAAGCGAGCCTAAAAAGTCGCAGCAGGAATACCGGTGTGGGTAAAGTCACGTCCCTTGGATAGCAGCGGCTCACCGGAAGTCCTCGCCAACGCATAAGCGAAGCAATCTGCAAAGTTCAACGCAGCCGCATGGCCGCTTCCCCTGCCAAAGTCGCGGTAGGCTTCGCGCGCAATCCGCACCTGCTCTTCTGTAACCGTCTCTATGCGGATTCTGGACTCGCGCAGTAGATCGTCAAAGAGCCGGCTGGCCACCGGATCGCGACTACCGTCAATCACAATTGCGGCTTCCAGGAAGTTTGCTGCGGAGATACGGCGCTCCTGGGCGTTCGCCAGGGCAGTGGCGAATCTTCGTGCCTCCGGTTCGTCGCGCAGGATGGCCACAAGCGCAGAGGTGTCGACGATCATTTGGGCAGGCCCTTTTCGTCGTAGAGCAATTTTCCGTGGTCGATGCTGTGAAAAGGTTCTTTGAGATGACCGGCGCAAAGCTTGCCGATCTGTAGAAGCCTCTTGGCTAGATCCCCTGGTTCTCGCTGTTGGATACGCTCCAACCGTTCGCGAACGGCTATGGTTACAGCCGTGGTAAGACTCTCGCCGGTCAGGGCGGCAAGTTCATGGATCAGGGAGGTGGCTTCCTCATTCTTGATATTTAAGCCTACGGTATACTTTCTACCCATCTTTTATATAATTATACCCTACAGGCCGTAGCAGCCTCCCACCGTGGCAACAGCGGGAAAAACAACACGCATCTCCCTCCGTCGCACCATTCATCCGAGTTGCTGCAGGGTCTCTGTGATGTCTCCTTGCCTAACGAAGGGCGGGTGGCCCCCTGCAGGACTGAGTTGGAAGTGGAGTTCTAGCGCAGACTCCGCACTTCCAGCCGATGACGTGGGCCCTGTCGCCGGACCTATTACCTGGCTGTGCCACAAAGGTTCCGTCACGTTACTGACGATCGCACTGCAGCATACAACTGAGATTGCCCTGGCGTAACGCAAGAAGCATTGTGAGCTGATCCAGAACCAGTATGCTCATCAACAAGCGGCGATTCTCTAAGAACACTTTCATCGACTTCTTCGGGGGATGAAGTTGATGAAAGCAACAAGGAGAATCGCTGTTCGTACTTGCGTAGAGCTTTGCGGCGAAAGCTATCGCTTGGTAGCTAGCGAACGAGTTCCGAAACGACCTCAATCTCCTGGTGCCGCGTACTACCGGGAACATCCAATGATCCAAGTACCAGCGGTTTGCCCTGGACCAAGGTCGAGGTTCCTTCATACGTAATCTGCCGGATGACAGGGGCCTGCGGGCCTACGGCAGATTTATCTTCCGCAATGCCGGATTGCACGACCTTGGTGCGCAAGCGCACCCCATCAAGATAGCCGTCCAGAGAAGCGTCAACCTCCTGCCCAATATCCAGGTAGGTAATCTCAGTGTTCGCGCTCCCGGAGGACAAGTTCGCGGTGACTACCGGAACTCTGCTGCCTTGCTTGAAGTCCGTCCTGCTGCCCGAGGCTATGATGAAGGAAAAATGTTGGGTGCCGATGGTCTTCCCTCCATCTTTTTCCGTCATAGTGTAGGTGAGACGATAAATCTTCTTGGTCTTGTCAAGGTCGGAAAGGATCTTCTGTGCAAGTGCAATGTCCTCCGCGGAGCCTCGGATGGACATTGCGCTCTGCGACGGCACGTAATACAGTTTTGACTTTGGCAACATATTTCGTAGGTCGGTGAGAAGCTCGGTGGCGTCATTCTGCTGCGTTAGGTTAGTGAGGTAGAGGGTCTGATAGATTTCCGGGCCGGCTTTTGCGTCCGCTGCCTGCTCCTGCGCAACCGCCGTCATCCCACAGCAGGCCGTTGCCAGGGTGATGGCCACTATCAGTAGCTTCCTCGTCCAATTGGCTGTCTTCTGCTTATTCACTTTGGCTCCTCATCTCTAGGGCATTGATTTCAAAGAATTGCTGAAACTGTTCCGTAGCCTTGGCCGTCTGCGCCGCCCGCACATCGGGATTGAGTATGGCCATATTCTCCGGGTCCCCACGATGCGCAAGACGGAGCAGCAATTTCTCCTGCTCCGTCAAAGGCAAAGGCGGCGCAGGGAAGCTGCCTGCCTGAGCCTCTTCCGCAGCGTGCACTTCCATGGGGCGCCTCACTAAGCGTATGCGGCATTGTTCGCGGAGGCTCAGTGGGCGCCTTCTGCCTGACCAACTCCGGCCGCGTCGCCTTGAGCACATCGGCATCTGGTCGAACGAATCAAATTTGCCGGCGTATGCCAGTGTTGGTGAACCATGACGACGGCCGCCAAGATCACCGCGCATGCCAAGAGCAACGCCATCGCCGGGCGCCAGAGCGAAGCGGGGGCTGCCCCTCGACGAACCCCCATCCCGTCAAGCGCCTCGAGGATACGGCGCTCCATTCCTCCAGGAGGCTCCGCGTCGCGCAGCCCGGCCAGTAGCCTTTCGATCGTCGCGTCAGCTTCTTTCATCGCGATTCCTTTTCTCCTTCAATGCGCTCCCCGGAAAGCCGGTCTCGTAGTCGCGCTCTCGCTCTTGAAAGCAGGGCCCGCACTGCGGACTCGCTTCGCCCCAGTACGGCGGCAATCTCTGCCGTGTTCAACTCCTCGATCGCGGAGAGCAGCAATACGTGGCGCTCCCCCTTGGGCAATCTCTCCATTTCCCGCAGAACGGAACGAAAGCGCTGTGCCTCCTCCATCGCCGCATCCGCCGGCATAGTTGCGCTGGCCAGCGATTTGGCGAAAGCTCTCGTCCAGTTGCTCCGGCCGTTTGCGTCTCTTGCGGTCGAGGGCAAGGTTCCAGGCGATGCGAACCAGCCAAACGCGCATATCGCGTACGGTCGAAAGGGAATGGCGATGCTGCACCACGCGAAGGAAAACATCCTGCACCACGTCTTCGGCCTCGCTCCTGCTTCTCAGCACGGAGTTGGCTATGCGGAACAGCAGCGTCGAGTAGGCTTCGACGATGGCGGCAAGATCGACCGCCGGCCGAGCATCCTCCATAAACGGCAACGCCAAGCTGCAGCCCTCGGTTGACGCCATGTTTCCCTTCTATGGAGACAGACGCCCAACCTCCGTTTTCGCCCGGCGGAATTGCAAATAATGTCTCCGGCGGCGGTCTTTCGGCCTTTAGGCTGGGTTAGAGTGTTCCGTAAGTCACGTGATTGCTTCAGAGGTGGAGTTTTATGGTCCGACGATTCGCATTGGCCGCGCTGGCTATTTCCACTTGCGCAATGTTGGCGCAGTCCCCGGCGCCGCGCCCGAAGTTCGACGCCTTTGAAGTGGCGACGGTCAAGCCGGTAGATTCCGACCCTAAGAGCGGCCGGTTCATTACCATGCAGGGACAAATCGGTTTGTCGAAAAGGACTACACGCTGAAGTTGCTCATCGCGGCTGCTTACGATCTCAACCCGCGCACCATCTCCGGCGGTCCGGCTTGGATCGGCACCGACCACTACGACATTCTTGCCGTGACGCCGGGCGATGTGCGGCCCGACCATGATGAGCAGATGACGATGTTGCGAAGCCTGCTTGCCGATCGGTTCAAGCTTACGTTTCACCGCGAGCCAAAAGTTTTCTCGATCTACCAGTTGGAGCTGGCAAAGAGCGGGCCAAAGCTCAAAGAGAGCACCGCGCGTCCCGATGACCCGGCGGTCGTTGGCCCGGGCGTGGTCTATCCGCAGCGTATCGTGCTGCCGGGCCGCAACGCGACTATGGGCAACTTCGTCTCTTTGCTGCAACGGGCCATACTCGATCGCCCGGTTGTAGACAAGACCGGCCTTTCCGGCAGGTACGACTTCGATCTGGAGTGGGCGCCGGACGAGACGCAGTTCGGCGGCGACGTACCGCCGGCCACCGCGGCCGCTACAAGCCCGCCGCTCTTCGAGGCCATCCAGCAAGAGCTTGGCTTGAAATTGGAGGCGACAAAGGGGCCGGTGGATGCGCTGGTGGTCGATACAGCCGAACGGCCTGCGGCGAACTGATTGCAAGTCGGAATGCGCTTGACAGTTGCTCAGCTGGTGCGGCAAGGTCGATCCCACCCCGGTATTCCACTTTCAGCTGAGAGAGCACTGTGGACATGTCTTTTCATCACTTGCACCATATGAACCATTGGGCTCTGCTTGTATCCGCCTTGATCCTGTGGTTGCTCGGCGCTGCATGGTACTCTCCCGCGCTCTTTGCCAAGCCCTGGATGGCCGCGCTGGGCATCGTTCCCGGCGGGCCCATGAAGGGCCTCGCCGCCGGCATGATCTCCTCTTTCATCGGAGACTTGTTGGTAGCGTTTGTCCTGCTCCATTTCATACTCTGGTCTGGAGCCGACAGCTACCTAACGGGCGTCTTTGTCGGCTTCATTAGCTGGCTCGGGTTCTTCGCGGCGACACAGTTCCCGCAAGGCATCTATGAGAACCGTCCCTTCAAACTTTTCGCCATCAATGCCGGCTACTGGTTCGTTGGCCTGCTGATTATCGGCGGTCTATTGGCCGTCTGGAGATGAAAGCGGCTGGCCTCAGGGCTTAACTGCGGGCACCGTCTCCCGATAGCGCGGCCAATGCTGCGCCAACTCGCGTACCACGGGGCTGCCAACGCGATAGGCGTTCTCGATCGCCTCTGCATTGCCGGCGTAGTTGCCCGTCGCCTCGGTCTTGAGAAAGTCCGCCGCCGACACGCCCTTGGGCGGAACCGTGAAGTCGCTGCCGGTTCTGAGATCGAGTGCGCGTGAAAGATCAACCCGGCCGGCATGAGAAAGGAAGGTGAGCGCCTGCAAATAGGCTGCGTCTTCCTCTGCCGAGGTAACGAAACGGCCTACGCCCTTGGTCCAGTAGGGCACCCACTGTTCCGCCCACTCGTTCATCCTGGCGCCGACCCAGAAGCGGTCCGCGGTCAGCGTATCGCCCTTCATCACAAAAGGAGGCTGCTGCGCGTTGGGGAAGTCAGGATAGCCGGCGCGCGCCGCCTTGAGCTTGTCATCGTCCGCCAGCACGACGCCGAGTGTCAGGTCACAGGCCCAGGTTACGAACCCATCGTTCAGTTCATGTGCCATATTTCCGTTCACTGAGACGGCCGGCGGCGCCGGTTGCTCGAGCGGCGTCGAACGGTCGTAGGGCACGATGCCACTCGACCAGTGTTCAGGGATCTCTCGCGCATCGATTTCGTAGGCCAGATCGCCGTCGACGATAGAACTGGCCCAAGCCGCTGAGCCGACCGAGGCGCGGTTGGGATCGATGCCGCCAATGCCGGCCAGGATCCAGTAGGCCTTGCTGAAATCGAAGCGCGGGTCCAGGCCGAGGGCCATGATCGAGGCCGCCGCCTGCGACTTGCCGACGCCGGTCACGATGCCCAGCACGTGGTCATTAGCGTTGTAGCGCAGCGGATGGAAGCCCTGCGGAAACGGAAGAACCTCGGTTAACGGGTAATGCTCGACCCAATTCTGAAACTCCCCGGCTTGGTCACCGGTGTCGTTGCCAACCTCGAAGGTGGTCACGACCACCACGCGGATCTCGAGTGGCGCGGGCGCAGCAGCCGCGCGGCCCGAGCAGCCCATCAGAATCGCCGTCGCAGCAGCGATGCACCACGCTAATTTCCCACGCAACGGACATCTCCTCTAAACAGGATCTGCCCCTAAGTTATCAGGCGAGGATATCAGCCGACAGGATTGCCGATGAGAAATGCTCCTGTTTGTTCTTTCAGTCGATGTCCGGCTCGCTCGATGTGAGCCGCAGCGGCTTCAACCCAGCTCGTGTCGGCTGCGAGCCTCTCCCTCGCGGCCGTGATCGATTCTGCCAGCACCTTTGCGGACGGGCCGCCTGGAGTTTTTCGCACATCGACGAAATGCCGCGGATCAAGCGCACGATGGAGGACCTCCCGGTCGAGCTCCAATGCTCTTCCAGTCAATTGCGGAAAAGCGCGTTCGACACCGTCGATGATCTTTTGCGGATCCTTGTTGCCATCGGTGCGCCCGGCTTCTTTCACCGCCAGGCTCACGATCTCATGCGCGGTACGAAAGTCCAGGCCGCCGGAGCGGACCAACACATCGGCCAGCTCAGTGACGGCAAGAAAGTTGCTGTGTGCCCGGTCCTCCATAATGTCGATGTTGAATTTGGCGGTTTCCAACAGGCCGGCTGCGAGATCGAGCGCACACGCGGCATCGTCAAAAGCGTTGTAGGCGGTTGGCTGCAGATCGTCCTCCGCATCGTTCATATCGGCAAAAGGTGTGTTGTGCAGCGACGTCAGAACCCCTTGCGCGTGAATCAGCGCTCTACTGGCAAGCGCGCGCACGTGCTCGAGTGCTACGGGGTTGCGCTTTTGCGGCATGATGCTGCTCACCTGGACGAAAGCATCGCAGAGCGTGAGATAGGCAAATTCAGCCGTGCTCCAAAGCAGCAGGTCCTGGGTAAATCGTCCCAGGTTGACCATGCTCACCATCAACGCGGAGCAGGCCTCCGTCAAATAATCGACCGAGGCGATCGCGCCAAAGGAATTCAATTGTAGCCCGTCGAAACCGAGCAGGTTAGCGGTGTAATCACGATCGATGGGAAACCCGGTTCCAGTGATAGCGCACGCCCCCAATGGAGAGCGATTCAGGTTGCTATAAGCAGCTTGCAGGCGGCGCGTATCGCGCTCCATCCACTCCACAGAGGCCATCAGGTAGTGGCCCAGGGTCGTGGGTTGCGCAGGCTGTTGATGCGTGTATGCGGTAATCAGAGAAGCTCTGTGGTCCCATGCCAGCCGCACCATCACCTCACGCAAGGCTAAGAGCGATCGCAGCACGGAGAGGGTTCGCGAACGCAAGACCATGCGATACATCGTCATGTCGACGTCGTTGCGGCTTCGCGCCGTCGGTATCCGGCCGGCATGCTCGGGCCCACAAATCTCGATCAGTTTTTTTTCGATATAGAAGTAGAGGTCTTCGACCTTGGGGTCGTAGGGCTCGCGCTTTATCTGCTCAAGATCCAATTGCTCCAGGCCACGTAAGCAGACAGCTGCACTGTGTTCAGGAATGATCTTCTGCCTGGCCAGCATAAGGGTGTGCGCGTATTCGATAGCCAGCAGCGGCTCCAGAAAATACACTTTGGCGTTCTGGAATATCTGCTCAAGTACCGTTCTGCGATAGACGGGCGCCGGAAAGCTACCTAAAGCCTGAACCGTCGCATTCTTCGAGCCCTTCATTCGAACCTCGTATGACATCTTGATCCAATGGTATCTTCACCTCCGCGCTGAACCTGGTAGCGCACATTTTCAGGGAGTGCCGGTTTAATCACTGGCGCGGATGTAAAGTACTCCTGGATGTCACGGTTTCGCATTCGGATGAGACTTCAAGAAGGCGCTGAGGGCGTCGGGCATAAAGGCGGCGGTGCTGAAGGCATAGGGCAGGGCAGACTCGAAGGTGGTGAGTTTGTATTTACCTTGACCATCCGTGAGTATCAGCGTGATGGGTGGCTTTCCTTCTGCATGATTGAAGGTACTGACTTCATAGCCATACTGACGATCGCGGTAACTGACGGCGGGCCATTGCCCCGGTTCGCCGGCGACCACGATGGCGCGCATCAGATAATCGCTCTCCGTAGCCGCCTGCTGCAGCATGCCGCCGATGGGATAGCGGTAGTGAAATGCAGCATCGTCGGCCCCGGCTGCTCGATACGTTTTCCCTGACCAGGATAATCCCGCGGCAGCGCTATTGTGGCCAGGCGTAAAGAGCGTGATTCCGGCGGTGCGCGCATCTTCAACGGACTTTACCAGCGAAGCAAGTTCACCGGCGCTGAGCGGAATCTTCGCCGCATCGACCAACGGGAAATCGCGTTCGCAGACGACTTGATCCATGAAGCGATGTACGCGCACGGTATGGTCAGACGCCTGACCGCAAGCGACAAGCAAATGTTCGTAGTCAGTGGTCGCAATCTGGTAATCGCGACAATCGCCGCAGCTCCCGCTGTCGCCACAGGTCTGACCGTAAAAGGCGACAAAGCGAACGGCGTGGCGTGTTATCTCGGGGCCGAACTGTACCGTCACGTGGTTCAGCAAGGAGGTTTCACCGTGGATACCTTCTGGGCGCCCATATTCAGAGTTGCCGCCGAGGACTACCTCTTCTTTGCCATTCACCGTGAGCACGGTGGCGACGCGCACTTGAAATTGAGAAATGGGTGGATCGGTGTGACCTTTCTCGGCTGCATCCAGAGCCTTGAATATCTGGTCGCGTAGCTCGGCATCCGGCACCACCGCTTCGGACTCTTTGGTCAACTTCCATCTGGAAGAGCCCGCCGGTTGCCAAAACGCCCAGCCTGCCACCACCGCGATCAGCAACAGAAAACCGATACCCGCTAATTTCAATCTGATCGCCTCCTCTCGGGGCACTCAAATGGGATTGCCTGCCTGTTTACGCTATCATCAGAGCGCTTTTCGGAATTCAGTCGATTCACAGAAACCCATTAGAAATAAGCTTTGTTGGAAGGCTGAGGCAAGTTGGTCTTACGCGGACTTCGCAAGGCGCCTCCCCAACACCCACCAAAGTGCGGCAGAGAAGATCCCCATCGCCGTGCCTGAACTAAACGCCGCGATCCATCCTCCGTATCCGTAGTGCTCAACCAACGGTGGGACGATGCTGGTCGAAGCAACACCGCCCAGGATGCCGACCGTGTTCATGAAGCCGGCGACCACGCCGGCATCGCTTCCTGCGATCAACGCGGCGGTTGTCCAAAACGAAGACTCAGCAACGTAAAGAGAACCCAGGCTGATACAGAGCGCCAGCACGGCAAGCGGACGCGCATGGACCAGAGCCGCTGCCAGTAGCAACACCCCGGACGATGTATATCCCGTCATGATGAGAATGCGGGCGCTTGCGATCCTGCCCCAGCGCACCGCGATCCGGTCAGAGAGAAACCCTCCCAGCGGAGTGGCCGCGATCGCCGCCAACCATGGCAGCGCGGCAACGGGTCCGCCCTTGGCCAAGCTGAAGCCTCGCACCTCCACCAGGTAGATATACAGCCACGATATGAACATGAACAGCAGATAGCCTTCGGAAACGTAGCTAAGCGAAAGCAGCACCACATTGGTGTTCAACCACTGTCCCGCCCGTCGTCGCGAAGACGCCACGGGCGCAGGTTGTTCGGAGGCAGGAGGCGCTTGCCTGAAGCTCAGCCAAAGCAGGCCTACAGCGAAAGCAACTATCGAGGTGAGATAAAAGGAGGCACGCCATCCGAAGCGCAGCATGCTCCAGGAAACGAAGGGCGCGGTAAACGCGGATGCAACTGAACTCCCCATGAGCATGAGCGAGCTGCCGAAGCCGCGGCGTTCCGGAACCATCCACTGGTGCACGGCGCGCGCGGCCACGGGATAGGTGGAGGCCTCGGTAGCGCCGAGCAGGAAACGCAGCGTCACCAGCAATACGACCGTGGCCACAGCCGTACGCGAGAGGACCCCCGGTAGCATGCCGCTCAAAACAGTAAGTATCCCCCAGGCTAGCGCCGATAGTCCCAGTACCAGGCGTGAGCCGAAGCGATCTCCCAACCACCCGGCCGGCACCTGAAAGAACGCATAGCCGAGCAGGAAGCTGTTGAAGATAACGGCTAGATCGCTCTTGGTCAGTGACAGAGCGGGCATCATCAGCTCGGCCGCGACGGAAAGGTTCATCCGTTCCATGTAGCTGGCGAAGCTGAGGCCGAAGAGCGCAGCCACGACGAACCAGCGTACCCGCCGGGAGGTGAAGCGATGGAGAGGAGTCACACCTCTTGTTATACCGATCGCTTGCATCCGGGGCCGATGCAGACTGGAACCGAGGGGTGCGCTGATAAGTATTTCTTACCGGTTGCGCGG
>CAWCAZ010000069.1:0-11233 GCA_963793525.1 uncultured Acidobacteriaceae bacterium
GGGCCGGATCGCGGCCGGGATCAGCCAAAACCGGGTGACCGGAATCCCTCGACAAACACCGGCGCCTTCTCCTGCTCCTTCTCCCAGCGCAAGAAATCTACCGTCCCGGGAAGGGGGTCAACATGACGAACTGGGCAAAGGCAAGTCCTGCCCTGGCGGCCAGATCGGCGGTAGCTTTGAAGGTGTCTGGCTTATCCGAAGGCAGGCCGAAGATGAACGAGCCCAGCATGTGGAGCCCGTGCTCGCGGAAAGTCTGCAGTTGCTTTACCAAGCCTTCCCCGGAGAAGTTGAACTCCTTGAAGACCGACTTCAAACCCTCCGGGGTCACGGCCTCGACGCCGACCAGCGCTCCCTTGATATTCGCTTTGCGCATGGCATCGAGATATTCCGGGTCCTCAGCCGATTCCATCGTGATCTGGGTGAAAAAGACCATATTCTTCGGCAGCTTCGCCATCTCCGCCATGAGCGCGAATTTGTCGCCGCGGATCTGCTCCAACTCGGCCAGCTTGGCGTAGTTTTTCTGCTCTCTTGCCAGCCGCAGATCGGTCAGAGTGACGGGATAGAAGTTGTCGTCTGCCAGGGCGATATAGCGGAACCCCTTGCGCCGCAACTGAACAATCTCTTCGATGACGCTCTCAAAGCTCCGCTGCCTCGGTTTTTGCCCGTCGGTGCGCCAGACAGAGCAAAAAGAGCAGTGCTTAGGGCAGCCACGAACCGTCTGCACCGAGGCCCACATATATTTATCCGGCGGCAGCAAGTCCCAGCGGGCGGCAACAAACTGATCCGCGTCGATCCTGCCCCCCTCGTAGATTTGTTTTGGATTGCCTTGGACACACTCGTCCAGCACCTTGGACCAGACGACGTCGCCATCGCCCTTGACCACGCAGTGCGCGTGGCCACGCTCCAGGGCTTCCTCGGGATAAAGCGTGGCGTGAATGCCGCCATAGATCACCCAGGCGCCGCGTTCTCGCGCCAGGCGGCCCACTTCATATCCGCGCAGGGCGTTTCCGGTATGAATCCCGATGCCGACAAGATCTCCCGCCTGAATGCCTGAGGGAACCAGCGCTTCGAGCGTCTCGTCCACAATGACCGGGTCGCCAAACGAACCGGGCGTCGCTGCCGCCAACACATACAGCCAGCGGGGGGTGATCACTGCAGTGCCAAAAGAGTTGTCGCTGGGATTAATCAGGAAAACAGCCATGCGTAAACTTCCTTTCCAATACGGAAGAACTCTGCAACTAACCCTCGCGTGTCCCGGCGGGTACAGGACATCTCACACAAAACGCGAAAGTTACGATGACAAGGGGTCGCTAGAGCTTCTAGAAGGAGCAGAAGAGATCACGTTTGGCAACGTGCTAAGACTATTCCTAATCACAGGGTTTGGATATGAAATCTGGCGCAATATGGCGCACCCGATCCCAAATCTGTAATCATCGCCGTGGATCGCCCGTCGTTGGAGCGGCAGGAGCAGGAGCCAGTTTGTAGGGGAAAAATCGGGTGTGGATTCGGCTGTGAATTCGCCCGTGAAAAACCAACACCAGAACGGCCAGGGCAGCGGCGACGAGCAGCAGAACGGTATCGCGCAGTCGCCGGTCTTTGCGCGCTTGCTTTCCGCGCAAGACGAGTTGCTGCATCTTTTGCTGCTGGGTGCTGTGCCGCGCCGTGAGCCGTTCAATCAATGCGGATTTGGGGGCAGAGTTCGTCAACGGCAGCGGATCTTTACTTACTCCTGCGGCGGGATCGTCTTGCAGGATGGCCAGGGTGATGTCGTCCCCGCTGCCCTGCTGCGTAGCTTCGGTCAGGATGGTCGGCAGCTCCTCAGCCAGCGAGGCGATGCCCTGCTGGCGAATAATCTCCAGATAGTCCTGGCCGGTCTTGAGAAAGTCCTCGTCGGAGCTGAACGAGTTGGCGTAGCCATCCGTCGAGAGCAAAACCAGCGACGGCAGCGCTGGCCTCGTCACCCATGAGGAGCGAAATTCCTTCCACGCCTCCGGCTGGGATAAGGAGGTTGTCTCGTTGGCAATCAAGCGGTCATCCGGTGGCAGTGGCCGGGTGGTCGTTCCGGTCCCGCTGACGCTCAGGATCTCCCCGTCGCCCAGTTGCAGATAGAGCAGGACTTTGTCGGTTGCTCCGGCTGCCAGAAGAGTGGCCCCGTAGGCAACCTCCGGTGAGCTTTCCACTGCCGCTCGGCTTTCCAGCCCATCTTCTTTTTCCAGCGCCGCCAGCTCCGCTTGGGTAAACGGGTTGCGTTCCAGGTCGGAGTGGACAGCGGCCAGCCATCCGCTCACAATTTTGCGTTCCAACTCATGTACCTGCTCGGGAACGAAGGGCACCTGGCCATTGCCGGCTACCGACTCGCGCAGGAAGCCCTGCAGCGTGCGGGCTACCGTGCTCACCGCCAGCGAAGAGCCTACCTGGCTGCGGAAGTTCCGTGGGCTTCCATGCCCGTCGGAGACGACTGCCACCGCCACTGTTCCTTGTGCACCTGGAGTGACCGTGCACTGGGCCGCGTCCTGGTTTGGAAGTCCCCAACGCTGATGGGAACTACCCCGTACGCAGGCATGTGCTACTTTCCAGCTCATCGTTTTACCTCAGCTGCGACAACCTCTCTATGTCTCGCGGCTGGTCCTCCCTTGGCAAGATTCTCTAACCACATCGCGTCGTCGAGCGAAAATAGCGCTCCAGTTGCTTCGCATCGCTCACGCGCAGCCCCTGAAATACGTCCTCTCTAACATACTTCGTGACTAATGTACCTAGACGGTTGAAGGCTGCGGAAAACTGTATCAGTGAAGGGTACTGGTTTTTTAGACGGCCCGCAGACGCTGCCGTTTGAACTCCACGCGGCTATTTGTCGCCAGGCCGGCGACAAACGCTGGGTGCCCCACTCAAGCCGGTTTTTGGCTTGAGAGGGATAGTCGCTCCCGGTGTGCCAGGTCTCGTTTGCCACGGAGCCCAAGGAAAAAAAAATCCGCAGAAAAGTGGGTTCTCCGACCCCGGGGCGGGGTTCCTGGCGGAGTTCGCCTAGTTGCCCTTACCGACCTTACACGGGGCTGCTACGCGAACCGATTTCTCGGCGGCGACTGCAATCTCGAGCGCACGCAAGCCATCTTCTCCGGTGACGCGAGGGGCGCGGTCGCTCAGAATGGTGTCGACGAAGTCGATCAATTCAGCCACGTAGGCCTCACGAAAACGCGACAGGAAATGATCTTCTAACTCGTAGCTGCCATCGTTCGGCTTGAAGAGGGTCGCAGAGTTTTGCCGTATGCTCCCAATCAGGATGGATCCCTTGGAACCGACGACCTCGGTCCGGATATCGTAACCGTACAAGCACTGCACGTACGACTCGATATTTCCGATCGCCCCACGGGCGAAGCGAAGATTTACCGAACCGGCTACCACATCTCCGAATTCCGCAATCTCCGGCCGGATCGCGACCGTAGCAAAGGTGTGCACCTCGGCGACCTCGTCATGGGTTAGCCAGCGCGCCAGATCGAAGTCGTGAATCGTGCTGTTGTAAAAGAGCATGCCATTGATCCTCGACTGGTAAGCCCGCAGCGGAGGCATGTCTTTGTCGCGTCCAATGGATTTGAAGACCACGGTCTCGCCAATCTCTCCCGCTTCGATCCGCTTAAAGGCGGCGACATAAGCGGGGTCATAGCGGCGCATGAATCCCATTTGCAGCCGGACTCCGGCATCTGCCACCTCCCGCAACGCATCCTCGGCGCTCTCGCGGGTCAGGCCGAGCGGCTTCTCGCAAAGAATGTCCTTGCCTGCGCGGGCCGTCGCCTTAACCGCATCGGCATGGAACTTGTCCGGCGCGGCGATCACAACAGCTTGGATATCTTTGCGTTCGAGCATCGCCTCCAAGCTGGTATAGGAATGCTCAATCTCAAGCTCGGCGGCCACCTTGGCGGCGCGGGCGCCATCCACGTCGGCCACGGCGACCAGTTGCGCCTGGGGAACCAGGCGACGCAGATTCTCCGCGTGCCGTTTGCCCATGTCCCCAACGCCCAACACCCCCACACCCAACTTACGCATCCCTTTGTGCCCCCATGGCGAAAATTTGTACGGTCCTCGGGCTTGACGACAGGAATCGCCCCCTGCATCATAGGCAATATAAGCGCTTAGCCTAAGTCATTCAAGTGCTTGCAAGGGGTTTACCCATGACCGCATCGCGATCGCGCTTCAAGTTCGCCTCGGCCCCTAATAGCTGGGGGGTTCTGGATTATCCAAGTCCGTCGTGGGAGCAGAGCTACCAGACCATGTTGGACGAGATGGTCTTTGCGGGCTACACCGGTACCGAGCTGGGACCTTACGGATTCTTCCCTACCGACGCGAAGGTGCTCGAACCGGAACTTGCCCAGCGGAAGTTGAAGATGTTGGGTTCGTTTGTCCCGGTGGATCTGACTGACTCGGCGTCCACTACCATCGTGGTCGAACAAATCCGCAAAGTGGGCGATCTACTCGCAGCCCTCGGAGCGCCCTTCCTGGTTCTTGCCGACCAGCAATCGCCTGAGCGGGACAGAATTGCCGGCCGCGTTCCTGCCGATGGCAGCAAGGGCCTGAACGCCCAGCAATGGAAGCAAGTCGCGAAGGTGGTCGCTGAAGCAGCCCAGGTGGCGGAGGAGTTTGGCCTGGACCTGGTCTTCCATCCCCATACCTCAACCTACGTAGAAACGCCGCAGGAGACCGAGCAGTTCTTCGACGCCACCTCGGCCTCGAAGATAGGGCTCTGCCTGGATACGGGACATTGTGCCTATGCGGGTGGAGATCCGGTGGCCGAAGCAGAGAAGTTTCGCAAGATTCTCAAGTTCATTCACATCAAGGACGTCGACGACAAGGTGATGGCGAAGGTTCGCAGCAGCGACATGAACTTCGAACAGGCCATCGCTGCCAATGCCTTCACGATCATTGGCCAGGGATCGGTTGATTTTCCCGCGTTCTTTCGCGTGCTCAAGAAGAACGGCTACGCGGGATGGATGGTCGTAGAACAGGATGTTACGTTCGGCGCCACTGTCGTGCCCCCGGTGGAGAGCGTCGCGGCCAGCCTCAAGTATTTATTGCAAGCGTCAGCCGAGTAAACGAGAACCTTCTACTGCGAGAAATTCCGGGCATAAGTATCCCCGGGCATACCGTCACGGAGCGCTTTGGCACGCATGTCAAACGAGTGCTGACGATCCATGGCGCCGCCGACGATGACCAGATAAGTGTCACCATGGCCGGCTGGGCTGTAAACCGAGGCGCTCAGATCGGGATATTTCCCAGTGATCTGGGTCGCCTTCTCCTCAGCCAGTTTCTGACTCCTGTACGTATAGACGACAACACGCCAGATGGTACGTTCCCCTGACGGAGTGGCGGAGGCAGTCTGCCGGTCTACCGGCGATGTTTTTGCCGGTGCGGGTTTTGCCGGGCGGCCTTCTTCGTCGCAGTGGGTTTCGGCGGGAGAGGAGCGGGCGCCGGGGCAGCTGCTGGTGGCGGCGTAGCTGGCTGGGTGGCGGTTTGCGGATTGGTCACGTTCGTAGGAGCCTGAGTGGACTTGGGCCAGAATAGCCAGGCGAGGATCGCCAGCACCACCACGGCCAATGCTCCGTAGAGCACGATAGGCTTTCGCTGCGCCGCCAGCGGCTCATCATCCTCGGTGGCGAGCCGTCTCCCCATTCCTGCAGGCGGAGTAGCGGGCCGGTACGACGGCGCTGCCGGATCCACCACTTTTACTACGATGGGGTCATGCTCAGGCGTGGGCGGAGGCTGAGGCGGCGATGGGGGACGAACCGGGACGGCAGCCGCGGGGCGAACTGAGGCGGGAGCTGGGGGGCGAACTGGTGCGGGAGCCGGAGCCGAGGGCCGAACCGGAGTGGGAGCCGGGGAAACCGCTTGAGCGATCGGCACTCCGGGCTTCAGAGCGTTGGCGATTTGCCCTAACGTCCAGCGCCGGGCAAAGGAGTTGCGGATAATTTCCGCGAACGGCGCCGGGATGCGATTGATTTGCGCATCGGTGGCGGTCAGTGCTTTTCGCTGGGTGAAGGCGTGGAACAGGGTCGTGCCGATGCCGGCGACGTCCTCCGCCTGCCCCGCTGCGTTGGTTTGCAGGCAATCGCTGCGCAGCTTGACCGTCTCTTCGGTCGCCAGCACGCTGGCAGCTTCCACGTGACCATGAGACATGCCCTTCTGGTGAATCGCGGTGAGCGCTCCCACCAGGGCCTCGGCCACTTCACGGCCTTCGTCCACGGTGAGAGTCTGGGTCTGCAGCACGTCGGAGAGACTCTGCTCGATGTGCTCCATGACGGCGTAGACAATCAGGGTGTTGTCGACCCTGACCTGGCCTACGTTGGTGATACTCACCAGGTTCGGATGCTTCAGGTTCTGCGACGCTTTCAGGCGCGCGGTCACCTCGTCCGCATCCGTCAGCGCCTCGGTCAGGCTGATGGTGGCGGGGGTGCTTGACTCCTCACCGACGGCGGTCTCGAACCAGGCGCTTCGCCCTTCGGAACGCACCAGGCGGCGGAGGGGGTAAAGCCGGTCGATTGTCTGTCCTTCCAACTCATTCCAGAACTGCATAGTGTCCTTGTTTCCCCGAAAAGTGAGGGTAATGGAGCCAAGCCCATGGGTTCGCCCGGAGGATCGTAGACCACCAAACACGTCCGGACCGACTGCAACTCACCATTCTGCTACTCACCCACCTTAATGCAAGAGGTATTGTGAGGTCTGCAGGTCAGATCGGCTCTCGACCATTTCCACTTCTACCCTATTTGGCCGGGTTAGGCGAGGTACGGCTTTTCTTGAGGAAAGCCGCGTCGGGAACCGTTCCCCTGTATACATCAGAAGTGAAAAATGGTGGTAGCCCTCGAATTGGGGATATTGTCCGACAGTGCATCAATCATTGCAGCCCGAGCGCCCAGAATTCCTGCGAGGCAGGTATCCTGGACCAACCCGGGCTGCTTGTTTCGCGCTTTACCGACGCACCGCCTGTTCCCCAATCGGCCAAGGGGATTGGCGACCGCGAGTTTACTTAACCAGCTTACGCGATTCTTTCAATATTGGTCTTGGTGGTGTTGCTGGTGCGGGCCAGCATGGCCATGCCCTCGCGAGCCATTTCCCGAGCCATTTTGCGCAATTCTTCAGGGCGTTCGTTATGGATGGCGGTGAGCTGCTCGAGTGCGGCAGCGGCGCGCAGTTTGGCGACTCCCTGGAAAGCAGCCTCGCCGGAATTTCCGCAGGTGTGCAGGATGCTGTCGCAAGTTATTTTGAAAACGTCTTCGCCCTGGATAACGAAGGCCACAAAGTATTTTTCGGGCGCGGGGACTGGGTTGTGGGATGCCATTAGCACTTCCTTTGGTTTGATTCTTTTGAATTCAAGTGCAGGACGGTCTCATTAAAGGGCCAGACAATACACTACATTTTGCATACTAGAAGCACGAGTAAGGATGCAAGCGTATTGAGCAGACGGAACCGTAGAGGTTACCGAGTTAGGCTACTCGTCGCGTCCGAAGCGGCCGATATTGCTACATGGGGGAATCTATTTCTTCCGGAAAATGGCGGAGAACAGCGGAGCACCCCAGGTTCCGATCGCCAACAGGCTTCCGAAAAGTATTACGGCGTCGATACTCTCGCGTCCCTGGGGTGACCAATAGTCATTGGCGAGGTTCAGCCACAGCGCGAACTCGTCGAGCGTCAATGCGGCGCCGACGCCATAGAGGATAGCCATGAGCCGGCTGGCGAAGATGGAGGTGGGTGTGCCGAGCGAGCCGAGTTCATTGAGGTAGCCTAAGCCGACCCCGAGCAGGATCAGAATGCCCCAGACCAGGTGATGGATATGGCGGCCGCCCATGGTGACGTATTGGAAGGGCCCGATGTGATGCTGGATGGAAGCGACCAGCAAGCGGACCGCCAGAAAAGTGATAAAGAAGCTGACCGATGCCAGGAACATTCTCCGGTGTGGCCGGTCGGGGAGATTGTCGTGCAGGATCAGGCCCAGCTGCGTGAGATGGAGCAGCAACAGCATGGTGGCTGTGACCAGAACAATGAAGATCAGCAGTATCCACTCGCCCGACAAATGCATGGCGTATTACAGCATAAACCGCACTCTCGGGAGCGCAGATCGATCGGTCCGATCAAGGCCTTTAGGGCTGACGTCTAGCGGTCGGCCCCTCCGGGCTTTGGCAACATGAAGGATTGAGTGCGTCTGCGGTTCTCACACAGGCTCGGGGAGGGCTGGCGTATCAATTCCGATGACTCGTCTCAGGAAAAGAGGAATTCCTTGGTCCGCAGGTCCTTGATGGTGTCGCGCAGCTTGGCCGCCTTTTCAAACTCGAACTTCTTGGCTGCTTCGCGCATGTCCGACTCCAGCTTGCCGATGTACGTATCCAGCTCCTGCTGGGTTTCGAACTCCGGCAGCGCATCGTCCTGGCTGGTGAGGTCGGCGTACTCTGCCTTGAGAATGTGAACCAGCGACATGTCCAGCGAACGGCTGATGGAAGTCGGCGTGATTCCGTGCTCCTCATTGTGGGCCTGCTGCACCGTGCGCCGGCGATCGGTTTCATCCAGGGCGCGGCGGATGGAATCGGTCATCACGTCGGCGTAAAGAATGGCGCGGCCGCTCAGATGGCGGGCGGCGCGTCCAATGGTCTGGATGAGCGAGCCTGCCGAGCGCAGGAATCCCTCCTTGTCGGCATCGAGGATCGCCACCAAAGAAACTTCCGGTAGATCGAGCCCTTCGCGCAACAGGTTGATGCCGATCAGCACGTCATATTCTCCCCGGCGCAGATCGCGCAGCAGGCGCACCCGCTCCAGAGTTTCGATCTCGGAGTGCATGTAGCGGCATTTCACCCCGACCTCTGAGTAGTATCCGGAGAGGTCTTCTGCCATTCTCTTGGTCAACACGGTCACCAGAACCCGCTCGTTTTTCTCTACGCGGGCGCGGATCTCCGCCAGCAAATCGTCGATCTGTCCGCGGATGGGCCGGATCTCCACTTCCGGATCCACCAGCCCCGTAGGCCGGATGATCTGCTCCACGACTACCCCGGCCGACTTGGTCAGCTCATAGGGACCGGGAGTTGCGGAAACATAAATCGTCTGGTGGGTCCGGGTCTCGAACTCCTCGAACCTGAGCGGGACGATTGTCCATGGCAGAAGGCAGGCGGAAGCCATAATCGACCAGGTTCTGCTTGCGCGAGCGATCCCCGTGCCACATGCCGTGGAGCTGGGGGACGGTTACGTGCGACTCGTCGATAAATACCAGGTAATCGCGCGGGAAATAATCCAGCAGCGTAGGCGGCGGTTCACCCGGTAGCCGGCCGGAGAAGTGGCGCGAGTAGTTCTCAATGCCATGGCAGTAGCCCATGGACTTGATCATCTCCAGATCGAAGCGAGTGCGCTGGTGGATACGCTGCGACTCGACCAGCCGCCCCTCTGACTCCAGCTGCTTCTCCCACACGCGCAAGTTCTTCCAGGATGGAGGCGACGGCGGTCTTCTTGCGCTCCGGCTGAACAACGTAATGCGATTTGGGATAGATCGGCAGGCGGGCGTATTTCTGGCGCACAGTGCCGAAAAGCGGGTCGATCTGCGAGAGTTCTTCGATCTCGTTGCCGAAAAGCTCGATGCGATAGGCCATTTCATCGTAGGTGGGATAGACCTCGATCACGTCGCCGCGCACGCGGAAGGTTCCACGCCGGAAATCGCCATCGTTGCGCTCGTAGAGAATCTCCACCAGGCGCCGGGTAATGTCTTCGCGGCGGATCTTTTGCCCCTTTTCCAGCAGCAGCAGCATGCCGTAATAAGCCTCAGGAGAACCCAGGCCATAGATGCAGCTGACCGAGGAGACGATAATGGCGTCACGCCGCTCGAATAGGGAACGGGTGGCCGAAAGGCGCAGCTTGTCCAGTTCCTCGTTGATGGTGGCTTCCTTCTCGATATAAAGGTCGCCGGAAGGGATGTAGGCCTCGGGCTGGTAGTAGTCGTAGTAGGAGACGAAGTACTCGACCGCATTGCCCGGGAAAAACTGCTTGAATTCGTGAAAGAGCTGGGCCGCCAGCGTCTTGTTGTGGGCCAGGATCAGCGCCGGGCGATTGGATTGCTCGATGATCTTGGCCATGGTGAAGGTCTTGCCCGAGCCGGTGACGCCGAGCAGGGTCTGATGCTGCTCGCCGGCGGCTAATCCGGAGACGAGCTCCTGGATGGCGCGGCCTTGGTCGCCACGGGGACGGTAATCGCTAACCAGCTGGAAATCCATGAGTACCTGTGTGAAGGTGCGGCGCGGGGACCAGCCGTGAGTAGCACAGGGGTCCCAGGAAGCGCGGGATATCCCTTCATTATAACCGCCGGCAGCATGGGAAAACCGGCTCTAAAGGCGAGGCAGGGGAGGGAAGGCTATCGGCCCGCGCACCATACGGCGCGCGAGCACAATCAGGACGCCGATGATGACGCAAATGCCAAGAATAATGGGTAGAAAAATGATCGGAGGAAATAGAGTGCGGGTGTTGCTGACCGCGGCGGGGTCCTGATGCAGGTGTCCGCCGAAGACAACCACGCGGCCGTCGACCTTGGCGTTGCTGGTGAGGGTAACGTTGCCGCCAAAGACCAGAACGTTGCCGGCTACCGAACCATTGAGAAAAACATTCCCGGCGAAAACGCGGACGCTGCCAGTGGCGCGACCCTCCACGTCTGCGGAGCAGAGAATGCAAGTGGCATTACGAAACTGCTTTGTCTGGCGCGAGCAGGATGTTCCGGCCGACGTGGACCAGGTTCGGTCTGGACTGCGCAATACCCGCTAACGATGAAGCCAGGAGCAGAGTGCAAACGACAAAGCACCGTGGAAGCATGCGTGCGGTTTCCTCGGGGGAGCTGACTCTATTCGATCATTAAAGGTTCGTGTATGAGAAGTGACAAGGCAGTTTCCGTCACTAAGTGTGACAACTCTAGCGAAGGTTAAGGGCGGTGGGATGCTTCGGCTGGTACAGACCCACTTCGCCGCCTCCGGGTAGCCTGATCCTGGTGATCGATCCCCACCTGGCTTCCTGAACGGCGGAACACCTCACGTTCTTTTTCGCCAGGGCAATCATCTCCGCTTCGAGATCGTCACACATGAAGTACAGTTCGCATGCGTTCGTTGTCTTCGACCGGATGGAATGCCGCTTCTGCTGCAGGCAAGGCAAAGATCAACCATCCTTGACCGGCATCGACGGAGGCAAACCCAAGCACATCGCGGAAGAAGACGCGGTCCGCCTCTGCGTCCTT
>CAWCAZ010000070.1:0-20850 GCA_963793525.1 uncultured Acidobacteriaceae bacterium
CAGCGAGAGCTGCGGCCAATTGCGAGTCATTTCTTTCCTGGGACATGTGGTCAGCCTTTCGGGTCAGGTTGGACGGCGAAGCCGAGATCAGCGATGAATGCGACGATAGCCTGCTCGGTTATCTGGTGGGGATCGAAGCTGACCGTGACTTTACCTTCCGGATAGGTCGATTTGCTCGAAGTGATGCCCTTTTGTTGACCAAGCATCGTGTCAAGGCCGGTGGCGCAGGTGATGCAACTGAATCCCTTGACGAGATAGGTCACGGTCTTGCTCGCTGCGGCCGACATGGCTTCGACGGGAGCCAGAGTGCCGACACTCGCCATGGTCATTAATTGAAGAAAGCGTCTGCGAAACATTTTCGTTGTCTCCTTAGCGGGCACTTGCAGTGCCGGGTTCATATCTCCAGGGTGTCTGGATACTGGCTTGGTCAGAGAAGCGGGTGTCGGTGTAGTCGCTAAACTCGATCTTCTTATTCAAGACCCCGGTTTCTATCATCAAATCGCGCACCATATCGAAGTCTGGTTTGCGCGGGGCAAGGGGGCTGTAGGTGACGCGGTCCATCGGTTTGGTTAGGGCCCATCGCAGCAATGCAGGCTTTTGGTTGTAGTAGAACCGGCCGACGAAATCTGCGGCGTCCTCGCGATGCGGCTTGCTGGTATCCAACCAGAGGCCCGACCGGGCAATTCCATCCACCAGGGTCTGGACGACTTCAGGACGCTTATCGATCAGATCCTGACGTACGACCAGAATGCACGACATGTAGTCCGGCCAATATTCGCGGGCCTGAAAGAGGACTCGTCCAAAGCCGCCGATTTCTGCTTGTGATGGGAAGGGCTCGCCCATCACAAAGGCATCGATGGCATGGGCCGCGAGGGCGCCGGAAACATCCGGGGGCGCCATCTCGACCATCTTGATCTCGCCGGGCTTGATGCCAAATACCTTCATGGCGCGGAATAGCAGCAGGCGCTCGTCGGAAAAGCGGCTGGGAATGGCGATGGTGCGGCCGCGCATATCGGCAAAGGTCTTGATGGGGCCGTCTTTGCGTACCACAACCGCGCTGCCGTAACGGTGCCCCAGGTAGACGACCTTGATAGGAACTCCCTGGGAAACAAGAGCAATCGCCAAAGGCGCAACAATGAAGGCGGCCTGTACCCGGTTCGAGATCAGCGCTTCCTTCATTTCGGGAAAGCCCTGAAACATCTTGGGCAAAAACATTTCGCCCGACAAAGAATACTTCGAGATGTAGTCGGTCACCGGGCAAGTGAGCTGGCAGGTGACGGGGAGATAGGCGACGGTGATTTTTCGTTTCTCGAGCGGCTGATAATCGTTCAGGAAAGCCGCCCAATTCACGTTCAACCAGGCATGCAGGCCTGTAACGAGGACCAGCCATCCAAATACGCACAGTGCGATCTTGCTTTTAAGACTCATCGCGAAATCCCCAGCGAACGGATTTGATTCTTTCCAGCCGGCGGAAGCAGGTGTCGAGGATCAAGCCGATCACGCCAATCAGCAACATGGCCGCCACCACCAGGTCGTAGCGCTTGCCTGAATTTCGGGAATCGATCACCAGATAGCCAAGGCCGGAATCAACCGCGATCATCTCCGCTGCGACCACAACCAGCCAGGCGATACCGAGAGCGATGCGCAAACCCACAATAATTTTTGGCAGAGCCGCAGGAAAGACGACCTGCGTGAGCAGCCGCGCAGGACTGAGGCCGAAGTTGCGCCCAGCAAGACGGTAGACCGAGGGCACATTTGATACGCCATCGACGCAGGCAACGATGATGGGGAATAACGCTCCCAGGAAGATGAGCGAGGTAGCGGCGTGGTCGCCCACGCCAAGCAGGACGATGGCGACCGGAATCCAAGCAATGGGGCTGATGGGGCGCAGAATCTGCAGCACCGGGTTCACCACCTGATTGGCTGCCGGATACCATCCCAGTGTCAACCCCAGAGGAATACCGATGACAGCAGCGGCACCGAAGCCGATGGCGACGCGGCGCAAGGAATCGATAATGTCACGCCACAACACCTGCTTGTGAATCAGCTCAGCGATTGCCTTCTTCACATCGAGGGGCGAAGGAAAGACTTTGGTCGCTGTCCACACGACAGAAAAGTGCCACAGAGCGAGAAGGAGTGTGCAGGCCAGTACGGGCCAAAAGAATTTTTCCCATTTCCGCGGTTCTGCCAGCGAATTCATATGCGGTGCGCCAAACCGATCTGTTGGAAGATGCCGTCGCGCAGTTCCAGGTAACGCGCCGAGCTGATGTCACGGGGGTGCGGGATATCAATTTCCACGATCTGCTGAACCGTCGCGGGGCGAGCACTCATCACCACCACCCGGTCGGCCAGCTGAACCGCCTCATCAATATCGTGAGTCACAAAGATAATCGTCTTGCGTTCCGCCTGCCAGATGCGCAGCAGCTCGGCTCGCATGATGAGCCGGGTGATGGAGTCGAGGGCGCCAAAGGGTTCATCGAGAAAGAGCATGTCCGGGTTCACTGCCAAAGCCCGCGCCACCTCGAGGCGCTGCTTCATACCGCCGGAAAGCGCGGCCGGATAAGCTTTTTCGAAACCCTCCAGGCCAACCATCTTGATGTAGTGGGCAACGCGCTGCTGGCGCTCGGAGCGATCCAGCTTGAAGAGACCGAAGGCTATGTTCCCCTCAACGGTAAGCCAGGGAAAGACACCACGTTCCTGGAAGACGAAAATTCGACGAGGATCGGGACCCTGCACCACTTGCCCATCGATCTTGATCGCGCCGCTGGTGGGAGAAAGAAAGCCGGCCATGGTGCTTAACAGCGTCGACTTACCGCAACCGGAAGGTCCCAGCAGGCAAATGAATTCCCCCTCGACGACGTCAAGGTTGATGTCATTGAGCACGGGCGTAGTTTCGCCGTCGCGGGTGAACACGGTATGGATATGCTCGGCTTGTAACTTCAACTTTCCCAACTAATCCTCCGAGTAGCTCCAGCGCAGCGACTTCACATGCTCCAGAGACCTCATCCCGATGTCCAACAGCAAACCAATCAGTCCGATGATGACCATTCCCGCGACAACGAGGTCATAGCGATTGCCGGCGTTCCGAGCATCGACAATCAGAAAGCCCAGACCGGAGTTCACAGCGATCATCTCCGCAGCCACCACCACCAGCCAGGCAACTCCCAGGGTAATGCGCATGCCGACCATCAGTTGTGGAATCACGGCGGGAAAAAGAACGCGAGAGACCAAGGCCGCATGCCCCAGACCGAAGTTGCGGCCTGCGTTGAGAAACACCGCCGGAATACCGCGCACCGCGTTGATGGAGGTCAGGAGCAGGGGAAAGAAACAGCCCAGGAAGATGAGAAAGATCGCCGCGAAATCGCCCACACCAAACCAGAGAATTGCGATAGGGATCCAGGCCAGAGGAGAGATGGGGCGAAGAATCTGAATCAAGGGATTGAACGCCATCTCTAATCGGCGGTTCCAGCCGATGAAAAGCCCCAAAGGCACGGCCAGCGCGACGCCCAACAGGAAGCCCCAGGTAACGCGGAAGAGCGAAGCCACCACATATTTAAATAACAGCCCGTGCTGTAAGAGATCGCCGATACCCTCGACAACGCCCCAGGGCGTCGGCAAAATGTGAATCGGGCGCTGGGTGACGGCGACTTGCCACAGAAGCAGCAGGACTGCGATGAGCGCGATCGGGCGAAGACGAACGATCAAGCCTTGCGACCTCTTTCTTTCCTGTCTTGCGTGCGGTCGGGTGTTTGCAATCGGATTCTAACGCCATTACACCGGAGCCACCTCAATCGAAAGGTTGAGGTGGATGCCCACCTTTATTCTGACGAACCGCCTGGCACCCAGACCGTATGCTGGCACGCGTAGAGTTCGGCGAAAGGATCGAGGTCATTCAGCAGACAGGCACGCTCGATCAGCAGTCCCTTGTTGCCGGGAATGACGTGACCGTCATTGGGGGCGGCCTGGCCGGTATGGCTGCATCGATCCATCTGGCCAGAGCGGGATTCCAGGTCCTGTGTGTCGATGCCGGCGGAATCGGAAACGACGCGATTGGCGAGTCGCTGGATTGGTCGGCACCGGGCTTGTTAGCAGACTTTGGTCTGACCATGGACCGGTTGATCGAGGAAAAAATTGCGACCTACAAGCGCCACGTCACCCTGAAATTGGGGGACGGGTGCGATCAAAGCTATATCCCGGGTGAGTGGTTAGGGCGGCCGCCCTTCAATGTAGAGTTGCGTACCTTGCATGTCGACCGGAATCAACTGAATCGGCAATTGCGAGAAATGGTTCTCAGCTGCGGTGTCACTCTTCTTGAGGATCGCGTGGTTGCGGTAGAAACAAACGGGAGACGGGTGGAGGCACTTAACACACAACTTGGCAAGAGGATCTCTTCTCCCTGGTTTATCGATGCTTCGGGCTCGGCCTCAAGCTTATTCGCCCGGACTTTCCGCCTGCCAACGTTCGAGACAGGTCCGCGAAAAGTAGCCATCTGGGGGTATTTCCCGGTGACTACGCCGGGCGAAGGGACAACGCTGTACGCGGACGGAGTGAAGCCAACCTACATGGAATGGGTTTGGGAAATACCCATCAACCCCAACACCATCAGCGTGGGATATGTAGCCACCGCGGAAACGATCAAGGCCGGGCGCCAGCAAGGGGAAACCGTGGAAGATATCTTAAGAGAAAAGCTAAGCCGGTTCCCTCGCTTTGAGAGTCTTTTGCCGGCCGTGCCCTCGCTTGCCCCATCAGTCACATCGTTCATTTGCCGCATGCATGGCCGGGTCGCCGGACCGAACTGGCTGATCGCAGGAGAAGCCGCAGCGATGGTGGATCCGATGACCGCAAACGGAGTGACCGCGGCACTGAGACATGCGGCGGAAGCCTCTCGCCTGGTAATTGCGTCTCGTCACCGGAAGAGGATCCCATGGTTGGCGGCAGCCATGTACAGCCGGAGGATTCTCGATCTGGCAATGTTTTTCAACTACGGCATTGAAAGGGTGATCTACGAGTCGCCGATAAGAAATCGCATCGGCATCTTGAAAGCGGCCGATGTCTACACGGTACCGGCTTGGAGCCTTAACTCAGTGTATTCGCGGCTCCGGCCGCGTGGGGCCTTGAAGACGCTCCTATTCTGCTCGTTGTTGCATCTCTCGCGGCTGGGAACGTTCCTGTTTTACAGCTTTTGCAAATGGCGGCAACCCTCTCGCCGGGCCTCAGCCTAACCTTCCTTTCAGCGCACAACCTCCACCCGAAGGTTGAGATGAATACCAACCCCAGGGTGGTTGACCCCTGACGTTGATTGATTGATGCTTGCGCCACCGATGTTTATGAATCCGACAGAGATCCTGTCCCTATCCATGGACTGCGCTGGTGCGGGCACGCCCGTCCAAATTGCGGATAAACGAAATGTCGGTCCAGCCCGAGCGTTTTCAAGAAGAAATCTTCTACACAAAAGTTGAGAAACCAATTGCCGTACAAACCGGCAACCATTTTGGAGGTAGGTGTGCGTCGTTTTCTTTGCTCTTTGATCTTGTTATCGAGCGCGATTGCTTTGCGCGGCCAGACACCGCAATCGGCGCCCAGCGGGCATCCCGTGCATTTCTTTGTATATGAACGGGGGCGCGGACTCGGCTGGGACTGGTTCAAGGCCCCTCCAGACAACATCTATGGCTACGGCGAATCGCTGTTGCGTTTTGGACTTTCACAGACCATCGACCGCTGGGACTGGAAAGTCGAGATCACGCAAGGGACGATTATTGACGCTCCCAACACCGCGGTCAGTTCCTCTACCGCTCAGGGTCAGCTAGGCTTGGGCGCCAGCTATTACGTTGCCAACGGCAACAATTCTTATCCCGCGGCCGCGTTTCTCAAGCAGGGATACTTTCGCTATGGTTGGGATGACGATAAGAATATTCGTATCGGACGCTTTGAATTTTTCGATGGGCTGGAGACGAAACCAAAGAACCCGACCCTGGCATGGCTGCAGCCCAACCGGGTGGGGCAACGGCTGGTGAGCAACTTTGGCTTTACCAATGCACAGCGTAGTTTCGATGGAGTCGATGCTCACTACGGCCAGGGCTCGTGGGATATCACCGCAATGGCTGCACGCTCTGACCAGGGCGTCTTCAACATGAACGGCAATCCCGAATTGAACGTGGATTTGCAGTATCTTGCCTATACAAAATCCGACTGGCAGAACCGCTTCGTGTGGCGTGTGTTTGCCATTGGCTATCACGACGGCCGCACAGGAATTACGAAGACAGACAACCGCCCACTGGCGGTGCGGCAGGCAGACCATCAAAATATTCGTGTCGGCACCTACGCTGGAGACTTTATGACCGCCATTCCCGCCGGCCCCGGACAATTCGATTTCGTCGGCTGGGGCGCGTTGCAAAACGGTCAGTGGGGAGAACAGAACCAACGCGCGGGCGCTGCCGATATCGAGGGAGGGTATCAGCTTCTGCACGTGGCCAGCACACCGTGGCTGCGCGGCGGTTGGTGGCGCAGCAGCGGAGACAACAATGCCTCCGATAATAAGCACGGCACTTTCTTTGAGCTTTTGCCCACCCCGCGTGTCTATGCACGCATCCCTTTCTACAATTTGATGAACCTCACGGACGAGTTTGTACAGATCATCGACCGCCCAACGCCCAAGTGGGAACTGCGCAGCGACCTGCACTGGCTGCAACTTACTTCGGGCAAAGACCTCTGGTACCAGGGTGGTGGGGCATTCGATAACAAGGTCTTCGGCATGACCGGACGGCCCAGCGGGGGATTTTCCTCTTTCGCCAGCGATGCCGATATCAGTTCCGACTGGCACGCCAAGCCTTATCTGGACGTCAACGGATATTATGCATACGTGTGGGGTAAAAGGGTGCCCAACTTCGTCTATCCGCAAGGCCCGCATGCCCAACTTGCTTATGTCGAATTGATTTTCCACTGGGACACGCCGCTCAAACACTAAGAGCTCCAGCTTCGGACCGTCGTCGATTGCGCTATCCTTGACCAAGGATAGGAGTCGAGGGCGCAATGCATGAGCAGTACATTGAGCAAGTAGTCGATCTCACCGAACCAGAGGCGAACCAGATCTATCGCCTCTCGGTGGAGCAAGCGCGCGAGATAGTATTGAACGGATCTGCGGAAGAAGTGAGCCGCATCGCAGGTTCGTTTGCGCTGGTCGCGCGCGCCGGCAAGACCGTGAAGCTGGCACGTTCGCTGGACCGGCCCCTGCGCTACTTCCTTGCCAAGCGCCAGGCAGGACCGGTGCTGATCGTCGCGGCGCGCATCGATGCAATCTACAACTGGCTGAAAGCGGAAGGACTGGAAGCCCAGTTCCAGCCCAGCTACACGAGAATGGTTCCGGCCCACTACGTGGTTGCGCTGCAGCTGATCGGATGTCCCGATCCCGACCCGGTTTACACGCGGTTCTTCACCCCGTCGCAAGGAGTGATGACCACTAATCTCGACCAGATTGGCGCAGCCTACATGGGTGCGCTTGCCGGCGAGATCGAGCAATGGTTGGTCCGCATTCCTGCGCATGAACCAATCGGCGTATGCTTTTCGGGCGGTATCGACAGCGGCAGCGTTTTCCTTACCACTTACCACGTCATGCTCAGGTTGGGCATGAACCCGGGGCGCCTCAAAGCTTTTGTGCTCGACCTCGGCGACGGTCCAGATTTGGGCCAGGCTCGCTCCTTTCTCGAGGCTCTCGGCCTGGGATTATTCCTTGAACCAGTCGAAGTGGATCCGTCGTCGATCAATGTCGATGAGACCATCCGTGTGATTGAGGATTACAAAGCGCTCGACGTGCAATCGGCCACCATGGCGATGGCGTTATGCCGGGGAGTGCGGCAACGCTATCCCACTTGGCGCTACCTGATCGACGGTGACGGCGGCGATGAAAACCTCAAGGATTATCCCATCGAGGAAAATCCTGAACTCACGATTCGCAGCGTGATCAATAACCCGATGTTGTATCAGGAAGGTTGGGGGGTGGGAAAAATCAAACACTCCTTGACGTACAGCGGCGGACTGAGCCGCTCTTACAGCCGCACCTACGCTCCGGGCCACCATTTTGGCTTTTGTGGCTTCAGTCCTTTCACGCGGCCGTCGGTGATCGCAGTCGCGGAGAGCATTCCGTTCGTTGACTTGACCAATTATGACGTGGAGCGGCTCTATCAGCTCAAAGGTGAGATCGTGGCCCGCGGATTGAAGGCAGTTACCGGCTTCGATATGCCGGTTTTCCCCAAGCGCCGGTTCCAGCACGGGGCGGTCGCCGAGAGCACCCTGCATTCCACACTACCCTTACGCGAGGCGGAGTATCGCCAGAAATTTCTGTCTCTGTATCCATGAACTTATATCCGGCCAAAGCGGCGGAACGCGATGCCTGGATACTCAGCCGGCGCCCGGCGCGAGAGATACGCGATCCTTATCTCCCCTATGAGTATTTCGTCGAAGAGGAATGTGCGGATTGGCGGCGCAGTGGAACCGGTTGCCACCATCTTTCTCACCAATCGAGAATGCCCGTTTCGCTGTTTGATGTGCGACCTGTGGCGCAATACGCTCAGCGAAACAGTACCGATCGGGGCGATCCCTGCACAGATCGATCACGCGCTTCTCAATCTTCCGCCCGCGCGCCAGCTCAAGCTCTATAACAGCGGCAGCTTTTTCGATCCCCAGGCAATTCCTCCTGAAGACTACAGCGCCATCGCGCAGCGCGCCAATCGCTTCGAGAGGGTAATCGTGGAGAATCATCCCGCGCTCACCGGCGATGCCTGCCTGCACTTTCGCGACTTGCTTAGTGGCAAACTCGAGATCGCTATGGGCCTGGAGACGACGCATCCTCAAGTTCTCGCCGCCCTGAATAAACGCATGACGCTCGATCAATTTTCAACTGCCGCGAACTTCCTGCGCCGCAACGGGATCGATCTTCGGGTCTTTATTTTGGTGCAGCCTCCACTCATGCCGGCAGGGGAAGCGCTTGCGTGGGCTGAGCGCTCTTTGGAATTCGCCATGGAGCTGGGGGCCACGGCAGCGACCCTGATCCCAACGCGCGCGGGAAACGGAGCCATGGAAGCACTCATGTTTAGGCCCCTCCGGCTTTGGAAACCCTGGAGTCCGCGATAGAGTACGGCTTACGGCTCAAGGCGGGCAGAGTCTTCGCGGATCTATGGGAGCTGCGCGAGTCGTGTGTGCACTGCCACGCGCAGCGCACTGCGCGGCTGCGGCAGATGAATCTGCAGCAGGTGGTGCTGGATAGGATTCCGTGCACGCATTGCGGCGGTGCGAGTTGAAACGCGAGTTTGATCTTGCCATCGTCGGCGCCGGCTTCGGCGGCAGCCTGATGGCGATGATTGCCCATCAGCTTGGCCTGTCGGTCGTCCTGCTTGAACAGGGCCGGCATCCCCGCATGGTGATCGGAGAATCCACCACGCCGCTCAGCAATCTCCTGCTGGAGAGGTTGAGCGCCACCTATGATCTGCCGCGGATTGCTCCGCTGGCAAAATGGGGAAGCTGGCAGCGCGCCTACCCGCAGATCGCATGCGGACTGAAGCGCGGCTTCACTTTCTTTCACCAGGAAGGTCAATTGCTGGTGGCGGCGAGCCCGCACGATGATATCGCCGACACCCATTGGTACCGGGCTGACGTGGACCACTTCCTGGTCAGGGAGGCGCAGCGGCTGGGAGTCGACTACCGCGACAGCGTCCGGATCGAGACGCTGGAATTCGCAGAGGATGGCGCAACCATCGTCGGCCGCGCCGGCGAGGAGGCGTTTCATCTGTATGCCGGGCTTCTAATCGATGCCACTGGCCCGCGTGGCTTTCTGCACCGGAGTTTGCGGTTGGAGGAGTCTCCGCTGCCTGGGCTCCCTCCCACAGAAAGCCTGTACAGCCACTTACGGGAGTGACACGCAGTGAAAATGCGGGAGCATAAATTTCCCTATCCGCTGGATGACGCCGCGGTGCATCACGTATTTGATGGTGGATGGGTGTGGGTGCTGCGATTCAATAACGGGATCACTAGTGCCGGGGTCGCAGCGACTCGCCGAGTGGCAGAAGAGTTGGCGCTGAGCGAAGGGGAGCCGGCATGGCAGAGGCTTCTGGATCGGTTGCCTGGGCTGAAGCACAATTCAATGCAGGCATCTGCGTGCCAGCCGTTCCGGCACATGCCGGCAGTCAGCTTCCGGAGCCAGTACCATTGCAGGAAAACGATGGGCGATGCTGCCCTCAGCGGCCGGCTTTGTTGACCCGCTACTCTCTACCGGCTTTGCTCTCACGCTCGCGGGGATAGAACGGCTGGCGCAAATCATCTCTGAACATCGCGACTCGGCTGACTCGGCGCAGCAACTGCAGAGTTATGCCAAGGAAACGGATGACAACTTGCTGGCTGCGAGCCGGCTGATCGGGGCCCTGTACGCGAACATGGGCGACTTTCCCGCTTTTACCGGGCTGTCGCTCTTATATTTTGCCGCGGTTAGCTTTACTGAGACCGCACACCGGCTGGGCAAACCGGAGTTGGCGCCTGGATTCCTATTACATGGCCATCCGTCGTTCGGGCCGGCTTCGCGGGCATTGTTGGAGCGAGCGCACAAACCGGACAAAGCGTTCGCGGCAGACATCCAGCGACTCATTGAGCCGTTCAATGTCGGAGGGTTCGGGGATCCTGCGCGTCATAACTCGTATCCCGTGAGTGCCGACGACTTGCTTAACGCGCGACACAAACTTGGAGCGAGCCGGGAAGAAATTATTGCCATGCTGGAGAGGGCCGGATTCTTTGCGCAAGCCCAATGAAGGGTTGAGGGGAACTGCAGATCCCTCGGCTCCGCTCCCCCGGATTTCCCGTGGAGTTTGTTGGCGTCGGCACACATCATGCGGCTTTCCCTACTGAAAGCCGCACACGCGCGATCGCGGATGGAGCCACGTGCGGGAAATTCGGGTCGGGATGACAAAGTTTAAAGGGTTGGCGGACCTTGACGTTGGTTATTTGGATGGAGGGTTCTGAGAGCGGTTGCGCTAGCGAGATGCCTTCGCCGAGACGCTCCTTGCAAACACAATAGCGTGGGCTGCGATAATTCCCTTCCCTTCCTCCACGGTGATGGCTTGGTTGGGCAGAATGTTTGGTACAACGTCTTTATGCCCGCTGGGCCATACAACTGTCAGCCGCATTCTTCTGCTTGGGTCAGGCTTGCCCAATCCAAAGGTCACGGGCAACTCGCTTTGGGACAAATAGGCGGACCCGGTCTTCACCATACGTAACAGTTGAAGATGGTTATCGACCTGGAGCATAAGCTTGGCCCCGATGCCGTCCCGGTTGGAGCGCGTACCGATCAGCTTTACCCGGAGCATGTCGTTCTGATTGCCATTGTCGTTACGGAGCAGCCGTGCCGGACCATTGGCCTCAGTAATCACCAGGTCCAGATCGCCGTCATTGTCGAAGTCGCCGTAGGCAGAGCCCCGTCCCACCACCGGCCGCTCAAGAGCAGGCCCCAACTGGGTAGACACGTTTTCAAACTGACCTTTTCCCCGATTACGAAATACCAGGGCTGGTTCCGCATACTTAAGATGGGGTTGGGTCACGCTGATGTCGTCGGCCACGTGCCCGTTCACCGCTAGTATGTCGAGCAGCCCGTCCAGGTCGTAGTCGAAAAAGAATGTGCTGAAGGTCAGCGACTGCAACGACCAGCGGTCGATCCCCGTCGCCTCGGATGCGGAGGTATACAAACCTGAACCGTCGCTGTGGTACAGCGCCATGCCCTCATTGGTGAAGTTGCCGATGATCACGCCGGGATGACCTGAGTTCTCATAGTCGCCGTTATCCACCCCCATGCCGGCACGGGTAGCGCCGGCGTCGCTGTAGGCTATACCGGCCTGCACCCCTATATCGGTGAAGGTGCCGTTGTGGTTGTTGCGATAGAGCTTATTAGGCTGGGTGTCGTTGGTGACCAGCAAATCGAGCCAGCCATCATCGTCATAGTCCACCAGTGCAATGCCGAGTGACTTGCTGGTCGGATCCAACAGACCGGCGTGCTTGGTAACATCCTCAAAAGTTCCGTCACCTCGGTTGTGGTAAAGCCTCGCGCTCTCTCCCTGGTAAACCTGAGGTGTGCAATACGACTTGTTCTTTGTGTCGAGTGAACAAAACTGATCTTTCTCGACGGACCAAGTTACGTAGTGAGCGACGAACAAATCCAGCTTGCCGTCGTTGTCGTAGTCGAACCACACAGCGCCGCTCGAAAACCCGCTGCCACCCACTCCAGCGCGAGTAGTCACATCCGCGAAGCGGCCATTGCCGAGATTGTGGAACAGATGATTGGAACCGACCGCAGTGATGTAGATATCATCCTTACCGTCGTTGTCATAGTCGCCGACGGTGCACCCCATTCCATACATCTCGACGGCCAGCCCAGCCTGCTTGGTGCGTTCGGTGAAAGTTCCATCGCCGTTGTTGTGGTAGAGGGCGGGATAAGACCTGGATGAGCCGTGACCCGGCCAGTCCATGGAGTTCACGAAAAGAATATCCTGCGCGCCGTCGTTGTCGTAGTCCAGGACACACACGCCACTGCCCATCGTCTCGGGAAGGTATTTCTTTCCGAAAGCACCGTTATGGTGACGAAAGGAAATGCCGGATGCGGCGGTGGCATCGACAAAACGTATCGGGCCGGAAGGCCGTTGTGCCGCTGCGCTCGAAATCAGGGTCCCGAAGAAACACAAAATAAGCCAACGACGTACGGTGCTTTCAAGCATGCGCGACCACGAGACGGGCACGGCGGGAGTCCATCCACATTTCCAGAAGCATGGCCACAGGTCCCACCAGGAAGAGGGCGTAGAAGGGAGCATACACCGCCTGGTGCAGGCGCAGTACCATTTCGACTGCGGCCACGACAAATACCGTCACGCACTGGCCGATCTTCGAGCGCGGCGTCGTTTTAGGATCGGTGATCATAAAAAAGATGAACAACTGATACATGGGCCCGGTGATGGGGGAGATTTCCGACCGCCAGGGATCGCCCGTGATCCAGCTGCGCAGCAAAGCAAAGACCAGGAATGACACCACGTAGGTCGCACTGATATGAAACCGGTGCAGACGCCATATGATCACCGACCCGAGTGTCCAGATCACGATCATCGGCCAGACAAAGTTGCCCCACTGAATGCTCAATCCGGCAACGGTGCCGGAAGCTAGAATGAACATGGCAACGATGCCGAAGTTGGATGGGTTCCAGATGTGCCGATCGTGGACGCGCAGCACGTACTTGGAAGTTATGGAAATCAGCGCGCAAAGGGCGAAGGGCCAGAAGGCCGGAGAACGCACCAGAATACCAACGCTGATGCCGGTGATGTATGCACTTGCCAGGTTTGGCCACTTGCCGAAATAAATGCGCGACAGAATCAGCTCGGCGACAATACTGGTGACTATCGCCAACAGGGTACGAGTGTAACTCTCGAGGATGCCGTAGGAGAGCTGACCGACCAGCAAGACGCAGGAGATGAACAGGGGGGAAAGATAGCGGTTGGAGTGGCTAAAAAAACGCTTCCACGCCGCCTCATTTCTGACTGGTTGCACGATACCAACGCCGTGACTCATTCCGCCTCCCTGACATTGTAGAGCTTTCCGGCGGCCAGATTCTCGACGGTCTGGACTTTGCCCGAAGGCCAGCGAATAACCGCCTTCTCGATTTGCGGATTCTTTCCCAGCCCGAAATGTAATCGTCGATCGTTCTGCGCCGCGAAGCCGCTACCACCCGAGACCTGCTGCACTTGTCGTTGCCCGTTCCAATAAAGAGCAACCTGCGCACCAATCGCACTCCGGTTGCTCTTGGAACCTTCGAGCGAGAATTCGACCCAACCATTCTCCGGGGTCACCGTGTTCTTGTAAATCAAGAGCGGGCCTCGTTGATTAGCTACCACCACATCGAGCACCCCGCGATTCCACAGATCAGCCATCGCTACCGAGCGCCCATCATAAATATCAGTCGCGCCGACAGCCTGCGCAACGTCGATAAACTTTGCCGAACCATCGTTGATCCAGACTTTCTTCTGCTGATACCCCGAGAGGCTGCGTCCATTGAAAGCAGGCCAATCGGCCGCGTCGCCGATAATTTTACTGTTGCCACCGGCGACTCTGGAGAAGTCGTACCAATAACTCCTGGTCCGGCTGAGGGAGATATAGCCGTTGGTCAGATAAAGATCCAGGTAGCCATCGTTATTAAGGTCACCGAATTGCGCGCCGAAACTCCAGCCACCCAGTTCCACGCCCATATCCCGAGCTAAATTTTCATACTTCAGGCTCGCCCCCTCCTGGGGCACCCAGAGATTATTGCCCTGGATCAATACGCCCTCCTGGGAGATATTGGAGACATAAATGGCGTATTTGCCCTGGTTCAGGATGTCTCCATAGGCGACGTTCATGCCGCTCTTGGGCGCAAAGCCTACTCCGGTCGCCTCGCCGGCCTCGTGAAAGTGTCCACCGTCATTCAAGAACAGCTCCGAAACGCCGTAGTCGTTGGCAATGAACAGGTCCGGATATCCGGTGCCGCGCAGGTCCGCGGCAGAAGCGGCAAGCGCCCAGCGATTGCTTTTAATACCGACCTTTTCGCTGACCTCCTCAAACTTGCCACCGCCGAGGTTATGAAACAAGAACTTCCGGCCGCCGTTTTTTGCGTACTCAAAACTCTCCGGCATCATGCGCGTGTTATCCAAATGCCACAGATCCAGCTTTTCGGAGTAGTACCCGCCAACGAACAGGTCGAGCAGCCCGTCGCCGTCATAGTCAAACCAGACGGCGCTATTTGCATTGATCCAGGGGGGTAAGCCGGCGGCATCGCTTACGCGGGTAAAACCGTGGCCATGGTCGTTGTGAAAGAGTTCCGGCTTGCCCCACTTGATCAGAAACAAGTCTTCGTAACCGTCATTGTCATAATCGCCCCAGACCGCGCCCATGGAAACCCCGGTTCCTGCCTGGTTCACATCGGCGAGCCCCATCTGTGGGGCAACGTCCTGGAAGGTGCCGTCGTGCATGTTGCGGTAAAGGTGGTTCTGGCTGCCGATGGCACTGTTGGTCGCGTAGAGATCAGGCCAACCGTCGCGGTCGAAGTCGACGATAGAAACCGAGGCGCCCATGGACGCGACTTCCGGCATGATGCCTTCGAGTTTGGCGTCCAAAGTCGGCGCCTGGTGAACAAAATGAACGCCGGCTTGTTGCGATACTTCCTGCAGATGGAAGCCGTATCGTGCGATCGCCTGGCCCTCATCCAGCTTCGCCTGGGCCTCTTCCCGTCGCGCGGAAACTTGTTTGATAGCAAGGGGGGTGGCCAACATCCCCACAAACAAAATAGCCAAAACAACTCTTGCGGTGATGCCTGCCTTCATTGCGCTGCACCGCTCCTGAGTGCCTGGTCAATGGGTTCCGGGGTTACGTAGCGGGTGTGGTAGTTCTGCCAATCCTGCGGATGATGGCGATACACCCACTCATCTTCGAGTTTGCCTGGGGCTTCGTTGTACTCGCTCTTGGCGTGGTAGGGCAAAGGTTGGACGGTTCGCGAGTAGGAAGAGTTATAGTCTCCGTCCTTAATCCAGCCATCTCCGGCGATCACATAGTCGCGCACCCATCCGGCAGGCGGCGGAGGCTGCTCGGTAAAACGCAAGGTAATCTCGTCGCCCGCGTTCATGATCACGTAGCGGTCATCGATGCCCGCCAGCAATTCGCGGACATCACCATAGCGAGTGTAGTAGCCCTCGAGGTCACGCCAGATCTGCCGGCTGGCCGCAATCCGGTTGTAGTCGGGCAGCTCGGGAGAAGAAGGATTGGCCTGATGGACCACGGAGTATCCCCGGTAATGAAGATCTGCCAGGGACGGATCCAGGCGCGTGACCTTCAGCCCCGCATCAGGCAGGCCCTGCGCCCACTCGATGGAATCCCAATAGACCTCGAGGTTTGTACGTAAGCGGAGCTTGTGCGGCGTGCCGGGCAGAAAGACATTTTCGAGGTCGATCAGGCAGGTCTTCTTGCGGCCCGCCGGGAAGCCCAGGTTCGCCCGGGCGGTGCGCCATCCGCCGCGCCCATCCGGTACTTCGAGGCTGAGGGCGCGTGCTTTCTGCCCGCTTCCCTGGCTGATCGCGACGTTGACCGAGGAATCAGTAGGGTGCACCCATCCCTTGGCTATCAGCCACAGGGGCCCACTCGACGGTACATCGTTGCCCAGATCAATCTCCACATAGTGATCGCGGGTAAGACCCTGATACTGGCCGCGTCCAAAGGTGTCCAGGTAGTTGCCATCGAGCTTGTTGACGATTTCGGTCACATCCTGACCTCGATCATCGGTAGCTTTCGCAATCGCGTGGGGAGGCGCAACGGTAGTCAGCGCCAGCTTAACGGGTGGAACGACAAACCGCTCGTCGGTAAAAACCTCGGTGCCAGCCGGATGGTCAACCACCATCAACTTCAAGTAGTCGTAATAGTAGGTCTCCCATAGCTCCCCTGTAATGCGCAGGTCGTAGTAGCCATCGTGGGGCACAAGTTGATCGCGGCCGATTTTGTACCACTCTTCGGTGGCTGCGATTTTAGGGGAGCCAACCGAGTCAATTTGCAGACCGATCGCCGACCCCCATGGCACGGCATCTTTCACAAAGCCAATCTGCTTACCGTTCCAGGCAAAGAGAAAGGGACATGAGCCCTTGAGTCGCTGCTCGGTCAGGACTTCTTGATCTGCCTTCAGGGCAAACTCAGCGTTCTCCATGCCATTGGGCCACTGGATTCTTACTACGTCCGCGCCACCCTGGTCTCCCAACCCAAAATGCAATTGGGGAGCAGTGATCAGCTGCTTTTGAAGCATGAGGCCGGAACGAAGCTCCATCTCTCCGCCAATGCCGAAGGAGTTGATACGCTGGTCACCCGTCGCCTGCCGCGCTCGTGGGCGCAGGATCTGCCACTGATACGTTTTTGTTCCCTGGTTGAACACCTGCTGCGCCTGCCCGGCCGCAGAGAGTCCCAGCAGGTCGAGTCTTCCATCGCCATTGACGTCGGCGACGTCAAGTACCCGCGCGGAACCCACGGGTTGATCGAGCGGGGTGAATTTCTGCGCGCCATTGCCCAGCCACACCAAGGCTCCAGGAGGATCCCCGGGATTCGGCCTGACTGGAGCGAGCAGCAGATCGACCGCCCCATTGTTATCGAGATCGGCGGCGTGCAAGCGCACTTCTCCCTCGAGCGGGGGCGCGTTCCCGAGCTGGGTGACCGTCCACCCCTCGCGGTTGGTAATTGCCACCAGCGCACCCGTCTCTTCGACAGCCACCAGGGCCAGCGTTCCTGCGCCGCTTACATCGGCAACCGTCAGTGCTTTCACGTGGGGGAGATCATTTGGGAGCGCAAGCTCGCGAAATAAGCCGCCTCTCTGGTTATGAAAGAAATGGAGCATTCTCGCGCCATCGATCATGGCGGCGTCGGGATTGCCGTCGCCATCCAGGTCGACCCAGGCAAAGCCGCGCAGGCCAGAAATCCCAATAAACGGTTGTATGGGAGTAAACGATCCATCGCCGTTATTTCTTAGCACGACTGGCAGTCCCTCAGGTGTACCCAGCAGGATGTCCATATCCCCATCGGCCTCCACATCGATCCCCCATGCACCGGTGTAGGGGGCATGCAGCAAGGCCGGAGGGAGCTTAGTTTGCGCGGTCACATCGGTAAAGGAGCTTGCGCTCTCCTGGCGGAGAAAACGAATGCCGCCTGCCCCAGCGAGCACCAGATCAGTTTTGAAATCGTAGTTGAAGTCGACCGGCAGGATGGACTCGGGTTCAAGCGCCTCGTTGGCGGATCCTCCAGGGAACGGGAAGACCGCACCCGTGGCCAGCTTTACGCTATGGCTATTGGCCACGGCAATCACCGGAGCGCCTTCACCAGTGAGCGAAATGGCTTTGATCCATGAATAGCCTTCGGCTTCTTGCGCAGGTCCTGGATTGGTGACGGCCACAGGCTGAAAGCGGATGGCTGTATCGGCTGAGGGCGGAGTAAAGGTGGGCGAGGACAGCAGCAAAAAATGAGTAAAGGGGGCAGCCTCGTTCCCTGCAGCCGGTTGAATCACGCTAAGGCTCTGACGAAAATCCGGCATGCGCATCAATGAGTTGCGCAGAAAGGCAATGCGTACGGCAGCCGCACGCGGATCGGGCCCGGCAGCCGCAGCCTGCAATGCAGTCCACTGCGGTTGGACTTCCGCCGGCCAGGTCCTGCGTGGGCGCCTATTTGGGCAATCACGGAGCGCAGCGTCTGAGCGTCGCCACGCTTGGCCGCCACACGCCCGAGTTCGAGCAAAACGGCTGGGTTCCCTGGCTGTTGGACCAGAATCTGCGACAGCAATTGCTGAAATTCGGCCTCGCTATTGGGGTCGCCCTGGCGCTCAAGTTCCTGCGCCAGCAGATACATCGCACGCAAGCCATGGGGATTGAGCTGCACCGCCCGGCGCAGCTCAACAATAGCCTGCGCCGGATTGCCACGTTTGCTCTCGAGGACTCCCAACAGATAGTGAACCTGATCGTTCTCCGGCACCAACTTCTGGGCTCGCCCCAGCCGTTGGGCCGCCACCTCAAAATTTCCCTGGCGCATCGCGAGCAGGCCCCAGTTTGCCCAGCCCGCCGGTTCTCCCTGGGCCAGCTGGGTGGCCTGCTCGAGGGTGCTGTCAGCGCGCACATCGTCTCCCACCTGCAGCGCCGCAAGGCCCACGTAGAAGGCCTTCACCTCGTCCAGGTAGGCCTTGGTCGCTGGCTTCGGCAGCCCGGAGTTGTGGCATCCGCTGAGCACCAGCGCGAGAACGGTTACCAGCGTCGTATTGAGCAGCGGGCGCCACCGCTGGTGAGACTTGGACCAGCGTCTATCCCCCATCGTGCGACAGTCTCCACTCCACATCCGGCCGTATACCCGCGAGCAATTCACCCACGTTAGCTTACGTTACGGGGCCACTCGCTTCCTACCGGAACCCGGGGTATTTCCTGCGGGGGTTGCTGGGATCAACAAAGCATCCTACGATCCCGGCGCAGGCCACACTCGCACCAAGGCGGAACAGCTCAGCGGAAATACCCGTGATTGCGTGGGGCTTTGAGGAGGCGCTCGCTAGCCCGTTAGCCACAAGGTGAGATTATCTGATCGCAAGGTGGACTGTCGTCGTGTAGGGGGTTGAACCCAGACTCCACCTTTTGGTGGAGTCCGTAGAGGCTTAGTAGCTAGGTGCCTTCAGAAATGGATCCTAGACTCAAGCAACTCACTATGGGACCGTGTGGCGGTATCCTTGAGGTAAGAAGCAGAAAGCGTGCGCTTTTCTTTGGCGATGGGCAACAGAGTCGGATAGAACTGGACAAACGTGGTGTCCACGGCCGCATGTTGGGCGTGACAGCTGTAGCAATCGGCAGAGGCCGGGATTGCCTTCGCCGTCTTCTCGCCACCAAACGCGAAGAACGCCCACTTCCCCGGAAAACGCGCCTCGTCCTTCACGTGGAGCTCAAGTCCCATCACATCGGCCTGAAAGTTTCCGCTCCGATTGATAGAGCCCTTGTCACGAGCTCCACGCTCCTCAAGGACCAGTATCGTCTTGTCTGGCCAGGTGCCGGTATTCACAAAAACCTTGTAGGCTTCGGGATTGACGAAGACGTTGTCGAACATGTGCTGACCGCCCATCTGCATCGCAGGGTTATAGCTCATGTCGAAGCCTGAGGTCAGGTAAACCCATTCCCGGTAGCCCTGGGGAAGTTTCAGCTCGTCGCCATCGGTGAAATCCGGGCCACTACTCGCCGCTCCGGATTCGCGGAGGAGGGGCGGTGACAGAAAAGCTAACGCACTCAGCAGGAGGGCTATCGTTCTACCCATCATTGAGGCAGTATGGCCCTTTCCTCTTCAGAAGGCCAGAGGCCTCAACGTTAGAGCGTACGATCCTCCGCAGCGCCGAATTGCCGGCAGAGCTGCCCACGTTGGATAAAATGGTGGTGCAAAAAGATGAGTTGGGCTAGATGAACGAACGCGCACTCCGCCAGTTGGCGCATGTTCCGCGATTGGCAATTCAAGTCTCCAGCAGCGAGACCGCGCGGGATACAAACCGAACCATCATCCTAGAATTGATTCGCCTTGCCGGGGCAGTCTCGCGTGCCGACCTGGCTCGCCTCTCCGGCCTGCAGAAGAGTACCGTCTCCGCAATCGTGGAAGAACTGCTGGCCACTCATTGGATTTGCGAAGGAGAGACCGGCTTCAGCAAACACGGCCGAAGGCCACTGATGCTGGAAGTGAACAATGAACTAGGGGTGGTCATCTTAGACCTCCATCCCGGCAACGCCATCGTAGCCGTCTCAGACTTCAGCGGGAATTTTCTGGTGCAGGAGAATGTTCCCATTTCTCCCCAGCCTCAACGGTCGATTATTCAGCTATTAGCTGCCATCAAACGCGTCTCCAACGCCGAACCCAAGAAAGCGATCCAAGGAGTGGGCATCAGCGTGCCAGGCCGGGTGGATCCTTTGACGGGAAGGCTGGCGTTTGCGCCTAATCTCCGTTGGGGACCCTTCGATATCGGAAAGGCCATTGCCGAGGGTACCGGACTTCCGGTGGAGATCGAGAATGCTGCAAATCTCATCATTCTCGCTGAGCGTTGGTTTGGGAGCTTGTCTGGCGTTCAGGATGCAGTGGCCATTAATGTCTCGGAAGGGATCGGAACTGGCATTCTCGCCGGCGGCCATCTCATCTCCGGTTGGAACGGTATGGCGGGAGAGTTTGGCCACATGCCAGTCGAAGCCGCTGGCCTACTTTGTGGATGTGGCAATCGCGGTTGCTGGGAGACGGTGGCGTCCAACCAGGCTGCCTTGCGCCACTACCGCAAGTTGA
>CAWCAZ010000071.1:0-27799 GCA_963793525.1 uncultured Acidobacteriaceae bacterium
TATTGGTGGAGGCGGCGGGAGTCGAACCCGCGTCCGAAATCCATGTCAGCAGAGAGACTCCATGCTTAGTCGAGTTCCGAAGATTTCGCGCGACGCGCTCAGAACCGACAAGATGCGCGTAACGCTAGTCCGATGATCTCGCTCCTGCGGCTCGGACCGCGTCCCAGGAGCCAGCCCGCTGTGCGACGTTCTTTCGCAGCCCACAGGCGAAGCTACGAAGAACGGCTACTTATTTAATTAAGCAGCAAGTGCTAGGTTGTTGTTAGCAATTATTGTTTTTGCAAGCGATTACGGGTGCTCACACCCCGGCATGCCTCTCAACCTAATCGATCCCGTCGAAACCGTGACGCCCCCTCTTCTCAGAAAAACAGCTCGTAAACCGCTGCCTACACTAAGTATACCCCCCTACATGCCAATCGAATTCAGATCGATGCTTTGGAATTCCTTGCGCATAATGCCATCGCGGATCTCCTTCACCGTCTTGCCCTTTAGCGACATCTGGTAGGCGTAAAACCCCTCCTGCGCGCAAGTCGAGCATTCCGCCCCGTGCAGGCCCTCGAAGCAACTATGCAGGCTGGCATGGCCAAGCGCCCGGTCGCAATGGCAATAGCAGGGAAGCTGGTAAAGCACGTTGGGCACCTTGGCCGCATCCTCATATACCTTCTTTTGCCAGGGGTACTGGAACATAGGCCCCTCCAACTGCTTACCGGAGAGAACTGCGGGCAGCTTCGCCCCGTGCGCCGGCGCCGCCGGATGGTAAGCGGGAACATCTGCGTCAGCGACCCACTGCGCATACGCTCCCACCGTCAACATCCCGATCGCCAGGCAAACCAAAACTCGTCGCATGCAAGCTCCTGTAGCGGTTCCTCGAGAAAAACCCAGCCCACTCAAGCCGAATGGGTGTGCCAATCTTGGAACCCTTTAAAACAGCAGTGTAGCGCGAACCAAAAGGGAATCGCCACGCTCTCCAGGTTCGGCGACAGGATTGCAATGCATAAATGGCAGGATTTGCAGACGAAATAGCCGGAAGCACAAAAAAAAGGCGGCACGAACGGTAAATTGTCCGTGCCGGGAGGCCAGTGACGCAACTTGTGTTAAAAACCTCGCCGCGAGAGCTAAAGCTTCAATCGCGACTGAACTTATATTAGCAGATGCACACACCGAACTTCTAGTTGCAAATGCCTAATTTCGTTAAAAAATGTATTTCTTAAAATTTTTAATCCCGATTACTGTATCTTTCGGGCTCAACTTCACCCTTCCCCCACATAGACGCACTTCTCAAAAATAAGTTTCTCTGCGGACTCTTTTCCTGCATTTTTCTTATAAGGTTCATCCATGCCGCTCCGCAAATTTCGCTTAGAGGTCGTTTCCCCGTCCAATCCAGAAGCCCCAGAGGAGAGCCGTTCCGAACCCGAACGGCGGAGTTTCTGGCGCTCGGGCCTGTTGCTCGCCACTTCGGCCGCCTTCGGCGGAATCGCCGTCGCCATCTGGAACCGTAGAACCCTGGCCAAGATGCGCCAACCACCCCCGTCCAGTGATTTATGAGCTCTATGACAGCAAATTCAGCGTCCGGGCCATCTTCATGTCCCGCTGGGTAAGACCGCCCTGGTCATGGGAGACCAGCGCCAGCCTCACCTTGTTGTAGCGGATATCAATATCCGGATGATGTCCGGCCGCCTCCGCCTTTTCAGCTACCTGGTTCACGAAGATCATGGCGGCAACAAAATCGGGGAATTGGTAGTGGCGGACGATCTCCTTGCCCTCAAGCTTCCACTCGGGAAGCGATCGCAAACCTTCCTGCACCATTTCCGGGGTCAAAATGCTCATTCGGTAAGCCTCCCAAGTCTAAGGGAACGGATTGCGCAGCTTCGACCGGTCTTTGGGCTCCAGCTGCAGGGGGGAGAATTTCTTCGCTTGCTGGGTAATTTCCGCCCGAAGATCCTCCCACAACTGGTCGGGCAGGCTAAGATATACCTCCACCACCTTGGGATCGAACTGCGTGCCTGCGCAGCGCTTGATCTCCAGCCGCGCTGCCGCGAACGTGGCCGATTTACGATACGGCCGGTCCGAGGTGATTGCGTCCAGTGTATCGGCCACAGCGAAGATTCTGGCCCCCAGCGGAATCTGCTCGCCTTTCAGCTTCCTTGGATAGCCGCTGCCATCGTAGTGTTCCTGGTGGCTATACACAATTTCCGCAGCCTCCTGCAGAAAGGGGATCTTGCGCAGCATCTGGTAGCCCCGCGCGCAATGTTCCCGCATCACCTTTTGTTCGTCCGTCAGCAACTTGCTGGGCTTGAGCAGAATCGCGTCAGGTATGGCCATCTTCCCGATATCGTGCAGAAACGCTCCGCGCGCAACGACCGGTATTTGCTGCGAGGGGATTCCCGCTCCCCGGGCAAGCGCAATCGTATAAGCGGTCACCCGTTTCGAGTGGCCTTCCGTCTCCGCATCTTTCAGGTCGAGCGCATCGCCCAGCGCCTCCAGCGTTATGTCGTAGGAGCGCTCCAGGTCCGTGATTGCCTGGTGCAGCATTCCCGTACGGGCGCTTACCAGTTGCTCCAGATCCTGCCGGTACATCGCGTTCTGCTGCACCAACCGTCGGTAGTCGATCGCCCGCTTGATCGTAACCAGCAGCTGATCCTTTTCGAATGGCTTTAGCAGATAGTCATAGGCCCCGCGGCGAACTGCGGCCACTGCCGCACCCTCATCGCGGCCCGGAGTCACCAGTACCAGGGGAGTCTCCGGTTGCACCTCGCGCATTCGCTCCAGCAGGCCCATGCCGTGAACCCCGGCCGACATCAGGTCAGAAAGAACCACGTCATAGGGAGGATCCTGCTCGATGTGCGCTAGGGCCTCTTGCCGATCACTGGAAAGCACGGTAGAGAATTCCGTCTTTTCAAGCATGTCGTCGATTGCGACTCGACAATGTGTTTGCTCATCGACCACCAGGACCCGTGTTGGGATGCGTGCTGTCTCCATACTTGCTGGACGCCCGAGTTTCCCCGGAAGGCTCCTTCTTACTTACCGTAACTGATACTACCTGTATGAGCACCTGGAAAACCAGGTTCCCAGCGCTTGCCGGCGGCGCGTAGCATGTCCACAACTACGACGGTAGGCTTGGATTTGTTCCGCTTGGCGGCCTCTTGCGCGGAGTGTGACCACCCAGCTGTGCAGAAGCAAAAGGGCTCTCCCCCTAAGTGTATCTTCAACCGATACCAATCGTGTGAAATCTTCGCCGGGCACGTTACTCATGGTGTATACGTGATGTATACAAAGCCCCTGCTCCGGGGTCAACTGCACCATGCAGGTAGAAGCTGAAACGTGCTTGCAGCCATCGCCGCTTGGTGAACTGTTATACTCCGGTCTAGTGGCATTCAACCCTCTTTCAGGCTGAATGGCCATTAACCGGGGTAACCTTGTTCAATTTTGAGCGCGAGTTTTCCGCTGAATCAAACCCGGTCCTCTCTCAGGCTGTCGAACAATCCTGTGAGCAGCAGCAGCGCGATGTCTATGAGAGCCACCGTCATCGTACCTTTTCGCTCGCGTTTTACATGACTGGCAATGAGATAGAAGCGGAAGAGATTCTCACCACGACCTTCATCCGTGCCTTTCAACAAAACCAGCAGCCTGACGGGTTCGCTGTGGATTCGGCACTGATCAACGAGCTAGGCCAGCGATTTCCTCTGAAAAAGGAAGAGCCCACTGCGGCAATTACTCCAGGGATTGGCCTGAGTCATCGCAATGTGCGCCGTCCCGATCTTGAGGTTGCGGTGCGCAGTTTGCCCGCCAATGAGCGCCTGTTGTTCCTGCTGCGGGACGTGGAAGGGTACGCGCCGGCGGCCATCGCCCGACTGCTTGATATTCCTGAGGCCCAGGTGCAACGCACTTGCTTTTCCGCCCGCATTCGCCTCTGCAAGGTGCTCGCTGAGCAGGCCCGCACCGAAGCTGCCTGACCGGACATACCGGCCTACTTCTTGTTCCGCCGCGCGGCGCTCCACCCTTCCTTAATTGTCTGTCTCGCCCGGCCCAGCGCCAGCGCATCTTCCGGGACATCTTCCGTAATGCACGATCCCGCCGCGATATAGGAGCCATTCCCCAGCGTCACCGGCGCTACCAGGGTCGAATCGCTGCCTACAAAAACGCGGTCGCCGATGATCGTCTTCATCTTGTTCACGCCGTCGTAGTTGCAGGTGATAACCCCCGCTCCCACATTCACGCCCGCGCCGATTTCCGCGTCCCCCAGATAGGTCAAGTGGTTTGCCTTGGACCCTTTGCCTAAACGAATCTTCTTGGTCTCGACAAAGTTGCCCACGTGCGCCCCCTCGCCGATCTCGCTCTCCGGGCGGATATGCGTATAGGGGCCGATCAAGGCGCCGTCCGCCACCCGGGATTGGCTGATGATGCAGCCATGGCGAATCAGCACCCGGTTGCCCAGCGTCGCGTGCTCCAACACGGAATAGGAGCGTATGCGGCACTCCTTGCCTATCTTGGTCTCGCCCAGCAATTGAACAAAAGGCTCGATCACCGTGTCCGCACCCACCACAACGCTGGCGTCGATTACCGAGGTCTCTGGCCGGAAGATGGTGACTCCCTCGGCCATCAGCTTGCGGGCGGTAATCAGCCGGAGTTTGTCATCGATCGTCATCATCTCCGCAATCGTATTGGCGCCCAGCACCTCGTCTGCGCTTTCCGCCTCCAACGCCAGCACCCGTTCTCCGGCTGCCCTCAGAATCCCAGCCATATCGGTCAAATAGAGTTCGCCGTGAGCATTCTGCGTTCCCAGGCTGCTGATGTGTGCAAATAGCGGCTGGCTGGTAAAGGCGTAGATTCCAGAGTTGATTTCTCGCGCTTGGGCAAACTGCGGAGTTAAAGACTTTGCTTCAACAATTTCCTGTATCTCTTCGAAATTGCTCGACTTGCGTATCACCCGTCCGTAACCTTGCAAATCGGCTGGCGCGGCCGTCAGCACCGTCATAGCCGCCCTGCGCTCCAGGTGGAAATCGCGTATCTTCCTGATCGTTTCCGGCCGGATGAGCGGCACATCGCCGGATAGCACGATCAAGTCGGCATATCCCTCCACCGCTGCTCGTGCCTCTTGGATGGCGTGGCCTGTGCCCCGTTGCTCGGTTTGATCGATGAACTGCACTCCCAGACCGCTGAGAGAGGCCTTCACCAACTCGGCCTCATGGCCCACGATCACGTAGATATCTTCCGGCGGAACAATCTGTCTCGCCGCGTCGACTACGTGTCGCAGCAGCGTCTTGCCGCCAACTTCATGCAGAACCTTTGGACGCTTGGTCTTAAGCCGCGTGCCCTTTCCTGCGGCCATGATCACGATGGCGAATTGCATCGATCACTCTCCTTTAAATGCTTCCATTTGCGTCCAATACTTAAGGATTAAGTTGAAGTGTTCTGCTTCTCTTAACCCTTGCCAAGCATATAGCCAAAGCATGGTGGACAGGACCGTAGCCATCGTCATCGAACATTTGCAATGTCGATACCGGGTGATCGACGTTCCGGGTTTTTTACTCCATATTCACGCTTACAGTTTTTCGCGATGGTATCGAGAAGCGTACCGTTAAATAAAAGGAGGGATCAGAACCATGAGCTCCGCACCTGCTTCTCCCATGGAACGCGCCTCCTTCGCTTCGGCCGAACAGACCCCTGCCCCCGTGCGCCCCGCCATGATCCATCAGGCCGCGGTGCTGGGTGCGGGAACCATGGGGGTCCGCATTGCGGCCCATCTGGCCAACGCAGGAATCCCGGTGGTGCTGCTCGACCTGCCAGGAGATCCGGCCAAGGGCCAGGCAGCCCTTGCCGAATCGGCCCTGCAGAGCCTCAGCCGCGCCAAGCCGGCCGCTTTCTATGACCCAGCCAGCATCCGGCTGATTCAACCCGGTACCTTCGATCATGACCTCGCCATGCTCTCTAAATGCGACTGGGTAATCGAGGCCGTCACCGAGAACCTGGCCATCAAGCAGGAACTCCTCGCCAAAATCACACCCTTTCTCAAGCCCGGGGCCATCCTCACTACCAACACCAGCGGGCTGCCCATAGCCAGCATCGCCGCCTCGCTGCCGCCTGAGCTTCGCCGCTCCTGGTTCGGCACCCACTTCTTCAATCCACCGCGTTACATGCGCCTGCTGGAAATCATCTCCACGCCCGAGACGGACCCGGCAGCCGTTGCCGCGATCGCCGGCTTTGCCGACCGCCGCCTGGGCAAGACAATCGTCTATGCCCACGACACCCCTAACTTCATCGCCAATCGCATTGGCGTCTACATCATGGTCCAGGCCATCGATCTGATGCAGCAGCAAGCGCTCACCGTCGAAGAAGTGGACGTGCTCACCGGAAGCGCCATCGGTTGGCCGCGCACGGGTATCTTCCGCCTGTCGGATATGGTTGGCCTGGATATCCTCGCCCATGTGGTGGCGAACTTCTCCCAGGCCCGCGCCGGCGAAGCACTTCAGCTGCCGCCATTTGTGCAATCCATGCTGGAGCGTCGCTGGCTCGGCGACAAAACCGGCCAGGGCTTCTATAAGAAGGAGAAGGACGCGGAAGGCAACGAGCTCCGGCTTGCTCTGGATTGGCAAACCGTCGCCTACCGTCCCGCGACGCGCCCCAAGTTTCCCTCGCTGGAAATGGCTAAGAACGCCGAAACGCTTCCCGAGCGGCTACGCATGCTCATGGCCGCTGATATCCGCAAAGACAAGGCAGCCGCTTTCCAATGGCAATTGCTCAGCCGCCTCTTTGCCTACGCTGCCAACTGTCTACCCGAGATTGCCGCGGAGCCGGCCAGTATCGACCAGGCAATGCGCACCGGCTTCAACTGGGAGCTAGGCCCCTTCGAGATGTGGGATGCGGTAGGCGTGGCCGCCGCCGTCGAGCGCATGCGCCAGGAGGGCCAGCCTCCCATTCCCAACGCAGAAACGCTGCTGCGGTCCGGAGCCTCCACCTGGTACCGGGACGAACCAACCGGCAAGCAGGTCTTCGACCCCAAACGTGGGGAGTACGTTCCCCTCACCGAGCCGCCCGGCATCGCCACCGTCGCCGACTTTCGCAAATCCCATGGCATCGTCAAAGGCAATTCCGGCGCATCGCTGGTGGACCTGGGCGATGGCATCGCAGCCCTCCAGTTGCACTCGAAGAAAGATGCGGTTGGCGAAGATATCACACGCCTTGTGACCCAGACCTTGAATCCGGGCAGCGATGCGGTCCGTGATTTCCAGGGCTTTGTCATCACCGGTGACGGCGCCAATTTCTCTGTCGGGGCAAACCTTTTCCAGGTGCTGCTCTTCATTCAGGAAGGGGAGTGGGAAGAGCTTGACTTTGCCGTCCGTGCCTTCCAGCGCATGACCGCGGCGATCCGGTTCTGTCCTCGGCCCGTGGTGGTGGCGCCCTTTGGTCTATGTCTGGGAGGCGGAGCGGAGATCGCCTTGCACGCCGCCTGTCGACAGCCCCATGCCGAGCTCTACATGGGACTGGTCGAAACCGGTGTCGGCGTCGTCCCGGGAGGGGGTGGCACAAAGGAAATGGTCCTGCGTGCCGTCGACTCCGCCGCCGGCATTCTTTCTGCAGCCGGTCGCGACGCGGCGGCCCGTCTGGCTGGTTCGACCGAGTACTTCGACGCCCTCAAGCGCAACTTTGAACTGATCGGTTCTAGCCAAGGTCTCGACCTCGGCCGCCGATGCGCGCCTGCTCGGCTATCTGAGCGCCTCCGATCGCATCACTGCTCATCGCGATCGCGTGCTGCATGATGCGCGCCAAGCTGCAGTGACTCTCGCCGGTCCGGGCTATTCGCCCCCAGCGCCGCGTGAAGTTCCAGCAGCTGGAGAAAGCGCCTTGGCCACCCTCAAACTCGGCGTCCATCTGATGCGCCAAGCTGAATACATCAGCGACCACGATCAGAAAGTAGCCAACCATGTCGCCAACATTTTATGTGGAGGGGCCATACCCGCCGGCACTATCGTGACGGAGCAATACTTGCTCGATCTCGAGCGCCAGGCATTCCTGTCGCTCTGCGGAGAACGTAAAACCCAGGAGCGCATTGCCTTCACCCTCAAAACCGGCAAGCCGCTGAGGAACTAAGAGCTAGTGTTCCTAAATTCAGAGCGGGGCGATAGATCCATTTGCAGAATGCGCGAGAATTTTCCGTGTCACCGTCCTGAGGTTTTGTCTCAGGCCACGACTTTACAGTTCGCGAAAGAGCTCATGTTTTGTGTCAGGGCACGACTTTAGTCGGACCGTAACGATCAGGATGAAGAGGGCTTTAGCCCCTGGGGTATGTTTCTTGAAGGGTACGGGCTTTAGCCCGTACGTACTTGGCTATAAACAGGTTCGGCTTTAGCCACTGAGGGAACTCCTTTCACTCCCTCCTGACTTTTCCGAAACCTGTTCAGCCCGGACAACACGGGCGCGAAACGAGGGCTTTAGCCCCCGACTGCCCCCGGGAAGGGAAGCGAAATGAAAGACGCCGTAATCGTCAGCACTGTCCGAACCGCCGTCGGCAAATCCGGTCGAGGTGCGCTCGCCACAACCCGCCCCGACGACCTCGCCGCGACCGCAATCGAAGGCGCGCTTGCCCGCCTGCCCCAGTTTGACCGCAACGAAATCGAAGACGTGATCATCGGCTGCGCCATGCCGGAAGCGGAGCAGGGAATGAACGTTGCCCGAATCGCGGCTCTGCGCGCCGGCCTGCCGGTCAGCTCCTCGGCCATGACCGTCAACCGCTTCTGCGCCTCCGGCTTGCAATCCATCGCGATGGCCGCCGAGCGAATACGCGGCGGTGGCGCCGAAGTCATCATCGCTGGCGGAACTGAATCCATGAGCATGGTGCCCATGGGAGGCAACAAGGTCAGCGCCAATCCCTGGCTCATCGACCACTATGCCGATTCCTATCTCTCCATGGGCCTTACCGCCGAGCGCGTGGCGCAACACTACGGAATCACCCGCGAGCAAGCCGATGCCTTTGCCCTGGCCAGCCATCAAAAGGCCCTGGCCGCCATCGAAGCCGGCCGCTTCGACGCCGAAATCGTGCCGGTAACCGTGACGTATTCCGCCAACGGCGCCGGCAAACTCAAGCTCGCAACCAAGTCCTTCGCCACCGATGAAGGTCCGCGCGCGGAAACTTCGCTCCAAGCCCTGGCAGGACTCAAACCGGCATTTCATGCCCGGGGAACCGTCACAGCAGGGAACTCATCGCAAACTTCCGATGGCGCCGCAGCCGCGGTGGTCATGTCGCAAGAACGCGCCAATGCGTTAGGCATCAAACCCCTGGCGCGCTTTGTCTCCTTCGCCACCGCCGGTTGCTTGCCGGAAGAGATGGGAGTGGGCCCGGTCTACGCCATCCCCAAAGCACTGAAAATGGCTGGGCTAACGCTCGACCAAATCGACCTCATCGAACTGAATGAAGCCTTCGCCGCGCAATCGCTGGCGGTGATACAGCAACTGCATCTGGACCCCGCCAAAGTGAACATCAGCGGCGGGGCCATCGCTCTCGGTCATCCGCTCGGCTGCACCGGAGCCAAGCTGACGGCCACACTCTTGCATGCCATGCAGAGCCCGAAAGCTAAGGTACGGACTCGTGACCATGTGTGTCGGTGGAGGCATGGGCGCCGCCGGCATTTTCGAATCCATCCACTAGACCAGGGGGAAACAATGGCCACAGCAACGGAAATACTGCATCGCGCGGTTCCCGGCGGCAAATGCCGCATTAACGAATACCGACGGACGATGTATTAGCAAAAATGCGTTAGACCAGGGGAACAATGGCCACAGCTACGGAGATACTGCATCGCACGGTTCCCGGCGGCAACTTCCTGATTGGGGAATCCGCCCCGGACGACATCATGTCCCCGGAAGACTTCACCGAAGAGCAGCGCCAGATCGCGCGCACCGCCTCTGATTTTGTTCGCAACGAAGTGCTTCCCGCAGCCGAAGAAATTGAGGCCAAGCACTTCGACGTCACCCGCGCCCTGCTCAAAAAAGCCGGTGATCTCGGCCTGATGGCCGTCGACATCCCCGAGGCCTACGGCGGCCTGGCCATGGATAAGGTCACCTCCGCCATCGTCGCCGACCATCTCTCTCAGCTCGGCAGCTTCTCCGTTGCCTTCAGCGCGCATGTCGGCATCGGCACCTTGCCCATCGTCTGGTACGGCACCGACGCGCAGAAGCAAAAGTTTCTGCCCAAGCTGGCCACCGGAGATTGCATTGGCGCCTACGCCCTCTCCGAAGCCACCTCCGGTTCGGACGCGATGAACATCCGCGCCCGCGCCACGCTCTCGCCCGACGGCACGCATTACCTCCTGAACGGCGAGAAAATGTGGATCAGCAACGGTGGCTTTGCCGACCTGTTCACCGTCTTCGTCAAGGTCGATGGAGAAAAGTTCACCGCCTTCCTGATTGAGAAAGGCACCCCCGGCCTCTCCATCGGTGCGGAAGAGCACAAGCTGGGCATCCGCGGCTCCTCCACCTGTCCGCTGGTGCTCTCCGACTGCAAGGTACCGGTCGAAAACCTTCTCGGCGAAGTGGGCAAGGGACACCACATCGCCTTCAACATCCTCAACATCGGCCGCTTCAAGCTGGGCGCCGCCTGCGTGGGCGCCGCCCGCACCGTGCTCGGCCACGCCATCGGCTACGCCAAGCAGCGCCAGGCCTTCGGCAAGCCCATCGCCGGTTTCGGCCTCATCCAGCAAAAGCTGGCCGATTCCGCCGCCCAGCTATTCGCCGTCGAAAGCATGGCCTACCGCACCGTCGGCATGATCGACGACGCGCTCTCCGCTCTCGAGGGAGACGCCGCGGAAAACGCGCGCGACATCCAGAAGCGCATCGAGGAGTACGCCGTCGAGTGCTCCATCCTGAAAGTCTGGGGTTCGGAGATGCTCGACGCCGTCGTCGACCACGCCGTCCAGATCTATGGCGGTTACGGTTATGTCGAAGAGTACCCAGTCGAGCGCGCCTATCGCGATTCCCGCATCAATCGCATCTTTGAAGGCACGAACGAGATCAACCGCCTCATCATCACCGGCTGGCTGATGAAGCGCGCCATGGCCGGCCAACTCCCGCTGCTGGCTGCCATCAAGAAGCTGATGGATGAGGTCTTGGAGCCGCCCTCCTTTGAGGACGACGTGGACCACTCTGCCGATCCCTTATATGCCGAAGCGCAGATGCTGGCCGGCGCTAAAAAGCTCGCCCTCTTCACCGCCGGCGCGGCTTCGCAGAAATACATGAACGCCCTCGCCGATCAGCAGGAGGTAATGGCGGACCTGGCGGACATCATCATTCAGGTCTACGCGCTGGAGTCCGCATTGCTGCGTGCCCGCAAGCTGAGGGCTCGCAGTCTACCCCTCGCCGACACAGCCGTCAGCGATGGTCAAGCTCTACGCGGCCAAAGCGATGGACATCGTGGAGCTGGCTTCCCGCCGCATCGTCGCCGCAGTCGCCGAAGGCGACACCCTAAAAGTCCAACTGGCGATCGCCCGCCGTTTAGCCCGGCGTATTCCCGAAGACGTCTACGCCCGCTCGCGCGAAATCGCCCGCCACCTGGTCGAATACGGAGTCTGGACCTAACTAAGGCGCTTTAATCGGCAACAGCTGCTTCTTGGACCGACTGGATCCGAACCTCTCCATCCGTTTTGGGGTACACAACGGATAAGAATGTCTCCATCCGGCTAACCGCGGTAGAGGTTAAAAAAATGCCCTAAACTTTGTCATCAACTGGAGCGAAGCGCAGGGGAGGGATCTGCAGTTTCCCTCCACCGGCAACAATCTTCACTGAAACTTGCGGTTACCGCTGTTGCAAACCGTCCCCGCCTTGCGACGTCCCGATCTGCCTCGAGGTAGTCACACTAACCGGCGTCTGCAGATGAAAGCTGACCAGCGTCTCCGTAGGAATCTGCACCTGCTGTCCTTTGGTAACCCCATTGACGCCCGCCCCAAGACCGCCGCCGCTGGCGGCTCCAATGGCTGCGCCTTTGCCGCCGCCCAACAGCCCGCCGAGAATGGCTCCCACCGCGGCGCCGCCGCCGGTCTTAATCGCCGTGTTCTTCCCTCTGCCGGCGCCCTTCTTATCGTATGCGTCGGTCACCACATCCACCGGGTGGTCCACCGTATCGATGCGCGTCAACTCAATGGATAATTCCGAGCTGCCGGAGAAGTGGGTAGCATCCTTGGCGATGATCACCCGTCCCGTCACCGCAGCGCCCGAGCGCGCGACGACCATGCCGTCCGAGATCAGATCGCCTGCCAGTGACCCATGGAAAACCGTATTGGGCTGAGTCTTCCCGCTATCCAGCGTATCCGTCATGCGAATAGGAATCACCGTCCCCGCCGGCAGAGTCACCGTCTTGGCCACCGGTGGAGGCGGAGGCGGCGGTGGTGGTGGAGCTACCACTTGCACCGGCTCCTGCGCAGGAGCCGCGGCCGGCGGAGGAGGCGGGGGAGGGGGTGCCGCCTGTGCCACTTCTTGGTGCCGCCTCGGTGCCGGAGCTGGCTTCGCCGCCTTGACCGGCGCCACCACCAGGTTGTTAACCACCGTCCGCACCCCGTCGATCGAAGCACTATCCGCAGCCGCCAGCGCACGGGAGGCGTCGTTGTCTACTTTGCCGTCCAGCGTAGCCACTCCATTGTTCACGCTCACCTGGATATTCTGCCCATTCAACGCCGACTCGCGCACCGATCTTGGCCTGAATGTCACTGCCAATCTGCTGGTCGCTCGCGTGGGGCAGGGGGAGCGGGGGCCGCCGCTGCCGGAGCGGAGCCGGCGCAGCTTGCTGTGCTGCCGGAGCGGGCTCTTCGTGAACGAACGGATTCTTGCAACCCGCCCCCAGGACCAGGAAACCAGTCAGAACGGTCAGCGGAATGCTGCGTCGAATCAGAAAATCTGTCTTCATGGGGAAATCCTCAATGCTTTTTCGCCATCATTCATCGCTTAGCAATCGATATCGCCCTCCCGTGCCTGGCTGGGCGGTTGCTCAACGGGTGCGAAACTGCTTTACCTTTTGACGCGCTAAACCTGCGACAGGCTCGCGCGCGGGTCTAAAACTGCAGCCACCCGCGGCTCTCTTTGTCAGGCCATGGCACTTGGCGACGCCGAGGGGAGTATCATGCATCCCATCATTGTTAACGAGAGCCAGTGGCTTGGCAAAGTATCTTCTACTGGTATCCGGGTGCTAAACCCGGCAAGGCAGCCAGACGCAGTATATTGAGACGAGTACAGCAAAGCTAAGGGGAAAACCATGACAGACGAAGAGCAAGGCGGAAGCGGCAGCGGTTTTGGTTGGTTTCTGGTCGGACTGGGAATTGGTGCGGCGATCGGTGTGCTTTACGCTCCTCAGGCGGGAACAGAGACTCGCGAGAGTCTGGCCGAGAGCGCCCGTGAGCGCGCGGAATACCTGAAGCAAAAGTCGAGAGATGCCGCTGCCCAGGTCAACACCTATGTCGACGCCGGCAAGGATCAGTTCGGCGAATACGTAGTGAAGGGCAAGCAAGCGGTGGAGCGTGGCCGTTCCCAGGTGCAGAGTTACGTGGAGCAGGGGCGTAAAGTAGTGGCCAAGCACGCCGAAAAAGTTTCGGCAGCAGTGGATGCCGGAAAAAACGCATACACGGCGACAACCACGGCGGTTGACGGGCAAATCTAGGGCATCGTAAGCGAACCCTGGATCACAAGAACAGAGAGGGCGGTTCCATCCTGCCCGCTCGCGCGGCTGTGTGAATTGCCCTCCATGAACGTCTATTGGGCCCTGGTGGAAGGCATTTTCGCTTCTGGTGCTTACAGAGGATTGAAGCTAGACTCGCTGTACACGGTAGAAGTGAAAATGTGTAAGCGAAGGGTTGAAGCAAGAGCAAATGGATAAAGCCACGCAGACTCTACTGGTCGTTTTCATTGCCGTGGCCGCGGTCAGCATTCTGATGCAGGCTGGCTTCTCGATGGCCACGTTCCTCGCTGCCCGCAAAGCCCAGAAAAAGATCATGGGGCTGGCCGATGACGTTCGTTTGCACGCCCTGCCTGCAATCATTGCCTCGCGCGACGTAATCCAGGACATCTACACCCAAGCTGAGAACCATCACCGACAACCTGACCGCCATCAGCACCACTGTGCGTGCCAAGACCGACAAGGTTGGCGGACTGGTGGGTGACGTAACCGATCGGGCCCAGGCTCAAGCACACGGGTAGATGGCATGGTCAAGGGCACACTCGACCACCTCACCTCCGCTGTCCAGGCAATCGAGCACGGAGTCGCGGTGCCCGTCCGTCAGGTAAACGGCATTCTCAACGGTCTTCGCGCGGGCGTCGACGTTTTGCGCAAAAAAGACTTCACCCACGACCGCGAATCCGAAGACGATCTCTTCGTTTAGCTCTGGAAGGGTACGGCCTCAGGCACTACATAAATCTCCAAAAGTGATGGCCCCTCAGCTTGTTCGCAGAATACCTACGTTTTGTGTGAGGGCCCGCCTTTAATCGGGCCATAAATAATGCGCTCATGAGGGCTTTAGAGTCTGCGTGAGAATCGGCCGATCCGTGGAGCAAGTCAAAGGAGCCGCGCCATAGTTTTTCCCCACACCGGCAACAAATGCTGGGTGCCCCATTCAAGCCGTCCTTTGGCTTGAGTGGGATAAATGGCTCTTAATCTGCCACCTCCCATTCGCCTCCTGCCGCAAGCAAGATGACAATTCGCAGAAGGGGATCCGGTTCTCGGACCACCTTCAGGACTGGGAGGCCGTCACCCATGGACGGGCCTGGCCATCCGCGTTCACACGATCCAGCCGCCGCCAATCACCTCATCGCCGGCATAGAACACAGCCGCCTGCCCCGGAGTAACGGCGCGCACCGCCTCATCGAAACGCACTTCGACCTCATCCTCGCCCGTCTTCCGCAGCGTGGCCCAAGCTGGCTCGTGCCGATGGCGGATCTTTACCTGCGCGCGCATCTCCCCATCCAGCCCCGCAATGGAAATCCAGTTCAGCCTCTGCGCCCGCAGCGAATCGCGCATCAACTCCGGCTCCGCGCCCACCGTCACCCGCTTGCTGTCGCGATCGATGGAAATCACATACAGCGGAGAAGGGGAAGCCAAACCAAGTCCCTTTCGCTGTCCAACCGTAAAGTTGTGCACCCCATCGTGCCTTCCCCGGGATTCCCCGCCCACCGAAACCAGCTCCCCCGCGGTATCCGGTAAGGCTTCGCCCTGCTCTTCAAGATAGGCATCGATGAAGCGCTTATAGTCGCCCCCGGGAATAAAGCAAATCTCCTGTGAATCAGGCTTGTTCGCAAGCGCCAGCCCGTATCCACGCGCCAGTTCGCGCACTTCCGGCTTGGTGAAACCGCCCAGAGGGAAACAGTGTGTGTGCCAGCTGCTCCTGGGTCAGCCCAAACAGAAAATACGTCTGGTCCTTGCTGGCATCCGCGGGCCGCTTCAGAATCCAGCGCCCTCGCTCGAGGATCGTACTCATTGCGAGCATAGTGGCCGGTAGCAATCTGCTCCGCCCCAATCTGCCTTGCGGTCAGCAGCAACTGGTCGAACTTCAGGTGGTTGTTGCACAGGCTGCAAGGAATGGGCGTCCGCCCGGAAAGATACTCGTCGACGAACGGCCGGATCACATCGCGCTCGAAGCGCTCCTGGTGGTTCACCACGTAGTAGGGAATCGACAGCATCTCCGCCACCCGCCGTGCGTCGTACACGTCATCGATCGAGCAGCAGCGTCCCTGCACCTGCTCCGGCATTCCGTCCTGGCCCGCGAGCCGGCGCTGGTTCCACAGCTGCATGGTCAGGCCGACGAGCTCGTGTCCTTCCGCCTTGAGCATGGCCGCCACGGTCGACGAGTCCACCCCGCCCGACATGGCCACTGCTATCGTCTTGTGCTCTTCGTTGCTCATGGAAATTACCGAACCGTCACTGCGGAAACCTCCCGCAGTCTGGCCACTTGCGACGACACTAACTCGATCGCCCGATCGATCTCTTCTTCCGTCGTCTGCCGGTGCAGGCTCATGCGCACGCTGCTGCGCGCCCGCTCGGCAGAGAGGCCCATGGCCTCGAGCACATGCGAGGGTTCGCTGGCGCCGGAGGAACAAGCCGCTCCACTCGAAACCGCCAGACCCTTAAGGTCCAGCGCGATCACCAGCGCCTCACCCTCCAGGTGGTCGAACCAGAAGTTGGTGGTGTTCGGCACCCGGGCAGCCGCACCGCTATTTACACCCCGATCAGTCGTGTGCTCCAGCAGTCCTGACTCCAACCGGTCCCGCAGGGCGCCCATACGCTCCGGCGCTCCGCTGCGCAGCCCTTCCATCGCGCACTCCGCCGCCTTGCCCAAGCCCACGATGCCGGCAACATTCTCCGTCCCGGCCCGCCGCTGCCGTTCATGCGCGCCACCGGCAAAGAGCGGCTCCAGCCGCGTGCCCCGCCGTACGAACAGCGCTCCCGTTCCCTGGGGCGCATGCATCTTATGGCCGGAAACGCTCAGCAGATGGCAGCCGATCGCATCCATCTCCAGCGGCAGCTTGCCCGCCGCCTGCACCGCGTCCACGTGGAATCGGACCCCCGCCTCGGCGGCAATCTGGCCAATCTCCTTCACCGGCTGCAAAACCCCAGTCTCATTGTTGGCCATCATCACGCTGATCAACCGGGTATTAGGCCGCAGCGCCTCGACGAACATCCTCGGGATCCACCACGCCCTGCCCATCGACAGGAAGAAAATCCACCTCAACCCCGCGCTCCCGCAGCTTCTCGCCCGCATGCAGCACCGCATGATGCTCGACCGAGCTGGTGATGACATGATCCCCCGGCTTGACCGAACCAAAAATCGCCAGGTTGTCGCTCTCCGTCCCGCCGCTGGTAAAGACAATCTCCGACGGGCGGCAGCCGAGCAACCGCGCAACGCTAGCCCGCGCCTGTTCCACTGCCCAACGTGCATGCTGGCCTTCCTGGTGGATCGACGAAGCATTCCCGAACCGTTCCAGCAAAAACGGGCGCATAGCCTCCAGCACCTCGGGCAGCAGAGGAGTGGTAGCATTCGCATCCAGGTAGATTCGCCGCACAAAACCTCCAACCCCATTCTACGGGAACACGCATTCAGCAGGCCCCCGCCCCCAAACAGCGGCACAGGAACTGGACGGGTGACCCAGGTTCGCCCGAGCGTACCTGGGCCGAAAAAGACCGGCCGAAGGCCGTCAACCGCTCTTAGCTTCGGGTGCCCAACACCCCGGATTTCCTGTGGGGTTTGGTGAAGTCACAGTGAACTTCATACGGCTTTCCCCGATGGAAGCCGCACCCGCTATCTGGATCAACCCCATTCGTCACAGCGCAGCCGTTCGTTCGTCACACCGCGCCGCCTCTACCCGAAAACCTGTTACGCTTCTCCTGCAAAACCCACGCAACGGAGATAGAACGTGAGAAACCACCTAGCCGCTTTCGCCATCTGTACACTAACCACACTGCTCATCTCACCACCATTATCCTCGGCGCAATCCATGCCGGCGGCCACGAAAACCCCCGTCCGCCTCGCCGAATCCAAGCCTTCCCCGGCACAAATCTACGCCAAGCTATTCAGCAGCCAGGAAGAAGAAGTCGTCTCCGCCGCTGAAGTCATGCCCGAGGATAAGTACAATTTCGCGCCCAAGGACGGCACCTTTGAAGGCGTGCGGACATTTGGCCAGCAAGTCACCCACATCGCGGCCTCGCAGTATTACTACTTCGGCAATTTCGGAATTACAGGCGGAGCCGACTCCGACGCCATCGACAAACTGACCAAGAAAGACGACATCGTCAAGGCTCTAAAAGATTCCTACGCCTTTGCCCAGCAGGCAATCGAAACCATGACTGCGGAAAATGCCTTCGACCCGATCGGTGCCCACAAGAGCACCCGCGTCGGTCTAGCCACAGGCGCGCTGGCCCATACCAACGACCACTACGGACAAATGGTCGTCTATCTGCGCATGAACAAGATCATCCCCCCGGCCAGCCGCAAGCCGTAGGGGCTAACGCATTTTTAGTGGACCGGTGGGGATCAGTGATGTGCGGCCATTCTTTGGTGGAATGGCCGCGTCGAGTCAGTTTCCTGGCCTACACCATTAGCAAAAATGCTCTAGCGCTTCTCGATCGGAGTGTACGGGACAGGATATTCGGGGCCGATATATTCGGCGCGCGGCCGGATCAGCCGATTGTCATCCAGTTGTTCGATGACATGGGCGGCCCAACCCGAAATCCTGCTCACCGCAAAAATCGGGGTAAACAGATCCAGGTCGATGCCCAGTATGGTGTAAGTCGAAGCGGAATAGAAGTCCACATTGGCGTTGAGTTTCTTTTCCGCCAGCACATACTTCTCAATCGCCCGCGACATCTTGAACCACTTGGCATTCCCCGAGGACTCGCCCAGTTCTTCTGACATCTTGCGCAGGTGAGTCGCTCGCGGATCTTCCGTGTGGTAAACGCGGTGGCCGAATCCCGAAATCTTCTTCTTCTGCGCCAGCAGCTTCGCCACATAATCGACCGGGTCGGCGCCCTCCTTGTCGATCGCAAACAGCATGCGCATCACAGCCTCGTTCGCCCCGCCATGCAGTGGACCCTTCAGCGCCCCGATAGCGCCGGTGATGGCGGAGTGAATATCGGAGAGCGTGGCGGCGATCACCCGGGCAGCGAAGGTAGAAGCATTCAGTTCGTGGTCGGCATGCAGGATGAGCGCCAGATCGAAGGTTTTCGTCGCCGTCGCGGAAGGCTTTTCGCCATTCAGCATCCATAAAAAATTCGCCGCGTGACTCAGCGAGGGGTCTGGCTCAACCACGCTCTTCCCCTTGCGCAGCCGGTCATAGGCCGCCACCAGCATCGCGATCTGCGAGGTCAGGCGAAAACTCTTGCGCACGTTGGCGTCATGCTCGTTGTCGCTCTCGTCCGCGTCGTAAAAGCTCAACGCGGAAACCGCCGTGCGCAGCACTTCCATCGGCGTCGCGCTCTTGGGGAACGACCGCAGCAGATCGATGATCTTGGGATCCAGCACCCGGGCATCCGCCAGCCGTTTGCTGAAGTCTTTAAGCTCTGCCGGCCGGGGCAGCTGTCCAAACCACAAGAGGTAGGTGGTCTCTTCAAAGGTCGACTGCTCGGCCAATTCATGGATGTCTATCCCGCGGTATGCCAGCACTCCAGCGTCGCCATCGATCCAGCAAATGCCCGAATTGGCTGCAACTACGCCTGCAAGTCCCTTGCCCGCCACCGCCGTAGACATACTGAACACTCCTCTGATCTCTCACCCTAGCCGGTCAGGCCCCGGGCCTGTTTCCTTTATAGCGCAGCACTCTGCCTAAAGCGCGTCGGGTGCCATTTTAAGCCTTCGGAACTGAAAATGCTCAAAGCAGGGCAGTCACTGCACTGACTCCATCAACCGGCCAGGAAGAAAGGCGTCCAGCGGTACCTCGGGTGGCGTGCCTTGCAGCAGTTGACGTACGACCAAGCCCGTCGCCGGCGCCAGCAGAATCCCATTCCGAAAATGTCCCGTCGCTATCCAGCAATGCGGCAGCCCAGCGCTGCCAATGAGGGGTAGCTCATCGCCGGTCCCCGGACGAAGCCCGCTCCAGCTCTCCACCACCGGGGCGGAAGCGATGGGAGGCCACAGCTCCGCTGCCTGGGCGCGTAACCGTTCAACCACCAACGGTTCTACCCGGCGATCAAATCCCGCCCGTTCCACCGTAGCTCCGACCACAATCAGCCCCTTACCCCTGGGTACCAGGTAAATCTCCGGCGAGCGCAAAACGTATGGCAGGTCTAGCGGCGGGGGCACGCGGACAGCAATCATCTGCCCTTTCCGGGGCTCTACCGCCGCAGCGGGTGAGTGCTCCTGCCCGGAATGCCGCACGCTCCCCGCCCATGCCCCGCAGCAGTTCACGAAGGCGCCCGCGCTCGCCGTTCCCCTCAGCGTCCTCACTTCCACTGCGTTGTCCCGGCTGGTAACGGCGAGCACTTCCGTTTCTTCCTGCACCGCCACCCCCGCTGCTGCGGCAGCTAGAGGGAGAGCCGCGCACAGATCCCGCGGGTCCAAGCTCGGTTCCGCCATCCAGCAGAAGGAGCGGCCGTCGGTTGCCACCCCCGGTATGCGCCTTTCGGCCTCTTTTGCGCTCAGGCTCGGGCAAACCGTGGTTTCGTCGGGGTGAAACTCGCTCCCCATCCGGCTCGTCACAATAGCGGCTTGGGTGCGTACGGGTACAAGCCGGCCAGAGAGCCGCTCGACCTCGCTGAGATATTCCGGGTAAAGACGGATGCTCAGGGTGGCGAGCTGGACCAGCTTCGCCGGATGTTCGGGATCGTTGGGCGACAACATGCCGGCTGCGGCCCACGAAGCCTCAGCCATCGCACGACCCTTTTCGATAACGCGGACACGCAGTCCGTGTCGCGCCAATTCGAGCGCCGTGGTGAGGCCAATAATACCCCCTCCCCCGACGATGACATCTACAGTCTCCACTCGTCCATTGTAGGATGAGAAAATACTGCGGAGAGCAGAGCATGCCCGCGGGCGAAAGAGGCAGATCGCATGAGCGACGACACTTACGAAACAGCGGAACGAACCCAATCGGGACTATTTATCGCCATCCTTGGCTTTGCCGCCTTGGCATCCGGGGCCGCGCTCATCTGGAGCTACACGCTGGAGACTCGCCTCGAAAAATCGCAGGTCGCCTTGGTCAATGCGCAACAGCAAAATGACAAGCTCGCCGAGAGCCTCAATGAGACCAACGCCAAGCTCCGCGTAACCTCCGAAACCCTGGGCCAAAGCGTCGGCCTTACGCAGCGTCAGTTGGAAGCGCGCGCCAGTGAATTCCTCAAGCGCCAGCAGGCGGAAACCAGCCGCCTGGAGAAGGAGCAGCAGGCAGCCCAGGCCGAGGCCCAGAAGCAGATCGGTGCAGTCTCTAGCGACGTCTCATCGGTCAAGACCGACGTGGGCGGCGTGAAAACAGACGTTGCCGCGACCAAGGCCGAATTGCAAACGACCGAAGGCAAGTTGCAAAGGGTGACCGGCGATCTTGGCCTGACCAGCGGGCTGGTCGCAACCAACGCCAAAGAGCTCGATATCCTCAAGCATAAGGGCGATCGTAACTATTACGATTTGAACTTGACCAAGGGAGCCAAGCCCACGCCCATCTCGGGCGTTAGCCTGCAACTGAAAAAAGCCGACGAAAAACACTCGAGGTACACCCTGGTCGTGGAGTCGGACGACAAGAAAATCGAGAAAAAGGACAAGAGCCTCGACGAGCCGGTCCAGTTCTATACCGGCAAAGACAAGCTCCTCTATGAGCTAGTCATCAACACCATCAACAAGAATCAGGTAATCGGCTACCTGGCGACGCCCAAGAACGCGCCTGCCCCCTTGAACCCCTAACCAAGTCGCTGTGCCTCTTTCCCCGCATGCAAATCTGGGTGCCCCATTCAAGCCGTTCTTCGGCTTGAGTGGAATAATGGATCCCGATCTGCGAATTCTCATTGCCATGCCGCGCTGGACGAGGCCTCATCAGAGCTTTAGCCCCTGAGGCACCTTCTTTCGAATAAGGCGGGCTTTTCAGGCTGCAGAGGGACGCATGCTTTATGTCAGGGCACGACTTTAGGGCTTGCGGAAAAAGTCATTGAACGAAGGGCACAGGTTCAGCCGTGCCAATCGAGCGAAGACTGATGAGGGCTTTGGCCCCTGAGGTACAGCTTTCCACCCAGTACTAGCTCTCAACACAGGGGATTTCGGTCCAGGCATGTTGAAAAGACGTACCCCAGTGGCTAAAGCCGAGTCTAGCAAATGGGCTTTTGCGGCACGGCTGAACCCGTGCCCTTCACTCACCGGCTAATGGGCAATTCCAGATTCTTCTGGTGCATGAACTGAACCACCACTTTGGCCGTCTGCAACTTATCCCATTGATCTTTAGTAATCGGATAATTGAAGATAGCCAGCCCCTCGGCCGCTTGGCCGGGAGATAGGGTAATATCCCGATGGATCGGGTCCGCGCGCAGGTAACTCAACGATGGATAAGCCTCGAAGACCCGCTTCATATCCTGGTCGCTGGCCGCCACGTTTGTCTGCTCAGAACCGTCAGGTAACTTGATGGCCGACCCTATATCCAGCATGAAAAGGGGAATATCGGTCTGATTCCTGATCCTGATCTTGGTCAAAATGATCACTTGATCAATGGATTCGCTGGAGCCCGCCATTCCATCATTGCCGCCGGCCCCGTTGTTAATAGTCGCATGCACGGGGTACACGGTGGACGCTAAAACCTCTCCCGAAGCCACGGGAGGCTTCTGTCCCAGGTACACATACAGTGCCAGGGCAATACTGACCACGATGAAGGCGATCGCCAAGGTCTTCAGCGCACTTTTGACCGGATGTGGCGGATCGACCTGGGCCATGTTAGGTCCAGGCCCGGAGATCTTCGGAAGATCCGTCGATTCGCTCACTTCACTCATGGTGGATGAATTCTAGCCCATTGCTTCGCCGTGCATAAGTTACTAAAGAGACCCTCTCCCTTAACGGGAAAACCAGCGTCTGATAGGGCAACACTGGCCCCGGGGCGACGATTTTGCACATCCCCCGGTCAAGGTTCCTCTACACTTATAGAGACGCATGCGAATCCTGATTACCGGCAAAAACGGACAGGTGGGGGGTGAGTTCTCCCGCTTGTACCATTCCCCTGGCGATGTGGTTGTGGTCGGTAGAGCGGAATGCGATCTTAGCAGCGAACGGTCGATTCGAGACCTGGTTCGGCGTGTCGAGCCCGCGGTCATTATCAACGCCGGCGCCTACACCGCTGTGGACCAGGCTGAAGCGGAGCGCGAACTCTGCTTTGCCGTGAACGCCGCCGCGCCCCGGGTGCTTGCTGAGGAGGCGGCCCGGCTGGACGCGCTCTTTATCCACTACTCCACCGATTATGTCTTCAACGGAGAAAAGTCGGAGCCCTATCTCGAAACCGATCCGATCGACCCGGTAAGTGTCTATGGGGCGTCGAAGGCGGCTGGGGAAGCGGCAATTGGAGAAACCGCGAGCCGCTACCTGGTGCTCCGGACCAGTTGGGTCTACGGAGCGCAAGGCAAGAATTTCCTTCGCACCATGCTCCGTTTGGGTGCCGAGCGGCCGGAGTTGAGGGTAGTGAATGACCAGGTGGGTGCTCCCACCTCAGCCGCTGCAATCGCCACCGCTACTGCAAGATTGGTCGAACAATACGCTGCCCCTGGGACAAACCTTCCGGCGGGAATCTATCACATGACCGCTGCCGGTTCCACCTCGTGGTATGGCTTTGCCTGCGCTATCTTTGACGCGGGTGTTCTTACGGTTCCTCCTCGGGTGCAGGCGATTCCGTCCTCCGCCTATCCAACTCCGGCCAAACGGCCGGCCAATTCTGTACTCTCCAACGATAAATTTGCCCACGCTTTTGGTTTCCGGCTCCCCCCTTGGCAGCAGCAGCTGCAAGAAGTTTTAACCGGGATGCAGGTCGCCAGCTGAATTCTCTTTCCACCAAAAATTAATCTCGCATTCAGCGAGGGGAGTGAATCGATGAAGGCATTAGCGACGAGTATTCCTGATGTCCAGCTGCTTGAACCCAGGGTCTTCGACGACAGCCGCGGTACTTTTTTTGAAAGCTACAACGAGCGGGCTTTGGCGGATTTGGGTATTAAGGGTCCTTTCGTTCAGGACAACCAATCCTTCTCCCGGCGGGATGTGGTACGCGGCCTCCATTACCAGATTCACCAACCGCAGGGGAAGCTGATCCGCTGTCTGAGCGGAGAAATCTTCGACGTCGCGCTCGATCTCCGGCGGCATTCGCCCACATTCCGCCAATGGGTAGGCGAAGTTCTGAGCAGCAGCAATCGCCGCATGCTTTGGATCCCCCCGGGTTTCGCGCACGGTTTCATGGTGCTCTCGGAAGGTGCGGAAGTCCTCTACAAGGCCACCGACTTCTATGCACCGCAACACGAACGTACCCTTCTATGGAACGACCCGGCCCTGAAGATTGAGTGGCCGCGCAGCAATCGCGCCATTCTCTCCGCCAAAGATCTGGCCGGCTCCACTCTAGAGCACGCCCAGGTCTACGACCATATGGTCTACGAACCAGCAGCGGACGCGGCAGAAAAAACCGCGGTCCATGCCCTCAGAGCATGAACCTGTAGCGTAAGGGAGAGCCTGCCCTGAGTGAAGTCGAACGGGGACCTGCATTTCCACTCGGACCGCACGCAAATGCCGATAAGAGATCAACCAACCCAATTCTCTTTGACATCAACGCAACGATCAGTGTGTATCGGAACAGTCCGGGAGGGACGGCTGAGAGTAGCCCAGGACGTCAGTCCTGGGCTACTGCTAATGCCCTAAAAAAGCTCACTCAGGGCCTCCGCCGTTCTCTTCATCTCATAACGCGCGCGAAAACACGCCAAACCATTGCTCACCATCCTCCGTCGTTCCTCCGCCGGCATAGCAAGCAGCGTGCTCATGGAGCGATACGTCCCGTCGATGGTGTCAGGGTTCACGATCCCGGCCTCATCGTGAACAATATCCGGCCATATATTCACCTTATCGGAGATAAGCACCGGCAGCCCACACGCCAGCGCTTCCACCACCGCAACCCCGAAGTTCTCCTGGTGCGATGGCAGCACAAACGCATCGGCCGCGTGAAATGCACCCCACTTCAAATCCCCCTCCAACATCCCCGTCCAATGAACGCGGGCCGAGATCCCCAAGCGCTCCGCCTGCGCCTCCAGTTGCGGCCGCAGCCCCTCCTCATCAGGTCCCGCCATGACCAGGTCCACATCCGAATGCGCCTCCACCACCCGCGCCAGGGCCTCCAGCAACAAATCGCACCCTTTCTTCCTATGAATGCGTGACAGAAACAGAAAAAACCTGCGCTGCCGCAAAGCCGGATACCGGCTCAAAAAAACCTCCCGCTGGCTGCTCGGATCACCCCCAGGCTGCGTCGTTCCAAACGAAACCACGGCAGTATTCCATCGCTGTGGCCACATAGTTCCAACGGCGGACTCACGCTCGATCGGCGTCGTAAAGCACACCGCCCTGGCATCGCGCAGCACGCGATACTCCCGCGCCAGCCAATACACCTGCTTCTTGAGGTGTTTCAGCGGAAACTCCCGCTTGAAGTAGGGATCCAGCATGCCGTGAGGAAATACAACATAAGGAGTACGCCCGCGAATCATGCGATAGGTGCCGTAGCTGTGGTACTGCCACAATCCGTGGATCACCACGCCATCAAACCGCGCCAGATTCTGTTCCAACCACTCCCCAAGCCGCGATGTATAGCGATAGTTACCCCGGGCCGGACCCAGCGCATGCACCGGAAAACTCTGCCCGCGCAAATAAGGCTTCTCCGCATCATCCAGGCAAACCACTTCCGCCGTAGACACGCCGGGCCCGCTCTCCGCCAGCTTGCGAATGCCCTCGGTTGTTCCTCCCGCTGCCGGCGCGAGCGAGTCCACCACATGCAGCAGCCGCTTAGCCAACGGTGGGGATGGGTGTGCTGCCATAGTCTCTGTCAAGATACCAGCCAACCCGAACTGGGCGAGTGCCGGGAGTCATCTGGCATAAAATGGGATCAGCTGCAACCGTCCAGCCCAGAGGAGTACTCCTTCTTGAAACGAGCCTTGATCACCGGCATCACCGGTCAGGATGGTGCCTATCTCGCGGAGTTCCTGCTCAAAAAGGGGTATGAAGTCCACGGCATCAAGCGCCGCACTTCCTTGCTGAATACCAACCGTATCGACCACCTGTATGAGGACCCCCACCAGGAGAAGCGCCGCCTGGTCCTTCACTACGGCGATATGACCGATTCCACCAGCCTGATCCATGTGGTGGAGAAAGTTCAGCCCGACGAGATCTACAACCTGGCAGCCCAGAGTCATGTCCAGGTATCGTTTGAGGAGCCCGAATACACCGCCAACTCCGATGCTCTGGGAACCCTCAGACTGCTCGAGGCCATTCGCATTCTCTCCCTTACCCGGAAGGCGCGCTTCTATCAGGCGTCGACGTCGGAGATGTACGGCCTGGTCCAGCAGACTCCCCAGTCGGAAAAAACTCCCTTCTATCCTCGTTCGCCTTATGGAGTCGCCAAGCTCTATGCCTACTGGATCACCGTCAATTACCGTGAATCCTACGGCATCTATGCCTGCAATGGCATTATGTTCAATCACGAATCGCCCTTACGCGGCGAGACCTTTGTCACCCGCAAAGTGACCCGCGCCATGGCGCGCATCAAACTTGGCCTGCAGCAGAAGCTTTACCTCGGCAATCTCGATTCCAAGCGCGATTGGGGACATGCCCGCGACTACATTGAGATGCAATGGCTCATGCTGCAGCAGGAGCACCCGGCCGACTATGTCATCGCCACCGGGGTCCAACACAGTGTTCGCGAATTTGTCACCATGGCGGCTGCGTGTCTCGACATCCACCTCGAATGGAAGGGCACGGGTGTCGACGAACAGGCCTATGACCAACACGGCAAAGCCGTGGTAGCGGTCGATCCGCGTTACTTCCGGCCCGCTGAGGTAGAGACTTTGCTGGGCGATGCCAGCAAGGCGCGTCGAGAACTGGGCTGGTCGCCCAGGACCAACTTCCGCACCTTAGTCGAAGAGATGGCCATTGAAGACATGAAGGCTGCGGAACGCGATGCACTCGTCACGCAGCACGGCTACGCTGCTTATAACTTTCACGAGTCTTAATTGGAGCACACGCCGTGGACAAGAACAGCCTCATCTACGTTGCCGGGCACCGCGGTCTGGTGGGCTCGGCGATCTGCCGCCATCTAAAGAAGAGCGGTTTTGACCGGCTCTTGCTGCGATCGCGCGCCGAACTCGACCTCACCGACGCAGTCGCCGTGCACCGCTTCTTTGAGCAGGAGCGTCCCGCACACGTATTTCTCGCCGCTGCCAAGGTCGGTGGCATCCTCGCCAACGATCTTTACCCGGCAGACTTCATCCGCGAAAACCTCATCATTCAAACCAACGTGATTGATGCCAGCTACCGTGCCGGCGTCAATCGCCTGCTCTTCCTCGGTTCCAGCTGTATCTACCCCAAGCTCAGCCCGCAGCCGATCAAGGAAGAGTATCTACTCACCGGTCCGCTCGAGCCCACCAACCGTTCTTATGCGTTGGCGAAGATCGCCGGCATCGAAATGTGCTGGTCTTACAACCGTCAATTTCAAACCCGCTACCTGGCGGCCATGCCCGCCAACCTCTATGGTCCGGGAGACAACTTCGATCCTCAAAACTCGCACGTCCTGCCGGCATTAATCCGAAAGGTAACGGAAGCGAAAGCCCTGGGCCACAAGCAGATTGTCGTATGGGGAACCGGCAAACCGCGCCGCGAACTTCTCTTCAGTGAAGACCTTGCTGAAGCCTGTGTCTTTCTCATGAACCTGCCAGAAGACACCTATTCCTCCCTGCTCGAGGGCGTTCCTCTCATCAACATCGGCACCGGCAACGACGTGACCATACGCGAACTGGCAGAGCAAGTCTGCGCCGTACTCAATTTCAAAGGAGATCTGGTCTTCGACACCACAAAGCCCGATGGAACGCCACAAAAAGTCCTCGACGTAACCCGCATCCACCAACTGGGCTGGCGCCCCACGACAACCCTGGCCGAAGGCATCGCCCTGACCTACGATGCAGCGCGCCCCCAACTAGAAGCTCTCACCACAAGCTAAGCCTAGGAAACCTCCCAATATGCTTAGGCTCAATCCATTCCACAAGCAACGTGAAACCTGCTCATCCGCGAAGACTCCGTCTCTTCTAAGACCCCGGCCCTTCTAAGACTCCGTCCCTTCTAAGACTCCGTCCCTTCCACCAAGGAC
>CAWCAZ010000072.1:0-15059 GCA_963793525.1 uncultured Acidobacteriaceae bacterium
TCTGGACCGTCCTGATCCACTGGGAGGCGCTTTGGTGCAGGGTCCCATCTCCGACGCCGGCAGCGAGAGCTACGTCAATGTGGCGCAGATTCCTGTGCGCCACGGCATGACGTTGGGTGAGCTTGCTCGTTATTTCAACGGAGAATACAAATTGGGCGCGCCGCTGAGTGTCATCGCCATGAACGGCTGGCAACGCGGAGACTGGTTCGATGCCACCGGCCTCACCTGGACGAATCCCTCTCCCAATCTCCGCAGCCTGCGGGAAGCAACTCTATATCCCGCCCTGGGCCTCATTGAGGAGACGAATGTGTCCGTCGGCCGCGGAACCGACACTCCCTTCGCCTATCTAGGCGCGCCCTGGATCGATGGTCCGGCGTCTGGCGCGCGCGCTGAACGCCAGATTCTTACCTGGAGTGCGATTTGTCCCGGTGGAGTTCACCCCCCGCTCTCCTTATCCCTATGCCGATCAGCTCTGCCACGGAATCGAGCTGATCGTAACCGACCGCAATGTGGTCGACTCGCCGGAACTTGGCCTGGAAATCGCGACCCAGCTGCACAAGCTCTACGCAGACAAATTTGAACTCAACAAGATCGACACCCTGCTAGCCAACCGAAGTGTGCTCGAAGCTCTTCAATCCGGCCGCGATCCGCAGCGCATCGCCGAAGACTGGCAGCAGCAACTCCAGGATTTCGACGCCAAACGAAAGCCCTATCTTCTCTATTAACCGAAACCTGACGGCCTGCCCTTGCAACGACTGCAGTGGTATCCCACATCTCGCGAAAAACGAGCGAGATATGGGGCCCACCCATCAGTCGTTGCAGGGACAGTTCTACAGCGTGTGGGGCATACTCTAACCGTGGGTCGCTCCCTCTCAATCATTCTTCTTTTCCTTTTAGCCGCACTGCCAATCCACCCCCAAACGCCCGCCTCGAGAAGCGGCTACGTGGGAGACGAAGCGTGCCGCTCCTGCCACACCGCCCAGGTCGATTCCTTCCACCAAACCGCGCACTTTCTGACCTCCGCCGCACCCACCGAAAAATCCATCCTGGGCAAATTCACCCCAGGCGACAACATCCTCAAAACCGTAAACCCGAATCTCTATTTCCAGATGGACGCGAAGCAAGGCGGCTTTTCCCAAACCGCAGTAGCGGGTACCAACCCACGCACAGAACGCTTTGCGGTAGTCGTCGGCTCCGGCGAGAAGGGGCAAACCTACTTGTTCTGGGACGAAGATCAGCTCTTTCAGCTGCCAGTCTCGTATTGGACAGATCTAGGCTGGGTGAACAGCCCCGGCTATCGCGACGGCTTTGCCGATTTCGATCGCGCGATCATTCCCCGCTGCCTGGAGTGTCACGCGACCTACTTTCAGGCGCTTCCTCCGCCAACCAACCGCTACAGCACCACCGGCTTTTCCCTGGGCATCCAATGCGAAAAATGTCACGGCCCGGGAAGGGAACATGTCGAACAAGAAAAATCCAAGCCCTCATCCGCCACAGCCATCCTGAACCCGGCGCACTTCTCGCGCGACCGGCAAATGGATCTCTGCGCCTGGTGCCACGCCGGACACGGCCAGCCTCTTCTGCCCTCGTTTTCTTACCTTCCCGGCAATTCCCTCGACAAGTACATTCATTTTCCGCCGGCCGATCCCAATACACCGCTGGATGTCCATGGCAACCAGGTCGACATGCTGAAGCAGAGCCGTTGCTTCCGGGAATCGAACATGACCTGCCTCACCTGCCACAATGTTCATGCCCCGCAGCACAATCCTGGCTGAGTTCTCCCAACGGTGCCTGACCTGCCACAAGCCAGACTCCGCGACCTTCGCCAAGGCGGATCACCCAGTCACCAACAACTGCATTGATTGCCACATGCCCAGGCAGGAGACCAATCTCATCGTCTTCGATTTTGCCGGCAAGAAAGTGCGGCCGCAGATGAGGAACCATTGGATCAAGGTTTATTGAACCTATTTCCAACACAGATACCCCTAAGATTCCCTGAATTTGCCCAGGCAATCCCTGGAAAACCACGCTATAGTTTGGATGGCAAATCTCACGACCTGACTCGGGCGTGGTAAAAATCGACTCACATGCAAGCCGTGTAGCGGTGTACGCGGGTGATGAAGCGGATGAACCGATGGGGCAGTTCTATCGCCCCACGGCGCCCTCACCCACGCGCGCCCAAAAGACGCAGGAGAGCGCATCCGAGCGGAGCGCATCGCGCAAGCCGGCCGAGAAGGCCGGCGGCGATGGCGAAGACCGCGAAGAAGATGCCTTTCTGCGCGCACGGCGCCGAGTTCCGGTTCGTCGCGGGCTCATCCCCGCCAGCCGTACTGGTCGTATTGGCGCCGCGGCAGCCGTCGTCCTCGCGATCGGCGTACTGCTGTTGCTGGCGATCGGTATACGCAACTTTTTCCGTGACGATCCCCGCTTTCGCATCGCCACCTCTTCCTCTATCCAGATCATGGGCAACAGCCAGGTAACGCGCTCCGAGCTCCTCTCCGTTTTCGGATCCGACCTGGGCCGCAATATCTTCTTCATCCCCTTGGGTGCGCGCCGCGCGTCCTTGGAAGAGCTGCCCTGGGTGGAGCATGCGACCGTAATGCGGCTGATGCCCGATCAGTTGCGTGTCGCCATCGTCGAACGCACGCCGGTTGCATTCATCCGCCAGGGCAACACCATCGGATTGGTCGACGTCCACGGAGTTCTCCTGCATCTGCCTCCTGCGGCCATGGCCGCCAAGCACTACTCCTTCCCGGTGGTCACCGGGATCTCCGCTAAGGATCCGCTGCCGGTTCGCGCCGCGCGCATGCATCTGTACCAGCAATTCATCAGCGATCTCGACTCCGGCGGAGCCAAAGTTTCCACCCAGCTCAGCGAGGTCGATCTCTCCGATCCGGAAGATCTCTGGGCCCTTCTGCCGGCCGAGGGCTCGGACATCCAGGTGCACTTCGGCGATTCCGATTTCCTGGCCCGCTACCGCAGCTATCAGCAGCATCTGCCTGAGTGGCGGCAACAGTATCCTCATCTGGCCTCGGTCGACATGCGCTATGAAAACCAGGTGGTGCTCGACATGGCCCATGCAGGACTCCGGCGCAGGATGGGGCGGCCGTCAGCCCGCACCAGGCCGATGCCGCGGCAACCAAACACGCCGGCCACGCCGCGGTAAAGCCGGCCGCAAAATCGCTCAAAGCGGGAAGAGCGAAGGGCTAATGCAAAAGGAGCGAAGAACTACTCACGGTATTGGATGCGGGCAGCTCCAAGATTCGCGTCCTGGTAGCGGAACTGCACGAGGGCGCACTGCGCTATCGGGCGCACAGCGTGGTCAACGCGGAGGGGATGCGGAAGGGGCTCATCAGCGATCTCCAGCCCGCCAGCAGGGCCTTCAACCACGCTGCTACCGAGGCCGAACAGATGGCCAACGCGGTGATCGCCAATTGTGTTGTCGGGCTAGGCGGTCCCCACGTGCGCGGCGTCAACAGCCAGGGCGGCATCAGCCTGGGAAACCGTCTGCGCGAGATTACCCGCGAGGATGTACGCGCCGCCGTGGACCGCGCCCGCTCTGTCTCCCTGCCCGCCGATCGGGAGATTATTCACTTGTTGCCGCAGCAGTTCATTCTCGACGAGCAGCCTGGTATCCATGATCCCGTCGGTATGGTCGGCAACCGGCTGGAGGTGAATCTGCATATCTCCACCTGTTCCGCCAGCGCGTCACAAAGCGTGATCACCTGCGCCAACAAGGCTGGCCTGGAAGTGACGGACACCGTTTTTGAGGCCATCGCCGCCGCGGAAGCCACCGTCTCGGCGGACGAGCGCGAACTCGGCGCCTGCCTGCTCGATATCGGCGCCGCCTCCACCGAACTGGTCGTTTTCTTTGAGGGCGCCGTCGCCCACACCGCCGTCGTGCCCATCGGCGGCGACCACTTCACCAACGATCTCGCCGTTGGCCTGCACGTGTCTGTGCAGGAAGCGGAAGCCATCAAGTTGGACTACGGGCATTGCGTAGTAACCTCGGTTCCTTCCTCCAGCGAACTGGAGTTGATCGCCGGCGGAACGCCAGGTGATCCGCACCATCAAGCAACGCTACCTGAGCGAGATTCTTGAACCCCGCGCCCGCGAGCTCTTCCACCTGGTGCGGGAAAATCTGCGCCAGGGTGGCGTGCTGGGTGCGCTCGGCGCGGGCTGCGTGCTCACCGGCGGCGGCGCGCGCCTGGCGGGCTTGCTCGAAGTAGCCGAAAGCCTGTTGCGTGTTCCGGCCCGCCTGGGTTATCCCGTGCCGCTTTCCAGAATGCCGGACGAGCTGATCCAGCCGGAGTTTTCGACCGCCATCGGCATGCTGCTTTACACCCATCGCACCAGCGTGCTGCGGGCGGCAGAAGATCAGGGCCTGCGGGCCAAGTTACGCGCTATATTCGCAGGAAGTTTGTAGTCCAGGTTTCCAGGACGGCATGGATCTGATTACGATACGAGAATGGAGCTAAACCCGATGAGTCTTTCCGACGAAATACGCATTCACTACAACGATGAAATCGCTCGCGGAGCGAAGATCAAGGTCATAGGCGTGGGCGGCGGCGGCGGCAATGCCGTGAACCGCATGATCGCGGCCAAGCTGGAAGGCGTCGAGTTTATCGTCGCCAATACCGATGTGCAGGCGCTGCAGCTCTCCCAGGCCCCGGTCAAGCTGCAGTTGGGCGTCAAGCTGACCAGCGGACTGGGTGCCGGCGCCAATCCTGACGTGGGCCGGCGCGCGGCCCTGGAAGACTCGGAAAAGATCATTGAAGCCCTGGAAGGCGCGGACATGGTCTTTGTGACCGCCGGCCTGGGCGGCGGCACCGGCACCGGCGCGGCTCCCGTCATCGCTTCGCTGGCCAGCGAAATGGGTGCGCTCACGGTCGCCGTAGTGACCCGCCCCTTCAGCTTTGAAGGCAAGCGCCGCATGCAGCAGGCCGAGCGCGGAATGGAAGAGCTGCTCGAGGGCGTCGACACCATGATTGTCATTCCCAACGAGAAGCTGCTTGCCGTGGCCAAGGATGCCGGCTTCTTCGAGTCTTTCCGCGTTGCGGATGACGTTCTGCTCCAGGGGGTGCAAGGCATCTCCGACATCATCACCATCCCGGGCATCATCAACCGCGACTTTGCCGACGTAAAAACCACCATGGCCGGCATGGGCTACGCGGTCATGGGCACCGCCGTGCGCAGCGGCGACAACCGCGCCATTGCCGCTGCCCAGGCAGCCATGGCCTCTCCGCTGCTCGAGGCCGGCGCCATCGACGGCGCCAGGGGCATCCTTATCAACATCAGCGGCTCGAGCTCATTGAAGTTGAGCGAGGTGAACGTTGCCTCCACCTTGATCCAGAACGCGGCGCACGAAGACGCCAACATCATCTTTGGCGCGGTTTTGGATGAATCCATGGGCGACGAGGTCAAAATCACCGTGATTGCCACGGGCTTTCGCCAGGATCATCTCGGCCGCCGCCACCGCGTGGCCAGCGATGCGGTGGTCCCCGCGTTTCGACTCAGGGTCGCTCATGCCGCGCTTTGCCAGCGAAGAGACTTGCCGAAGAGGAATTTACTCCTCTCTTCGAGTCGCGCAAGGTGGCGGAGCCGGCCCCCGCTCCGGAAAAGCATCCGGTGAAGCAAGCGGCTCCGGAACCGGCGCCCTTCGCCCTGGAGCCTCAGCCGGTCCTGATCGAAGAGGCCCAGCCCGCGCCCCCCGCGCCCGCCGCTGCAGCGAAGCCCTCGGCCCCTGCAAACCCCGTGCCGGTCACGCCTCTCCACATCAATTTCGACGAGCCGTTTGAAGAGGAGTACGCTCGCCTGATTCCCAGCAAGCCGGAAGAACGCGCTACCGTAGCCGGAGATGCTGCCGGCCACGAAAGCGCCAATCGTACCGAAGGTGAATCGCATCTGGACAACCTGGATATCCCCGCATTTCTGCGCCGTCCCGTGAATTGAAGGCGAAACGGCTCCATGCCCCGCGCATGGATTTATCTGCTCTAGCGTTACGCGCGTGTACCCAATTGTGGTACGGACACGCCGAAGACTTTCTTGGAATATGGAAAAGCGGACAGACTTTATGTCAAAGTAGGGTTAAATAAAGTTAGGTTCGCGGCGGCAGGGAATCGAGTCCTTTAAGGAACTCGGCTCTCTAATGGTGGCGGGATTACTAGAGTACCCGGCCTTTGCGGCACGTATCATCATTAAATGCCAATGGTTTCGAGAGGACAATTCGCGGTGAACCGACAACTTCTACAACGCATCACTTATTTGCTGATCCTTGGGCCTGGCCTCGGTTGCTTTCGCGAAACCTGCCTCTGCGCGTCCCACGCACCCTACTACCCATCGCAGCCACGTTGCCCATGTTCAGGAAAACTCCCACGCTCGCCGGCACATGGCGCAGTTGCGCCACACCCATCCGGTGGCTACTGAGCGGACGGTGGTCACGGTTCGCACTCGTTCCGGGCATCTCCGCCGCACCGTGCTGGTGCGCCATCGTTCTTATGAACATTTCTCCGCCAGCTCCTTTACTGATTCCGACCTCACCCAGGGCGATGTGACTACGGGTGAGGATCCCGTGGTACGGCAGGCGGCGATCGATGCACTGGGCAACATGTATGGCACCGTCGTAGCCATCGACCCCAGCAATGGCCGCATCCTGGCCATGGTGAATCAGAAGCTTGCTCTCTCCAGCGGCGCCGAGCCTTGCTCGACCATTAAGGTGTCGGTTGCGTTGGCTGCCCTGCAGGAGGGCATCGTCACCAAGGACACCCCGGTAAACCTGGGCGGCAGCTACCGCGTGAACATGACCGAGGCTCTGGCTAAGTCCAACAACCTTTATTTTGAGACCCTTGGCCGTCGTCTCGGCTTCGAGCGGGTGCGCCACTACGCGAATTCCTTCGGCTTGGGCGAGCTGGCTGGCTGGAACATTCCCGGTGAGCAGCTGGGCATCTATCCCGAGCAGGTGCTGCCCGAGAGCGAAGGTGGAGTAGGCCGCATGTGCTCCTTCGGTCAGGGTATCTCGATGACGCCGTTGCAGTTGGGAGCGCTGGTGGCCTCGATTGCCAACGGTGGAACGCTTTACTACCTGCAGCACCCCACCTCACCTGAAGAGGTTTCGAACTTCCAGCCGCGCGTGAAGCGGACCCTGGACATCGCCAACCTGATCCCGGACGTTACGGTTGGCATGGAGGGAGCTGTCGATTACGGCACTGCCCGTTCGCTGCGCACCAGCTTTAGCCAGCTTCCCATTCTGGGCAAGACCGGCACCTGCTCCAACAACGGCACGCGTTACGGCTGGTTTGCTTCCTTCGCCAACACCTCTCATGGCCGCATCGTCACCGTCTTCTTCCTGGAGGGAGGCCGTCCGACCTTCGGTCCGAAGGCAGCCGCGTTGACCGGTGTCTTCTACCGCAATCTCTGGGACCACAGCTACTTCGCGGAGAAGGCCGCGGCTGAGCCGGAAACCAACACCGCCACCGCCCAAACCGTCACCCAATAACAGCAATACAGTCGCAGCAAGAAGGGCCTCCCACCAAGGGAGGCCCTTCTTGCTGCCACACGAGTCAGCAAATCAATGCTCATGCCTCCTGCCCCGACGATTTCCCGTGAAGTCTGTTTGCGCTTGATGGGCTTCACGCGGCTTTAGTCAATGCAAAGCCGCCCGGCGGTTCCTTAGTCGCGGACAGCGAATTTCCATGCGCGCCTCATCAGCCGCGTCTTATGGGCTTGAGTGAGCGAGACGCCTACGCAATCGTCCACAGGGCATCCACTGCAGTTCTCTCCATCAGCAACCAATGTGCGTCCCAGGCATCTACTCCCATGGGTGTCACAGCTCCAGGAATGCTCTACGATTATCTGAATGAAGATCCTGACCGCTGACGAGATGCGGGTCGCCGACCGGGTCACTACGGACCGCTTCGGGATCTCCGCCCTGGAACTGATGGAGCACGCCGGGCGCGCCACGGCCCGCTTCATTCTGCGCGAATTGCCCCAATGCCGGCGCATCGTGGTGCTCTGCGGCAAGGGCAACAACGGCGGCGACGGCCTGGTGGCGGCGCGGTATCTGGCGGAAGCCGGCTGTGCTGTCTCCGTCCTGATCCTGGGAGATCCCACCGCCGCGCACGGTGAAGTGAAGGTCAACCTGGATCGGCTCCCGGTCGTACCGATCGTCATGGCGGAAGAAGCCGACCTATACCGTGACGCCTGCAAAGGCCTCCTGGACCGTGCTCAGCTCTTTGTCGATGCGGTCCTGGGCACCGGCTTTCATCCCCCCATGCGGGGGCTGGCGGTCGCCGGCCGCAACCTGCTGGAACGCTATCCACGAACCCCCGTGGTTGCCGTGGATCTGCCCTCAGGCTGGGATGCGGACTCGCGTGCGTTCTACGCGCCCGACGCCTATCGCGCCGATGCCGTGGTTACCTTCACCGCGCCCAAGCTGGCCCATGTCTCCGGAATGCTCACTCGCGGCGCCAGCCTTCCCGGCAATCATCAGCAAGGACCCATCGTGGTGGCGCCCATCGGTTCCCCGGCAGAGGCAGTCGAGTCCGCGACCGGCCTGACCTGGGCGGGCACCTCCAAAACGATTGCGGACCGTCCTCGCTCCGCCGACTCCAACAAGGGCCGTTTCGGCCATGTGCTGGTGGTCGGCGGGGCCAGGGGCAAGTCCGGGGCTCCCTCGTATGAGCTCTGTGGCTGCGTTACGCGCCGGCGCGGGCCTGGTCACCGCGGCCATCGCGCAATCGATATTGCCCACCGTCGCCGCGGTCACGCCGGAGCTGATGACGCTTGCCTTGCTGGAAGGCGATAAGGGCGAAATCTCCAGCCGGAACCTCGAAGCCGCGCTCCTCGATCCGGTTCTGGAAAAGAAGTCGGTCATCGCCGTGGGACCGGGCATGGGCCAGGAGGAGGAAGCGGTTAAGTTCTTCCTCGGGCTGCTCGAGCGGACCAAGGTCCCCATGGTCATTGACGCGGACGCTCTCAACGCACTGGCCGCGCATCCTGGACCATTTGAACGGCCGTGGGCGATTGCTGGTGCTCACCCCGCATCCAGGCGAAATGGCCCGTCTCGCCGGCATGACCATCCCCGAGGTGGAGGCGGACAGGGAGGGCATCGCCCGGCAATTCGCGACCAGCCATGCGGTCACCCTGGTGCTCAAAGGATGGCGCACGCTCATCGCCCATCCGGATGGCCGCATCGCCATCAACACCACCGGCAACCCGGGCATGGCGAAGGGAGGAAGCGGGGACATCTTGACCGGGATCGTCGCCGCCATGATCGGCCAATATCCTGAGCAGCCGGCCGAAGCAGTGGAAGCTGCGATATATCTTCACGGACTGGCAGCCGATTTTGCGCTACGTTGGCAAGACCAACATACTCTGCTGGCCATGGACACGGTATCGCATCTCTATGAGGCATTCCGCTTCCGGGCCGAGGACCCGGCAGGATATGTTTGGTTACAGGGCATCCCAGGCATGTTGAAGGAGAGGGAATGAGCGTTCGGCGATTCGTTAGCAACGGGCCCCGGGAAACGATTGAGATTGGCGGCGAGATAGCCCGCAGTCTCTCCACGCCCACCTTGCTTTTTCTGCGCGGAGACCTCGGCGCAGGGCAAGACCACTCTGGTGAAGGGAATTGCCCAGGCCCTCGATGCCGCCGATCCGGATGAAGTGACCAGCCCCACCTTTACCCTGGTTCACGAATACGACGGAAGGCACAAAGTGGATGGCAAGGACCACGAGTTCAAGCTCTACCACATCGATCTCTACCGCATTGAAGACGAGCGCCAGTTGGAAACCATAGGCTTTGATGAGCTAGCCGCGCAGGACGCCATCCTGCTGGTGGAATGGGGCGAAAAATTTCCCAACGTAGTCAAGCGAAGCGACGGAGAAATCCTGATCGAACACGCCGGCGGCGACACCCGCAACATCACCCTCACCTTCAAGGAAAAGGCCCCGCCCGCTTGATCGAATAACCTACGGCGGTAGGAAAGCAGGGTGCCGCGCCTACGGCTCATCAGTCGTCGAATGATGACATCTCAGACCTGCAGATTGTCCGCGGTGAGAGCCCCTCATTTAGCCGACGCAAGGCGCTTAACGCTCCTGGAAACGGGTGCTCGACTCATATTGCGCTTTAGCGCTGCAATGGCTGAATTCGAGCTGTTTTCGGCGGGACTGCGTTTTAGCTCCATTGTCTACAGGACTGTACGATCGTGCGGAGTTTCGAAACGGCTTTCGGAGGCTGATGCTTCAGCCTATTTACCTCTGACACCTACCCGAATCTCACCCAAAACAAAGAAAAAAGCCGGAGTTGGCAAGCCAACTCCGGCCACAGTGGTTGTTGCTAATTAAAATTTAAACAAGCCCATGAGGTCGTCGATGGCCGGACTATTCGTAGGCACGTAGGGGTTGGATGATGTGGCAGTCGGGTTGGGGTAGTTGTCGCGGCTGCGGTTGCTAACCGGGCCGACCTTCCAGTTGGCCTCGATGAACTTCAGAATAGAAACATGGTCAGCGTAGTTGTGGTTGATGTGACCTCCCGTTGCATAAGGAGACACAACGATGAGCGGGATACGGGTGCCGTCGCCGAAGTAGTCCAGCGGCTGCACGTATCCTGAGTCGTAGTAACCGCCGCCCTCATCCTCGGTGATGAAGATCGCGGTGTCCTTCCACAGGCTGGGATTCTTCTTTACTTCATCAATGATCTTCTTGGTGAAGCCTTCGAACAGATCCAGCTTTGACGAGGATGGGTGACCATCGACCAGCCCACTCGGCTTGACGACGGAGACGGCCGGCAGTGTTCCTGCCTTGATGTCGCTGTAAAGATCCGCCGTGTCCTTGATATGGGCCGTGCGGACGCTGGCATTGGCCATGATGGAAGTGTCGTACTGGAATGGGTTGCAAATGTTGCAGTACTCGTCCGTATCCTTGCCAATGGCGTTGTAGTTGAGCTGATAGGGATCGGGCACATAGGCGTTCCACTGATCGCCATAATACTTCCATGAAACATTATTTTTGATCAGGTCGTCGCCAATGCTCGGTACCGCGGACGGAGGAATGGTAAAGACCGTGTTGTTGGCGTTGGTGTCAGTGTAAGCGTTATTGCCATTGCCGAAGTACCCGGGGTTGTAGTTGTTCAGCAGGTAGTAGTGCCCCGCTACACAATTGGGTTTGATCGGTGTCTTCAGCGACTTCAGGTAATTGACAATCGGAGCAACACCTGGCTGGGTGGTGTCCGCGCAATCGCTGTAAGAGCCGCCGCCGTACGACGCTGCACCAAAGGAGCCGCCGCCGTAGCCATCTTCCGTATACCAGTTGTTGGTAGAAGCAGCAGGATTGGGGTTCTCCATCTCATCCACGATGCCGGCATTTTTTGTGCCCGACGCCACTTCCTCATTGTGAGGAGGAACAGCCGCATTGCCCTTGCCGTCGCTGAAGTAGATCATGTCGCCATGGCCGAACATGATGTGGTTGGCGCCCGTTCCACCGTTCACTGACTGGTGGAAGTTGTCGCTCATGGAATAGGTGTCCGCCAAATACTTGAAGTATGGAGCGTCACCGTTTTGCACGTTATAGAAGCCCATGGCGGTCGAACCCTCACCAGTGGTTGTCGCATTGGGCGAGTAGTCGGTGCTGAAAGTAGCCGGTTGCTTCAAGCCGTTTGTGCCCGCGCCGACAGTTGTTTCCACCCAGGGAAACAGTGCCGAGTCGCAGCCGGAAGGATTAGCAGCCGTCGCATGCGCGACGCTGCAATCCAGCTGCTGCCACATCTGATAGAAGCGGTGCACTGGGCTCGCTGCGTAAGAGTTGTAAACAAACGTGTCTCCATTCGTCAGCTGAAACGGTCCTGGAGGAAGTGCGGTCACGTTCTTGATGCGTGTGTCGGGAACCTTACCGGTCAGACCCGAGCCACCCGTCACCAGGTAGGCGTAATAATCTGCGGGAAGGCCGTTTTCCGATTGCCGCGCCAGCTTCAGATCGTCGTTCTTGACGTAGGAGTCGGTGGGGCCACCATTGATCGGGGCCGGAAGCACATTTCCGGCGAACGAGGTGGTGACGTCCGGGCTCAACATAAATGCGTCCGGCGCTACATCGTACGCAGCTTTCTGTTCGGCCACTGGAAAGTTCGGACCCGGTGTGCCATCGGCCTTCACAATTCCCTCAGAAAGGAGATTCCAGACTGACTCGCCCTTTTTCGGTACGTAGGTGGCGAAAATATGATCGAAGGTGCGGTTCTCGCCAATGATGACGATCACGTGTTTGATTGGAGTGGCGGTCTCGTTGTCGCGTGAGGACGTTGAGGCGGCGGTCTGGGCGTTCGCGAATGGGCTCCCAATAGCGAGCTGAAATACCACGGTGGATAAAAGTCCCGTACGTACAGCCCGCATGGCTGTGGATGCGACGTGCTTTGCAGTCATACTTCCTCCCGAGTCAGAGCTCTTAAGCGGTTCACACTGCTGGTGCCACACCAGGATCGCGAGGTGTGTGGTCCTGCGCGGACCACGTAAAATTTTTCGCTTTGATGTGAACCGGCAGTGGGCCGCTATATGCCCAACCCGTTCGAGAAATAGGCTTTGAAAATTAACACCGCATCTTTATCAGGTGAACACAAAGTGAATTCACTCGGATGTTCCAAAAAATACATTGTGGAAATTATCGTGAGCCCGCAATATGTTCTGCCTGAGGAGACGCGGGCTTCACCTCGTATCGACCCCATCATTCCTTTGTCCTCGTGTTCCAGCAGATGACAGTGATAGACAAACGTGCCCACTCGTATTGGGATCGCGAAAATCCATGCGCAGGCGAACGCTGGGATAAGCAAGCGAGCGGCCATCGTAGTAGGGCACGTTCACCGTGTCGCGCAAAAAGTCTTCATTCACTTGTCTTCCCGAATAGTCGAGCAACAGAAAGTGCAGCTGATGAATGTGAAAGGCGTGTAATTCTCGCGAACGATTTTCTATAATCCAATCTTCGACCGTGCCCTGTTGTGCGATGATGTTCGGAGTCTCCGAACTCATGTCGAACATCTTGGGTTCTTGTCCGTCCACAGTGAGATAAAACTCCACTGCACTGGTGGGGTCGTTGGGATCGATTAATTTTTCAGAAAAATATAAATGGCGTACACGCACCGGTAACACAGCTCCGAGCCATGTCTCGCTTGCTGGAGGAAGAGGTTCTGGCGAACTCTGTAATTTTGACCGGGATTCCGGTGCATCCGACGAAGCCGACAATCTTCGCCAGCATGCGGTTGGGATCGTTTTCCCCACCGGGGCCGGTGTCTACCGTTCTCGTGACCAGCAAGCCAGTCTCGCCTTCGGGCGGCCCGGTCACGATGAATTCCACGCGCGCGCCCGGTGGCAGGCCGATATGCGTCTGCGGGTCTACGGAATCCTTCTCCGCATCATTCTGGTTCATCGGGTACTCCATCCAAGGCGACCAGGCCCAGAGATTGCGGCACACGATTAAACAAGACCGCGAGATTGAGGTAGGTGATGGCTGATGCATTCAAAACGCGCCATAGCTGCCGTTCTCCGGGCCTGATCTCGATCGTTGCTGGAGGGTAGTCGGGGTAGGGAACCGGCACATAATTAATGGAGAGATCCTTCGCCGGCTTGCCGAAGCCGGTGCCGTTGTTGGCCGCGTCTCCGTCGCGGTCGATCATGAACTTTGGCACCACCGGTTCCGATTTAGCCGGCGGTGCATTGGGATTCATCAGGTCCTGATCGCGGATAATGAACACCCGCTCCGGCAAGCCTGCAGTGGCTTTCTTCGCGCGCTCGATCCCTTCCACAATCAGCGCGCCCGAGGCTCCGCCGAGAAGCTGATCTTTGCTGAAGCCGTGGATATGCGGGTGGTACCAGTAGAGCCCCGGCGGTTCATCGTCGGGGATACGAAAGCGATATTCAAAGGGCGCATCGCCCGGCTGCACAGACGTCTTCATCACGTCATCCTGATGACAGACCGGTGGAATCGTAAGGCCATGAAAATGCAGATTGGTCGAACCGGGCTCATGACTCCACTCGTGCAGGATTTCCGGGAGTATGAGCATGTGCATGCACGGGCGCACTCCTTCCGTGGGCCAGGTCGGCCAGCGCATTGGTCAGATGGAGAATGACGAGGTCGCCAGGATGCACGCGCAAATTAGGCGACTCCCGACCGGATGAATCGGTGTAGCAATAGCGAATCGCGCCGTTTGCATCCGCAGCGTCATTCGCGGTCAACCGCACTTCCAGAACACCATTCTGGCTGCGCAGATCTTTCGGTTCCTCGACCACGCTCCCCGGCTCCGGACGTGGAATAGGCTCTCGGCCCGAACCAACCCGTGCGTGAGGCACAAAACGACAACAGTAACCCATAAGGAGATTCTCATTCGACGCTCTCTAGTTTTCTCGAGCGACGTTAACCTGAGGTGAATTGAAGCGAGCTCCGTGGAATTTGTAAGCGCCTTTCGATGCTGCATCCATCCTTCGGTGGGAAGAAAGTAAACTCCGGGGCTAAAGCCCTCATCAGCAGAGTTTGGAACCGTCCGGCTAAACAGTCTGCGGAAAAACCCTGGCCTTTGAAGGGTACGAGCTTCAGTTCGTACGTAAGTGATTAAGAGCAGGTCCGGCTTTAGCCGCTGAGGGATGATTTCTTCGAGGTTCAACGACTTTGCATGTTGCGGAAAAACTCATGCTTTGTGTGAGGCACGACTTTACACGTTGCGGAAAAACTTATGTTTTGTGTCAGGGCACGACTTTGCATGTGCAGAAAAACTCATGCCCTGCGTCAGGGCACGACTTCCCATGGTGCGGAAAAACTCATGCTTTGTGTCAGGGCACAACCCATGGTGCGGAAAAACTCATGCTTTGTGTCAGGGCACGACTTTTAGTCGGGCCGTAAACGATCGAGAGTATGACGGGCTTTAGCCCCTGAGGGTACGGGTTTAAGTCTCTTGTCGTTCATTGGCATTATCAATCGCACGCGCCATAAATCACAAAACGGAACAACTGCATATATTTGACCATCTATTCCATTTATTGACTTCAACATTCCACCTTCTTATAATCCCCGCCAGTTGCGTTTTC
>CAWCAZ010000073.1:0-32818 GCA_963793525.1 uncultured Acidobacteriaceae bacterium
GGAGATTGGACCCGCTGAAAGACACTTCCCAGAGGGCCTGGTCCTTCGTAAACCGAATGGTCTTGCCGTCGGGCGACCAACAGAGCGAAGTAAGCAGGCTTCCAATCGAGGCCAACCTCCGATCCTCCGCGCCATCGCTTTGGATGAGGTGGATATCGCCTTCCCGGGTCGAGTAAGCAACGGTGTTTCCGTCGGGACTCCAGGCCGCATCCACAACGTCCGTTAAGTGGCGGGCCGAACCACCGAGAATCCGAACACTCCACAGAGGGTAGGCTTTCCTCAGTCCTCCCTGGAAGGACGCAACGAGAAAACTGGATCCATCCGGGGAAACGTCCACCAGTCGCGGATCAGGCACCGCAACCGGGACCGGCGCGATCTCTCCACCTGAAGTTGCAACTTGGCCGATGGGTTGTGGCTGATCCTGATCGAAGTAGAGCCTGCTCCCATCGGTTCCCTTAAGTTGCTTCAAATAGCCATCGTGGGTGATCTGGGTGTACTGCGAGACTCGCAGCGCGGGAACACTATTCCGGCTTGCCATCACAAGGTATGCGGCAGCCGCAAGCATCAGAACCGCGACCACGCCAACCGACCAGACCAGTACTCTACCTCGCAGGCGTTGACCCAGCGCTCCGCCGGCGGCAACCGCCGGGACGCTACCCGAATCCGACAAGGCTTCGAGTGCAAATGCCAGATCCGACGCAGAGTGAAAACGCTGTTCAGGGTTCTTCTCCAGGCAGCGATGCACCACGCGCTGCAGGCCTGGAGGGATGTTCTGCACCAGCTGCGAAATCGCGGGCGGCTCATCGTTCAGCGTAGCGGTCATCGTCTCCGCTGATGTAGCCCGATGGAATGCCCGTATGCCGGTCAGCATCTCATAGAGAATGGCGCCGAAGGCGAAGATGTCCGTCCGATGGTCGACCGCTCTGCCGCGCACCTGCTCGGGAGACATGTATCCCGGGGTCCCCATGACCATGCCGGCATCCGTATTCAGGCTCAGGGTCGGCGGGTTGCTGTCCGGCGTTGGCTGGGGCTGCATTAACTTCGCGAGCCCGAAGTCCAGAATCTTGATTCGGCCGTCTTTGGTGACGGAAAGATTCTCCGGCTTCAGATCGCGATGAACGATTCCCTGTTCGTGGGCCGCAGCCAGTCCATACGCGATCTGGACCGCGTAGTCGATCGATTTGCGAATCGGCAGCGGTCCCCGTTGCAACACCTGGCGCAGCGTGCTGCCTTCCAGCAACTCAGAAACTAGATACGGAATGCCTTCAAAGACGCCAAACCGATGCACCGCAAGGATGTTGGGATGGTTAAGAGCAGCAGCCGTCTGCGCCTCCTGCTCAAAGCGCCTCAGCCTGTCAGCGTCTTGCGTGACAAAGGTTGGCAGGACCTTGATCGCTACCTCACGCTTCAGGGCCGGATCGCGCGCGCGATAGACCTCGCCCATTCCGCCCGCACCCAGGAGCTCGAGAATTTCATAGCCATCCAGCTTCGTGCCTGCGGCTAACGGCATGGTGGGCGGATTATACCGCTAACCAAAGTTCCGCGACTAAGTCTTCTGGCCTCACAGGGATGCACCTTGCACCGCAGCCCTTGCGGCTGCGATCATGGCTGCGGTTGCCCGGATCTCCCCAGCAGTTTGTGACTTCGGCGCACATCAAGCAGCTTTCCTTAAGGAAAGCCACAGCGTACGGGAGATCCGGGTTCGAAAGGTCCTTTTTCATGCGCAAGCTTCTCCTGATCATCGCCGCTCTAGCTACAGCCTCCACCGCTCTCTTCGCACAAGCACCCGCGTGGCCGCCCTCTCCCGATCATCTGACTATGCCTCTATGGCCTAACGGAGCGCCAGGCGCACAGCCGGCTCCGGGGCCGGAAGGCGACATGACGACCGCCAAGGATGGTAGCCCGGGCGGAAGGCCGGTGATCCGCATCGGCAATGTCTCCAATCCCACGCTTACGCTCTACACGCCCAAGGGACCAAACACAGGGGCGGCGGTGGTTGTATTCCCTGGGGGTGGTTACCGCATCCTGGCCATTGACCTCGAAGGTACCGAAGTATGCGACTGGCTCAACTCCGCCGGCATCAGCTGCATTCTGGTTAAGTATCGTGTGCCCGAGCCGGGCCCATACCCCAAGTCTTCCGCACCGCTACAAGATGCTCAGCGCGCCTTCGGCATGGTACGTGCCCACGCCGCCGAGTGGCACATTGACGCAAATCGAATTGGGGTCCTGGGTTTCTCCGCCGGCGCGCATCTTGCCGCCGCTTTGAGCACTCACTTCGACCAAAGGCTTTACGATCCGCTGGATGCGGCAGACAAGCTCAGTTGCCGCCCTGACTTTGCCGTCATCGTCTATCCCGGCTATCTTGCCCTCGCGGACCAGAACTACGCCCCCAATCCCGACATTCACCCCACCGATCAAACTCCACCGACGTTCTTAGTGCAAGCCGAGGACGATCCAGTCCATGTCGAAAACGCCGTCGTCTATTTCCTTGCTCTGAAGAATGCCAAGGTCCCGGCGGAGCTGCACATTTATGCCCAGGGAGGCCACGGTTACGGTCTGCGCCGGACCGCCCTCCCCGTGACCACATGGCCCCAGAGTGTGGAGATCTGGCTGCACACCATCCATATCTTGCCCGATGTCGCCAAGTGAGCAGGTGAGCACGATAACCATGAAGAAAATGGCCTGGGTCTTCGCCGCGTCCTTACCGCTTCTGGCAGTGAGCCTCGGGCAAAACACTTCGGCGCTGCCTGCTGCTTTGGGCGTGCCTCAGCCGGGGCCAGCCACGGATGCTCCTTATGCTCCGCAGCCTATCCTTCCCGGCGGAGTGGTGGTCACGCTTTATCCGCCCAGCTCCCCTTTCCTGAATAAGGACCGCGTGCGCGAGGCCGAGCAATACAACATGAGCCAATCCGTGCCGGGGCGAATCAACAGCATCGTCAACATACATAATCCATCGATCGAGGTGCACACCGTTGACCGCGGACTGAATACCGGCGCTGCCGTAATCCTGGTGCCGGGTGGTGGTCACAACACATTGAACGTGGGCTCGGAGGGCGCTGATTTTGTTCCCTTCTTCTATAACTACGGCGTCAATACGATCATCCTGCGCAGTCGCTTGCGCCGCGACGGCTACAATCCCCGGACCGATGAGGTCTACGACGCCCAGCAGTCCATTCGCCTGGTGCGGGCGCACGCCAAAGAATGGAACATCGATCCGCACAAGATCGGCATCACGGGCTTTTCCGCGGGAGCAGAATTGGCCACCGCCGCGGCAGTCCTATACGACGACTTTGACAAGAAGAACAGCGATCCTGGGGATCCCCTGGCAGGCATTTCTTCGCGCCCTGACTTTGTAGGAGTGATCTATCCGGGTCCCACCCCCTTTGCCCGCAATCGCGTTGCCCCGCCCATCCCGCATAACGTGCCTCCCTCCTTCATCGCCTCTGCCGGTTCCGATGACCAGGTGCATGCCATCTGGGCCGACGAATACTTTGCCGCCATGCTGGCTCTCCGCGTGCCCAACCTCGAGATGCACATTTACGCCAATGGCCGCCACCCCGGCGACCTGCTGCGCGACGGCAGCCACATGACCGGCGGCCTGACCGACCGCAACGGAATACCCTTTGGCACCTGGCAATTCCGCTTCATCGACTGGTTCCGCGATCTCGGCTTCTTGCAGAAGCCCGACGTGGAAACCAAGGCTGCCAAGGACATCGCCTTCTATCTGAGCCAAACCGCGAGCGCCGCTGACTCACCCAGCAAAACTCAATAAGAACAGGACCCGTCCTGTCCCTATTCGTCCTACTAGGGCCACGCTCCGCCGGCACAGCCCCAGCGTAAAGAAGTGTCCAGCGATGGACATCGAACTGGGTTTGTGGACAGTTCATGCTCCGAAGTGTCTGTAAGTTGAAGAAACGCAGCATAGATGCGACTTCACCCTTTGGTCACTCGCGTGCTTCCTAGTCTACGGAGCCCTAGCCAGCTCTAAGAACGGAGTGATGATGATTGCGAATCTGATCGGGGACGCCCGTTACTCGCTGCGCCAGTTGCGCAAGGCCCCGGGCTTCACCCTGACCGCGGTGCTGACGCTGGCTCTGGGCATTGGGGCAAATACCGCAATCTTTACCCTCGTACACGCCGTGCTGCTCAAGAATCTGCCTGTCGTGGACCCCAAGTCACTGGTGCGCCTGGGGGACAAAGAAGACTGCTGCAACATGAGCCTCACCTCCTTCGAAAGTGACTACACAGTCTTTTCCTACGAGGGCTACAAATACCTGCGCGACCACACGCCGGAGTTTGAGCAGTTGGCGGCAGTGCAAGCGGGCAGCGCAGACCTCTCGGTCCGCCGTGCCCTGGTAGATGCGTCTTCGCAGTCTTCGCTGGGCGAGTTTGTCTCCGGCGACTACTTCCAGACCTTTGGCATACAGCCCTCGATCGGGCGCGTCCTAACGCCCTCGGACGACAGAGAGGGCGCACAGCCTGTCGCGGTGATGAGTTACCAAGCCTGGCAGAGGGACTACGCCGGCGATCCCTCGGTGATCGGCAGCACGTTTTTCATAAACACCCATCCGCTAACCGTTATCGGTGTGACGCCGGAGGCGTTCTATGGCGACCGGATGAGCGAGCGTCCTCCGGACTTCTTTCTTCCCATCTCCCAGGAGCCGGCTCTCGGCATTTATGGGGTCCGTAACAAACCCGATCTGTGCTGGCTGTACCTCATCGGCCGTGTGAAGCCTGGTACCGCGATGGGACCACTCCAGGCCAAAGTGAGCGCCCTGCTGCGGCAGTCACTCTCTCAGCTGCCGGCGTACCAATCGGAACACGGCAAGGAACAGTCTGGCCAAAGCTCGCGTTGTACTGACGCCGGGCGCTGTGGGTGTTGCGAAAATGCAGCACAACGCCGCCAACAGCCTGTATCTGCTCATGGGGCTCTCCGGGTTGGTGCTCCTGATCGCATGCGCGAACATCGCCAACCTGATGCTGGTGCGAGGGCTGGCGCGACGCGCTGAGATCTCGATTCGCATGGCCCTCGGTGCAGCGCGGAGAAGAGTCGTGCGCCAAATGATGACCGAGAGCATTGTGCTGGCATTCCTCGGCGGGCGTCGCTGGATTGGCGCTGGCGTATGTAGGGACGCGCGCACTGCTGGCGTTGATGTTCCCGGATTCACCCACGGTGACGATCCACGCGGCGCCGTCATTGCCCGTGCTGGCTTTTGCTTTCGGAGTCTCCCTGCTTACAGGACTGGTCTTTGGCATTGCGCCGGCCTGGATGACTTCACGGGAGCAGCCCGCCAATGCGATGCGCGGTATCAATCGAACCACGCAGGACGGCTCCTCGTGGCTGCAGCGATCGCTCGTGATCCTGCAGGCCGCGTTGTCGCTGGTATTGCTGGTCGGAGCAGGTCTGCTGGGCAAGAGCCTCAATAAACTCGAGCATCAGGAATTCGGCCTCGAGACCACCAACCGCGTCGTCATCCATATGAATCCTTTGAAGGCGGGTTACAAGCCCGAGCAGTTGCAGGGCTTGTACCAGCAAATCGAAGACCGGTTTCATTCGCTGCCTGGGGTGGAGCGTGTCGGTTTAACCATCTATACCCCACTCGAAGGCGACAGCTGGAGTTTTTACGTCTACGTCCAGGGCCAGCCCGCTCCTGATCCAGGCCAGGAGGTGACTGCCACCTTCGACCGCGCAAGTCCGGATTACTTCAAGGCAGTTGGGCAGCGCGTCGTTCGCGGGCGCTCCTTTGCGCCATCCGACACCGCAACCTCTGAGGGCGTTGCCGTTGTCAACCAGGCGTTTGTGAAAAAGCTCTTCAAGAACGGCGAAGACCCCATAGGACAACATTTAGGCGCGTTCACTATCAAATCCTCCGGCGACTACAAGATCGTGGGCGTGGTAGAGGATACAAAGTATGAGAATCCGCGCGATGCGGCTCGGCCAATGTACTTTACGCCTATGCTGCAGCAATCACGCAGCATCCCGCCCAAATATCTGGATTCATCGTTGTACGCCGGCGCGCTCGTTCTCCAGATGAAGGCGCTAACGCCAGGGTTAGAGGCTCAGGTCCGCAAAACCTTCGGCGGGTATCGATCCCAACCTGACCGTGGATGACTACCGAACCTTCGCCCAGCAAATCCATGGAAACTTCAACGCCGAGCGGATGGTTACGCGGCTGACACTGCTCTTTGGGTTGCTGGCGTTGGTGCTGGCTTCGGTCGGACTGTATGGCGTCACTTCCTACATGGTCGTGCGGCGCACCGCGGAAATTGGCATCCGCATGGCGCTAGGCGCCCGCCGAGGTGGAGTCATCGCCATGGTGATGCGTGGTGCCATGTTGCAGGCCGGAATCGGATTGGCGATTGGCGTACCCGCGGCTCTGTTTTGCGCGCGCTTCCTGGAATCACAACTCTATGACGTGTCCGGTCAGGACGCGTGGGTGATGGCTGGTGCGGTCGTGGCGCTGGCACTATCGGCATGCGTCGCTGGTTTGATTCCAGCGCGGCGTGCCGCTTCAACCGAGCCAATGAGAGCATTGCGCTCGGAGTAACTGGATGTATTTGAGGTAATGAAGATGTTGCGAAGAGTGATTGCTCTCAGTCTCATTGCGTACTCGGTTCTATTGCTCCAGGGGAAACCGCCGTCGTCGTCAGTCGAGGCTCCCGCTGGAACCGCGTTGCTGCTCGAAGCTGCAGGAGACGGCGCGCAGGTCTACACCTGCACCAATGGACATTGGACCCTCAAGGCTCCTGACGCCAAACTTCTGGACGAACAAGGCAAAGTAATCGGCACCCATTTTGCCGGTCCCACCTGGAGGCTCGAGGATGGAAGCGAAATAAAAGGTAAAGCCATTGCGAGCCGGCCTGCCGGAGATGCTTCCTCCGTCCCCTGGTTGCTGGTCCAAGCCGTTCCTGGGAGCGGCAGCGGCAAACTGGCGAACGTGCTTTACATCCGCCGGACCGAAACGCATGGCGGTGCTGCTCCAACCAAAGCGTGTGACAGCGGCGAAGAACGGGTTCCGTATACTGCAAAATACAGCTTCTACACCGGCAAATAAAGGAACGTTTGCCAAGCTGGAAAAGCGAGAACCCATGGCAAAGATTCATCACACTGCGGCCCAGGGCTTTGCTGCAGGTGCGGCCAACTACGTTGCCGGACGTCCGGAATATCCGCCTGAAATTGAAACCTGGCTGAACCAGGAGCTAGGGCTCGACAATAGCAAAACCGTTCTCGATTTGGGCGCGGGCACAGGGAAGTTCTCACGCAGTCTTCTGGCCACGGGAGCGAAGGTTATCGCCGTAGAACCTGTGCCGGCAATGTTGGAACAACTCGTTAGCCAGTACCCCGAAGTGGAAGCCAGAAGCGGCACAGCCGAAGCCATTCCGCTGGGCGACGCATCAGCGGACGCGGTCGTCTGTGCGCAGTGCTTTCATTGGTTTGCCACGCCCGAAGCACTGCATGAAATCCATCGCGTGCTCAAGCCGGGCAGCGCTCTGGGTCTGGTCTGGAACGTCCGCGACAACAACGTAGAGTGGGTCGCAGCCCTTACCCGGATCATGAAGCGCTTTGAGGGCGATGCTCCCCGCTACCACAGCCAGAAATGGCGAGCCCAGTTTCCTGCTGACGGTTTTGGCCCTCTTCGCGAGAACCGCTTTCCCAACCTGCATACCGGTGATCCCGATCGGGTGATTGTCGACCGTATTTTATCGGTAAGCTTCATGGCAGCCCTGCCGCCTGCCGAACAGGAGCACGTTAAGGCGGAGATCCGTGAAGTCATCGCCGCCTCACCGGAACTTGCCGGAAAAGCCCAAGTGACCTTTCCCTACGAAACGTTGGCTGTCGCTTGTAACAAGCAGTTGTATACATCCGAGGGATAAATGCACTAAGCTTCTCCGCGAAACGGAGGGCCGCGTATGTCCGAGGCCAACAAACTTCTAATCAAGCGCTGGTTCGAGCAGGTCTGGAATCAGAAAAGCGAAGCAGCCATCGACGAGATGTTTAGCCCACAAGGCAAATCTCACGGCTTTCCTGAAGCGGATTCGGTCCTTGTCGGCCCCGAAGCGTTCAAGGCCGTTCACCGCAATTTTTGCGGCGCTTTCCCCGACGTGCACGTGGACGTCGAGGAGATAGTCACGGAGGGTGACCGGGTCGCCGTTCGCTGGCGAGTCTCCATGACCCATCTCGGCGATCATCTCGGCTTTCCCGCCAGCGGCAAGAAGGAGACCATGGCAGGTTGCACCTTTGCCATCGTCAAAGGCAGCCAGATCGTTGATGGCTGGAACTACATGGACATTCAGACCCTGATGAATAAGCTCCAGACCGCTTGATCTGAAAGACCCCAATAGGACCAGGACGGGTACCCAGGTTCCCCAACCTGCCCCGGCTTGGCGTGGTAGCTTGTCGAAGGGGACGGCTGAAAGTCAAACTTGTCCAAATTGGCTTTTTTACTCTGTCCATCCACCTCCACTCATGCAAAGGCTAGCCACCGCCCTCAACTTTGTCATCCCGACAGGAGAGGACCCGGATTTCCTGAAAAGGAAATCTGGGGTAGCGTAGGGGAGAGCCTGCCCTGAGCGAAGTCGAAGGGGACCTGCAGTTTTCACTCGGACCGCGCGCAAATTCTTCTTGAGACTCACGCGCTTCCCTGCAATCAACGCGTTACCTGCACAAGAAGCCCGATTTATTTCCTAATTTAGACAGCTCTGGCTGAAAGTAGCTCAGGATGGACCGGATTTCTGCGACTGAGTTCTGGACCTGCCATTCATACGCAGAGTCTTCAGGCGGGCGGAGCCGGCAAGTCTGAGTTATACGTGTCGACTGCTACTTTCCAGGGCTCTTCGCCCTTCTTCTTGAATATCTCGAGTAGCTTGCCGTGGTCCGTGGTTGGCTTGCCCTGGGCATCCTTGGAAGTCAAAGTATACGTGCCGATCACATAGGCGAGTTCACCCGAGCGGGCGACATCTACCTTGGTAGCTTGCCAAGAGAGGGAAATGTCCGGGTTGAGCAGCGACTTCCACAAGGCGCGAATCGCCTCCTTGCCCTGGACGATAGGGGCGTTTCCGGGCATCACAACAGCATCGTCGCTGTAATAGGAAAGAGTGCCGTCCAGGTCACGGGCCTCGGCGGTCTTTTCCCACTTAGCGTCCAGATCTCTAATTGCTTGTGCATCAGCCGCCGGCGTATCCACCGGCGGCGGCTGCTTGCAGGCCGTTGTCCATAGCAGCACAACCAGGCAGCCCCAAACAACCGGCTTCGATACTTGTCCTCTTGCTCGATCGCGCATCATTTACTAAATCCTCTCTGCCCAGGCGGTCGACGATTTCACCTGTCGGATATCTCTCCCCGAACCGAAACCAGAATACCCGTTGAGCCGTAGGTAAAGCGATAAAAGCGAATCCGCCCCTCAAGGAGAAAGCACCCGTCCAGCTTTACTCCATGAAGAACACTAGTTCGGAAAATTTATTTCGTCGCCTGTCGATTCTGAACAACTAGGACGTCGTACTGGCAGGAGGAAAAAGACTATGCAATATCTAGTTCTGATCTACGAAGCCGAGAGTCGTTTTGCCAACGGATTTCCCGAATCCGAGTTTGCCGAGTATGGCGCATTCGGCAAAAAGAACGCCACAGCGATTAAGTCTGGCCAAGCGCTCCAACCCACCGCAACTGCCAAGACAGTGCGTGTGCGCGACGGTAAAGCCCTGACCATGGACGGACCCTTTGCGGAAACGAAGGAACAGCTCGGTGGTTACTACCTGCTCGAAGCGGCGAGCATCGATGAAGCAGCGTCGATTGCATCCGGAATCCCTGCTGCCCGCTACGGCTCCATCGAAGTACGTCCTATCATGGTCTTCGGATAAATCCGTTCATCTTCGTAAACGCTGCCAGGGAGGCAAACATGATCGATACAACTTCGCCCTCAAGTGCAGAGCTTGCCTTGACGCCAGACCAGATTGCCAAAGCATCGCGCCATCTCTCCATGACACGGGACCTTCTGGTCGAATCAGTGGCCGGGCTCTCGACTTTGCAGTGGAGCTTCCGGCCGAATGATGACAGTTGGTCCATTGCTGAAAACCTCGAACACCTGGTCCTCATCGAAGGCCGCGTCCATGCCATTATTGGAAATATGAGTAGTGCCCCGGAAGCGGAATCGGGGAACAAGCAAATCGAAATGGATGAGTTGATCTTGAGCGAGGTGCCAAAACGCTCTACCAAGGTGAAGGCTCCTGAACCCGTATGCCCCGAAGGACGCTGGAGTGGCGAGGAGGCACTGCAGTGTTTCCTCGCCAACCGCGAAAAGACGATGCAACTGCTGGCCGCTCCACTGCTGCGGGGCCGCGTCAGGCCGCATCCTCTCTTCGGGCCCTGGGACGGCTATCAATGGTTGTTGGCTACCGGATCGCACACCGCAAGACACACCGGTCAAATCCTCGAAATCAAAGCTGATGTCAATTTCCCGGGTTCACCATCGCACTGAGGGGTTGCCATGCGCTACATGATGTTGATTTACTCGCAGGAAGATGAGTCGGTCACGCACGATGACATGAGCGCAGTTGCCGCGGCGCACCGGGCGGTCATGGAAGAGGCTCGGCGTCGCGGCGTATTGCGCGCCGCCGATCCCCTCCAGGCCAGCGGTACAGCCACCACCGTCCGCGTGAACGCCGGCGGGACGATAGTCACTGACGGTCCATTTGCCGAGACCAAAGAACAGTTAGCCGGCTACTACATTCTCGACTGCGAGGACCTTGACGAAGCGCTCGCCTGGGCTGCCAGGATACCCACTGCCTGCGCCGGAAGGACCGGGTGCGTCGAGGTTCGTCCCATTCGCGAGTTTCCCCAGACCATTTCCACTTCGGGTGCACACATCGCGGCCGCAGTTCCCGAAAACAACCGTGCCGGCTAGAAGGGAAAGGCTCGCCCGTGTGCGCGTGAATGGATGACCATCTTGCGACCGTCGAATCAGTTTTCCGTTCCGAGTCCGGGCGCATTATCGCCGGCCTCATTCGTATCTCGCGCTCCTTCGACCTCGCGGAGGAGGCGATGCAAGATGCTTTTGCCGCCGCCGTCGTAAGCTGGCGAGCCGATGGCATCCCAGGCAATCCTGCCGCTTGGATCACAACTACGGCTCGCCGCAAGCTCATCGACTACGCGCGCCGGGAACAGACGCGCCGCGACCATGAAGGTCAGCTGCTGTACGAGTACGAATCGCGTAGCAGCGCGATCGACGAGGAAATGAGCCGCCCTTTTGAAGACGACCGGCTAAGCCTCATCTTTACCTGTTGCCACCCCGCGCTCAATCTGGAGGCGCAAGTCGCACTCACGTTGCGCACTCTCGGCGGCCTCACCACCCTCGAGATAGCTCGTGCCTTTCTCGTTCCCGAACCCACCCTCGCGCAACGCCTGGTGCGCGCCCAACGCAAGATCCAGCAGGCACGGATTCCATACCAGGTTCCGAGTCCAGCTTCTTGCCGGAACGCCTGGCCGCGGTGCAGGCGGTTCTCTACCTCATCTTCAATGAAGGCTACTCAGCCAGCTCGGGAGACAATCTGGTACGCCGGGAACTTTGTGCTGAAGCCATTCGCCTTGCGCGTACGCTGGTTGAGCTCATGCCCGACAGCGCGGAGAGCATGGCGCTGCTGGCGCTCATGCTCCTGCATGACTCCCGGCGTGACGCCCGCTCCAGTTCGGATGGGCAACTGGTGCTTCTTGAAGAGCAAGATCGCTCTCTCTGGCGGCAGGATCAGATCGCTGAAGGCATTCGTCTGGTAGAGCGGGCTCTAGGCCGCCGTAACGTCGGCCCGTATCAACTCCAGGCGGCCATCGCCGCCGTCCATGCTGAGGCCGCTACCGCGGGCGAAACCGACTGGAAACAGATCGCTGCGCTCTACTCGATCCTGGGCACAAGCCAGTGCTCACCCATCGTGTCGCTGAACCACGCCGTAGCTGTTGCCATGAGTGAAGGCCTGGAGCGGGGCTTAGCGTTGATCGATGATCTTGGTTCCTCCGGAGAGCTCGAGTCTTATCACTTTTTTCATGCTGCCCGCGCCGACCTGTTGCGTCGCTTGGGCCGCAACCGGGAAGCACGCGAGAGTTACCACCGCGGGCTGGCGATCACCACCAACACGGTCGAACTTCGCTACCTTCGCCGCCGGATCTCCGAGCTTGACGCACTCGGGTAGCAAGCTCCAATTTCTTCCCCAACCGGGGAACCAGGATGCTCGTCGCACCGTAAGTAAGCACCATGGCGGCACTGCGGCAAAATTTGACGTATAGCCTTCGGCGTCTCTTCCGGTCCCCCGGATTGGTCTTCGCGGTCATCTTCTCCATCGGACTAGGCATCGCCGCTAACTCCACCATCTTTTCCATGGTCAGCCGGTTCGTGCTCCGGCCCGCGCCGGTCGGTGATCCCGGCACTCTTATGGCTCTCCGTACCACCTACGACGGCGAACGTTGCTGCAATAACTTTCCCTGGCCGGTCTACACCGACGTTCGCGACCAAACACAATCGTTTTCCGGCATGGCTGCGTATTACGAGCTCTTGCCAGCATCGATTGGTGGTTCGGGGGAACCAGAGCGCGTCTGGGGCCAATCGGCCACCGCCAATTTTTTCGATGTCTCCCAGATCCGCATGTTTCTTGGCCGTGGCTTCCTGGCCAGCGAAGAGCGGCTTCCCGTCATTGTCCTCAGCCACCGTCTCTGGCAGCGGCGTTTCGCATCGGATCGCGCCATCCTGGGCAAGGCCATCTCGCTCTCTGGTCACACTTTTACCGTCGTCGGAGTAGCTCCACCGGGCTTTCGCGGTCTCGACCTGATACTCGATCCGGAATTCTGGGTACCGCTCGGCAACGTAGAGCAACTCGCCCCAAATGTTCCCATCCGCAGCGCGCGCGACTATAACTGGCTCGCGGTTGCGGGGCGTCTCAAACCGGGAGTCACCCAGTCTCAGGCAACTGCTGAACTGGCCACTCTCGCCCAACGATTCGCCAAAACCTATCCCAGCACCGACAAAGGCCGAGGCTTCCGCATGGACCAGGCTGGCTCGCTGCCACCCAGAGACAAGGCAGCGGTCTTGCTCTTTATAGCGGCGTTGTCTGTAGTTGTGTTGCTCGTCCTTGGCATTGCTTGTGCTAATGTTGCCAATCTCCTCCTGGCCCAATCATCCAGCCGGCAACGTGAAATGGCGGTGCGCATCGCCCTGGGGGCGACGCGGCGTCAGCTATTGGAGCAGATGCTGTTGGAGAGTTTGCTGCTGGCCCTAGCGGGTGGACTATTCGGCATGCTCTTGACCCTCTGGGCGACGTCAGCACTTTCCGCATTCCGTATCCCCGCGCCGGTGCCGCTGGACACAACCGTCAGCATCGATTGGCGCGTCTTGCTGTACACCTTCGTCCTCAGCGTGGGAACCGGCCTGGTGTTCGGGTTCGGACCCGCCTGGATAGCTTCCCGTCCTGTTTTGGCCAGTGCGCTGAAGGGTGAGGATGCTTTCGTCCGTCCCGGCCGCCGCCTGAACTTGCGTAACGTTCTCGTGGTAGCGCAAATTGTCATGTCCCTGGTACTTCTATGTGCGACCGGACTATTCTTGCGCAGCCTGCAGCGGGCCGTCGGCATCGACGTTGGCTTCCGCTCGCGCGATGTTCTGATGTTGTCTGTCGACCCCCGGGTCCACGGTTACTCGCCTGAACGCACCACCCAATTCCTCGAACAATTACGCGAGCGTGTCGCAGCGATTCCAGGCGTCGTTTCCGTTGCTGCTACCGACAGCGCTCCATTATCCGGGGGAAACCGGAGCGATGGTTTCCGCTTGGAAGCGGATGCGAAGCCCACCAGCCCCTATCCAATCGTGGACTTGTTTATGGCGACGCCGGGTTATTTCGAGACCATGGGGATACCACGGATTGCGGGTCGCGACTTCGCTAACGAAGCAGCCAACGCTCCCAAAGTCGCCATCGTCAACCGGGCCTTGGCCGAGCACTTTTTTGGACGAAACAATCCCATCGGCCAGCGCGTGGTCGGGGGAGAAGCGACCTACGAGATCATCGGCGTGGTCCAGAACATCAAGTCGCGAACCGTTGGCGAGGACACTCGCTATGTCCTTTTCCGCTCCCTTGCACAAAGCACCGGAAGCGATCCGTCATTCCTGGGGTATGAATTAGTAGTCCACTTTGCCGGCAACGGGAGCGCCATCGCAAGTGCTGTGCGCAATCAGATCCACGATCTCGATCCCACCCTGGCCGTATACAACTCCGAAACCATGCAGGAACATCTGCGCCAGGCGCTCTTCCTGCCCCGCCTTGCAGGCACGCTTTTCGGCATCTTTGGGTTCATCGGGTTGGTGCTGGCCGCGATCGGTCTTTACGGCGTGATGAGCTACTCGGTCAGCCGCCGCACGCGCGAAATTGGTATCCGTATCGCGCTAGGGGCGCAGTTGAGCGCGGTTCATCGGCTCATTCTTCGCCAGGGTCTGTTGCTGACTACCATCGCCATGGCAATTGGCCTGCCCGCTGCCTTCGCAGTCGCAGGATTATTGAGTAGTTTCCTCTACGGCATTCGTCCCCACGACACCATGACCTTTACCATGGTGCCCTTATTTCTCGCGGTCGTCGCCTTCCTTGCCTGCTGGGTTCCGGCATGGCGCGCCACCAGGATCGATCCGCAGAACGCGCTGCGTTATGAGTAGTCACGCTTCTGCTTCTTCTTTTCTTTCCCGCGTGCGTAGCTTATAGAAAGCGAAACCGATCAAGTTGCTGAAGGCAACTGTGCCCAGAATTTTCGCAGCATAGACCAGCGGGTTCACCACGTCGACGAACGGATAAGCCGAGATCAGCAGGCTAAACAGAGTGGCGCAAAAGCCAATCACCGATGTGCACTTGAGCCACCAGGACCCGCGAAGAACACCTACCCCAACGATAGGGATGGCAAACATCGCGAGATAAGCGAGTTCGTAGTGGGCGAGGCCGGCATTCGAAAGCAGCTGGTAAGCCTCTTGAGCGTGCACTCCGATGTTTCCCAACACCAGCAGCAGAAGTATGAGGACTGCTGTGCATACGATGGAGTTCGCCGGCGTCCGCCAGCGCGGATGGAGACGTGTAAACCAGGCCGGGATCAGATTATCCCAGCCCACGGTCATGGGAAGACGAGTGACTCCTGTAAACAAGAAGCTCGCCGCTGCGAGCAAACGCATCTGGAGAAGAAGAATGGCGGTTATGGCAAGCAGGCTGCCCAGGCCAGTGTTTCCCAGGGCCAAACGAACTGTCTGGGGGATGGGAGCAATAAAGTCGATGTGGCCGCTCTGGCTGAAGGCAAAAACCGAGCTGGTGCCGAGAATGAACATGGCACAGATGATGGGCGAAGAGATCCACACCGACTGCCCTATACTCCGCGCCGCATGCTTGCTCTCCCCGGCCATGATTGCGATGTATTCCAGACCGCAGAGCGCTCCGAAAATCATCTGACCGAAGAGCGCAAGCGAGCGCAGGTTGGGAGGCGGAAGTTTCATCGCCAGCGCCGGCCATTGGATAGGCACGTGGTGCCAAAGCGCCCAGAGAGGAAGCAGGATGAGTCCTGCATAAGCCAGTACTATGGCGATGGCGCCGACGTTGTGGATCCACTTGCCCACCTCCAACCCGCGCAGAGCCGAGACCATGATCAACACGATCACGACGGAGATGATCGCCAGCGATGCAAGATGATTCTCCGGAAGTCCTGCAGCGGAAGGGCCGATAAGATATGCGAATTCAGTGGGCAAGCCGTAGAGGATGGCAGCCGTGATGGAGATACCGTACACCCACAGGTTCCAGGCGGTGAGGAATCCACCCAGGTCCCCGAATGCTTTGTGCGCCCAGACGTAGAGGCCGCCTTCCAGTGGCCAAACCCGGTTGAGACAGATGACGGAGGCCCCCATAGGAATGTAGAAGACCACCATGGCGGCGATCCAGGTGAGAGCCTGTGCCCGGCCAAGTCCCGCCGCGACTCCGACCCAGGAACTGCCGACAACGCAGAGGATCTGCGCCAGAACCAGATCGCGCAGTTTCAGGCGACGCTGAAGTTGCTGCTCGCCGTGGGAAGAACCGGGTTGATCAACGTTCTGAATGATCGCAGCCTGGAGAAAAAACGATCTCTGCGGTTTCCTGTCCTCACCAGAAAGGCGCGTACCGTAGGAACTAGAGCCTACGGCCACTTGTTCACCAGGTTGGTAACGTTGATACTGCCCAGCCCGGTGGCAAAGTCCCAACCTTTTGTAGCTCGATACGCTTCGAGTAAAGAAGCATTGGAAGTAGAAAGTATGCCGTACCCGCTCCGCGAAGGATCATAGCAGTTGTTGGTCCCGTAGCAAGGAACAGCATTATTACCGTAGGTCACGTCGTGGCAAATACACGAAGACGAGATGCGGTTGCCTCTGGACGCGCGGATTCTGCAGAATTCATCGCATCCGGATCAGACGAGAATCCAAATTCAGCCTTTGCCGGAAATTTCGGAGTAACGCCATGAGTAGACTCCTTTGAAGTATCTCTTGCAGACTTTCTCAACGGGCTTAATTGTGGGAGGAGTATAGCTTGACTCGATCAGCAGGCGGAGGCAGGTAAGTTGGTTCGCATGAAGGCCAAAACCGTTTCGGACCAAGAGGCGCCCATTTTTGTTTTTGAGCACCAGCAAGCGTGGGAGGACTGGTTGTCGCGGAATCATCGCGAGGCCGCCGGCGTGTGGTTGCGAATCGCGAAAAAGGGATCGAAGATTCGCTCGTTGACTCACCCCGAGGCATTGGAATCCGCGCTCTGTTTTGGATGGATCGACGCGCAGAAAAAGCCAGAGAGCGCCAGTGCATGGCTGCAGCGATTTACTCCGCGAGGTAAGCGAAGCATCTGGTCGAAGATCAATTGCCAAAAAGCCTCTGCCTTGATCGAATGCGGCCGGATGCGAGAGAGTGGGCTCGAAGAAGTGCTGCGCGCTAAAAACGATGGGCGATGGGAACAAGCCTATGACTCCCCGCGCAACGCGACGGTACCGGAGGATTTTCAGGCCGCGCTGGACAAGAGCGCGCGGGCGAAGGCATTCTTTGCCACTTTGGAAAGCCGAAACCGGTATGCAATTCTCTTCCGCATCCAAACGGTAAAACGAGCGGAGACGCGAGCGCGAAAGATAACCGAGTTCATATCCATGCTGGAAAAGCACGAGAAGATCCATCCTTGATGGGGAATCACAATGAATGAGTTACAGCAGGCCCTCGTCGGTGATAGCGCGGCTGCGCCGCCGGCCCACATCCTCGAAGGCCTTCCAGGCGACCTCGCGCATCGAACGATTCAAGGCGCTCCGCACACCATCTACCAGGAACTCTGGCATATCACCTTCTGGCAGCAAGTCACTCTGGACTGGGTAAACGGTATCGAGACGCCCTTTCCATCTCATCCCTCAGCCGGTTTCCCGGCAAACGGCCGCGAGCCCTGGGACCAGCTACGCGAGCGTTTCTTTCAGGGTATTCAGCAGGCGGCGGCCGTCGCCGGCGACGAGAATAGACTCGATCAGCCCGTCCGCTGTCCATCGCGTCCGGGCAATCCGGTCCGCATCATGTCGGTGCGGGAACAGCTCGAGAGCCTGGCGGCCCACAATGCCTATCACTTCGGGCGCATCGTCCTGCTTCGCCAACTTTGTGGAGCATGGCCCCCTCCCTCGGGAGGTTTCAGTTGGTGATCTCGGCTGATCTATGAGTATGCTGAGAGAACCACTGTGCAATCTGCCTGGCCAGGAGTTTCGAATCGATGCGCTCTCTTCGTCTGCTGATGGCTGTCTCTCTTTTCTCGCTGGGCGCCGCTGGGTGGGCGCAAAGCTCTGCCGCAGCCGGATCCTATGATCCCCGCCTGACCTTTGCGCCGCTAACGCTGCCCGATCCGGTGAATGCCTATCGCTCGAGCAATGGCGCTCCTGGCCCTTCGTACTGGCAGAACCAGGCGGACTACGAGATGCACGCGACCCTGGATACAAAGGCCAAGGTGCTCGAAAACGACGAGGTCATCACCTACACCAACAACAGCCCCGATTCGCTCACCAGCCTTTGGATCCATATGGAGCAGAACATTTATCGCGAGGACGCGCGGGGGAAGATCGTCAACGGCGGTGGCCCGCGGCGAAAGAAGCCGGTGCCCGACACCGAAGACAATCCCAACGGGCGCACCACGGAAGGCTTCGTGCTGGAATCGGTCACCATCGAGCGCGGCAAGGAACAGCAGAAGGCCGACTACCTGGTAGACGACACTCGGATGCAGATCCTCCTGCCTCAGCCCATGGCGCCCAAAGGCAGCGTACTGAAGGTCCACATCAAGTATCACTATCAGATCCCGGGCGTCTGGGGCGGCCGCAACTCGTGGGGCACTTCGAAGCAGGGAGATATCTACGACACGGCCCAGTGGTATCCGCGCATGTGCGTCTATGACGATCTTCGCGGCTGGGACACGCTGCCCTACCTCGGCAGCGAGTTCTACCTGGAGTATGGACACTTCGACTATTACGTAACCGTGCCCAGCGAGATGATCGTGGCCGGTTCGGGCGAGCTGGTCAACGAAAAAGACGTGCTCACCACCACGCAGATCGCGCGGCTGGCGGAGGCGCGTAACAGCGACAAGACGGTCTTCATTCGCACGGCGGCCGAGGTGAGCGATCCCGCCAGCAGGCCAAAGGTGGGCGGCACGCTCACCTGGCACTTCCGCATGGATCACACCCGGGACGTGGCCTGGAGCGCGAGCCCGGTATTCATATGGGACGCGGCGCGCATCAATCTGCCCGATGGCAAGAAGAGCCTTTCCGAGAGCGTGTACCCGCCGGAAAGCGCCGGTGACGCGGCATGGGGACGTTCGACGGAATACGTCAAGGACGCCGTCGAGCGCTTTTCCCGCGACTGGTTCCCTTACCCGTATCCTGCAGCCATCAATGTAGCGGGCTTCTCCGAAGGCATGGAGTATCCGGGCATCATCTTTGACGGCATTGAGGACAAGGGCAAAGTGCTCTTTTGGATTTCCGCGCACGAGATTGGGCATACCTGGTTCCCCATGATCGTGGGCTCGAACGAGCGCCGCAATGCCTTCATGGATGAGGGTTTCAACACCTTCATCGATATTGATGAGTCCGCCCAATTTCAGGGCGGAGTCTATGGGCCCAAGCGCGATTCGGAATACTCAGCCGGGGGCGAGCCGCCCGACACTATCCTCAAAGTGCTGGATGACCCGGCTGCCCCGGTACTCCTGATGCCGGCCGATGCCTACACCTGGCCGATCACCCACCCGGTGAGCTACTTCAAGGGAGCGTACGGAATGGTGTTGCTGCGCGAACAGATCCTGGGCAAGCAGCGCTTCGACTGGGCCTTTCGCAAGTACATCCGCGACTGGGCGTTCAAGCATCCCGCCCCGTCGGACTTCTTCCGCGAAATGAGCAGCGAGGGTGGAGAGGATCTCGACTGGTTCTGGCGCGGGTGGTACATGAACAACTGGCGCTTCAACCTGGCGGTGACCAAGATCGATGGCGACCAGGTCACGTTGGTGAACAAGGGCCAGCTGGTACTGCCGGCAACGGTTGAGGTGAAGTATACCGACGGTACGACGACGCGCTTCCGCCTGCCGGTCGAGACCTGGGAGTCGAAGAGCGAGCTGGTGTGGCCGGGGGATAAGCCGGTGGCCTCTGTGAAGGTGGATCCCGATCACGTATTGCCGGATGATGATCGCGCCGATAATTCGCTGGAGGCCAAATAGCCGAAGCCGTGGGAAGCTCTTGCCATGGGGACGCATCCTGCAGGATCTTCGTTTCGCGCTTCGCCAGCTGCGCAAGAATCCGGGCTTCACCTTCACCGCGGTGATCATCTTCGCGTTGGGCATTGGCGCGAGCACGGCGATCTTTGCCTTCGTCGATGCGGCCTTGGTCAAGCCGCTGCCTTATCGCGATCCGTCGCGGCTGGTGGCTCTCTATGAGCGTATTCCGGTCGGCGACCGCTACCATCTCTCGTACGGTGACTATCTAGATTGGAAGCATCTCAATCGCTCATTTACGTCGCTCGATGTTTTCATGCCTGATTTCTTTGCCCTGAAAACTGGTCCGGCCACCGAGGAAGTAACAGGAGTCCGTGTCAGTGACGGATTTTTCCGCACGCTTGGGGTTTCCCCGCTCCTCGGCCGCGACTTCATGCCCGGAGAGGATCAGCCAAGCGCCCAACAAACAGCATTGCTGAGCTACGCGGCATGGCAGAAGCGGTTCGCAGCGAGCAGGAACGTGCTCGGCCAAACCATCACACTGGATGGTATTCCCGTGACAATTGTGGGTATTCTGCCGCCCAGCTTCGAGTTTGCGCCTGCGGGGCCGGCGGAATTCTGGGTGACCCTCCACGGGTGGTGCTGTCGGAATCCCCCGTGCGTGCCATCCATATGTTGGCGTGGCGCGGCTGAAGGAGGGTGTTTCTGTTTCTACAGCGCTTGCCGATGTCTCGGCCATCGCCAGCCAGATCGCCGCGAACTATCCCCAATTCAACCGAGATCGAAGTGCTAGGGTCCTTCCGATTGCTGACGCAATCCTGGGAGATATCCGTCCGACCCTGATCGCCTTATTGGCCGGGGCAGGACTCCTGTCGCTGATTGGCTTCGTCAATGTTTCCAGCCTGTTGCTGGTGAGAGCGGAAAGTCGCAGGCGAGAGTTTGCCGTTCGCGGAGTGCTGGGAGCAGGGAGAGTTCGGCTGCTGCTCCAGTTCGTGGTAGAGGGCTCTTTGCTTGCTGGTTGCGGGGGTCTGATCGGCATGGCCCTTGCGTTTGTCGCGATCAGAGTATTGCCTGGGCAGATTCCGTCGGCGTTGCTGGACAACATGCCTTACCTGCAAGCGCTCCGTTTCAACTTGCACAGCCTGCTCTTTGCCGTGATCCTTTCGATCTTCGGTGGCATTCTCTTCGCCGCCGGTCCAGCTCTGCGGCTCCTCCTCGCAGATATGCAGGCAGGGCTTCTGGAGGGTGGCCGGACAGCGGCCGGCAGGGGCTGGCGCAGACTTGGCGCAGGCCTGGTCGTGGTCGAATTGGCGATCACGGTGGTACTGCTGGTCAGCGCTGGCCTGCTGGCGAAGAGTTTCTATCTCTTACTGCATACAGATCTCGGCATATCTCCCAACAACCTAGCCGTCTTGCATGTCGTAAAACCGGGCGAGTGGTCAACCGAAGCTCCTTACATCGCACTCGAGCGCCAGATCATTTCTCGGCTATCGAGTTTGCCTGGCGTGACCTCGGTCGGCGTCTCGCGGTATCTGGCCGTTGGTAGCGGAGATGGCTTTTCGCACTTCAAAGTCATCGGCAGATCCTATGTCGGCCAAGGCGATGAGGCCAACGATCGTGTCGCAAGCGTCGGTTACTTTGAGACGTTGCAGGCAAGACTTCTGCGGGGGCGTTACTTTACCGAAACGGACGATGCCTCCAGGCCCCGAGTGGGGATCATTAATGAAACGATGGCGAAGCAGGAGTTTGCCGGCATAGATCCGCTGGGCAAGCGCATCGTGAGCGAATACGACCAAGAGCATCCTATTGAGATTATCGGTGTCATCGATGACGTTAAGGAGGGCCCCTTGGACATGCAGCCGACCGCCGCGGTCTACGAACCTTTCAATCAGGATGTCACCAATGATTTCTACGTAACGCTCCGCACATCTCAGCCGGCAGAATCGATCCTTCATTCCATGGTTAGTGTCGTTCATGAGATTGAGGGTGACCTGATTGCGGACGGAGAAGAAACAATGTCCGACCGCATCAACAACTCTCAATCGGCCTATCTCCACCGTTCTGCATCTTGGCTGGTTGCGGCCTTTGCCTTACTCGCGCTTTTGCTCGGCACGGTTGGACTCTACGGCGTCATCTCCTACTCGGTTGGGCAGAGGACGCGCGAGATAGGGGTCCGAATGGCCTTGGGTGCCCAACGCGTATCGGTCTATCGACTCATCCTGCGCGAGGCCTGCTGGCTGGCCGGGCTTGGCATCGTGGGCGGCATCCTTTGCTCGTTTGTTGCGACGCGCCTTCTCCGCACCATGCTCTTTGGTGTCAGTCCACGGGATGCCGGCACGGCGATCTCGGTGGTGTGCATGCTTGCTGCGTCAGCGCTGCTGGCCAGCTTCGTTCCTGCGCGACGTGCCGCGTCCATCGATCCTGCGAAGGCTCTCCGAACCGAGTAGCTTATTCAAGGCCGAGCAGGCGCGCAGGGTTTTCCTTCGCCATGCGGTTGATCTCGGTATCTGTGATTCCTTCCTGCTTGAGGCCATTGAACATCGCGAGCAGGCCATCCGGGTGCAAAGGATTATCAGGCTGCCCCATGTCGCTTGAAAGAATACAGTGTTCTACCCCGACAAAGTGAATTGCCCGGGCATAATCTCGAAAGCTGAACTCTTTCGCTGAGCCGGTGAGCCCGTTATAGACAAACTCGATGTACGCGCCCATCTGCGCGGCTTCCGACATCTGCTTATCCGACATGTGAATGGGCGCGATCATGGCATGGGTCACCACCATGTGTTTCACGCCCTGGGCGCGTGCTTCGCGGATCATCATGAGAGCCTCTTCCGGGCTCGGGTGTCCGGTTGCCATGATTAGATTGTGCTTGGCAATCACCGCGATCACCTGCTTCACCTCGGGCAGCAGCTGACCATCGTGCGAGATCTGCACGAAAGGCCGCTTTTGTTTGGAGTAGCGCACCTGCTGCTCAGAATCGAAGGTGCTCATCCAGACAAAGCGGCCATATCCACCAGTCGTTGCCGCCATATGCTCGACCGCTGAGGGATTCATGCCGCCGACCGAGAGATTGAGATCCACACCGCCAAAGACTTCGATCCCGGGGACCTCTTTGCGGACCACATACGCGAGGGAGGCGGTCGGCTCGTAGTGGTTCTTGAGCACCAGGCCGCCCATACCGCGCCTCTTCGCCAAGCGCGCAATGTCGATGGCGTCGATGGAGCGCGGCGTGCTGTCTGGTGCGCAGTGTACGTGGATATCAATGACACCTGCCAGGGGATTCTGCTGCGCGCCTGCAGCCAGGCCCAAGCCGAGAATCAGAAGCAGCGCGAGCAGGATTGTTGTTTTCATCAGGGATTGAGAATGCGATGCATATCAAGCGATGGCGGCTTGACGTCTGTCTGGCTCATCATCACATGCACCTGGCCGCGGTGATGCGTCTGGTGGTTGAAGAAGTGAAGCACGGCGACGGGGACTGTCTCCACGTAATCCTTGCCCTGGTTGTTGACGTAGGAAAACTGCCGCTGCAGAAAATCTGCATCGATCTTGGCGAAGAAGGCTTCGATCTCTTCGTCCTGTGCGGCGCGCGCTAAGCGAAGCTCGTCAAAGGTCTCGAACAGAATAGAGTTCAGCGGAGGTGTCGTATTGCCGCCCCCGGAAAACCTGGACATCCAGATGCGGTCTCCCAGCAGCAAATGATTCAACAGGCCGTGAATGCTGCCAAAGGACCCATGGCGCTGCTTTCGATACTCCGCCGGGTCCAACTGGCCGCATTTCTCGTAGAGCCGCTCATTCGCGATGCGGTTGTAGCGGGCGAGCATCCTGAACGCGTCTAACATTAGGTCCGGGGCATTAATCGATCGAGTCGTAAGCAACCGAGGTCAAAAATTCGGGAAGCTGTTTGGCCGCGATCATCTGCTCGAAGAGTTTGGCGGCGGCAGTAAATTTGCTGGCGGCAAACCGCTCCTCTCCAAGCTCCTGTTTGATGCGCTCCAGAACTACTGGAATCGTCGCCAGTACTACCGGCACATCGAGCGTGACGCCATCCGTCATGCGGCCGCCATGGTGCGCCCATTGCCAAAGTTGCGCGCGCGAAATTTCCGCGGTCGCTGCATCTTCCATCAGATCGTAGATCGGCACGCACCCCAGTCCATCCAGCCAGGCCGCGAGATAGCGCAAGCCGATGTCGATGTTCATCTCCAGGCCTTTGCGCGTGATCTCGCCCTCCGGCACGGCCAGAAGGTCTGAGGCTTGGATATGGATGCCGGGATTGCGGCGCGCAATCTGGTTGGGCCCAGGCATGTATTCGTCAAAGATGGCCTTAGCCACAGGAACCAGGCCGGGATGCGCGACCCAGGTTCCGTCGTGTCCCGCCTTTACCTCGCGCAGCTTGTCCTGGCGCACGCGCTCCATGGCGCGGTCGTTGGCCTCGGCATCGCGCTTGATGGGGATCTGCGCTGCCATGCCGCCCATGGCATGGATACCGCGACGGTGACAAGTTTCGATCAGCAGCTCGACATAGGACTTGAGGAAGTGCCGATCCATGGTGATGGTGGAGCGGTCGGGAAGCGCCAGGTCTTCGCGATAACTGAACTTCTTGATGAAGCTGAAGATGTAGTCCCAGCGGCCACAGTTCAAGCCTGCAGAGTGGTCCTTCAGCTCAAAGAGAATCTCATCCATCTCGAACGCCGCGGGCAAAGTTTCGATGAGCACGGTGGCGCGAATCGTGCCCCGTGGTATGCCCAGCGCATCCTGCGCGAAGTTGAAGACGCTGTTCCACAAGCGCGCTTCGCGATGGCTCTCCATTTTGGGCAGATAGAAGTAAGGACCGGTACCGCGCGCTTTCAGGGCAGCTGCGTTGTGAAAGAAGTACAAACCGAAATCGACCAGCGAGGCAGAGATGGGCTGCGCCCTGCACCAGGAGGTGTTTCTCCGGCAGATGCCATCCGCGCGGGCGCACGAAAAGCGTGGCCGTCTTCTCATTAAGTTTGTATTGCTTGCCCTCGGGGCTAGCAAAGCTGATTTCGCGGCGAATTGCATCCCGCAGGTTCACCTGGCCTTCGATCACGTTGCGCCAGGTGGGCGAAGTGGAATCCTCAAAATCCGCCATGAATACTTTCGCGCCGGAATTGAGCGCGTTGATCACCATCTTGCGATCGACCGGACCGGTGATCTCGGTGCGACGGTCCTCTAGATCGGCGGGGATGGGTGCGACGTGCCACTCGCTCTCCCGCACCGAGGCGGTCTCGGGCAGGAAATCATAGAGCTTTCCAGTGCGCAGCGCTTCTGCCCGGGTGACGCGGGCGGCCAACAGGCGCTGCCGCTCGGCCTCGAAGTTACCAGCGAGTGCGCCCAGGAATTCAAGTGCCTTCGGGGTAAGAATTTCCGCTTCTGCCGCTCCCTGCGCGCCTGTGATGGTTACCGTGGGAGCCGTTACTGTCGAGTTCGTCATGATGTCTCCGCAAGGCTTATTTTACGCCCGCCAGGGGAACGTTTCTGATGGAGGCGTCCAGCAATTCAACCATGTGGAACGCCGGCATATCGGCGAGTCCGCGGCGGCGCAGCGAACTCATCAGCTGCAGCAGGCAGCCCGGATTCGCAGAGATGACCGCGTCTGCCTTGGTGGCCAGCAGATTTTCTACTTTGCGGTCGCCTAACTGATTGGCTGGCTCGGGATTGAGCAAGTTGTAAACGCCGGCGGAGCCACAGCACAAGGTTGGCTCGTCGATCTCCGCGACCTCGAGCTGGGGAATCGTGGCCAGCAGGCGACGCGGCTCGGCGTGGATGGCTTGTGCGTGGCGCAGGTGGCAAGCGTCGTGATAGGCCACGCGCATGGGCAGCGGATGACGCGGCGAACGGGGCGGCAGTTCGCAAAGAATCTCCGAGATGTCTTTGCACTTCGCGCTGAAAGCAGCGGCGCGCGCTGACCATGCAGGATCATCGCGCAGCAGGTGGCCGTATTCCTTCATCGTCGAGCCACAACCGGCTGCGTTGATCACGATCGTCTCCACGTTGGCTGCTTCGAAGGTTGCGATCATCTGGCGCGCGAGCGAGGAAGCTTGTTCGTCGAGACCGGAGTGCAACATGAGGGCGCCACAACATTGCTGTGCCTGGGGGATGACCACCTCGCAGCCTTCCGCGGCGAGTACTCGGGCGGTGGCCTGGTTCACGTGCTGGAAGAAGACCTGCTGCACACAACCGGAGAGCATGCCCACTCGCCGCCGGGGCTCTGTGGTAGGCGAGACCTTGGCTGGGAGGCCCTGCATAAAGTGCGTCGGGACGCGGGGGAGCAAGGCTTCCATTTGCGCCAGGCGTTTTGGCAACAGCCGCAGCAGGCCGGAGGCGCGCACCAGCTTCTGCAGGCCGGAGCGCTGGTAAATCAGCATGGGTAGAGCCAGCAGGCGCAGCCGTTTTACGAAAGGGAAGGTGGCGAAGAGTAGCTTGCGGAAAAGGCTGTCCGCGGTGGTGCGCGGGATATTACGCTCTACCTGGGCGCGCGTGTCTTCGATCAGCTTGTTGTATTGCACGCCGGATGGGCAGGCGGTCATGCAGGCCATGCAGCCCAGGCAATTGTCCATATGCAGGCGGAAGCGTTGATCGAGTGGGGCTTCGCCCTGGGCTGATTTCTTCATCATGTAGATGCGGCCACGGGGCGAATCCATCTCCTCGCCCCAGAGCACGTAGGTGGGGCACGCGGGGAGGCAGAAGCCGCAGTGAACGCAGTCCTCGATCAGCGCTGTTTCTGGCGGCTTGTGGGCGTCGAAGTTGGAGGGCTTTACGGGTTCGCGCTGGGTGACTTGGGCCATAGGTGCGTTCCAGTAGATTACATACCTAAGAGAAGGTGAAACCGAAGGTCCCAGTTCGACTTCGCTTAGGGCAGGCTCTCGGCTTCTTTCGGATTTCCTCTCAAGCTTAGTGGGGTCGATAGAATTCGTGCGGCTTTCCCTAAAGAAAGCCGCATAGAAGGCCGTTTATGGGCGCAGCGTGGTAGCAAATCCGGAGTTCGCTCCTAATGAACAACCGGAGATTGGGCATTGAGTGCTGCGTATCCCATTCAAGCCCAAAGACGGGGCTTGAATGGGGCACCCCAACCTTCGTTGCCGGTGCAGGAGGCAGGGTCATTGCTCCCTTAACTTGCCACAGGCAAGTCAGTTCCTCGGGATGACAAATCATCGGGAACACGGTTTCTGCAACAGAATTGGCATCCCCGACCGAAGCGAAGCGTAGTGGGGCGACCTGCGGTGCGCCTTTCCCGGGGCAGGTTGGCCAACCTGGGACACCGTCCAGTTCCTATGGTGTCGGCTAAGTCCTTTGTTTTCCCAAGATGTCCAAATTTTATTTTTCCCGCCCCCATAAATCGTTTAGGGGGCAACCCCCCATTTGTGATTCTGTTCTGAAAGAGTTGGTCTTCGGGTAATTAGATCCAATTCAGTGAGGCTTCGTTCCCCTTCGCTTGTCTTTTTTTTCGAATCTATAGGCCGCCTAGGAACCTGCCAGGATTAAGAACACCGTCGGGATCGAACCTGCGCTTGATCTCCCGCATCAAGGGAAGGCTATCGGGCAGGCTTCCCCAACAATCCAGGTTGCTCTCCGCCGGCTGCTTGAGGACTACCAGCGATCCGCTTGCGGCTTCCAAATCGCGCCGCAGCTGTGGGAGCTGTCCGGCAGCTGCGGCCGGGAAGGCTGCCGTCATAATCCCCGTCGCTTGCGTTACCGACTCGCCACCCAGGCTGCGAACTCGTTCGGCGAAAGAGGCAATTTCCGAGGGCAGCATGGTTGCTTTGCAAGCGATATCCTGCTCAAGCAGTTGCTGCCGGGCATCCCAGACCGCCGCGGTCGCATTCTCGATAGCGAGGCCTTCGACACGCCCCAGCGACTCCAGCAAATCGGCTTGGGTGCGGAGAACCTCGGGCAGTGAGGCGAGTTGGATATCGAGATGGAATCCCTCCGCCGTGCCCCGCAGCTGGATCGACAGCGTGCTGAGCTGTTCGTGGAGCAGCTTGAGCATCCACGCGCCCAGCGGGTTCCGCAGCCGGGGCAGAGAAGGTAAAGCTCTGCGGTGCACTTGGGGATGGAGTGGAGACGAAAGTTTACTGAGGTGATAACGCCGAGGGTGCCGAAAGCTCCCGTCATTAATTTATGCAGGTCATAGCCGGCAACGTTTTTAACGACTTTTCCGCCCGTGTGCGCGATGGTGCCGTCGGCCAATACGATCGTCATGCCAATGATCAGGTCGCGCAGGCTACCGTAGCGCAGCCGGAGGGCGCCAGAGTCATTGGTGGCCACGATGCCGCCCACCGTCGCTCTCTCGGGCCAAAGCGGATCCAGGGCAACGTACTGGCCATGTTGCGCCAGGGCCGACTGCAACGACGCCCAAGTGCAGCCGGCTTCGACGGTGCAAGTCATGTCCTGCCAGGTATGCTCGCGGATTGCATTCAGGCGATGCGTTTCCAATATCACCGCCGGAGTAACGGGATAGCCCCAGCCTTGTTTCGTGCCGCCACCCCAGGGAACCACTGCGAAGTGGTTTGCCTGTGCGAGGCGAAGGATGGCCACGACCTCTTCGCTAGTGCCCGGAGCGATCACGGCCGCGCCGCCTGACGTCCGCACGTGTTCCGGACCGGTAATGGCAGCCAAAGAAGCCGTGATGGTTAGTGAGTTGGTCGCATTCATGGAATAAGACACTGTCTCAGAGGCAAATCAAAAGTACTCCGCGACGCCTGCGGTCTCCAGGGGATGAGGGGTATACTTGCCGGTTTTCTCGCCGCATAGCCGGGGGCGAGGGAAAACCTTATCGGGGTTGGCGATATTGTCGGGGTCGAAGCTGCAGCGCACCCGTTGCATGGTGTCCAGGTCGGGCTCGGAAAACATGTAGCCCATGGCTTGCTGCTTGTCCCGGCCCACTCCATGCTCGCCGGTGATCGAGCCGCCCTGGTCGACGCACAGATGCAGTATGCGGGTCGACAACTCGACAGCCATCTCCTCCTGGCCGGGGATGGAAGCGTCAAAAAGCACCAGGGGATGGAGGTTCCCGTCGCCGGCGTGGAAGACATTGGAGACCCGCAGCCCCACTTCGGCCGCCATCTCGGAAATCTTTTCCAACACCATGGGTAGCTTGGTGCGCGGTATCACGCCGTCCTGCACGATGTAGTCAGGGGAAAGGCGGCCGGCGGCGGCAAAGGCTGCCTTGCGGCCTTTCCAAACCAGCATCCGCTCCTGCTCGCTCTGCGCCAACCGGTCCTCCCATGCGCCATTGGCTTTGCAGATCTCGCGGACCTGCCGCATCTGCAGATCGACTTCTGCGGCAGGGCCGTCCAGCTCCACCAGCAACAGCGCTTCGCACTCGGGATAGTGCGGGTGCACGGCGGCTTCGGCGGCCTGGATGGCGAGACGGTCCATGATCTCCATGGCCGCAGGCAAGATGGATGCGGCAATGATGTCCGAGACGCTCTGTCCTGCGGCCGAGATGGAGTCGAAGGCGGCCAACAAAACCTCGATGGTTTCGGGGCGGCGCACAAGGCGCAGCGTCATGGAGCTGGCGACCCCCAACGTTCCCTCAGAGCCGACGAAAACGCCGGCCAAGTCGTAACCGGGAGGGTCGAGCGTGGGTGAGCCAAGGTGAACGAGTTCGCCCGTCGGAAGAACAACCTCCAGGGCCAGCACATGGGTGGTGGTGAAACCATACTTGAGGCAATGCGCTCCGCCGGAGTTTTCCGCGACATTGCCGCCAATCGTGCACACGGTCTGTGAAGAGGGATCCGGCGCATAAAAGTAACCGGTGGGCGCCACACGTTGGGTCACGTGGGCATTGATCACGCCGGCTTCCACGGTGATGCGCTGGTTGGGAATATCGGTGGCCAGGAATTTGGTCATGCGGGAAAAGCTGATCACGATGCCCCGGTCATCGGGCATCGCTCCTCCCGAAAGGCCAGTACCGGCGCCGCGCCCTACGAACGGTATCTTGTGCCGGGCGCAGACGGCCACGGCCTTCTGCAGTTGTGCTGTGGTGCGAGGCAGAATCACCGCGCCCGGCAGGCTGCGCAGCACGGCAAGCGCATCACACTCGTAGGTTTGCAGCTGGTTGCGCTCGATGATCAGGCCGTCGGCGCCCACTGCATCGCGTAACTCGGCGAGGATCGCGGCGGAGAGCATGCAGCTACCATCCTAATCCACGCGCTCAAGAGGGGTTCGCATAGACTGTCACCCATGCCGCAAGTAGAATTCGTACACCTGACTCCAAGAGAGAGCCCGCCCAGATGAGCCCAGCGTGGTCCCAAAGCTACACCCTCTTCGGGCGTGGCCTCGCATTCTCCTCGGTCATTGCTTGCTTGCCGATACTTACCTTGCTCTTCTTGCTGGGTGTGCGGCGCAAGCCGGCATGGATTGCCGCCCTGAGCGCGTTGGCCGTGGCGCTGGTGGTCGCGCTTTTTGCCTACCACTTGCCGCCAACGCTCACCGTCAGCGCGGGCACGTATGGCGCCGCCTTTGGATTATTTCCCATCTCCTGGATCGTCTTTTGGGCCATCACCCTCTACCGCGTTACGGTGGAGACGGGCAAATTTGAAATCATCAAGTCGTCGATGGGGAATTTGACCAGCGATGCCCGCCTGCAGGCGCTCCTCATCGCCTTTGCGTTTGGAGCATTTGTGGAAGGCGCAGCCGGATTCGGTACCCCGGTCGCTGTCGCGGCGGCCATGCTGGTCGGCCTGGGCTTCTCTCCCTTTTATGCCTCGGCCCTTTGCCTGGTGGCCAATACCGCCCCGGTCGCATTCGGCTCGATTGGCATTCCCGTGGTCACGCTGGCTGGGATTACGGGCTTGCCGCTGGATAAGCTGAGCGGCGCGGTGGGGCGTCTTTGTGCTCCGCTGTCCTTATTCGTTCCCACCTACCTGGTCTGCATCATGGTGGGGTGGCGCGGCATGCTGGAGGTATGGCCAGCGGTCGTGGTGGTGGGCGGCGTTTTCGCCTCGGTCCAGTTCCTCATGTCGAATTTCGTGGGCCCGCAACTTACCGACATCATGAGCTCGCTGTGTGCCCTGGGCGGGTTGCTGGTGCTGTTGCGCTTTTGGCGCCCGGCGGCGATGTGGGACCGGGAATTGGAACCAGTGGACCCGCAGGCGGTAGACGCCACCGCCGGCATGATGGAGTTTCCACCCCCGTACAACCCAGCGGTGCAGAAGTTCGCGCCTCTTGCTCCCGGATCAGGCGACCGGAAACACAGCACGGGAGAGGTCTTCGGCGCCTGGATGCCCTACGGCTTGCTGGTGATCCTGGTGCTGCTTTGGGGCTTCAAGCCCTTCCAGGCGCTGCTGAACTCCGTCACCCTCAGCGTCGGCTGGCCACTCTTGCACAACCACGTGATGATGATGCCGCCGGTGGTCGCCAAGCCGACGTTGTACAAGGCGCTCTATCAACTCAACTTTCTCTCCGCCGCCGGCACTGCTTGCATGTTTGCGGCCCTGTTGTCGGCGCTGCTGTTGCGCATGCGCCTGGTGGCCTTTGCTCGCCTCCTGCTGGCGGTATGCCGCCAGCTCTTTTTGCCCACCCTGACGGTGACCGCCGTGCTCGCCATGGCCTTCGTGATGAACTATTGCGGCGCGACCGCCACGCTGGGGCTGGCGTTTGCTGCATCCGGCAGGCTCTTTCCGTTCTTTAGCCCGTTGCTCGGCTGGCTGGGTGTTTTCCTTACCGGCTCGGATACTTCGGCCAACGCGCTCTTCGGCAACCTGCAGGTGGTCACCGCCGGCCGGCTTGGCTTTGAGCCCACGCTCATGGCGGCAGCCAATTCAGCCGGTGGCGTCGTAGGCAAGATGATCAGCGTGCAGAACATTGCCGTCGCGGCTGCTGCTACGGCAATGTCCGTCGCCGACCAGGCAAAGCTCTTTCGGTTTACCCTGAGGCATAGCATCATCATGGCAACAGCGATCGGCGTCGAGGTCATGGTGTATGCCTACCTCGTTCATGCTCATTAGCAAACCCCTACCAGGAGCGATCAAATGGCAAAGTTAGGATTTTTAGGACTCGGCATCATGGGTGGTCCCATGGCCCGTCATCTAGTGACGGGCGGCCACGATGTGGCGGTATGGTCCCACAACCAGAAGAAGTCAAAGGGACTCGCCGACTCAACCGGCGCGCTCTACTGTGCCACGCCGGCGGAGGTGGCTCAAAACAGTGAATGTGCTTTTCTCTGTGTTGGCGATACGGCCATGTCCCGGGGTGTGATCCTGGGCGAGAAGGGGCTGGTCAAAGGGGCGAAAAAAGGATTCGTCATCGCCGATTGCAGCACGGTTTCGCCGCTCGAGAGCAGCCGCATGGCGGAGGAGCTCGCACCGCTGGGGATTGAATTTCTGGATGCTCCCTGTACCGGCTCGAAAGCCGGCGCGGAGGGAGGAACGCTCACCTTCATGGTTGGTGGCAAGCAGGAGGTGTTTGCCCACGTCAAACCATTCTTCGAGGCCATGGGCAAGACGCTTTATTACTGCGGCAAGTCGGGGATGGGTTTGCGCGCCAAGCTTACGCAGAACTTGATCCTGGGAAATTTGCTGCAGGCATTCAATGAGGGATTGGTGTTGAGCACCAAGGCCGGCGTTGATCCCGAGCTGATGCTGGACATCCTGAATAACAGCGCGGCGCGGTCTGGGTTGATTGCCATTAAGGCGCCGATGGTCTTCAAGCGTGATTTCTCGACGAACTTTTCGGTCAAGTGGCTGGAGAAGGATATTGGGCTTGCGGTGGATTTGGGGTCGGAGCTGGGTGTTCCTTTGATGCTGACCGGGTTGACGCAACAGCTTTTTCAGGCGGCGATGGCCAAGGGTTATGGAGAGGAAGATATTTGCGGGTCGATTCGCGTGCTGGAAGAGCTGGCCGGAACCGAAGTGAGCGCTGCTAAGGAGGCTGTGGGCAAGGCGTGAGGGCAGTTCCTCCCGATGACAGTTGTGTCGAGGAAAGGCGCACCGCAGGTCCCCGTTCGATTTCGTCTACGGCACGCCGGGGCCAGGCAGGGCAGGCTCTGGGCTTCCTCCGGATTTCCTGTCAGTCTTGGTGGCGTTGGAAACCCCGTGCGGCTTTCCTTGCCGCATACGTGGCCGTTGGTTTGTGA
>CAWCAZ010000074.1:0-84966 GCA_963793525.1 uncultured Acidobacteriaceae bacterium
ATAGATGAAGGGCTTGAACAGTTCGAGCGCCATCTTCTTAGGCAGGCCGCACTGGTGCAGCTTGAGCTCGGGACCGACCACGATGACGGAACGGCCGGAGTAGTCGACGCGCTTGCCTAATAGGTTTTGACGGAAGCGGCCCTGCTTGCCCTTGAGGGTATCGGAGAGCGACTTCAGCGGACGGTTGTTGGCGCCACGCAGGACGCGGCCGCGACGGCCGTTATCGAACAGGGCGTCGACTGCTTCCTGAAGCATGCGCTTCTCGTTGCGCACGATGACTTCGGGCGCATGGAGGTCCATCAGCTTCTTGAGGCGGTTGTTGCGGTTGATGACGCGGCGATACAGATCGTTCAGATCGGAGGTCGCGAAACGTCCGCCATCCAGCGGCACCAGGGGACGCAGTTCCGGCGGAATGACCGGGATTACGTCAAGGATCATCCACTGTGGCTTATTGCCGGACTTGCGGAAAGCCTCGACTACCTTCAGACGCTTGGCGTACTTGAGGCGCTTCTGCAGCGAGGTCTCGGTCTTCATGCGCTCGCGGAGCTCGATGGCCAGCTCGTCGACTACGACGCGCTTGAGCAGCTCCTTGATGGCTTCCGCGCCCATCATGCCCTTGAAGCCGGTGGGGCGATATTGGGTGTCGAGCTCGCGGAAACGGGCTTCGTCCTTGATGATCTCGCGTTCCTTCACTGGCGCGTCGCCGGGATCGACCACTACGTAGCTCTCGAAGTAGAGAACACTTTCGAGGTCGCGTAGGGAGATATCGAGGAGATGGCCGATGCGGGACGGTAGTCCCTTGAAGAACCAGACGTGCGAACAAGGGGACGCCAGCTCGATGTGGCCCAGGCGCTCACGGCGAACCTTGGAGAGAGTGACTTCGACGCCGCACTTGTCGCAGATGACTCCGCGATGCTTCATGCGCTTGTATTTGCCGCACAGGCATTCCCAATCGGTGACGGGGCCAAAGATGCGGGCGCAGAAGAGTCCATCGCGCTCCGGCTTGAAGGTGCGGTAGTTGATGGTTTCCGGCTTGGTCACCTCGCCATGTGACCAGCTGCGGATCTTTTCCGGTGAGGCGAGCGAGATGCGGATGGCATCGAAATCGGTAATAGGGCTGGTCAGTTCAAATGGGCTGGAACGGTACAAGACGACCCTCCTTGGCACCTTGCTTCAGTTTGATAACTCCGAAGCGTGCCACGCTACGATCCCGGGATGAATCTGCTCGACTTGTCCTCCCCGGGAGCGATTCCTTGAGGACAGGTCTGTTTCTTGAAACCTGGGAAAAACCCAGGGGCTAAAGCCCTGGAGTTTTGGGTCGCTTACGGCCCGACTAAAGTCGTGCCCTGACACAAAACCCCAGTTTTCCCGCAACCTCGAAATCAAATTGAGGTTGCGGGACCATCTATTCTTCTTTGCTAGTCCGCCGCTGCGACAGCCGGCGCCGGAAGTCTCTTTTCCGGTTGCTTGATCAATTCCACATCGAGACAGAGGGACTGCAATTCACGAATCAGCACGTTGAACGACTCTGGAACGCCAGGCTCGATGGCCGCCTCGCCCTTGACGATGGCCTCGTAGATCTTGGTACGGCCATAGACGTCATCGGACTTGGCAGTCAGCAGCTCCTGCAGGATGTAAGCAGCACCGTAAGCTTCGAGGGCCCAGACTTCCATCTCGCCGAAGCGCTGTCCGCCGAATTGCGCCTTGCCACCCAGCGGCTGCTGCGTGATCAGCGAATACGGTCCGATCGAACGCGCGTGGATCTTGTCGTCGACCAGGTGGGAAAGCTTCAGCATGTAGATGTAGCCCACCGTTGCCGGCTGCTCGAACTCCTCGCCCGTCATGCCGTCAAACAGCGGCGTCTTGCCCGAGCTGGGTAGTTCGGCCGCGGCCAACAGCGCTTTGAGCTCTGCTTCCTTGGCGCCGTCGAATACGGCGGTGCCGAACCAGATGCCACGCTTCATGCCCGCCGCGACCCGTAACAGCATCTCGTCGTCGAGTTCCAACAGTTGCCGCAGCGTCGCCGTGTTGGCGAAGCGCTCGGTCACCATGGCGCGGACCTCGTTGGCATCGTGGTTGCGCTGCACCACTTCGGCAATTTTTTCGCCCAGCTGATGTGCGGCCCAGCCCAGATGTGTCTCCAGGATCTGACCCACGTTCATACGCGAAGGAACACCGAGCGGGTTGAGCACGATCTCCACCGGCGTACCGTTGGGCAGATAGGGCATGTCCTCCTCGGGAAGGATGCGGGCAATGACGCCCTTGTTCCCGTGGCGGCCGGCCATCTTATCGCCCACCGACAGCTTGCGCTTCATGGCGATGTAGACCTTGACCAGCTTGATTACGCCTGGCGCCAGTTCATCACCCTTCTGCAGCTTGCCGATTTTCTCGTTGGTGATCTTGCGCAGCACATCGATCTGGCGCGAGGTCATCTCCTCGATCTCGTCGATCTGCTCGTTCACTCGCGGATCCTTGTCGGCGTAGCGAATACGCTTCAGGTTGCGGGTGGAGATGCGCTCGATGGTGTCGCGGTCGATGATCTGTTCCTTCACGATCAGGCGCTTGTTGGTGCGCTCGTCGTGCAGGTCAGCCAGCACTTCCTTGCCGCCCAGAATCGATTCCAAACGCTTCAACCGCTCGTCGGTCAGAATGCGGATTTCGTCAGCCAGGTTCTTTTCGAGCTTGGCAATCTGCTCGCCTTCGATCAGCTTGGCGCGCTCGTCCTTCTCCTGACCCTTGCGGGAGAAGATGCGGACGTCGACCACGGTGCCTTCGATACCCGGAGGGCACGTCAGAGAGGCGTCGCGCACATCGCCGGCCTTTTCACCGAAGATGGCGCGCAGCAACTTCTCTTCCGGTGTGAGCTGGGTTTCGCCCTTGGGCGTTACCTTGCCGACCAGAATGTCGTTGTGCTTGACCTTGGCGCCGATGCGGATGACTCCGCTCTCGTCGAGGTCACGCAGTGCCGACTCGGAGACGTTGGGAATATCGCGCGTGATCTCTTCCGGTCCGAGCTTGGTGTCGCGAGCTTCGATTTCAAACTCCTCGATGTGCACCGAGGTGTAGTAATCGTCGCGTACCAGCTTTTCGGAGATCAGGATCGCGTCCTCGAAGTTGTAACCGCGCCACGGCATGAAGGCCACGAGTACGTTGCGGCCCAGGGCCAACTCGCCCTGCTCAGTGCAAGGACCATCGGCGATCACCTGCCCCTTGATCACCCGGTCGCCCTGGCGAACAATCGGCTTCTGATTGATGCAAGTGTTCTGGTTGGAACGCTTGAACTTGATCAGCTGATAGATATCCGAACCGACTTCGCGGGACAGCTGGGTGGGATGATGCTCACCCTCCACGCGGACGATAATACGTTCAGAGTCGACCGAATCGACGATGCCGTTGCGCTTGGCCAGAATGACGGCTCCGGAGTCGCGCGCAGTCACGCCTTCCATCCCGGTGCCGACCAGCGGCGCTTCCGCCACGAGCAGAGGAACGGACTGGCGTTGCATGTTGGCGCCCATCAGAGCGCGGTTGGCGTCGTCATGCTCGAGGAACGGCACCAGCGAAGCGGCGACCGAGACCAACTGCTTGGGGCTGACGTCGATGTAATCCACTTCCGCGCGGTTTACCAGCACGAAGTTGCCTTGGCGGCGAGCGTTGACCAGATCGTCGACAATGTGACCGGCCGAATCCAGTTCAATGTTGGCCTGGGCAATGGTGTGACGGTCCTCTTCCCACGCTGACAGATAGAAGGAGAAGGGATCGAACTCGATGACCCGCTTGTGTTCGCCGGCCAGCTTCTCGTTCAGCCGCAGTGCTTCCTTCTTTTCCAAAGGATCGCCCACACGAAGCCCGCTCTCGCCGGCATTCGTGACCTGCACGTAATCGAGAATGTGACCATCACGCACGCGGCGATACGGCGACTCAATGAAGCCGTATTCGTTGATGCGGGCAAAGCACGACAGCGAGCTGATGAGGCCGATGTTCGGACCTTCCGGCGTCTCAATGGGGCAGATACGGCCGTAGTGCGTAGGGTGTACGTCGCGCACTTCGAAGCCCGCACGCTCTCTGCTCAAACCACCCGGCCCAAGGGCGGAAAGCCGCCGCTTGTGGGTGATCTCAGAGAGAGGGTTGGTCTGATCCATGAACTGCGACAGCTGCGAGGAGCCGAAGAATTCGCGGATGGCCGCCATCACCGGCTTGGCGTTGATCAGGTCATGCGGCATCGCTGTCGACATCTCCTGATACACGCTCATCTTTTCCTTGATGGCACGCTCCATGCGCACCAGGCCGATGCGGAACTGGTTTTCCATCAGCTCGCCGACAGCGCGCACGCGGCGGTTGCCGAGGTGATCGATGTCGTCCACTACGCCGATGTTCTTGCGCAGCTTGAGCAGGTAGCGAATCGTTCCGTAGAAGTCTTCCGGGGTCAGGGTGCGCTTGTCGAGCTGGGTCGCGTCCTGCGATTCGTAGAGCTTGATGTTGAACTTCAAGCGGCCTACGCGCGAGAAGTCGTACTTGCGCGGATCGAAGAACATGCCTTCGAACAACGCAGTCGCGGTATCGAGCGTCGGCGGATCGCCCGGACGCAGTTTGCGGTAGATCTCAATCAGCGCTTCCTCAGGCTTGCGTACCGAATCGCGGCGAAGGGTGTTGGTGATGATGTTGCCTACATCGTCGCGGTCGGGGAAGAAGACCTGGAACGAGGTGACGCCGCTCTCGGTGATCTTGTGGAGTTTGTCCGCGGTCAGCTCATGATTGGCTTCGAGCAGGACTTCACCGGTGGTCGTGTCGACCACGTCGGCCAGCGTCATCGCACCGTCCAGCTCCGCGGTTTCGATCTCTACCGAGGTGACCTTGTGGTTGCGCAGCGCCTTGAGGATGCTGGGCGTAATCTTGCGCCCGGAGTGGGCAATCTCTTCGCCCTTAACCACCACTGCGTGCGCCGGCTTGGCGCCCAACAGGTGGGTTCCCTTCTCCGTATCCTCGCTGACCTGCCAGGAAATCTTGCCGTCCTTCACGTTGATGGTGTCGGCCAGGTAGAAGGTCTTGAGGATGTCCTCATCCGAGCGCAGACCCAGGGCGCGCAGGAAGATGGTGCCCAGGAACTTGCGCTTGCGGTCGATGCGCACGTAGAGGGTGTTCTTCTGGTCGTACTCGAACTCCACCCAGGAACCGCGGTAAGGGATGATCTTGCCGAGGAAGTAGGTGCGGTTGCTGGCCGTCTCAAAGAAGACGCCGGGCGAGCGGTGCAACTGGCTGACGATTACGCGCTCGGTGCCGTTGACAATGAAGGTGCCATTCTGCGTCATCAAGGGGATGTCGCCGAAGAAGACTTCCTGCTCCTTAATGTCACGAATGGATTTCGCGCCCGTTTCCGGGTCTTTGTCGTAAATGGTGAGGCGAACAGTCACTTTGAGCGGCGCGGAGTAGGTCATGCCGCGCTCTTCGCACTCCGCCTGGTCATACTTCAATTGCAGACCGACTGGATCACCGCACTTGTTACAAAAATCGGGGGTGTTCTTGTTGTAGGTGCCGCACTTTTGGCAGAGAACCTCTCCCGGATGGAAGGGATCAGTAATTACCATGGCTCCGCAGTTGACGCAGGCGGTACGCAGGTGATGCAGCCCTTTGAGGTGACCGCACTTGCACTCCCAGTTGCCGATGGAGAAATCCACAAAGTCGAGTTGTGAGATATTGCGGAAATCGGTGATGGGGAAAACCGAGACAAATACGGACTGAAGCCCGTTATCTTCGCGCTCCGAGGGCAGTTTATCCATCTGCAGAAAGCGCTCGTAGGAGCGCCGCTGCACTTCAATCAGGTTCGGGATCTGAATAGCGGTTGGAATTTTTGAAAAATCGAGACGGCTACGAATGGCGCGGTGCTCGTTCGGCATGCTTCACTCCTGAGACTCGTGGGACGCGAGGTGTTGCAAGTTGGGGTACCGGCCGAGTCTCGCGGTTCCCCAGATGTTTTTTGCCGCGCGTTGACGTGTGTTTGCCGCCTCGTGTCGGCGAACACACTGCGCTTTTATTTGCTAGGCAATGTTGACTGACAAGCGAACGTCAGGTTTTAATTGCCCGGTGGCCCCTGGACGGCAAGTCCAGCAAGTGGGGGTCTTAACGCGATCGACCTCAGCGGAGGTTTTCCAGGCAGGCAAGGGCGCAGCACGGTGAGACGCAAACTGCTCGCGGGGACAGTGCTACCCACGAGCGTCACAACCGAATTGTGCACTTGACAAGATGAGAATTTTCGAATCCCGCTGATACCAATACGCCGCGTGTGCGCCGCCCTACAGCAGATCGTTCACCACACCCCGATGTCCGCCGCCCATTTCGTAGGTGTGTGCCGGCGCAGAATGCACCGGAATAGTAGATCGCATACGAGTGATTGCCATCTCTAACTGAGAATCGCATGCAAAGAACCGCTCGGTCAGGTAACAAGCTATGCCTGGCAGAGACGCGCTAAAAATAATCATAGCGCGTCCTGCTTTGGCACGCAACTTGCTAATCGAACAAAATCGATTTTTTACTTGACTTCGACGGTAGCCACGCCCTCGAACTTCTTGCGGACGGTCTCGGCTTCTTCCTTGCTGACGTTCTCCTTCAGCGGCTTGGGAGCGCCATCGACCAGGTCTTTGGCTTCCTTGAGGCCGAGGGAGGTGACTTCCCGCACTGCCTTGATGGTATTGATCTTGTTGGCACCGGCATCCTTGAGGATGACGGTGAATTCGGTCTTTTCTTCAACCGGAGCAGCGACGGCAGCGCCGCCTCCGCCGCCAGCTACGGCCACCGGGGCTGCGGCTGCCGCCGAAACACCGAGCCGCTCTTCAAGCTTCTTTACCAGAGCCGCCGCGTCCAACAGGCTCAAGCTTACGATCTGATCTTCCAACTGCTGCAAATCCGCCATTTTTCTCTCCACTGGAACAAAACTTTGGTAACGCCACCGTGTACTTAATTGCTATTAGGGAGGCCTTTATGCCGGGCCGCCCTTACTGCTCCTGCGAAGGTTTCCGATATGCCCAGACCAAGCATCCCTTTGCAGTTTCAACAAATTCCGTGCCCTAGCCCTCGACAGGCGGCTCGGTGGCCGCGGCTGCCGTTTGCGAATCTTCGTTGGTCCCGGCTGCCTCGGCCTCAGCTGCCACGGTCTCAGCGACCGGAGCTGGAGTCTCGGTTACTGGAGCCGCTTCAGCTGGCGCCGCTGCTTCGGGCGCCGCTGCTACTGCTGGAGCTTCTGCCACTGGCGCTGCAGCCTCAGGCTTGGCAGCGGCGGGCGCTGGTTCAGCGTCTGCCGGCTTGCTGGGCGCGGCGGCTCCAGCAAACTTGCCTTGTTCGACCGCCTGGTTGATCACTACCGCGAGATCGCGGCCAGCCGCGTTCATGACAGTCACCAAACGCTGCGCCGGAGCATTGATGAGGAAGAGCAGCTTGGAGAAGATGGCTTCTTTCGACGGCATCGTTGCCAGTCGCTTTACTTCTTCCACCGTGATGACTTGCCCGTCGACAATGCCCAGCTTGAAGGTGAACTCAGCGTTCTCCTGCATCCAGGTGGAGAGGGCTTTCGCCAGGACTACGGGATCGCCACTGGTGTAGGCCACCGAGGAAACGCCCTTCAGGCCCTGCAGGGCCTGCTCTACCTTGGTTCCCTTGGACGCCCGGGCTGCGAGCTTGTTCTTGACCACCCGGTACCGGCCACCCGCAGTCCGAACCACCTTGCGGAGTTCGTAATCCTGGGAGACGGTGAGCTTGGCAAAGGTGCCCACAATGGCGCTGGTCGAGCTTTCCAGCTCGTGCGCAAGATTTTCGATCTGTACTGCCTTTTTCGCCTTCGTAAGTGCCATAAAACCAGCCTTTTATCCCACCTCGCCGTGCTCGGGAGGGGTTCTACGCGGGGATGCCGGCGTAGGTAAAACTTTATAAAATTCGTTCAAAAAATCGAATTAGGGCTTCGCGGCCGCCTCAGCAACCTCGCTGTCTAGCGGGATCCCGGGCCCCATGGTCGAGCTCAGCGTGATGCCCCGGATGTACTTGCCTTTTGCCGCTGACGGCTTGGCCCGCACTACGCTGTTGATGACCGTCGTTGCATTGTCAATCAGCTTTTGCGGCGGGAAGGAGAGCTTGCCTACCGGAACATGCACCAGGGCTGTCTTGTCGGTACGAAACTCGACCTTACCGGCCTTGATCTCGCGGATCGCTGCCGCCACGTCGTTGGTGACGGTGCCGGTCTTGGGATTGGGCATCAGGCCACGGGGGCCAAGCACCTTACCTAGACGGCCGACGGACTTCATCATGTCCGGGGTGGCGATCAGGGCGTCGAAATCCGTCCAGCTTTCCTTTTGGATCTTCTCCACCATGTCTTCACCGCCGACGATGTCGGCGCCCGCTGCTTCTGCTTCGCGGAGGCGGTCACCGGAGGCGATCACGGCTACTTTCTTGGTCTTTCCCAGGCCGTGGGGCAATACCACCGTTCCGCGCACCATCTGATCGGCATGTTTCGGGTCTACGCCGAGACGCAGGGTCAGGTCGACGGTTTCGTCGAACTTGGCGTATTGCACTTTTTTGAGTAGGGGAACTGCGTCCTGCAGCGAGTACGGCCGGTCTTCTACCTGGGCGCGCACCTTCGCCATGTTTTTGCTGATTTTTTTTGCCATGCTTCCTCTGTCTTCCACCGCCTGGACTGTGTTGCTGTCCCGCCGTGGTGTGGGCCGCTAGTACTACTTATGCGACCGTTGACTTGCGTCTGCCTGTTGCTCAAGACGCATTTTTGATTATCTCACAAATTTCTTCGCTCGCGACTTCGCGAGTTAGGCGTTGCAGTGCTGTGTACCCCACTCAGGCCCAAAAGGCAGGGCTTGAATCGGGCACCCGACCTTCGTTGGCGGTTCTGGAAGACCTGAGATCGGCTAGGCGGTGACTTCGATGCCCATGGAGCGCGCGGTGCCCTTGATGCTCTTTACCGCTGACTCAACGGAAACCGTGTTCAGGTCGGGCATCTTCTGCTTGGCGATCTCGAGCACCTGCTTCTCGGTCACTTTGCCCACCTTGTCCTTGTTGGGGGTGCCTGAGCCCTTGGCCAGATTGGCGGCTTTCTTCAGCAAGACCGCGGCCGGCGGCGTCTTGGTGACGAAGGTGAAGGTGCGGTCCACGTAGACGGTGATCACCACGGGGATGATCAGGCCGGCCATCTCTTTGTTCTGCGTGCGCGCATTGAACTGCTTGCAGAACTCCATGATGTTGACCTGCGCCTGGCCCAATGCGGGCCCTACTGGGGGCGCCGGGGTCGCCTTGCCCGCTTCAATCTGCAGCTTTACCTGGGTCTGTACTTTCTTAATCGGAGGCATCGCAATAACCTTTCTACTCGGCGCCAAAGAGGGAGCCCAAAACGATTCACTAGGCTGCAGCCAGTCACTGCACTAAACGACTTTTTCTACCTTGCCAAACTCGAGTTCGACCGGCGTCGACCGCCCAAAGATCGTGACCATCACCTTGAGGGTCTCGCGGTCCTCGTTGACCTCGTCCACCACGCCATTGAAATTGGCGAAGGGGCCGTCGGTAATGCGGACAGATTCGTTCTTCTCGAACTTGATCTTCATCCGCGGCTTGTCTTTGGATACATCGGTACGGAAGAGGATCGAGCTGACTTCCTGCTCGCTCAATGCGACCGGCTTGTCGCCGGTGCCTAGAAAGCCCGTCACCCGCGGCGTGTTCTTCATCACGTGCCACAGGTCGTTATCCAGGTCCATCTCTACCAGCACGTAACCAGGCAGAAAGACCCGCTCGATGGTCCGCTTTTTTCCGTTGAAGACCTCGGTCACCGGCTCGGTCGGGATCATGACCCGGCCAATCCTGTTTTGCAGGCCAAAGGCCTGCACCCGGCCCTCGATCGACTCTTTCACCTTGCGCTCAAAGCCCGAATAGGCGTGGATGATGTACCACTTGAAACGCTCGTTGGCCGACGGGGTGAGCCCTTCCTCAGGGTTGAGGGGTGGGGTCTCCGGATTGGTGTCTTCCGTCATCGTTTTCTCTAATTTCTCTTTCAGCACTTACTGTACCCCGCCCAACCAGTGCAACAGCGATTGGATCGCACGGCTTAGTACCGCATCCACGACATAGAAATAGGCGGCGAAGGCAAACACGGTCACAATCACCACCGTCGTCGTGGTCCGTACTTCTTCGCGCGACGGCGTCGTCACCTTGCGCATTTCGCTGCGCACATCCCTCAGAAAATCCACAGTCCGGGTGAACATCCCAGTGATCTGGTTGCCCTGCCCAGGACTCTCTTGCCCTCGTTCCGCCAACTTGTCCGCAACTCTTGCCTTGGTCACAGCCTTCTCCGGCTGTGGACTCTGCTTCTCATCGCGAACTACCGTGGTTGACTTCGCCATAATGCTTCCTTCTTCCCCAGGCTCACGCCTAGCCGCACGGGGTAATCACGAACACTCACGAACTGGCAGGGGCGGAGGGATTCGAACCCCCAAGTTCGGTTTTGGAGACCGACAGTTTAACCGTTGAGCTTACGCCCCTCAAACCAAAGTGCTGCATCTCTGCCACGCCAAAACGGCAACGCTCCGCTATAGCTTCGTGAGCTTCTCGTGGGCTCTTTCGAGCCAACCAGGCGGCTTCAGACAATAATACTGTCGTGAAGGGATCCTGACCGATGTCGTATCACAGCGAGCCGTACCAAGGAGCCACAGGCAGCAAAAAAAATCAGTCGTATCTTGCAACAAACGTCGAGCTATTTTGTTTCTTTGTGAGCGGTATGCTTGCGGCAACGATTGCAGAACTTTGAGAACTCAAGCCGGCCAGTGGTCGTCTTTTTGTTCTTCGTGGTCGAGTAATTGCGCTCTTTGCATTCCGGACACTGTAGGGTAATTATTTCACGCATTAGTCTATCCTAACCGATTCCGGGCGATCCACGCCCCTGAAATTACTTGCCTTAAAAGCCGCCTTAGCCGTTTTCCAGCAGAAAAACCACTCGATGAACCGCCCGCAGGGCCCCAAAAAGGGGCCTGGGGAGTGGTTACTTGATGATTTCGCTGATGGTTCCGGCGCCTACCGTGCGGCCACCCTCGCGGATGGCAAAACGCAGGCCCTTTTCCATGGCCACCGGGGTATGCAGCTCAATTTCCAGCTGCACGTTGTCGCCCGGCATCACCATTTCCGTGCCTTCCGGCAGCTTCGCCGTTCCGGTCACGTCCGTGGTGCGGAAGTAAAACTGCGGCCGGTAGCCGTTGAAGAACGGCGTGTGACGGCCGCCTTCTTCCTTGCTCAGAACGTAGATCTCGCCCTTGAACTTGGTGTGCGGCGTAATCGACCCGGGCTTGGCCAGGACCATGCCGCGCTCCACGTCTTCCTTGGCAATGCCGCGCAGCAGCAGACCCGCGTTGTCGCCCGCAAGTCCTTCATCCAGCTGCTTTTTGAACATTTCGACGCCGGTCACTACCGTCTTGCGGGTTTCCCGGAAACCGACGATCTCCGACTCTTCGCCGACCTTTACCTTGCCCCGCTCGATCCTGCCGGTCACGACTGTGCCGCGGCCGGAAATCGAGAAGATGTCTTCGATCGGCATCAGGAAGGGCTGGTCGATGGCACGCGCCGGCAGGGGTACGTTCTTGTCCACCGCATCCATCAACTCGTCGATCTTGGCTTCCCATTGCGCTTCGCCGTTCAACCCACCCAGGGCCGAGCCGCGAATGACCGGTACGTCGTCTCCGGGGAAGTTGTACTTCGACAGCAGTTCCCGGACTTCCATTTCCACCAGGTCGGTCAGCTCTTCGTCTTCTACCGCGTCGCACTTGTTCAGGAAGACCACGATGTAGGGGACACCTACCTGGCGGGCCAACAGCACGTGCTCCTTGGTTTGCGGCATCGGACCGTCGGTCGCTGCCACGACCAGGATCGCTCCGTCCATCTGCGCCGCGCCGGTGATCATGTTCTTGATGTAGTCGGCGTGGCCCGGGCAATCGACGTGCGCGTAGTGACGGTTGGCCGTCTCGTACTCCACGTGCGCGGTGGCAATCGTAATACCGCGCTCCCGCTCCTCGGGTGCATTGTCAATCGAATCAAACGAACGAAACTGTATTTTCGGATTGTGCTTCGACAATACCTTGGTGATCGCCGCCGTTAGCGTCGTCTTGCCATGATCGATGTGTCCAATCGTTCCTACGTTCACGTGCGGCTTGGACCGGTCAAACTTTTCCTTCGCCATCTTGTCCCTTTCTACTGCTTAACCAACAAAACTCTACCAATTCCGAGGGATTGTTCCCTCAGGGACTAGGCGGATACCGCGGGGTAAAAGCCTGTTCTTCCCTCGGTAACTGCAGCTAAAGCCCTCATCAAATCATGCTGTTTACGGCACGGCTAAACCCGTGCCCTTCGTTCAGCTCAGCTCTTGCGGCGCGGGTAAGGCTCACTTGCCCGCTACGCCTCGCTGGGAAAGGCGCCAATCCGGCGCTCCCAGACGGTAAGACCGGTAAAGCGCCGGTCTAGAACGTCGTAGGCGGTCGCGTTGTTGGCCAAAAACATATCCAGTCCGGCCGGCCGAACTCCAGTGATCCAGGGTGAAGAAGCGGGCGGAATTGCCTACACTGCCCACCAGTTCTACCCCCAGAAATTCCGGCGAGCGGCGGAAGAGGCGGGCCCAATCCCCGTCCGGCCCGTAGGCTGCGATAAACTCCGCCTGGCACTCCTCTTTGACCTGGAACTCCCACACCACGATGTACGTGCTTTCTCGTGGTACGGGAATCGCCAGTTCAGTAGTAGGCATATACCTTTAAAAACCTGCCGCGCAGCTCCGGCGTGACTTTCTCCACCAGGGAAAGGTACAGCTCACGCGCCTGGCCGCGGTCGGAATCGCCGAGCGCCTGGTATGCCTCGATGGTGGTTGTACCTAGTAGGCCACGCCGCAGCAAGCCCTCGAAATCCCGCACCCGCAGCTTGGATCGCTGCACCCGCTTCAAAAACCCGGTGACATTGCCGGAGGTGAACAAGGGCTCAAGCGACGCCTTGACGGCGGCGAAGTGCGACTCATCCTTCACTGGTAAGACTGCCTGGACAAACATTTTGTAGGCACTCACATAAAAAATAGTTTGGAGCGGGAGACGGGAATCGAACCCGCGACCAACAGCTTGGAAGGCTGTGACTCTACCACTGAGTTACTCCCGCCAATTATGAGCAAAAACAACGTACCTCAGGGGCTAAAGCCCTCATCAACCCTTTGTTTACGGCCCGACTAAAGTCGTGCCCTGACACAAAACATCAGTCTCCGCAGCCTCTAGAGTCGTGCCCTGACACAAAACATGCGGATTGACCCAGAACAAATTGTGGAGCTGATGACCGGGATTGAACCGGTGACCTCTCCCTTACCAAGGGAGTGCTCTACCAACTGAGCTACATCAGCCCTAAAAACTTTACCCATGCTATCGCGAAGCGAAGGCAGTGAGCGCAATCCGCAACGCGAAAAAAATCAGCAACAGCAATACCACCGAGCGTACCTTGCCCGGGTCGATTGTTTTTACCGCCAAACCCGCCAGGACCAGCAGCAACCCCAGCGCGATCCACTTACGCCCCGGCGACCGCGGCCCGGTTTCCATGTCCTACTCCAGCGTTCCAACCCATGGTGCACAGGGGAGGATTCGAACCTCCGTAGCTCCAAGGAGCGGCAGATTTACAGTCTGCTGCCATTAACCACTCGGCCACCTGTGCACAATCGCAGACCGGGCCGAAAGTGCTCCCGATCTGACACAAACATCGCCGCGAAGCCGGAGATCATCCACACGACCCCATTCCGCAGACGCTTTCCCGCGCAGCCAGCTCAAAGGAAAAATACCGTCAGTGTGGAATGATTGCGGCGGGATTACCTAAAGCATTTTTCCTATTACGGTGCCGTCTTATGAGTAGTGATGTGCGGCTTTTCTTGAGAAAAACCCGCGTCTGCACCATCTCCTCAGTCCAAAACCATAGGAAAAATGCTAACCGGCGAAACGAAACTCTGGAGCTGGCGAAGGGACTTGAACCCCCGACCGTCTGATTACAAATCAGATGCTCTACCAGCTGAGCTACGCCAGCCCGAACAACCCTTGTTTCCCGCCCTAAAAACAAGACCTTGGCACCGGTCTCGCAGCAGGTTCACAATTGCCAAGGTTAACACAGGGCGGAATGGCTCCGCAATTTGCCGGACCGTGTTCGGCCCGACTCCGGATGCTATCATTCCTCGACTGATGAGGGTGGTAAACCGTACCCCGCATGCCCAGGCGCACCAAGGCGACCATCATCATTGTTGTGCTTCTTCTCCTGCTGGTGGCGCTGGCTGCTTACTTGCGGCGCAAGGCCCCGCCCGAGGCCGCGAGGCTGCTTCCGGAATCGGACTGCATTCTCTATTTCAACCTGCGGCCGCTGCGCGCCTACACCCACTTCGACCAGCACCAGGTACCGCACGACCCCCAGTATCAATCGTTTATCGACGCCACCGGGTTCGAGTTCGAACGCGACCTGGACGAGGTGGCCTTCGCCCTCCATCGCATGCCTAACCCGTTGGGTCCGAATGGGGCAGTGGCTTACTCCGAGATCTTTGTCGGCCACATCGATCGCAAGCGTCTCAGCGCTTACCTGGGATCGATCGCCGCGCAGAGCGAAGAGTATGCCGGACATACCATCTACGACATCCCGAGCCACGGCCGGACGGTGAGGGTAGCCCTGCTAGGTTATGACATGGTGGCCGCTTCCAACACGCCCACGCCGGAGCAGATCCACTCCATGCTCGACCGCTATCGCACCGTCGGCGCTGCCATTTTCCGGGTCTTCCCTGCTCACCGATCATTACGCCGAGGTGCCTTTGCTCTCGGTCGCCTGGGGGATTGGCAAGATCACCGTTCCGCTCAAGAGCGATGGCATCAGCCTGATGGGCTTTCATTTTCCGGTGGCACTCAACACCACGTTCATCGGCTCGGTGCGTTGGGGCGGGGCTTTGCACCTGAGGATCGAAGAGATTGCCCCTACGGATCTGGCTGCTACGGTTTCGTCCGACGCGTTGAATACCATTGTCGCCATCGGCCGGGCGGCGGAAAACAATCTGCCCTCGGCAATGACCAATGCCGATATACGCGACCTGCTGAACTCCACGGACGTCGAGCACAAGAATGACCGCGCGGTGGTAACGGCTACGCTGCCCGTGGCTTTGCTGCAAAAGCTAGTGACGGCTCCGAATTCTCTGCGTTCCTTGCCCCAGCCGGGCCCGCAAACTAACCGGACGACACCTCCAGCAAAGTAGTGAGCGCGCGGGCAGATTTGCCCATAGCGGTGGTTTCCCCTAACCTAAAGGCCAATGGACGTTCAGCTCACCCCCGATCAAAGGGCTTTCGCCCGCCGCGCCATTGAGAGCGGACGCCTGCACTCAGAACAAGACGCGGTTCAGTAGGCGCTCGCCTTGTGGGAAGAACGCGAGCGGCAGCGGGCGGAATTTCTTCTCACACTCGATGACGCCCGGGGTTCGCTTGCTCGTGGGGAGGGCCGCGTAATCACGCAGCAATCCATGGAGCGGCTCGCGCAGGAAGTGAAGGAACGAGGACGCGCTTATCCTGCGGGTCGTGCATGGCCGGCGCGACCTTGATCTGCTTTTCGGCCATTCATGAAGGTTGCTTTCTCCCTCACCAAAGCGCAGTTGTTCAAAGTCGCAGCAGTCGTTCGAAGATCAGGCGGAAGTAGCCTTCGGCATCGATACTGCGTAAAACCAGCGCGTTCGCGGTCTTTCCGTTCACGCTCCACCAATCCACTATGCTGGCGCCCAAGGTCAGAGGGCTTACGCATTCGATATCTACGCGAACGCGGCGGCCGGCGAACAATTGCGGTTGCAGAAGATAGGCGGTGACGGTTGCATCGTGCAGCGGGCCGCCGGCCCATCCGTATTTGGCACGGTCGAAGCGCTTGTTCCATTCCAAGAGATGATAGAAGGCGGTCCCTACCGGGGTTCCCGCGGCGCGCAGCATTTCCAGGCGCTCATCGGTGATGAGCGCCTGGTGGGTGCAGTCCAGCGGAATCATGGTGATGGCCGCGCCGCTGGAGAAGACTCGCGCCGCAGCCTCCGGGTCGACGTAGAAATTGAACTCCGCGGCGGCGGTGATGTTGCCGCCTTCAGACATGGCGCCGCCCATCAGTACGATGCCTGCCAGGTGCTTGGCCAGGCGCGGTTCCCGCGCCATGGCTAATGCCACGTTGGTTAACGGCGCCAGGCAGCACAGCGTTACGTCGTGGGCCGGCCGCGACATGACGAGCTCGACGATAGCCTCGGGAGCAAAGCCAGGCCGCAGCGGTGTTTTGGGTTCGGGCAAGTCATAGCCATCGAAGCCCGTTCGCCCGTGTACATGCTCTGCTGTGACTAGCGGGCGTACCAACGGCGCGGCGGCTCCAGCATAGACGGGAACGTCGGTGCGCTTCGCGAGCTCCAGAGCTTTGCGCGCGTTCTTTGCGGTCAGCTCCAGGGGAACGTTTCCGGCTACCGTGGTGATGGCCAGCACCTGCAGGTCTTGGGGAGAAGCAAGGGCGGCCAGGAACGCCACGGCGTCATCGGGCGATGGGTCGGTGTCGAAGATGACGTTCATGGCCATCTCAACGGAGAGCCCTTAGCAGGGCCTGCTTCCATCCGGGGATGTCCATTTTCCAAATGACTTTCTGCCTGCGTCCCTGGGCGATGACATCGCTCCAGACGGCGCGATTTCTATCATCAGGAGCCACACCCAGGCGATCGATCACGCTCATTCCGCGGGTGATGCCGCAGTCGACCTGCACGTCCATGTAGTGATCGGAGGAAACGCGCGCTAACGACGGGTCGAGCAGAATGGCCATCGCGGTGGGGTCAGGCAGGGCGATGCCGTCTTCTCCAGTCTGGATTTTGAAGGCGGTAACGGCGGTACTGTTCGATTGGATGGCGAAGTCGGCGAAGCTGGTCCCCAGGGCGAGGATCTCTTTGATTTCGGCGGCGTTGACCACTGCTGCGCCGCGCGAGAGCTGCCAGCCGACCAGTTCGATGGGCAGCTGCGAGCGAAGGACGACACGCGCTGCCTCGGGATCTACCCAGAAATTGAATTCGGCCGCGGGCGTGACGTTGCCTTCGCAACAGGGCGCTCCGCCCATGACCACGCACCGGCTCACGTTGTCCGCCAGTTGCGGCCATTGCCGCAGCGCCAGGGCCAGGTTGGTCAATGGCCCCAGGGTGATGATCTCTATGCCTGGATTCGCTTCTACGGTGCGCACGATGGCGTCCACGGCAAAGCCCGCTGCGGCGGTGCGCGCGGCCGGTTTGTATCCGTGATCGCCGAGTCCGTCGCGCCCGTGGAACCAGACAGCGTCTTCGAGCGGGCGGATCAGGGGCGCAGCCGCTCCGGCGAAGACAGGAACGGTGGACCTGCAAAGCTCGGCGGTGTAGAGGGCATTCTGCGTTGCCTGCTCGATGTCGACGTCGCCGGCGACGGTGGTGATCGCGAGCACGCTCACTTCGGGTGAGCGAAGCGCCATGATGAGTGCTACGGCGTCATCGGACGCCGTATCGGTGTCGATCAGGAGCTTTCGCGGGGTGTGAGGATGCATTGCATTTGAGGCTAAAGCATTTTCTTGTCAGACCCAACCGGGATTGCAGTGAGCGTCTAAGCCATGCAGTGTGGCAATAGTTCCATGGGGAACGGGAGGGCTCCGTCGCGAGGATTGGAGTTATCATCGAAAAGGCATATTCCGCAGACTCGAGAGGACACACCATGGCTACGATCGCGACCACAGAACAGAAGACGGAGGTTACGCAGTCGTTAGAGAGCGTGCCCCATTGGATTGGCGGCAAGACCGTTGCCGGGCAGTCGAAGTCCTTTGCCGACGTGTTTAATCCTGCCACAGGTGAGGTGAAGCGACGCGTTCCTCTGGATGGGACGGTGGAGCTGGAACAGGCCGTCGCGGCCGCTACGGCGGCATTTCCGGAATGGTCAAACATGCCACCGCTTCGCCGCGCCCGCGTGCTCTTTCGTTTTCGCGATTTACTGGAGAAGAATACCGACCGCCTCGCCGCTGTCATCACCTCCGAGCACGGAAAGGTCCTGGACGACGCGCGCGGAGAGGTAACGCGCGGCCTCGAAGTCGTAGAGTTTGCTACCGGCATTCCTCATCTGCTGAAGGGCGAGTTCACCGAGCAGGTGGGCACGGGCATCGATAGCTGGTCTTTCCGGCAGCCGTTGGGTGTGGTCGCCGGCATTACCCCCTTCAACTTCCCCGCCATGGTCCCACTATGGATGTTGCCTATCGCTATTGCCACGGGCAACTGTTTCATTCTCAAGCCCAGCGAGCGTGATCCTTCGGCCGCTCTCGTCCTCGCCGAGCTGCTCAAGGAAGCGGGATTGCCCGACGGCGTGTTTAACGTGGTCCACGGCGACAAGCGGGTAGTGGACGCGATCCTCGACCATCCCGGGATTCAAGCGGTAAGCTTTGTCGGTTCTACGGCAGTAGCGGAGTACGTCTACCGTCGCGGCACGCAAAGCGGCAAGCGTGTGCAGGCTCTGGGCGGAGCCAAGAACCACATGGTCGTGATGCCCGATGCGGATATGGACCAAGCCGCCGACGCGCTCACCGGCGCGGCCTTCGGTTCCGCGGGCGAGCGCTGCATGGCGATCTCGGTTGCTATTGCGGTGGGAGACGGCACCGCTGAGGCCTGCTCACACGCATGCGAGCGCGTATCGCCAAGCTCAAGGTTGCCAATGGCACCGAGGCCGGCGCCGAGATGGGTCCTCTCATCACTGGAGTTCACCGCGACAAAGTCGCCGGCTATATCGAGCTGGGAGTGAAAGAGGGTGCGGAACTCTATCGTCGATCCCCACTCCAAGGAAACACTGCCCAAGGGCAACGGCTTCTTCCTCGCGCCCTGCCTCTTCGACAACGTCACATCGGAGATGCGCATCTATCGCGAAGAGATCTTTGGCCCTGTCCTCTCTGTGATGCGCGTGCCAAACTTCCAGAAAGCTCTCAACCTGGTGAACGACCACGAGTACGGCAACGGTGTCTGCATCTTCACCCGCGACGGAGACACCGCCCGCGCCTTTGCTAACCAGGTGAAGGTGGGGATGGTTGGTATTAATGTCCCTATCCCCGTGCCCATGGCCTTCCACAGCTTCGGCGGCTGGAAGCGCTCGCTCTTTGGGGACCATAACGTGCATGGGATGGAAGGTGTCCGCTTCTACACGCCACGTCAAGACAGTGACCGGCCGTTGGCCCACGGGCATTCGCGCTGGGGTAAGCACTTCCATGCCGACCCATGGCTGAGCTGGAAACCGGTACGCGCATCGGGAGTTCTTCGATCAGCGACGTCTGTTTGCTGGTCCAGGACCTCGAGCGCGCCATCGAGTTCTATCGTGACCGGGTAGGTTTCAAGCTGCGCCGTCTGGCTCCTGGTTTCGCTGACTTCTTCACTGCGGGAGTCACGCTGGCCCTGTGGCAGGTGGATCATATGCAGACTCACCTGCAACTGCCACCGGGGATGGCCTCGAAGGGCGGCTGGCGCACCATGGCGGCGGTTCAGGTGGAAAACCGCGAGCGAGTGCACGCGATGCATCTGGAGCTCCTGGCCCGGGGTGTTCCGTTCTTAGTCGGGCCACAAGCCTATCCCTGGAACGCCTATGCCTGCTATTTCACCGACCCAGAAGACAATTTGTGGGAGATCTATACTTGGCAGCAAGGCGGCCATGCGAATCTGATCTTCAGCGGTGAACCTTAGGCCCCCAAACAACAAACTGGCCGATGACCATCAACGTCGATGACCATCTTGTATTGATACAGAATGGAGCGACGCACAATGGAACCCACAGAAGCTACTGTTGCCCACTCTGGCGCCATTGAGGCCTATGGCATCGAGCCGATTCCAGAGGCGCTCAAGACGGTGCGCTGGCCGGATCTCTTCCTTCTGGTCAGCAATTTCCTGGTCAATCCTGGAACGATTCTGATCGGCGGTCTGGCTGTGGCTTCGGGGCTCTCCTTCTGGGCCACTATTCTCGCCAGCACGCTGGGCATACTCATTGCTTTTTCGGCGTACATCGTGATGGCCACGGTCGGGGTGGACTACGGCATCACGGGGCAGGTCGCATGCCGCATGGTCTTCGGCATCCGGGGAGCGAAGTGGTTGCCCTCCATCATGCGCACCATCGCTTCGGCCTACTGGTTCGCGCATGCAAACCATCGTGGGCGCGACGGTATTTGTTGCCATCGCTCACCAGTGGACGGGCCGCCAGTATTCCGTGGTGCGCACCGGCCTTATCCTCGCCAGCGTGCAAGTGCTTCTGGCCCTGGTTGGTTATCAATGGCTGAAGATGATCTCCCGCTTCAGCCTTCCGGTCAAAGTGGCCGGCATCCTGTATCTCTTCTTTGTGCTGGCCCACGGTCCGGGCGCGAATTATCGGCCTGCCGCGGTATTCCATTTTCATGCGCAGTACGGCTGGGCCTACCTGGTGGCCGCCGTCTGGCTAAATAGCATGACCGCGTCCTGGCTCACGATGATTACCGATGCGGCCGATTTCTGCCGTTACACGCGCAGCCGTAAAGACATGTGGTGGGGCACCATGCTGGCGGGTGGCTTGGCCACCGCATTGTCCGTATCGCTTGGGGCTTATGGGGCCGCCGCTTCACTGGGAAGGCAGCCGAATCCTTTTTCGCTAGCCGCGGTGGTGGACCCGCATTGGGTCACCATGGTTGTTTTGCTCATTGTCATCGCGCTCGACGAAAGCACGATCAATGTGATGAACCTATACACCGGCGGTCTTTCCCTCTCCAACATGTTCGAGGGTCCGGGCCGTTTTTGGAACACACTCTTTGTGGGCGTCGCCAGTACCGGGCTATCGGCGTTGCCTGTGCTTCTGGAACGTTTGGTTCCGTTGACCACCGCGCTGGGCAACTTGTTTGCACCGGTCGCGGGTGTGCTGATCTTCCACTATTTGTTTATCGAGCACATGCGCATCGACGTCCCTGCGCTTTTTGATCCCAAAGGGATTTATCACTACTGGCATGGGATTAATGTAACCGCGATTGTCTGGTGCTTCCTTGGAGGCGGCGTCTATTACCTGCTGCCTACGGCTGCTCTTCCTGCGGTGATCGTGCCCTTGATCACTGGCGCCGGTTATTTATTCACGATGCGGATGCTGGCGAGGCGTCAGCTTGATTCCGGCAAAGCTAAGAAAGACTATGAGCTGCAGGCTTCTTCGGGAAAATAAGCGGGCCCGATCAAAGGCCAGCCGACCGCAGTTTGGGTTCAATGACGGCTAGCCCCTTTACTTGCGAAAAGTGACGCTTGTTGAAGGTAGCCACCGTGCTCCCGCGCTCGAAGGCAGTTGCGGCCACTATCAGGTCGTAGGAGCCGATGGTTTTGCCGGCACTCCCCAGGCTGGCCCAGATACGCGCATGGTGGTACGCCGTTTGTTCCGTGTAGGGAATGACCGGCAGCGCCGCTATGACGGCCTCAAGATATCGTTGCCGTTGCTCCCTTTGCCCCGCGGATGCGCGCTCAACACCATGCCAGAGTTCAGCGATCGTGATAGCCGCCACCTCGAATTGATCTTCCGATCGAGACGCTAACCAGCCCTGGAGGTCAAAGACCCCTTTCTCGCCGTTTATGATGACCTCAGCATCCAGCATTATCGCCATTTATCTTCAGCGTTCTTCAAAGCCTTCCGTGAGGCCGCCAAATCACGGCGCCAGGCCTTTGATTCGCTGCCTGGCAGGTTGAGCCTAGCCAGAAGCGCGGCAAGATCCCGCCCGGTGCAGACCTTGTCAACGGTCGGCGCAAGCTGAGCAACCGGGGCCCCATTCTTCAGCAGCACGAAGGTGACGTCCTGGTAGTGTGCACGGTTAACGCAGTCTGCGAAATTTCGCGCAGCTTCCGTGACACTAATGGATACTTTTTTCATAAAATCAGATTATCAGATTCGCGATGACAGCACTCGTATTCTAAGCTTTTGACCGGTTCGCCCGGAGGCCAGCACTTACCAGACCGCGGGCTTATGGCAGCCGCGCATACAAGTCGCAGATGAGGTCGTAATAGCCGTCGGAGTTTCCGTCTCGAATGTAAGTGACGTTGCGCGGGCGATCGGTGATCTGCCACCAGTCGGCTACGGATGCCCCGGCGGTCAGCCCGTCTCCACATTGCACGGTGACATTGATCTTCCTTCCGGAAAACAGATCCGGCCGCAACATATAGGCGGGTACGCACGGGCCATGCAACGGCGCGCCGTTCCATCCATATTTTTTCAGGTCGAAGGCCTCGGAAAACGTCAGCATGTCGGCGATGGCGATCGCGCACTTTGTGCCCACGGAGCGCATGCGGTTGAGCCGCTCGCGCGTGCTGAGCATCTTGTGCGTCACGTCGAGCGGCAGCATGGTGATCGGCGCACCGCACTTGAGCACGATGTCCGCCGCCTCAGGGTCTACATAGACGTTGAACTCCGCTGAAGGAGTGATATTGCCGCACTCGAAGTAAGCGCCCGCCATCATCACGATGCCGCCGATCCGCGCTGCGATATCGGGCGCTTGCACCAGGGCCAGCCCGAGATTGGTCGTGGGCGACAGAGAAACGATGTGCACCTCGCCCGGCTGCGCGGCGCGAAGCGTCTCGACGATGAAATCCACCCCGTGTTGCTTCTGTACCTTGATCCTGGGCGCGGGCAAATCATGGCCATCGAGGCCGGTAGGCCCGTGAACGTGGTCGGCAATCACCAAGCCTTTCAGAATCGGCCGGGGACATCCCGCAAAGACGGGGATCTCCGTGCGCCCCGCCAACTCCAGGATCTTGAGCGTGTTGACGACGGTATGATCGAGGCCGATGTTGCCTGCGGTGGCCACAAAGCCGAGGATCTCGAAAGATTCTGGCGCAGCCAGCATCATCATGATGGCCGCCGCTTCATCCTGCCCGGGGTCGGTGGTGACGATAACCTTGGTTGGCATCGAGAAAAATTCTCCTTATCAGGGTGGGAGCATTCTACCGGCGGCGTGGGCGATGGGAAAGCAAGCCTGATCATCGTTGCTGGCGAGGTACCTTCCTCTCCTAGTTTTGCGGCAAGGATTGCGCATCATTCCGCTGGACACCATACTTGATGCAGCACCGAGATGGGGTCTCATCGAGAATGATCGTCCGTTATGCACTCCGCCAGATACGCAGGAAGCCTGGATTCTCGTTTACCGTCATAGTTACATTAGCGCTCAGCATCGGCGCGAATCTTGCTGTATTCCAGCTTCTGCAAGCAGTGCTCTTCGCCCCGCTCCCCGTCGCCAACCCGTCGCAACTTTATGCTCTGCATTTCGTGAAGTCTCCCTATGATGCGCAGTGGTTCTACTCTTATCCGGCGTATCAGCGGCTGCGGCAGGCATCGCAGCCGAGGACACCGATCATTGCCCATTCCGGAGTAGGAGAGGGGGTCCTTCAGGCCACGAACGGCTTCTCGGAGGAAGCCACGTTGCAGCTCGTCTCGTCCGATTTCTTTAGCGTTTTGGGCCTGTCACCTGCTTCGGGCAGGTTTTTTGCGCAGGCTGACGACGCCTCTGGACAAAGCGAGCTGCCGGTCATCCTGCGCCACGATTTCGCCCAGACCAAATTCGGTTCGGTGGACTCGGTGATCGGGATGAAGGCCATTCTCAATCGCGTGCCCATCGTAGTCATTGGTGTCGCTCCGGAGCGTTTCTCCGGGGTGGTGCAAGGATCTGCTCCCGACGTATGGCTGCCCCTGGTGGCCCAATCCACAGGACACTTTGGGACATGGTTTGATTCGCTCGGACCGGGATACGATGTCAATTTGCAAGCGCCGTATAAGAATCAGGACGCAATTTTCTGGCTCTGGGTCCTGGCGCGCATTCCCGACGCGGAAAAGGCCAGCGCGGCGACCCGCTGGACACAAGCGCTGCAGCCCGATTTACAACGGATAGGCAACGCGACCAAAGATGCCAAGGAGCGCGAACACATTCTCCATGCGCAGATGCAGCTTGTTTCTGCCGCGAGCGGTGAGGGATCGCTGGGCACGGAATACCTGCGGCCTTTGCTGCTCCTGATGGGGATGTCGGCCATGTTCTTCCTGGTGGGATGCCTGAACCTGGGGAACCTTCAGCTGGCTCGTCTCTCCGGGCGTCAACGGGAGATCGGGGTTCGGGTTGCGCTAGGGGCAAGCCGCTGGCGGGTTCTCCGCGAGTTGGTGGTTTTGGATCTTCTCCTGCTCGCGATGGGAGGGGTTCTCGCCATAGCCACTTGCCGGGTCGCCAGTTCCCTCTTGCTGCACTGGGCCTCCCCACGGGAACGGTTGATCCCCGTCGATCTTCATTTTGGCTTGAGATATTTCATGGTGGGAATCGTTCTGCTGTTGATAGCGCAGATGGCTTTCAGCATCCTGCCCGCCTGGCAGATTACGCGCAAGAGTCCGATATCCTCACTGCGGACGAGCGTGGGCAACATCGGCGGCTCGGCGAAGCGTGATTTGCGCTGGTCGACTCTGTTGCTTACCGGGCAGGTCAGCTTGTCGCTCCTGCTTCTGTCTATGGCTGCACTCTTTGCGCAGACACTGCTGAACCTGGGCACGCTCGATGCCGGACTCGACCGCCAGCATGTCCTGTCGGTGCATTTGGATCTGGAGAGCGCCGGTCTGGAGAAGCAGGATCTTACCGAACTGAATCAACGCATTCTGGACCGTATCAAGTCCCTGCCCTTCGTTCGCGATGCCGCCATGCAGATGTGCCGCGTTCCTGGCTGCGTGTGGAATACGGCTATCCATGTTTCCGGCCAGCCTGATCTTTCGCCGGCGCAGATGCATGGAGAAGAGAACCATGTCAGTGTCCATTACTTTCACACCATGGGCATTCCGCTCCTGCGAGGAAGAGTGTTCAGCGACGCCGACCGGCCGCACGCGCAGCCGGTGGCGATTCTCAACCAGGCATTCGCAGAGAGGCTTTTCGGCAAGCAGGATCCGATCGGGCAATTCATCGGCTATGAGACGCCTCCCGGCGATCATGCATTTCAGGTGGTTGGCGTGGTGGGCGATGCGCATGTCGATGGGCTGCGTCTTCCTGCTCCGCCAGTCGCCTACTTCTCTCTCGAACAGGGCGCTTCTCCGGCAGGCACGATCGAGGTGAGCGCTACGGGATCCCCAGCCAACATCGCGGCGGATATTCGCCGCAGCTTGAAGTCTGTCGCTCCCGATCTCCCCATTTCAGAAATCGTGCCGCTCAATACGGAGTTCAATGATGAGTTGTCGACGGAGAAATTATTGGCGCGGCTGACCGCGATTTTTGCCGGCATGACGCTCGCTTTGGCGGCGATCGGGTTCTATGGGCTGCTCTCGTTTCAAGTGGTACGCCGTACCTCGGAAATTGGCATCCGCATCGCTATGGGGGCAACCCGGGGCCAGGTGGTCGGGCTGTTCTTGCGCCAGACTGCCTTCATTCTGATCTGCGGAATTCTTCCCGGAATTCTTCTCACGATACTGGTGGGACGAAGTGCGCGCACCATTCTTTATGGTGTCCGGGAGACGGATCCGTGGGCTCTTGCGATAGCCAGCTGCGTGCTGATCGCGGGTGGCCTGCTGGCGACGCTTATTCCGGCACGCAGGGCGTCGGCCCTCGATCCAATCCAGACCTTGCGCGCGGAATGAATCCGCTACCAGCGGCGGAAATCAATCCGCTCTAAACTGGGAAGAGCGTCTGGAGGATTTCCCCATGAAGTTGCCCCATTTCCCCGCTGCCCTCGGTTTCTTCTGCGTAACGACGGGCGCGCTGCTGGCTGCCATCACGCTTTCCGCGATGCCCGCCGCGGCGCAGACCCTCACCGGCCAGGCGGCCTTTACCGACTACACCAAGGAACATCCGGGCGTTCGCCGCAAGGTCACCGTTGCCGACCTTCCTGAGCCCTATGCCACTCCATCGGCGAACAACGGACCAGCGATCTTTCCCCGGCCCGACGGGGTGTGGCCCCAGGCACCGGCTGGGTTCAAGGTGGAGCAGTTTGCCACTGGCCTGGATAACCCACGCCTGATGCGCATGGCGCCCAACGGCGACATCTTCCTGGCGGAGTACGAGCCGGGAAAGATCCTGGTCTTTCGCGGCATCGGCGCCGACGGCAAAGCGGGCCAGATGGAGGTCTTCGCCACCGGCCTCAAAGGGCCGTTCGGCATCAACTTCTATCCCAGCGGCCCTAACCCGCAATGGGTGTACGTGGGCAACACCGAATCCGTGGTCCGCTTTCCTTATAAGAGCGGCGACCTGAAGGCGAGCGGGCCGCCGCAGACCCTGGCCGACGTCTGCCCGGCGGCGGTGGCCATCGCACCCGTGACGTCGTCTTCACTCCCGATGGGAAGCACATGCTGGTCTCCGTCGGCTCGCATTCCAATGACGACGATTCCGATACCACTCCAGCCGAGTTTCACCGCGCGGATGTGCTCGAGTTCACACCCGAAGGTAAGTTCGAGAAGGTCTACGCCTGGGGCATCCGCAACTGCGTGGGAGAAACCATCCACCCCACCACGGGTGAGCTGTGGTGCTCCACCAACGAACGAGACGCGCTGGGCAACAACCTGGTTCCCGACTACATCACCCACGTGCAGGAGGGCGGCTTCTACGGCTGGCCCTGGTACTACATGGGTGGCATTCAGGACCCGCGGCAGCAGGGGAAACGTCCGGAGCTGAAGTCCAAGGTGATCGTTCCTGACGTGCTGCTCAATCCCCACTTCGCTTCGCTCGAGCTGCAGTTCTATGAGGCGTCTGCCATTCCCTGCCACGTATCACGGCCGGGCCTTCGCGGCCGAGCATGGTTCGTGGAACCGGGATCCGCGCGGCGGCTATGAAGTGATCACCCTTCCCATGGAGGGCGGCAAGGCTACAGGAGAATATGAAGACTTCCTCACCGGCTTCGTTCTCCCCGGCGGCAAGGTGTGGGGTCGGCCGGTCGGCATCGCCGTGGCCAAAGATGGATCGCTGCTGGTCTCCGACGACGGCTCGAACACCATCTGGCGGGTGAGCTACACGGGAGCAAAAACAGCGGCGTCCGGCCAATAGCGGATGCGCACTTCGGAATGGATCCAGATTGGGTTTGCCATCATCCTGGCGGCTGCGGCCTGGATCCAGCCGCTTTTTTCTCGTCATCCATTGCCCTTCCGCCGGCGCTGGACGATCACGCTGCTGGCGCTCGTGCCTTGGGTGGTGGTGTCGCTGGCGCGCGCGTCTGCCGGTTTCCTGCCGCCGCTGTATGTCTCCGTTTTGCGCGATTGGCTTACCGCTGGGCTCTTCCTGGTGCCTTACTGGCAGACGGGCCAATTTTTCCAGGCTCCGAACCACCGCATCGAAGAGTACCTGATGGACTTTGACCGCTGGTTGATGCCGCGAGCGGCGGGGGCTTCCGGCACCGCGCGCACCGGCTTCGGTATGGTGCTGGAAGTGGCGTATCTCTTCTGCTATCCGCTGGTGCCGCTGGGGCTGCTGGCCCTGTATGTTGTCGGACAACGCGACCATGTGCCGGCTTCTGGCTGGTGGTGCTGGTCTCGACCTATCTGTGTTACGCGATTACCCCGTTTGTGCCCGCCTACCCACCCCGGGACCTTGCTCGCGTCCAACCTGCCTCGACGCAAACGGGCAAGGCGCGGGTCTTCAACCGCTGGATTCTCAAGCATGGAAGCATCCATGCCATTTCGTTTCCCAGCGCCCATGTTGCCTCTACATTCGCGACCTCGCTGGTGCTGCTGCACTACGCGCCCATCATGGGGTGGATCTTCCTCTTCATCACTATCTGGATTTCGCTAGGCGCTGTGGTCGGGCGTTATCACTACGCCTTGGACGTGCTGGCAGGCGCGGCGACTGCATCGGTCGTTTTTGTGTTTTGTTATTCGTATCTTTAACTGAGCGGATTTGCGGCGGTTGGGAACGAGCGCAACGCTTACTTGACGCCGAAGATTTTCATCGCGGCGCCGGCGACCATCTTTTGTGCCGGGTTTTGCGGCTTACCGTTTTCAGGGGGCAAGAAGACCGAGGTCAGCACCTTGATTCCCGCTGGCAGCTCCGCCGGGCCGCCGGGCGTCGCGGGCGGGAAGAAGCGCGTCAATGCTTCACGCGGCTGGTTACGCACCAGGTCGAGCATGGCTACGCGGTGCACGCAGGAAACTGTACAGAAGGGCGCACACGGCTTCTTGGTTGAGTACTCGCGGTCTAGGTCGATTTGCGTGTACTTCTCCAGCGGAATCGCCGGATAGCCGCGCTGCTGCGAGCAATAGTGCACCAGGCCCTGCTCACAGATGTACAGGTAGCGGCTTCCCGCACGGCATTGCCAGTCATTCGGCTGGCCCAGCGCCAGGTTCTTGTGGAAGAGATTGTCGTAGGCGAAGGTAAACATCGCCGGCTTTCGTTCCTTGAGGATCTGGTCGTAGACGGCGCGTTCATTTTCTTTCAGCGGATCCAGTTGACCGTCGTGGTCATGGATGATGCCTACCGAGGTGTCAAATCCCAACTCCAGGGCCCGACGGGTAATCGTGAGGGCATCCTCAGGATGCGCCATGCCGCCGCCCAGAACGGAATTGATGTTGATATCGAATTGCGCGAACTCGGCCAGCCATTGGAGCTTGCGGTCGAGCACCTTCAGGCTTTTCTTCGAGACCTCATCCGGCATCACGTTGTCAATCGAGATCTGCAGATGTTCGAGCCCGGCACGGTTCAGCTGCTTAATCCTCTCCGGGGTTAGCAGGTAGCCATTGGTAATGATGGTGGCAATCGCCCCATGGCGGCGAATGCCGCGAATGATCTCATCGAGGTCGGGGTGAAGCAAAGGCTCCCCGCCGCTGACGGTGATGATTCCCGTGCCCATGCCGGCCAGGATTTCGATCCGGCGCAGCATCTCGGCGGTCGGCACCGGATCGGAGACCTTGTCGTACTCATTGCAGTAGGCACAGGAGAGATTGCAGCGCCGCATAGGAATGATGTGCGCCAGGATCGGATGATGCTTGGACTTGATCGCCTTGGCCACCATGCGCGACTGACGAATGCGCCGCTGGTAGGAGCGAAACTTGCGCACCACTGGAGTGAAGGTCATTGCCATGGACAGCCCTGCTGAGCTTGAGTTTACTCCTCCAAGAAATCGTGCCTGTATCTTTGCCGCACGTATCGCGACAATGATGACGAGTTCCGAGCCGTGGAGGAAATATGAAGATTTTTCTGCTCCGTCGCTTTGCCGCGGCTGCCCTGCTCTTGGGAGCCTTTGCGGTTCTGCATTCAGAAACCAGCCCAGCCCCGACGCAACGATTCCCGCAATTTGAAAACGGAGACGTGAAGGTGTGGAAGTCGGTGGTGATGCCCAACGCGCCGCTGACCATGCACCGTCATGAGCATCCGCGCGTCATCATTGCCTTGAGCGGCGGCACCATGAAGATCGTGGACCAGCAGGGCAAATCCGAAGAACACGTGTGGGAGACGGGGAAGGCCTACTGGCTTCCCACCAACCCGCCCAACACCATGCATGCCGACGTGAACGCCGGCGACAAGCCAATCGAAGTGATGGTGGTGGAACTGGAAAAAGAAAAGCACGATTAGCGATATGCGGCGGCCTGGATGCTGTATAGCTCCGCGTACTGGCCGTTCTTGGCCATCAGCTCATCGTGCGTGCCCACCTCCACCAGCCGGGCCCCGTCGAGCACCACGATGAGATCGGCCATGCGCACGGTTGAAAAACGATGGGACACCAGGATCGTGACCCGGCCGCCATTGGCAGCGCCTCGGGCCGCGGCGGCATAGCGCTCGAAGAGCGCGTGTTCCGTCTCCGCATCGAGCGCGGCGGTCGGTTCGTCCAGGATAAGCAACAGTGGCTGATCGCGCATGAAGCCGCGCGCCAAGGCCAGCTTCTGCCACTGGCCGAACGACAGCTCCACTCCATCCGGCCAGGTAGGACCGAGCTGCGTGTCGAGCCCGGACTTCAGCCGTTCCACCACGTCGGCCGCCCCGGCGCGATCGATCGCCGCGGCCACCGACGGCCGGTCGTCCATGCGCGGAAGATCGCCCAAGCCGACGGTTTGCATCGCGTGGAATTCAAAGCGGAAGAAATCCTGGAACGCGCCGGCGAGACGCGCTCGCCACCCGTCGGCGGGAAGGCGCGCCAGCGGCACATCGTCGACCAGGATCGAACCCGAAGACGGCTCGTACATCTTCGCCAACAGCTTGACCAGCGTCGTCTTGCCGGCGCCGTTCTCGCCCACGATGGCTACCACTGCGCCCGCCGGCAGCAATAGCGATACATCCTCCAAGCACCACCCGGGACGTGCCCGGGTAAGCGAAGGAGACGTGGTCAAATCGCACTCCCTGTTGCAACACGGAGGGAACCGGCAGATCGCCCGCTGCCGCGATGGAGGCGGCGTAGTCTTCGAGCCACGCCAGCCGCCGCGAACCATCCATCCAGAATCCGCGCAGGAAGCCAATCTCGCCCACGGTGGCGCCAATGTAGCCAGACAGCCGGGCGCCCGCGGCCAGCACCAGCATCACCGAGCTGGCCGGCGCCCGGAGATATGAGGAGACAAAGATCACCGCGCCTACATAAGCCAGGCCGAAGATCGCCCACCCCAGCGCATGCCAGAACGCCGAGCCCCAACGGGCCGCCGCCACCGGCCCGTACCAGCGCTCCCACGCTGCGCGGCGATCGGTGATCAGGCGCTCCCCAATGCCGGTCACGCGCACTTCCTTGCCCGGCGGCGCGGTGGTGGCGATGGTGAACAGGTGACGCGCCAAGCGGCCGGTTTGTGCCCCACGCTCCTGCGCGGATCGCTCCACCTCCGGCCGCCAGGTCGAGGTCCATATGGTCGGGATAGCGAAGACGGCAAGCAGCAAGAGCGCCGGATGAATCGACGCCAGCAGCGCCATGGTCACGCCCAGCCGCAAGATCCACCCCAGCGTGGAAAACAGCGACACGTACATGTGGTCGAGCACGAAGACCTGGTTACGCAGCATGGACAGGCGATCCAGATACTCGGGACGCTCGTGGTGGGCGATCGTCGCCACGGTCGCCTGCAGCCGCGCCACGTGGGACTCGAGCGCGATGGTCACCTTGTCGCGAAAGCGCCGCTGCACGCGGGTGCTGACTGTACGCAGAAACCAAGTGGCGGCGGCCGATACGCCGAGGCCAATCGCCGCCCCTTGCATCAACCCCGTTCGGTGCTCGAGAAAGCCCTTGCCCAGCAGCGCCAGCCACAAGGCAAGCAGCGCATCGGGCAGCGCTGCCAGCTGCGACAACACGAACGACACCACCATCAGCCGCGGTTCGTGGCGATAGCCCAGCTTGCACAGCCGCCACATCGACGACAGCGCCGGTGGGAGCGGGTCCAGCTCAGGCGAGGGACTCATACGTCGTTCCCTCCTCTTCGGCAAGATGGAAGCGCTGCGCCTGCAGGTCGAACATGGTCCGATAGCGGCCGCCCAGTGCCATCAGCTCGTCGTGCGAGCCCAGCTCGATCACGCGGCCGTGCTCCAGCACGCAGATACGGTCGGCATGGCGGACGGTGGAGAAGCGATGCGAGATCAGGATGGTAGTCGACTGCCGGGTCGCGGCCAGCAGGCGATCGAAGATCTCCGCTTCCCCGCGGACGTCGAGCTGCGCGGTCGGCTCATCGAGCAGCACGACACCGGCGCCGAGGCTGACGGCGGCAAGCGCCCGGGCCAGCGCGACGCGCTGCCACTGACCTCCGGAAAGGTCCGTGCCACCGCTATACCCACGGGCCAGCACGGTATCGAGCGAGGCCAGGTTCGGCCGCTCCCGCCGCCTCGAGCGCAGCGCGCACCACCTCGTCGGGCGCGCCTGCCGGGGCTACGTTCTCGCGCAGTGGCAGCTCCAGCCGAAGGAAGTCCTGGAAGACGGCAGTAACGCGGGCACGCCACGATGCCAGATCGAACTCGCGGAGGTCGACGCCGTTGATGGTGATGGTCCCGGACTGGGGATCGTACAAGCGGCACAGCAGCTTGGCGATGGTGGTCTTGCCGGCGCCGTTCTGGCCGACGATGGCCAGCGACGAGCCGGCGGGGATGGTGAGATCGAAGTGCTCCAGCACCGGCGCGCCCGCTTCTGTTGGGCCCTGGGGATAAGAGAAGCTGACATCGCTCAGGCGAATCTCCGGCGCCGTTGTCGGCGCGCTGCGGGTGCCGGAGCTGAGTGCGCCGGCGGGACGCATCGCCGGCTCCAACCGCAGCACCGCGGCCACCGGCGCAGCCGATCCGTCGAGCGCCCAGCTGAATCCGCCGAAGGCGATCATCGATACCCCGACCGCACTTTGCACGTAGACCACTGCTTCCCCCAAGCGAAATGCGGCCATGAGCCGCAGCGCTCGCCAGCAGCCAGAACACGACCACATTGGCCGTAGTCACCAGCAGCAAGCTCCAGAGGACGGGGCGCTCGCGCATGCGGGTGGCGGCGTATTGCAGCTCGTGCAGGCGGGTGCGCCGGGCGATGAAACGATCGATGGTCCAACCGGCGAGACCGAAGAGCCGCAACTCCTTGCTGGCCGGCGGATCCACCGCCAACCGATAGGCGTAGTCGGCGTCGCGCTGGGCGGCACGCACTTCCTCGGTTTGGCGGTCGTGCCAGATCGCGCTCTCTCGCAGCAACCAATGGGTCGCCAGCCACGCGCCGGCAAGCAGCAGAGGCGCCCACCACGCGTAGCGCGCAAGGATCGCGGCGGATGCCAGCCCACCGGTTATCTCGACCAAGCCGGTGGCGATAAATTCCATGGAGATGGAAAGCGGCGGTCCGGTCATTCCCAGGTCGAAATCGCGCGCCACGGTGAGGTCACTGGTCAGCGTCGGATCTTCCAGATGCGCGATGCCCGGCGGGCGAACGCAGGCCTCAGTAAGCCGGTCGTAGAGCCAGGCCGCGGTGCGGTCGCCCAGGTTAGCGCTGACCGCCTGATGAATGGGGCTGAGCACCTGCAGCAGCACAAAGATCGTGCCCGCAAAGGCCAGCGGGCCGGCGAGCGGATGGCCTTGCTGCACCGCGCCCACCAGCACGCCCATGGCAATCGCAAACGCCGCCGGCAGGATGCCGCGCAGCAGCAGCACCGTCCACCAGGCCGCGGCCAGGCCAGGATCCGCTTTGGGCAAAACGGCGAAGAACTTCCATTCCTTGCGCGCCGTCAATCGTTGCAGCATGACGCGCACTCTCCGTGAAACCGGGGCCGGGAAAAGCTCACCCTATAATACGGAATCGCGCATCACGGAATCGCGCGTCACGGAAACGGGCGGCTGAGCATGAGAGAGGTACTGGAACGGCAAATCGATCAGGCCCTGGGCCGGTTGCCCGCCGACCTGGTGGTGCGCAACGCCCGCATCCTGAACCTGGTCACGGGTGAATTGCAATCCGGCGACATCGCCGTCTGCGGCAGCCTCATCGTGGGCACCCTCGACAGCTATCGCGGCGTGGAGGAGATCGATGCCCAGGGCCGCTTCGCCGTGCCTGGCTTTATCGATAGCCATGTGCACTGCGAGAGCACGCTGGTCACTCCGCTGGAGTTCGACCGCTGCGTGCTGCCCCACGGCGTCACCACCGCGATTTGCGACCCGCATGAAATCTCGAATGTTCTGGGCCTGGAGGGATTGCAATATTTCCTCGATGCCGCGGAGCACACCGCGCTCGATCTCCGGGTGCAGCTCTCCTCCTGTGTGCCCGCAACCAATCTCGAAACCTCCGGCGCCCGGCTTTCTGCCGCCGACCTGGTTTCCCGCCGCGCACCACCCTAAGGTGATTGGCTTGGCGGAGTTCATGAACGTGCCCGGCGTCCTGCATAAAGATCCCGAGTGCATGGAGAAGCTGGGGGCGTTTGCCGGCCAGCATATCGACGGCCACGCGCCCTTGCTCTCCGGCCATTCCCTGAACGCCTATTTATCCTGCGGCATTCGTAACTGTCACGAGACCACAAATCTCGCCGAGGGGCGGGAAAAGCTGGCCAAGGGGATGCAGGTGCTCATCCGCGAGGGATCGGTCTCGAAGGACCTGGCGGCGCTGGCTCCGCTCATCAACGAGTTTGCCTCACCCTTTCTCGGCTTCTGCACCGACGACCGCAATCCGCTGGACATCCGCGAAGAAGGCCACATGGACTACCTGGTGCGCCGCGCGATTGCGTTGGGCGCGCCGCTGGCCGCCGTTTATCGCAGCGCCAGCTGGTCGGCGGCACGCGGCTTTGGGCTGGTGGACCGGGGGCTGATCGCTCCTGGATTTCTGGCCGATTTTCTGCTGCTCAATGATCTGGAGAGTTGCGCCATCCATAGTGTCTTCCGCCGCGGCCGCCGGGTGACCTCCGATACTTTCGCCGGGCGGATGCAGCCGGCGCCGCCGGGGGAAACACCATGCGCCTGCAGCCGGTGACGGCCGAAGTCTTTCGCACCCCCGCATCCGGCCCGGCAACGCCGGTGATCGGGATCATTCCGGGCAAGATCCTGACCGAGCGGTTAGAGGCCAACCTGCCTTATCGCGACGGGCATGCGGCATGCCGACCCGGAGCACGATCTGCTCAAGATCTGCGTGCTCGAGCGCCACGGCCGTAACGGCAATATCGGCCGCGGTTTCGTCAAGGGCTTTGGATTCCGCCAGGGCGCGCTTGCCTCCTCGGTCGGCCATGACAGCCACAACATCTGCGTGGTGGGCGCCGGGGACGAGGATATGGCGATTGCCGTCAACCGCCTGCTGGCGCTGGGCGGAGGATTTGTTGCGGTCCAGGGCGGGCGGGTTATCGCCGAGCTTGCCCTGCCCTTCGCCGGGCTCATGAGCCTGGAGCTCCTTTGAAACCGTGGGCCAGAATCTTATATGCCCTGCGTGCCGCGGTCCAAGGCATGGGCTGTCAGCTTTCGGAGCCATTCCTGCATCTGGCCTTTCTGCCCCTCCCCGTCATTCCCCACTTGAAGATCACCGATTTTGGGTTGGTGGACGTGGACCGCTTTGCGCTGGTTGAGGCTTAGCGGGGCTGCCGGTTCGAGGGAGACTTGTCCCCTCAGCAGGCTGAAGCCGTTGCTGTATTTTTGATCAAGCTTGAGGGCGTACCCGGCTGAAGCCCGTACACCATTCGAAACAACTCGCTGAGGTCAAGAAAGCGTGTCCTTGGGAAAGGGTTTTCCGCGGTTTCTTTCGTGAGGAAGACTGAGAATGCAGCCGGTGCTCTTCAAGCAGGGGTTCTCGTGAGCGGTACCCTTCGGGGCAAGAGTTTTGCCGTAGCCGGGTAGAGCGTTACCGGTTGGGGTAACTTCCACGTCATGGATGAGCGAAATACCCCTTGTAACTGACCACTCCGTGTTAGTCCCGGCACCCTGGGGCACCATGGTGGGCCGCTTTCGTAAGGGCCTGGGTGCGGTGTTTGCTTGCCAGTGCCTATACGCCACTGCGATGCTTTCGATGCTGCTCTAAGAAGGCCGCTTGGTATTGAGGGCTCACGCAGCTGCGGTCATGGTTTCTTTCGCCCGGATACGGGGGGTGTATGAAGATCTGCCAGGTGGTTCTCGTTCTGACGCTCGGCACGGGCGCGGGAGCGGTGCTGACGGCCCAGTCGTTGCCTGCGGGCAACGCGGCGACCGCGGACACCGTGATGGTGGCCAGCGAAACCATGCCTGGGGGAGTTGAGCTTTTCCCGGAGTTTCTGGCGTCCAGCCATTCGGCTCTGTTGCGAGGGTTGCCCATGGACCCGGCCGTCAGCCAAGGCCTCCCGAAGCCGCCCGTGGCCACAGCAACGGAACCCAAGCCGCTGACCGGCATGGACCGGCTGACCCTGTTCTGGAATGAATCGTATGCGTCGCCGGGAGCGTTCGTGGGGGTCTCCGTCGGCGCACTGGCGGATCAGCTCCGGCATACTCCGGCCAAGTGGGATGGGGACGGAAGTGGTTATACCCGGCGTTTCGCCAGCGAATACGGCCAGCTGGCCACGCGCAATGTCATTCACGACGGCTTAGCCGGCATCACCGGGCTCGACCCGCGTTACGCGGCATGCAAATGTGAGGGCACGCTGCGGCGCAGCGCCCACGCTCTGAAGATGACCTTCACGACATATCGCGCAGGACGGACGGCTGACGCTCGACGTACCGCAGATCGCCGGCGCCTACGGCTCGGGCATGATCTCTACCTACTGGTATCCCCACAACCAGTACAGTCCGCTGGTGCAGGGAGTCCAGTTTGGCCACGAGCAGATGGGCGAAGTCCTGGTCGGCAACCTGGTGCACGAATTCGGCCCGGACATGCAACGCCATTTGCATCTGCACGCCTTGACTGCCCGCCGCCATCCCCGCCCCGACGACGACGACTAGCGGACCGTTGCTCTCTATACACGGAAGTGCCCACAGAGCTACGGGAAAGGCATTTTCCTGATCTGGTACACCCTCCCTACACAACCGCCAATCCACACTCACGCAACAGCAGAAGTGCTCTAATGTGCGCGGTCGCATTGCGGAATGATCCGCGTCTTCATCCGGTCAAAAAACTCTATGGCATGGACGGCGCTCTGTCTCCGGGTGGTGAGCGGAGGCGTAGCTGGTCTGTGCTCTTCCGCTCTGGAATCAGCCCCCAAAGCAGAGCAAAGGAGATCCCCCATGCGATCAGGACGATGCTTGTTGGCCACGGTCTGGCTGTTTCTCTCGCTTGCCGCTGCCGGCACGGCGGCGGCGCAAAACCCCTTTGTTGGCACCTGGAAGCTCAACCAGGACAAGAGCCAGTTGGCCGGCGACACCATGAAGTTCGGTCCAGCGGCGGGCGACGCGATCGAGCTGACCGCCGGGGGAATCACCTACTCCTTTCGCGTGGACGGTAAGCCCTACGCGCTGCCCAGCGGCAACGTAGCCATCTGGAGAGAGAACAGCCCCGATACGCTGGACCACGGAGTATCGCAAGACCGACGGCAAGCTGATGAGCAGCGACAGCTGGAAGCTTTCCTCCGATGGCAAAAACCTCACCGTCACCACCAGCGGCGTGAAACCCAACGGAGATCTGTACACCGATACCGTAGAGTATGAGCGCACCGCGGGCACCGCGGGGCTGATCGGTTCCTGGAAGAGCACCTCGGTCAAGCTCAGCTCGCCCAATGAATTGACGATTCAGGAATCCGGCCTGGATGGCCTGATCCTGAAGATTGCCGCCTTGAAAGCGACCGCCGTCACCAATTTCGACGGCAAGGAAGTGGCGGTCGAAGGGCCGGATGTTCCCACCGGGCTGCGGCTGGCCCTCACCCGAACCGGTCCGTACAAGTTTCGCATCGTGCAGAAACTCAATGGAAGCGTGGTGGATTCGTCCGAATACACCGTTGCTGACGACGGACAGACCATGACTGCGGTGGGCGGGGCGCCCGGAGACCCTCCCTCCACCACGGTCTGGGAGAAGCAGGCGGCCACCGCGCCGGCTGGGCCGGCAGATCGCCCCCCGGCCTCGCCCGTGATCCCGTCGCCAGGAGTACACTAGTAATAGTGCACCTCTCTTCGACCTCGCCTATAGCCTGCTGTTTTTGCTCCAGACGAGCCCACACTTACCCAGTTACGGCACACCATGGAGCCCCGATGAGTTTGATCAAGGCAGTTGATGTACCCAAGCATTTGGCCGACCGGTTGCGGTCCCGCCGCATCGCCGCACGCCTATCCGGCGGCGCCAAGCAGCCCACCGTGCCCACCACCAAACCCCTGGCCGTTCCTCCCTTCGCGCCCGCCATTGCCTCCGATAAGGCGCCCGCGACCGAACTGCTTGGTCCCGCTATCCTGTAGCGCGTTTTTACAGCCGCTGTGGACCTGCGGCTACCTCTTCAGGGAGAAGCCGCGGTGGTGTGGCTCGGAAGCCTGCGACCCCTATCCATCCAAAGGATGAGCACAAATCCGTACCCTGGGTCCAAGACACGGGTTGGGCTGGGGACCTATGGTGTGTGAGTACATCGTTCCACACTGATTCTCCAAGCGCTCTGACCGGATTTCCTGTCAAGCTCGGTGACGTTGGCGAAGGTTATGCAAACGTGGCTGGCGCAGCTAGGCAGGAAATCCGGGCCCAGGGCGCCTTTTTTTGCTCCCGGCAATATTTCCGCTGGGTTCATACTGAAACCACAGACGAGACGCTCGAAATGCACGGCGGTGTTGGACGGCAAGGGGAAATCCAATGAAGGGCAGCAGGCAATGATGCGGGCTGCCTGGCGATGGTGCTTGCCGTGGGCTCTGCTGCTGGTGTTCAGTCACGCTGCGCTGGGGCTCGACCCCAACGATCCCTCGACCACTACGGCCACCAGGCTTGGCGCACCGATTCCGGTCTGCCCCAGAACACCATCCACTCCATCCTGCAAACCCGCGACGGCTATCTGTGGCTGGGCACCGATGGAGGCCTGGTGCGCTTCGACGGCATCGACTTTGTCACCTTCGATGCCGAGAACACTCCGCAATTCAAGAGTGATAGCGTCTCCGACCTGCTTCAGGATGAATCCGGCACCCTGTGGATCAGCACCGCCGCCGGCCTGCTGAGCTATCGCGGCGGCGCCTTTGCCGCTTACACCACCGCCCAGGGCTTGCCCGCGGATACGGTTTGGTTCAGCTATGAGGACCGCCGCCACCGGATCTGGGCCATCACCTCGGCCGGCCCGGCATTTTTCGATGGAAAAGGCTTCGCGTCCGTCGCTCAAACCCAGCCCGCAGGTCCGCTGAATCGCCACGCTTTGGCGGAAGACGCGCAGGGGACGCTTTGGCTGGGGGGCAGTAGCGGGGTCTTTGCCCTGGATACACGGCCCGCCAACCCGCGCCTGGCCTTACACCTGCTCGGCGGCACGGATGTAGAGGCGATCGAACTCGACCGCGAGAATACTGTCTGGATCGGCGGCAGCGAAGGTTTGCAACGCTACGCCGGCGGCACGCTCACCCCGATCCCTATCTCCCATACGGGCAAGACCGAGGTGACCGCCCTCGCTCCCGACGCGGATGGCAGCATATGGGTGGGCACGGCCACCGGCATGGTCCACATGGCGAAGGACGGGGTGGCTCTCCCCCTCGAAAGCCACGGGCAAGACGGGGAACGCGTGGATCAACTCTTTCGCGACCGTCAGGGAGTGCTTTGGATCGCCACCGAACGCGGAGTCTTCCGGCTTCAGGACAACCGGCTACAGTCCTTCGTCCCCGGTTCGGCGTTGGCGGTTAACCGCATCCTATCCTTCTACGAGGACCGTGAAGGCGACCTGTGGGTCGGCACCGACTCGGGCGGCCTCAACCTGCTGCGCGATCAGAAGTTCACTACCTACACCACCAGCGACGGGCTCTCCGGCAACTTGGTGCGCTGCGTCTTTGAGAGCGCCCAGGGCGAGTTGTGGATCGGCACCGACGGGGCAGGGTTGAACCGGCGCACCGGCACCGGCTTCGCCCACGTTACCACCGCGGACGGCCTCTCCAGCAACGTCATCCTTTCACTGGCCGGCGGAGCCGATGGCGACTTGTGGATTGGCACGCCCAACGGACTTAACCTGCTCCACCGAGGGGGCCGCATCGAGCGATTCACCTCCGCCGACGGCTTGCCCGACGACTTCATTCGCTCGCTCTACTCCGACCGCGACGGCACCTTGTGGATCGGCACCCGCCACGGGCTGGCGCATTTGGCAGCGGGCAAGTTCACCAGCTACTCCAGCATGGATGGCCTGGGCAGCGACTTCATCGGCGCCATCTTCCGCTCCAGCCAAGGCGATCTTTGGATTGGGACTTCGGGCGGGCTAAGCCGCCTGCGCGGCAGCGATTTCACCAACTCCACCGTGCAGCAGGGGCTCTCCAACAATACGGTCACCGCGATCGCTCAGGATGCCCAGGGGACTCTTTGGCTGGGAACCAACGGCGGCGGCCTCAACCGTCTGCGGGGCGAGGCGAGCCAGCCGTCGATTCAGGCCTTTCCCTGGAATTCGAAGGCGTTGCCGGGGACGATCTACGGCATCCTCGAAGACGCCGGCAATCATCTCTGGCTGAGTTCGCAAACCGGGATCTACCGGGTTTCGCTGGCCCAGCTGAACGATTACCGTCCGTCCCAGGCGATCGCCGTCGACGCCTACGGCACGGCCGACGGCATGAATATTCGCGAGTGCAGCGGAAGCGGCCACCCGGCGGCCTGGAAACTGGCCAACGGAAGCCTGTGGTTCGCCACCCTGGACGGGGTCAGTTTCATCGATCCCGCGCATGCCCCGGAAAACCGCGTGCCCCCTCCGGTGATCATCGAAAAGGTTCTGGTGGACGACCAGGCGCGGGGCCTGGACCAGGAACTGACGCATTCAGCCGGGCGCCAACCGGCTCGAATTCCAATATGCGGGCCTCAGCTTTGTTGCTCCGCAAAAGGTGCAGTATCGCTACCAGCTGCAGGGCTTTGACCATGGGTGGATCGAGGCCGGCAGCCGGCGCGCGGCTTTCTACACCAACCTGCCCCCGGGCCACTATCGCTTCCAGGTGATGGCGGCCAACAATGATGGGGTCTGGAATACCGCCGGGGCCTCTTTCGCTCTGCGCCTGCTGCCCCACTTCTATCAGACCTGGTGGTTTTATTCCGCGCTGGCGCTCGCCGGGTTGCTGCTGGGATACATGGTTTATCGCTGGCGCGTGCTCCAGGTGGAGGCACAATGGGGCGCAGTGCTGGCGGAGCGAGGACGGCTGGCGCGGGAGATTCACGACACCCTGGCCCAGGGCTATGTCGGCATATCGGTGCAGCTGGAGTTAGTTGCCCGCTTGCTCACCAATTCGCGGGAAGCGGCGTTGCAGCAACTGGACCAGGCGCGCGCGCTGGTGCGCGCCAGCCTGGCCGAAGCCCGCACGTCCATCTGGGATCTGCGTTCCCAGACCGCGGGCGCGGAGGACCTGCCGGCACGGCTGCGGCAGAGCTGCAACCGGATCGCCAGCGGCTCTTCCTCCAAGGTGTACCTTCAGGTGAAGGGGACGTACCGCCCGGTCACGCGCAAGACAGAAGAGGAACTGCTGCGCATTGGCCAGGAGGCGGTGGCCAACGCCGTGCGCCACGCCGCCGCCACCCGCATCGACGTGCAACTGATCTACGAGGCGGCCCGGGTCTCTCTCCAGGTGGCCGACGACGGCCGCGGGTTCGAGCCTTCGCCGAACCTGAGCGGGCCGGAGGGCCACTACGGTATCAAGGGTATGCATGAGCGGGCGGAAGAGATCGACGCCGCGCTGGTGCTGGAAAGCACTCCCGGCGGGGGAACGCGAGTTTCGGTCGAAGCGCCTCTGGTAGGAAAGTAGAGAAAAAGTGGGCAGTATGAGCGATCTCATTCGAATCATGATTGTCGAGGACCACGCCATCGTGCGCCAGGGGCTGGTGGCGCTGTTGCGCACCGTGCCCGATTTTTCCGTCGTCGCCGAAGCTTCCGACGGGCGCAAGGCGATCGAGCTGTTTCGCCTTCACCAGCCGGACATCACGTTGATGGACTTGCGTCTGCCGCAGATGAACGGGGTGGAAGCGATCGGCCGCATCCGCATCGATTTTCCCCAGGCGCGCATCATCGTGCTCACCACCTTCGATGGCGATGAAGACATTTACCGCGCCCTGCAGGCAGGGGCTCGCGGCTATTTGCTCAAAGGCATGACGGGCGAAGAATTGATGGATGCCATCCGCACCGTTTATGCCGGCAAATCCCGTATCCCGGCCCCGGTCGCCGAACGCCTGGCGGAGCGCATGAGCGCCCCCACCCTGACCTCGCGCGAAACCGAGGTCTTGCAATTGATCGTGGGAGGGAACAGCAACAAAGAGATTGCCTCCGCGCTCAACATCTCCGAGGCCACGGTCAAGACCCACATCAACAGCCTGCTCAGCAAGCTGGGGGTAACCGATCGCACCCAGGCTGCGACCACCGCGCTGCAAAGGGGAATCGTGCACCTTGACTAGAGCTAAGCCATTCTGGGTTCTGCTGTGGCTCGCGGCATTCGCACTTGTGCGCGGCGCTCGCCGCAAACTCGGCCTGGCACAACGCCAGCGAAGAGGAGTTGCGTGCGTTGATCCCAGCCCGCGCGCCGGTGATCAGCGAACGCATCGAAACCGAGTTCCGCACCGCGTCGGGCATCACCGATGGCAAGGGCCATTTCATCGCCGGGGTGGTGCTCATTACCGCCGGCTACTCCGCTGACGGCAAGTACTCCCACTATTTTGTCTCCCAGGTCCCGCTCAAGGTGGGCGACTTCCTGCTTCCGCCGGGGCAGTATCTCATCGGCTGGGTGCGGGGACAGGACTCACTCATGGTGACGTTCTACCTGGCGCAGAGCGGGAAACCGGTGGGACAAGTGAAAGCCACGCGCAATCTCTCGATCACACGGGTAGAATCTTTTCGTATCTGGCCGCCCGGCGACAAGGCGCTCATCCAACTGGGCCGCTTCACGTTCAGTTATGCACTGGCTCCGTAAGGTTGGGCTTAACATCTGCTGAAACTTCACTGGTTCCCTGGCGCGAAGGAGAGATACTCGTCTCGCTCTGCCGGGGATCCCATTCTGAATTGGGTCTGAACTCCGCGGACGCTTCTAAAGCTCGTCAGAGCGGAGTTGTGGCATGCTAGGGAGGTCGCTCCCTAAGGTCAAGATGCCCGCGCCTGCAAGATCGATCGCCATCGTCGCTGCCGTTGTCCTCCTGCTGGCCGTAGCCTCGGGCTGCCGCCAAGCTCCGGAGGAAACGGCTGTAACCGAGGAGCCGGGCCGGGCTGTCATCTATCCCGATGGCGCCCAGGCGGAGGCGGATATTAACGCCGCGCTGGCCAAGGCGGCCAAGGAAAAGAAGCGCGTTCTACTTGATTTCGGCGGCAACTGGTGTGGTGACTGCGAGGTGCTCGAGATCTACTTCCATGATCCCGCCAATCGCAACCTGCTGCAGAGCAACTACGTGCTGGTTCCGGTGAACATCGGCCGCTACGATGAGAATCTTGCGATTGCCGCAAGGTACGGCGTTCCGGTGACCAAAGGCGTGCCCGCGCTGGCCGTGCTCGATCCCAGCGGCCAGGTGGTCTACAGCCAAAGCCACGGCGAGTTCGACTCCATGCGGAATATGGATTCAGCCTCGGTGACCGCCTTCCTTCTCCAGTGGAAGGGCTAAGTACGTCTTGGTTCCGGGATAGGGTTCATGTACCTTCGATGGCATGGGTCGTGGGCTTGAAAAATTCCGCCTCGCCTTGCTGACTTCGCTCTCGCACGACGTCTTCGGCACGGCTAAGGGCGCGGCTTACTCCGCGATTCTCTGTCTTTTTCCCGCCATCCTTGTGCTCACCACCCTGCTGGCCCTCACCCCGGAATCGGATACGCTGCGGGGCGAGATGCGCGCCGCCTTCGCCGATGTGCTGCCGGAAGACACCATGACCCTGCTCCACGCCTACTTCACCAATCAGAAGGTGCGCTCCGAGCAAGTGCTCGTTTCCGCCATCCTGGTGGGCCTGGTGGCCGCCATGGGCGTGATGAATTCGCTGATGGAAGGCTTTCGCCGGGCCTATGATCTGCCCCGGCGGGAGTGGAGCTTCTGGGTGGAGCGGCTGGTTTCGCTGGCCCTGGTTCCCCTGTGCCTGGTGCCCATGGCTTTTGCCACGGTGATGGTTGCATTTGGCCACCAGATCGAAGAATGGGTCATCAACAACAGCTATCATGTGCTGGGGCCCATCGTGCTTTTCATCTGGCGCATCGTGCGCTGGTCAATCGGCCTGTTCACCACCATCTTTGTGCTGACCGTGATCTACCAGTTCGGCACTCCCCGGCGGCGGGCCTGGAAGTATGTTTGGCCCGGAGCGTGCGGCGCCGCCATCATCTGGTTTCTGGCCACCCTGGGCTTTGGTTTTTATTTGACCCGCTTCGCCGACTACTCCGTGGTCTACGGCCCCTTGGGAGCGGTGGTCGCTACCCTGGTCTGGCTCTACATTTCTACCGTGAGCGTGCTGATCGGCGCCGAGTTCAATGCCCATATCTTTCCCAAGCCGCAGCGGCCGGCGCATCCTGAAGACGGCAAGGCCCCGCCAGAGAAGGGAATCCTGGTGGCCGCGGCAGAGAGTCCCACGGAGGCGAAAGCAGTACCTCCGGGGGTTCGGATCTCTGCTGTTAACCGCCCCTAAACCTCCGCCGCCCGAGTACGCGTAGAATTGAGCATGCTGGAGATCCTCGAGAGCGGTTTCACGATGACGGTGGCCTTAGTGCAGTGGGGCTTCTCAGGCGGCGGGCTTCCCGGGGGAAGCGTTTCCCCGCCGGCACCCGGTCATGATATCGCTCCAGCTTCTTCGGGAGCGCAGTATGGGGGACGAATGAGCTTTACCCTGATGGAACCGAGTTATTCCCTTCCCACGGAGCAAACCCGCCGGGCCAAGATTGTCGCCACGCTTGGACCCTCCTGTAACCATGAACCGGTCTTCCGTGAGTTGGTCCGCGCCGGCCTCGATGTGGCCCGGCTTAACTTTTCCCACGGCACCCAGGCGGAAAAGCTCAAGCTGATCGAAATGGTGCGTAAGGTCTCGACCGAAGAAGGGAAACCGATTTGTATTTTGGGGGATTTGCAGGGTCCCAAGATCCGCACCGGCCGGCTGAAAAACCGTATCCCGGTGCAGCTGAAGGCGGGACAGCGGCTCACCATTACTCCCCGCGATATCGCCGGCACCAACACCCTCATCGCCACCACCTTCCCCACGCTGGCGGAAAATCTGGAGCCGGGGGCGCGCATCCTGCTCTCCGACGGATTGATCGAGCTGCACGTGCTGGCGATTCACGGGCAGGACACGGAGTGCGAGGTGATCAACGGGGGCATGCTGGGCGAGCACAAGGGCATCAACCTGCCCGGCATCCCGGTGCGCGTGCCGTCGTTGACCACCAAGGATGAAGAGGACCTGGAGTTCGCGGTGAACAACGGCGTGGACGCCATCGCCGTCTCCTTCGTGCGCACCGCGGAAGACATCCGGCTGGTGCGGCAGCGGGTAGCCTCCATGGGCGCCGAGACCTGGATCATTGCCAAGCTGGAAAAGCCACAGGCTATCCAGCACCTGGAAAGCATCCTCGAAGCAGCCGACGGGGTCATGGTCGCGCGCGGAGACCTGGGCGTCGAAATGCCGCCGGAGAAGGTGCCGGCCATTCAGAAGCATGTCATCCGCCGGGCGGCCGATTATCGCAAGCCGGTGATCACCGCCACCCAGATGCTCGAGTCCATGATTGAAAATCCTCGTCCCACGCGGGCCGAGGCCAGCGATGTCGCCAACGCCATTTATGACGGAACCGATGCCGTGATGCTGTCGGCCGAAACCGCGGCCGGCAAGTATCCCGTGGAGGCGGTCAAGATGATGGCCAAGATCGTGCTCGAGACCGAGGGGCAGGATCTTCCCCGGGTCAACGAACGCGGCCAGCCAGGGCACGTACGCCTGTCGGTCGCCGAAACCATCTGCGAGTCGATGGCCCACGCCGCGCAGGATCTGGACATCAGCGCCATCGCGGTCTTTACCGAGACCGGGACCACCGCCCGCCAACTCTCCAAGTATCGCCCCAAGTCGCCTATCTTCGGGCTAAGCAGCGTGCAGAGCGTGATCCATCGCATGACCCTGCTGTGGGGTGTCTGCCCCATCCTGTGCAACAAGCTGGCCACCGCGGAACAGATGGTCGAGACCGCCGAGCGCCTGCTCGAAGAGGGCGGCCACGTCCAGCCGCGTCAAATTCTGGGCATCGTTGCCGGCACCCGGACCAAGTCGGGCTCCACCAATTTTCTCCGCCTGCACGTGCTCGGCGACACCCTCTCCGAGGCGGCCTCGACGCGCGAAGGTGCGCTGGCGCGTCCCCGCGGCAAACGGCTCGCCAAGGCCAAACGCCCCAGCCAGGCGCTGCCCCGGCGGGTGCGCTCCGGCCGCTGAGTGGAACGGCTCGAATTGTCCCGATGCGTCTCGAGTAGCTCCGGCGGGACTATCAACGGGAAAAGCGTTCCGGGCGTAGTTTTTCGTTTTTGGGAACGCTTCGCCGCACTATCCCGAGCGCTGTTTCCTTTTGCGATCGTCGTCGCGGATGCAAGCTGCGCCCAGCCCCTCAGTCCCTGCTAACGTAACAAAGGGTAGGATTTCATGGGCCGCATCCACATTCTTTCTGACCAGGTAGCCAATCAGATCGCTGCCGGCGAGGTGGTCGACCGGCCGGCTTCGGTGGTCAAGGAACTGCTGGAGAATGCGCTCGACGCCGGCGCAAACCGCATCGTCATCGCGGTGGAAGGCGGAGGGCGGAAGCTCATACGCATCGCCGACGACGGCAGCGGCATGGTGCGCGATGACGCCCTGCTGGCTTTTGAACGCCACGCCACCTCCAAGCTGCGCTCGAGCGACGACCTGCTTTCCATCGCCACCCTGGGCTTTCGCGGCGAGGCGCTACCCTCGATCGCCTCCATCGCGCGGGTGGAGATGGTGACCCGCGCCGCCGGGGAGAGCTCCGGCACACGCCTGGAAATTGCCGGGGGCAAGCTGTTGTTGTGCGAAGAGGCCGGTGCGCCAGCCGGGGACCACGTTTACGGTGCGCGACCTGTTCTTCAATACCCCGGCGCGGCGCAAATTTCTCAAGTCCGAAACCACCGAATTAGCGCACGTAACCGCGCTGGTTACGCATTACGCGCTCGCCCACCCGGACAAGCACTTCGAGCTGCACTCCGCCACGCATGCGCTGCTGGTGGCGCCTCCTGTGCGCCAGCCGGCGGAGCGCATCTTCCAGATCTTCGGCCAGGACACACTGGATCAACTGCTGCCCCTGGCGGCCGAAATCGAGTTGGCGCACGCCGGGCTGCCCGAACCTCCGCCGTGGAGACGGCCGGCCGACTACCAGAAGCCGGAGCCGGGATCGCTGCGCATCACCGGCTTCACTTCCAAGCCGGAGCTTGAGAAACTCAATCGCAACTCCATCTACTGCTTCGTCAATCGCCGGCTGGTGCGCGATCGCCTGCTCATGCACGCGGTGAGCGAGGCCTACCGCAATATTCTTGCGCCCACGTCCTTTCCCGTGGTGCTGCTGTTTGTGGAGATGCCGCCCGAGGAGGTGGATGTCAACGTTCACCCGGCCAAGACCGAAGTGCGTTTTCGCCAGGCGGCGTGGCTGCACGATTTTGTGCGCGACACCATCCGCAATCAACTGACCCTGGGCCGGCCGGCAGCGGGTTTTTTGCATGCGCTCAATACCCATCCCAGCGCCACGCCGGCGCTGGTTTCCCCAGCGAGACCAGCGTCCCCCGATTTCGGGCCTAACCTTGGCCCCTGGGAGACGCCCAGCTCCGGCGGATGGTCGCCTGGTTCCCTTCCCGATCTTGAAGCGGATGGTTTTCAGCTGACCGGGCCAGCCGTTCCTCCGTCTCCCGGCGTGCTGCCCTTTGCCCCAGCGGCCATCGTTGCCGGCGTGCAGCCAAGCTACGGTGCGGCGCCAAGCAGCACGGCAACTGCAAACGGTGCGCGCTCCTCCAGCTGTTCCTCTGCACTCCTAAGAGGAAGAGATGGAAGCAGGGCCGAGCCCTTCGCTGCACGGCCTGGCATCGTTGCGGCCACTGGGCCAGTTGCGCGATTCCTTCATCCTGGCGGTGAACCAGGAGGGGCTGTGGATCATCGATCAGCACGTGGCGCATGAGCGCGTGCTTTTCGAGCGCGTGCTGCGCCAGCGCCAGGCACAGCAGGTGGAGCGCCAGCGCCTGCTCATGCCCATGCTGATCGACCTGCTGCCGGCGCAGATGGTCACCTTCGCCGCCATCGCCCGCGAACTCGAAGCCAACGGGTTTGAGGTGGAGCCCTTCGGTCCGCGGACCATCGCCATCAAGGCGGCGCCGGCCGGCCTCGAAGGGGTTTGAACTTGAGCGCATGGTGGTCGAAGTGCTGGAGCAGGCGGACTCGCTCGAACAGGCGGAAAACCTCGAAGCCGCGCGCACCCGGATTGCCGCCTCCATCGCCTGCCATGCGGCCATCAAAGTGAATACCCCGCTCGATCGTTCGCGCATGGAATGGCTGCTGGCTGAGCTGGCCAGAACAGAGCATCCCACCAGCTGTCCGCATGGCCGTCCCATCGTCCTGCGGTATGCTTGGAAGGATATCCAGCGGGCATTTCACCGGATCTAAAGGCTATCCTCCGATAGCTTTTGAACCCCTCGCCCGGGTTAGCTCCTCAGACGTGAGTGCGGTCCGGTCGCCTTGAACACACGCGAAAAGAGACTTTCTTGATAGCAGAGCAACTCCAGGCAGCACGGGCGGCGCACTGGCGCCAGCAGCAAAGCCCCATCCTCACCCTCGATGACGCAGAGAGCTGGCTGGCACAGCATCCGCTGTGCCTTTACCTACCGCGCGCTGCGCAGTTGCCGGCGCCCGCCCCCTCGTTTGTCGAAGCCTGCATGGGGAGCCGGCAGGCCACGCCCGGTGCACCCGCCATCGAGCAGGCGCAGTTGCTGCTGACGCGATTGATCGCCTCCGGTAGCGTGGTGCCGCTCAATTTGCTGGGCACGTTGGGGGAGCAACCGGATTATCTTGCTCACCGCGAGGCCTTGCCATACGTTCTGGCGCTGCGCGCCGATCCGGACTGGAAGCATGCGCCGCAGAAATCCTCCGGCCGTAAAGTTTCTCCGCTGGTGCTGGAGCTGTGGAAGGTTCTGGACAAAGAGGGCGCGCTCACCGCCGCCGAGGCCCGGGAAACCCTGGGCCGTGAGCTGACCGAAGCCGCGGTGCTGCGCGCCCTGGGCGAGCTTTGGCAGGCCTTGCGCATTAGCCCGGTGTTGGCGGAAGAGGCGGGCCAGCCGGTGCGCTGGGAGATGCTTCGTGTGCACCATCGCGCGGCGCTCGAGACCGGCGGCACCACCTCGCAGGTAACCGCGCTCTCGCTGCTGGTCTCGATGTACCTGCAGTCGGTGTACGCGGCTACGAGCGAAGAGATCGAGATCTTTCTTTCCCCAGTAGCCTCGCGCTCGCGGGTGCGGGAAGCGGTGCGCGGTTTGTCGGCCACGCGCCAGCTCCATGCGCTCTCCATGAACGCGCAGACCTACCACTTCCTGGAAAACGGCTTGCCGGAGTTCGCTCCGTCAACCACCCCATCTGCTGCAGCGGAGACGGAGGCTTCCCAGCCATCTCCGACCCAGCAGAAGCCCAGGCCGAGAAGATCCAGGCAACGACTCGTCCGGATTTACCGGCTGCCTCGATACTAATCCCCCCGGATCCGCTCCCATCTTCCGCCGGGCCAAACCCGCGCCGAGGTTCACGCCTGGTCCGGAGGCTGGGCAGGCGCCAAAGCCTGCCGTCCGGCCCACAGCCAGTTCAGGGTGGAAGCCACCCGCGCGACCGGGCTCCCCCGGCCGGCCAGCGTGGAAGCCGGCAGCAAGCCACCGGCAAGCGGAGAGCACTGGGCCAAAAAAGATGAAGGGCACCCGTGGCGGAGGCCAGCCCGTCCCGCGTCGACTGCGAGGCCGCCGGCGCCACCTGCGCGCAGCGGAGCTCGGCCGTTTACGAGACCGGGTACGCGCCCATCGAGGCCGGATACGCGCGGTGGAACACGGCCGAATCGACCCGGCGCCTGGAGTGGGGCTGAGAAACGAGAGAAATCCAAGCCTTGGGCTCTCCCCGGGAGGAAGTCCGGCTCCGCTCCCCGTCCTCCGCGCGCCGGCGGTCGACGCGATGCGCCGTTCCGGCCCACGCCGCCGCGCGACCGGACCGGTACAGATGCAACGAACGAAAGAACTCCAACGTTCCAACCGCGCGCGCCACGGGGTGAGCGCGGGCCGGGGGATCCGCGCAGGGCGCGATCGGCGCCAGGCCGTGCTCCTGGCCGCCGTCACCCGCCTACGGAACCAATCGTTCGCCGGTTCCCTATCGGTCGAACCAAGCGCGCGGCTACGGCCAGCAAGTGGTGGCCAAGGACGCAGCGGACCGCCTTCGCGGGGTGGCCAGCAAAGCGGTCCCAAGCCTGCCAGGTCCGGCGCTGCCCGGTCTGGCGCTCCCAGGCCCAGCTTCCCTAGGTCAGATAATCCCAGGCCCGGCAATGTGGGACGGCCGTTCCCACGACCATCCAGACCCGGAGCCAGGCCTGGTGGCCCTCGGCCGCCCTCGACTGGAGGCGCTGGCCAGGATGCCCGCCCAAGACCAAACCCCAGAGGGCCGGGTAGCGAACGCCCCCGTTCTACCGGCTATGCGCGGACGGACGGTAAGCCTCGCCCCGGAGGCGCTGGAAAAGGACGCAGCGATCGCGGCCCCCGGCCGCCCTTTGTCCCCGGATCCCGTCCGGCGAAGTCCTGGCCGCGGTCCGGTGGCCCTTCGGCGAAACCGGGGAAGCCCAGTTTCCGCGGGCGCAAGCCGGATAGGAAAAAACCCGGAGCATGACAGACACCCACAATACGCCCCTGGTGGTCGCCATCGACGGCCCTGCAGGCGCCGGCAAGAGTACTGTCGCGGCGCGCGTTGCGGCCCGCTTCGGGTTGCTGAACCTGGAGACCGGCGCGATGTATCGCGCCTTCGCACTCAAGGCCATCCAAACCGATAGCGACGTCGATGACCGGGAAGAATTGGGCCGGCTGGCTTTGAAGACCCGGATCCGGCTGCTGCCGGCGGCCCTGGGCAACCGTGTTTTCCTGGATGATGTCGAGGTCACCAAGCGCATCCGCGAAGCCGATGTGACCGCGGCCGCGTCGCGCGTGAGCGTGCACCCGGGCATTCGCCAATGGATGGTTGCCATGCAGCGCCAGTTGGGCGCCGATAGTGGGGTGGTGATGGAAGGAAGAGATATCGGCACCAAGGTCTTCCCCAACGCTGAGGTCAAGATTTTTCTCGACGCAGCCGCCGAAGTGCGCGGCCAGCGCCGCTATCAGCAGAACGGCCCCGACGCGCCCGCTGCGGCGGAATCCGTGCTGCAGGAGCTGCGCGAACGCGACCGGCGCGACCGCACCCGCGCCGAATCACCGCTCGAGCCCGCGGCCGACGCGGTGATTATCGATTCCACTCACCTCTCACTCGACCAGGTGGTGGAACGGGTGGAAGCCATCATTACCGAACGGCTGGCTGCCCGCCACTGAAGATTCTGTGTGAGAACGCCGCAGGCTGACTCAGTCCCGTAGAGCCTGCCCCTGAGCTTGTCGAAGGGGACGGCTGAAAATAACCCAGGATGTAGTTCTGGGTGCCCTTAACCATTCTCCAATGTTCAGGCTCACCCAGGACTGCCGTCCTGGGGCATTCTCAGCCGTCCCTGGCGGGACTGTTCCCGGCCCTTATTTCTACCCAGGACTAGCGTCCTGGGCTACTTTCAGCCGTCCCCTTCGACAAGCTCAGGGCAGGCTCTACGGGACTGGATTCGGAATCAGTGAGTTCTCACACAGACATCGGAAGGGCTTGCTGCCCGCTACTGAACGACGGGCTGCGCGCTGGTCTCCCCATCCCCACTGGCGCTTTTCGAGGGGCGCAGGTGGCGCATGGATTTTGTTCCCGGCGGCGAGGGTGGCGCAGGTGGGGCGGGCACTGTGGGTGGTGATGGCGGCTCCGGTGAGAGCGGCTCCATCCCGCTGATCTCGATGTCTCCGTGATCGGCGACCAGCTCAACCTTGGGACCGCCCGCGCCCACTTTGCCGGTTATGCTCTGGCCCTCGCCGGCGCTATTGACGGGCAGGTCCAGCTTGGAATCGATGTTGCCGTTCTTGGCCGTCGCCTGCAGTTGAAAACCCGCGCCCTGCGGCACGGTCAGATGGATGGCTCCGTTGCGGTTGTGAATCTGCAGTTCGCCCAGCGGGGCAATCGCTCCCACCGAGATGTCCCCGTCCCCATCCTCCACGTGCAGGTCGCCGGCAATGCCGGTGCACTCCACATCCTTGGCGCTGGTCGAAATGCGCGCCGGGCCGGTGGCGTTGTTCAACTGCAAATCTCCGCTGTCGATCGCCAGGTCTCCGGGAATGCTGGCCACTTCCACGTCAGTACGGCTGGAATGAAAATGGACCGGCGCGGCAATATGCGCCAGGTCGGTATCCCCAAAAAAGTCGCCGTCCAACGACACGTTGCCCTGCACGTCGGAGATGGAGACATCGTCCAGCCGGCCCTGCAGCGTCAAGGCCCCGGAGATGGCGTGGGCGCTAAACTCGCCCTTGCTCATACGTACCTGCAGCGCTCCGGTGAGGTTGTCGACTTTGACGTCTCCGCGAATCGCGGCCACGGTCGCGTTGGCGGTCAGGCCTTCGATGGTGACATCACCGTGCCCGGCGTTGACCGTGGGCACAGCGCCGTTGGGGATCTCGATGGTCAGGTCGGCGCGGCCATCGTTCCTATCGGCGGCGCGCAGGGTTACGTTTTTACCGTTGACGGTCAGTTGCGGAGCCAGCGCATCGAGGTTGCGCCGGGCATCGCGATCGTTGGACGCGTATACCACCTGGTGCGCCTGCACATGGATCTGATCGTCGCCGGAAGGGGTGACGGTCACGTCCCCATGGGGCACCTGGATATCCACCAACGCGCCCGCCGGGATCGGTCGGTTCAGGTTATGGTCAGCGTCATGCTCCTGACCGAATAAGTGGGAGAAGACATCGTCCTCGTCCACCCCATGCCCGAATATGTGCATGCTGTGAAAGTGGCTGGTGCGGCTGATCACGTAGCCGAAAATGGCCAAGCAGATGATCAGCGCGACCAAGCCGCCGTGCGAGCGGCGGCCGATGTTGCCGCGGCGGCCGTCCAGCCACCATTCGCCCAGCGAGAGCAGGCCCACGCCGATCAGAAGGAGGGGCCACCAGCGGATATACCAGTCCCACAGGTGAAAGGCGTTCAGCTTGTCGGTTTCCACCAGCAGTGCGATCACTCCGACGACGATCAGGACCAGCGGACCAATCATGGAGGGCCGGCGCAAGGAGCGCCGGTAGTAGCGCTGCGCGCGTGCGGCGTCCCGTTGGGAATAGGGAGGGGGCAGGGTCGCCATCACACCCTCCTGTTCGGGTCGGCGAGCGGGTCGGCCGCCGGCAGCCCGGATCCCGGATAGGCGCCGGGATAGAGGGGCGGAACTGCGGGAGGGGCGGCGGCGATCGCTGCGCGTTCTGCCAGCCCGAGCAGCCCGGCAAGGATCAGGTACAGCGGCCAGCTACGGCCGAAGCTTAATACTCCCCACTGGTTCAGCAGAGCAGTGATGCCTGCCATGATTACGAAGGCAGGCCCTCGCAGGCGGCGGATGAGCAGCCAGGCATTCATTGCGGGCCTCCTCGTGGCGTATCCCGCGTTCTGCGGTAGAGCAGCCAGGCGCCCACACCGATAATCGCCAGGGGCCAAGCGCGGCTGATCCACTCCGCTTCAAACACCCCCAGCGTCTGCAGCAGCAGCACAAGCCCGATGACGATCAGGACTACGGCGCCCACCGGATGCTTGTGGTCGGCGGGTTCGAGGGAGCCCGGCACTCCATATCCCGGCGGATTGTAAGCACCGGGGCCGGAAGATGTGCCCGTTGAACCCATCGGAGCGCCGGGTGGGGGTGGAGGGGGCATGCCGTAGGACGCGGTATAGGGAGGCGGCTGTACAAAACCCTGGCTGGGGCCGGATGGGGGATATTGACCCGTCGCCGGATCAGGGGGGACTACCGGGCCAGGAGAAAAGCCGGCGACGTACGGCGCACCACCGGGCGTCGGCGCCATGCCCAGCTTGGTCCCCAGATCGTTGAGACCGAAGGGATTGGGCAGGGGCAATCCGTCGCGCCGCGCCTTGGCCGTCTGGGCGGCGTCAAAGACCTGATAGAAAATCCACGCCGCAAGCAGCAGGGCGAAGACAAAACTCTTGTCGGAAAGGCTCACGAAGACCGCGAAGATGAGCACGTGGGCCAAGGCTTTTATGTATTGGCCGTTGTACATGGCGCCAACCCCGGGGATAAAGCCCAGGAGGCCGGCCAGGACGGGATGGGCATGCAAGGCGGTCAAGGTGGCGTCCGGGTAAGGGCTGCCAGCCTGGGACGGAGAGGACAGGCGAGCGGCGAGGCAGGGTTCGCAGTAGATCACGCCTCCCACTGATCGCATGCAGCCGGTGCACAGTGGCTTTCCACAGTTCTGACAATAGGCAGCAGCCGCAATATCAGGATGGTTGACGCAGTTCATACCAAGCTCCTTTCCGCTTGGTCTTCAGTTGTTGACCGCAAAGCCCTGAAAACCTCTCTCTTCACTTTTTCTTTTTTCCCACTACGGTCAAAACTGGCTGGCACTTGCTGCCCCGGATTTCCAGTGAAGCTTCTGGCTTCGAGGCACTTCATGCGGCTTTCCTTAGAGAAAGCCGCACACGCCGCCGTATCCAGTGCAGCGTCCTGGAAAGCCGGGTGTGCGTCTGCCTGGGGTGCCGGAAAGCGGTGCGGATGCGTCTCATGCACCAGCATCGCCGGCAGGGCGGTATCGCTGTTCAAGGGCGTGCGTCTGCCCTGAGGTACAGGCTGAGTTTGTCCCCCGCTGGGGGCAGTCGAACTGGGGCTGCCGTCGCGCGGCGCCTGCTTGGGGGTTTCGTTGGAGGTTGGACGGGGCGCGGGTTCCGCCTCAGTGGAGCGCCGCAATTCCCGTACCCGGGCCTCCATCTCATAGACCAACCGGAGATTCTCGTAGTACTTCATCACCTGCTCGTTGGTGGAGTAGTACTGCCGGGTAAGCGTAGCGCGTACCCGCGAGGGGCGAAGGTCGGCGGCCCGGACCTCGGTCAGCTTGATGCCGGTCAGGTTCAGAGTCAACGCGATGGAAAAGAATGCCATGGCCGCGGTCATCATCAGCCTGGGCTCAAATGCCTGGCGGGCCACCTGGCGCACCACCGGCCAAACCCTATGCCAGGTTGAGCGGGCCGGCACGGCGCGTACCGGCGGAGGAACACCCGGCGCCACACCCGCCTCCTCCCCCGAGGCGAAGCGTCCGCTGGTCCGGGCCAGGACCTTTTGCAGCAGATCGGCCGGAACTTCCGGCTCCTCCGCCAGGTAATCCATCCATGCCTTGCCCTGCTGGGTCTCTTTGAACATCTGGGCACAGAGCGCACACTCGCCCTGATGGCGGGCAAAGGCGGCCGCATCGGCCGCGGAGAGGGTTCCGTCCAGCGCATCGGCGATCAGGTTTTCCCATTCATCGCACCGTAAGACCCGGCCTGGCTGGCCGGACGGCTTATTTTGTTCGCGCTCAGACATTTACATCACCTGCCCTTTAGTACGTTCTAGCAGCCGCGCTAGTTCCGCCCGGCCACGGCTGATCCGGGACTTGACGGTTCCCTGGGGAATCGCCAATACCTCGGCAATCTCTTTGTAATCCATATCCTGCAGATCGCGCAGAATAACTGCTTCGCGCAGCTCCGGCGACACCTTGGCCAGGGCATTCTGCACCATCTGCTCTAGCTGGTTGCGTACCGCGTGCTGAAACGGCGTGGTGCGCTGGTCGACGACCGGTTCCACGCGAGATGGGTCGGTGCCCTGCTCCCAGCCGGCATCCATTGAGTCCGTCACCCTCTGCTGGCGGGAACGGCGGAAATGATCGACCAGCAGGTTGCGCGTCAGGGTCGTGATCCAGGTCTGGAAGCTGCCCTTGGCAGCGTCAAAGCTGGCCAGATTGCCGTACAGTTTGATGAAGACATCCTGGGTCAGGTCTTCTGCGTCGTGCGACGAGGCGGTGAAACGGTAACAGAGCGCGTAGACGCGGCGCTGCTGGGCCGCCACCAGCTCGGTCCAAGCGCTGGAATCGCCGTCGAGGCAGCGCCTGACGAGCGCGGGCCAGTCGATCTCCGGCGCCTCGGGCCGCCGTTCGGCAGGCCACTGCCGGCGCGCGCTCTCCCGGTCCGGCGGCGTGTTTGAAGGGAGAGTCACCGCGGGAATTCCTCGGCTTGTAGGATAGGGCCTCCCGGAGTTGGCCTGGTAACGCTCACTGCGCGCTCCTGTTGGCGCGATGTTCAAAGCGAGTGTGCCGGCTAAACTCATGCATGCTGATACGCGCTGCTCCCGCATCCGGTTCCATCCCGGTTACCGCATGGTCGCTTCTGCTGCTTACAGAACAACAACTTCCGGCATGGTTTTCGTCCGGAAAAGCCACCTTCCCCGTGTCCCCAGAAGGGAGGCGCACACTGGCGGCAGCCATAGAAAATCGAGCGCGGCCGTCTCGAAGCTTGATTTCCTTATTTAGCGCCACAGGTGATCGTAGCGCTCGACCAACCAGGCGAGGCCAAAAAGCAGGGCCATCACGCCACTCCCCCACCAGAAAATCATCATGGGCAAGGAGCCTGCCACGCTGCCATCGTGCCGGACTGCCCCTGGCTCTGATCTTTTTTCCCCTTCGCGAAAGATGTATCCACTGACCAGGGAAACGGCAGCGGCCAGCAACAGCATACGCAAGGCGGGCAGCAGTTGCTGTTCGAGGTGGCTCCCGGGCTCCAGAAAGGCAGTATGAAAGACGGCATCGAGGGTAAGAATACTCAGCAGCAAAGAAGCGAATTTAACGAGTTCCAGAAACACGGCCAGCTCTCACTGTCACCCCAAACGGCGCGGGCTAAGGCGATACCCACTGAATTTTATGCCGCTCCACCCACCAGCATGGCGCCGTCGACGAGTGGGGAAAGAGGGCGGGCACGCAGGGTTCGGCGACAGTCCCCATATAGTCGAATTCCTCTTTCTGGCCCTTCAGCGGCGTTTTCAAAAACTGCTCCACTTGCACGCTATTCGATGCATGAGCGCCTGCCCTGACCCGCCAGGTGATCCAGTCCCCGAGATAGAGGACGACCAGAATGGCCAGCAAACCCTGGAGGATCTGTCCCCAACGACGCTTCATATTGACAGCCATCCTACTCTGAAACGGGGGAGCTTGGGCAGCCCTGACGACAGCGCAGCTATCGCTTGCCGATAGAGCCTGCGACTTAGCACAAACAGCAAGGAAGAAATGAATGGCGCTTCAAGCTCTAAGCGACAATTCGCCCCGGTGCCCTTCACCGTTGTTGGAGGAGAGAGGGAAACTGCAGGTCCCTCGGCTGCCTCCGGATTTTCCTGTCAAGCTTAGTGGTGTCGATAGACCTCATGCGGCTTTCCTCAAAGAAAGCCGCATAGGTGGCCGTTGGCTAGTGCTGCGAAGTAGGAAATCCGGAGTTCGCTTCGGGATGACAAAGTTAAGGGCGGCAGCTCACCTGAAGATTCGTTCGTGGGATCGTGAGGTGCTCGCGTGGTCTCTTCGTCCAGACTCTTCCAGGAGGCAATGAGAATGATCGCTACCAGTCCCGAGCAGGCGGTGGAATTATTGGATCGCGCTTTTGCGCAAGGGGATCTCCCCACGGTCCTCAGCCTTTACGAAGATGTCGCAGTCGTCATCACGGAGCCTGGGAAGGCAGCCCGGGGAACGGTGGAGCTAAGAAGTTTTTTTGCCCAGGCGATGCAATCCGGGTCTTGCGCAAAGCAACTCCAGACGCACGTCATCGAAGCCGACGGCGTGGCGCTCTTCGTGTCTCGCTGGACTCTTCAGGTCAAGGGCGCCGCAGAAAGGACGTTCACCGCAACCACAGTATTTCGCAAGCAGGCGGACGGAGGATGGAAGGTTCTGATCGATAATCCATTCGGCCCACTCATTCTGGGACCTGAATAGCGGCCAAATTATTCGCGCTAGCCGGCGCAGGAATGCCATGCCACGCCCAGGGAATGTAGCGTGATCTTGTCCCCTTCGGTGATGACTACGGGGTCTACGGCGAGCAGGAAGGCGTACTCCATGTCCTTGTTGACAATGACGCACCAAGGCTCGTGTTGTACTACACCGCTGCAGATGGTGCAGCAGGCCGCAGCGTTGTACTTGTTGGAGACGTGCCAGACTTCCTGTAACTGCTTTAGCGACCCATTCAGCTCATCGGCGCCGGAGTTCATAAGTCGTCACCCGTTGCATGGCGTTTCGTCCACCACACGGTTGCGGCGCCCGGCTCTTATCGTGCAGGCGAGCAGCCCAGTGATTTTCCTAAGCCCTCAGCCCAGCGTGAGCGAGTTCTAAGGGCATGATTGCCGATCAACGGAAATCTGAACCGATGCGGCCGCCACTTGGGCAACTACAAAAGGCTCAACCGTCCAACCGTCTTTCACGTGCGCCTGCGTTCGGTGCGGATCGCCGCCTACAGGAACCGACTATCCGCGTCCACTATATTCGCTACCTTACAAGAGATATCGCCGATAACCCAATAGCGCTTCAGTGTGAGGAGCCCAACTTGTAAACGTCGGGAAGAAATTTCACGCACCCTAAGTCCCTACCGACGCTCGTACATACGTGCGGCTGCTGACTTACTCACGGCGGCGCGTTCCACAACGGGAAAAAGATGATCGCGGAATAGGCCCAGCCGCTGCAGGCAGATTTGGCACCGGCACGATCACAGTTCGTCCCGCCAGGGCAAGGATGAGAAGCGGATTTGACAGGCAAGCGTGTTGCGAACGCTTAGACCCTAGCTCATCGACTTGCGCAGCGCAACTCTGGCTCGCGCCAGGCGGGATTTCGTGGCGGGAATCGAAATGCCCATACGGTCGGCGATCTGCTTGGTCGAATATCCCTTCATCTGTCCCTGCTCGACCACGAAGCGGAGCGAGCTCGGCAGCTGACCGATCGCCTGTTTCAGATTTCTGGACCTCTCGCATGCTGCATAATGCTTCTCCGGGTCCGTGGCGTGCCCGGAAATTTGCCAGTGGCGCCAGGACTCTACTTCGGCGCTTACATCCATCGGCGCTTCCGGCCGGATGCGCCTCTTGCGCAGGATCATGAGCGCTGAGTTGATGCCAATCCGGGTGAACCAGGTGGCAAAGCTGGACCTTCCGTCAAACTGCCGCAAATGCTGGAAGGCACGCAGCATGGAATCCTGCAGGGCATCCTCCGCGTCCTCACGATTCTTGGTGACGCTGTAGATGGTGCTGAAGGCGCGCTTCGTGCTTCGTGAGCACAATTCCACGAAGGCCCCTCCTGGCCCGATTGCGCCGCAGCGATCAGCCCTTCGTCGCTCATGGTTTGAAGCTCGACGTTCAGCTCGATTCCGTGCTTCGCTACGTCGCAATTCATCAAGACGCCCTCCAGGAAGGAATGACGTGATTCTAGGAGGTTCTCGAGGCAATTCCTTTGAGATCACTGTCAGCTAACAGTTCGTTAGGCGGTAGAGTGGATACGTCGTGCTTAAGGGAACATGAGACGAATGTTTGACTCTCTTCGTACCAGTTCTTCGTCCGCTTTTTCTTCACCCAGCCGTCGCCGGTTCCTGCTCGGAGCAGCTGCGACCGCTTTCGCCACCATCCGCACCAGCGCTATTTCCACTGCGTTCGCTTCCGCCAACGACCATGCCGGCGGTCCGCTGAAGATTGAAGCATTGGAACTGATCGAACTGCATGGCAGGTATACCGAGGAGGCAGGCGTCAACGGGCAGCCGCAAGTGAATCCGCTCGACGTCTACGACGATCTGCGCCCCGAGCCCTACACCGATAAGCCATCAGGCACGAAGGAGGTCCACACCAGCGCGATCTATCTTCGCCTGCACGCGGGCGGGATCGAAGGTCTCTACGGCCCCATCGAGAAGAGCGCGGCCATTGTGGTGGAACAGGAGCTGCGGCCTTTTCTCCTGGGCAAGGACGCGCTTGCAGGAGAAGCGCTGTGGGACGAGATGTATCGCTCCAACCGGCACTCGCGCGATGGATTCTTCATGATGGGGATCAGCGCGGTCGACAACGCTCTATGGGATGTGCGCGGCCGTTACTACGGGGTGCCGGTGTATCGCCTGCTGGGCGGCCCCACGCGCTCCTCGGTCGAGATGTATGCCAGCTGCCTCGGTTTTTCGTTGGAGCCGGAGGCGGTGCGCACCCGCGCGCTGGCCATCAAGCAGCACGGCTTCCGCTATCAGAAGTGGTTCATGGGCTACGGCCCGGGCTCCGGCCCTGAGGGCATGCAGAAGAATGTTGAACTCGTCCGCATCCTGCGCGAGACCCTGGGCGAGGACAGCGAGATCATGTTCGACGCCTACAGCGGATGGGACCAGAACTACACCCTGGAATGGGCGCACCAGGTGGAGAAGTATCGCCCGCACTGGATTGAAGAAGCGACGCACCCGGAGAAGATCGAGAGCTTTGCCGCCATGCGCCACAGCACCACCATTCCCATCGCCTCCGGAGAACACTTCTACGGCCGATGGGAAGTGGAGCGTTACCTGCAGGCGGGCGCGCTCTCCGTGGTGCAGGCAGATCCGGAGTGGTGTGGGGGCACCTCAGAGTTGGTGCGCATCGGCACGGTGGCTTCGCTGCACGATGTGCCGGTGATCCCCCATGGCCATAGCCTGCGTGCCGCGGTGCACATCATCTCCAGCCAGTCGCCCATGACTTTCCCCCTGGGCGAGTATCTGGTGAACAAGATGCGGCACTACTACCACTTTGAAAGCAATCCCCTGGTTCCGGTCAACGCCCACATCGCCCTGCCCACCGGGCTCGGTTTCAACGTGCAACTCGATCCCGCCAAAATCGAGTCGCAAACCGTACTCAAGCCCGAGTAAGATCCGCTGAGAACTACTTCGCAGCCATCGCTCCGCGCAGGTAAAAGAGGAGACCTCCGGGAATGAAAGCAAACCGCAGACAATTTCTCGCCCTGGCCTCGACCGCAGGAGCGTGGGTTCCCTTTTCGCAGGCCGCCGCCAGGCTGGAGCAGGGGGCTCCCTCTATCGGCGACGCGCAAGCCAACCTTGCCCGGATGAACGGTTCAGCTCCGCAGTCGCTCTTCGACGGAAGCAGCCTGACGGGATGGCGGAAACGAGGGCCTGCGCAATGGCGCGTGGAAGGCGGAGAGCTGCTTGGGTCGTGTGACGCTCCCGGAGGCGGGTGGCTGGAAACGGAGCGCGGGTTCGAAGACTTCGTTCTCCGCTTTGCTTTTCGCTCTACCGGTGGAGAAGCCGGGGTACTGCTGCGCAACGCGCCTGTTGCCTGGTCCCGCTTCTCCCATCCGGAGTCGAACGGCGGTCAAACCATGGGCGTCTACGTGGCGCTCACCGGCGCGCACGCGGGAGAGATGTCTCTGCTCACCCTCGACCCGCAAGGGAAACAGATCGACCGCAAGTCCATTCCCGGTCCGGTGCACGAGGAACCCGGGAGCGGAGACAAAATTTATCCCGGGATGTGCGCCCCCATTCCCTGTGCCGGGATCAACGATGCGGAAGCCACCAAGGAAGGCTGGCCAACGCGCCCTTCCATCCACATCACTCCACCAGCCGATGGCTGGCAGCAGGTGGAAATCACGCTGCGCGGGTCTGCGTGTCCGTGGGACAAGACAGGTGTGGCAGAAGCGCTCGACGCCAAAAGCCAGTTCGGAAGCACTGGCACTGTTTGTTTCCGGCGCAGGCCACCCATTTTAAAGATCTTTCGTTCTTCGATCTCACCCAACGGGCTGCGGGGTTAGCGCAAAATGCCGCCAACCCTCACGTTCGTCAGATGACCGACCTCTTCTACGCCGAGGGTGTCGCCGCGGGAGACCTGAACAAGGACGGCTACGACGAGGTGGTGGCGGGTCCCTTCTACTACGTGGGACCGGATTACACCACCGCGCGGGAGCTTTTCCCACCCGCCACCATCAACCCGGCCGGAGTGGGTGAACACGGGAACTACTCCAACTGCTTTCTTAGTCATATTCACGACTTCACTGGGGACGGTTGGCCGGACGTTTTGATGATCATGGGGTTTGGTCCCAAACCCAGTTTCTCCGCCCATCTCTTCGTGAATCCTCGCGGCGAGCTTCGCCACTGGGATAACTACAACGTGGTGCCCTCGGTTGCTTCGGAAACCACACAGCTCTTCGACATCGACGGCGACGGTCACCCTGAGCTCATCCTTACCCGGGACAACCAGGTTGGGTATGCCAAGCCGAACGCCTCCGATCCAACCAAGCCGTGGCAGTTTTTTCCCGTTTCGGAGAAAGCGCCGCGGGGCCCGCACGGCCTGGGCGTGGGGGATATCAACGGCGACGGACGCCTGGATATCATCACCGCCAGCGGCTGGTGGGAGCAGCCGTCCGCCGGCGCCAGCGGCCTATGGAAATTTCATCCAGTGCTCTTCGGCGCCACCGAAGGAGAGCCTGGACTGCGCGGGGGCGCCGACATCATCGTCTACGACGTCAACGGCGACGGAGTTCCCGATGTCATTACCAGCCTCAATGCCCACGGCCCCGGATTAGCATGGTTCGAACAACAACGAAGCGCGCAAGGGGAGGTGACCTGGAAGCGCCACCTGATCATGGGCTCCCCTTCCACCCCGTTGGCTGAACGGGAGGCATGGGAAGAGACCGACAAGTCGGTATCCTTTACCGAGCTGCATGCGCTGGCCTTCGCGCACCTCGACGGCGACGAATTGCCGTCCATCGTCACGGGAAAACGCTGGTGGTCGCATGGATATGTCTACGATGAGAACGATGTGGACAATCCGCCGGTGCTCTACCGCTTCCGCCTGGTGCGCAATCCTGGCGGAGCCGTGGAGTGGGTTCCCAGCCTCATCCACAACACTTCGGGTGTGGGCACCCAGATCGTTGCCAAGGACATCAACCAAGACGGCAAGATCGAGATCGTGACTACCGCAAGGAAGGGAACGTTTGTCTTTTATGGTCCGTTCAAGATCTAGAACCAATGGACGCCCTGGGAGGGTTTGCCTAACTGTAACCTTCACAGTTTTCATCTTCGGCCTGATGGGCGCCGCCAGCCCCAAAGAAGAGGCGAAGAGTCACACCACGTGGAGCACGTACCTGGGCAACGCGGATGGATCTCACTACACTGCTCTGAAGCAGATTGACCGGTCGAATGTACGCCGATTGCAGGCCGCCTGGTCGTACGACAGCGGAGCCGGGCCCTACGAGTTCAATCCCATCGTGGTCGGCAGGACCATGTACGTGCTGGCTAAAAACACGTCGATCGTTGCCCTCGATGCGGCCACGGGAAAAGAATTGTGGACCTATCGCTCCCGCAACCTGGGGCCGCGCACGGAAACTCATCGCGGCATCAACTATTGGCAGAGCAGCGATGGCAGCGACCGGCGCCTTCTGATCTCCTTTGCCAGCAATCTGGAAGCAATCAACGCGGCCAACGGGAAATTGATTACCTCCTTTGGCAAGGACGGCACTGTCAGTCTGAAGGAGGGGCTGGGGCGGGATCCTAATTCCATGCGCCAGATTCAGTCCGGCACGCCCGGGGTGGTCTTCGAGGATCTGATCATTCTCGGTTCTTCTACCGGGGAGGACTATGGCTCTCCTCCGGGCGATATACGCGCCTATGACGTGCGCACCGGGCGCATGGCCTGGATCTTTCATACCATCCCGCATCCCGGAGAACCCGGTCACGAGACCTGGCCCAAAGACGCCTGGAAATCGGCCGGCGGAGTCAATTGCTGGGGCGAGATGAGCGTCGACGAGAAAGCGGGGATCGTCTACATCCCTACCGGCGCTCCCGTTTATGACTTCTACGGCGCCGACCGGAAAGGGAATAATTTATTCGCGGACTCACTGCTGGCGCTGAACGCCCGCTCGGGAAAGATGGTCTGGTACTACCAGCTCATTCACCATGATCTGTGGGACTATGACGCGATGGCCGCTCCACAGTTGTTGACCGTGAAGCAAAACGGTAAGGACATTCCTATCGTGGCCCAGGCGTCCAAGCAGGGGTTCCTTTACGTCTTCAACCGGGCCACGGGGAAGCCGGTGTGGCCCATCGAGGAGCGAGCCGTGCCGGCATCCAACATGCCGGACGAGGAGGTTTCTCCCACTCAGCCCTTTCCCACCGCCCCACCGCCCTTCGCCCGCCAGGCGTTCACCGCGGCCGATGTGAATCCTTATATCCTGACCCCGCCCGACCGAGCGCGTTGGAAAAAAGTAGTGGAGAATGCGGCCAACCAGGGCCTGTTCACCCCTCCTGGGCTCACAGATACGATCGAGATGCCCGGTAACCATGGCGGTGTCAATTGGGGTATGACGGCGGCCGACCCCCGCAACGGAACCATGTATGTCGTGTCGATGGATATTCCGGCCATTCTCAAGAACGAGCACAGCGAGCCGCCCTCCCTTTGGCAAATTCCGAGCCAGGCTGCTCCGGCGGTGCAAGGCAAAGCCGTCTACCATTTTTACTGTGAGCGCTGTCATGGTCCTGAGCGCGCAGGCGCTCCACCGGCGATTCCTTCGCTGGTAAATGCCCCTTCCACTTTCGGCGCAGAGACGATCAAAAGCGTGGTGAACTACGGCCGCAACGATATGCCGGCTTTTCCCGACCTCACCGACCGGTTGCTGAACAATCTCCTCTTGTATCTCGGCAATCCTGCGAGTGCGCCGGAGCCCGTTGCCTTCCGCAATGAGCCACCAGCCGAGCCCAGCAACGGCGCGGCCGAGCCGGTTCGCTACTGGTCCGGTTACGGATTGCAGCCTTCGATTATCCGTCCTCCCTGGTCAGTGATCACGGCTTATGACCTGAACCGCGGAGTGATCAAGTGGCAGGTGCCGCTGGGAAATGCTCCCCAGGGCGCACCGGAAAATCTCAAAGACACGGGTATCATGATGTCGAGAAATGGACCTGTAGTCACGGCGAGCGGCTTGGTTTTTATCGCCACCAAGGATGAGGGCAAGCTCCGCGCCTACGACGAGGAGAACGGCAAGGTGCTCTGGGAAACGGATCTTCCTGCTGCTTCCGAAGGTGTCCCGGCAGTGTACGAGATAGATGGGCGCGAATATATCGTTCTCTGTGCCGCCTCGGCGAAGCAGACGGATGTGCCTAGGGATGGGCCCGAGCAGCAAACAGCAGAGCCGGTGCATCGGTCTTATATCGCGTTTGCTTTGCCTAAGAACAACTGAGGTGATCAGGGATGGGCAGTTTTGTGTATCTCCCCATCCGGACCTGGTGGTCGATAACGTAAAAGCATTCGAGGGCTTCGCCCGTCTTTTTCGGCCCCTGTACGCTGGGGCGAACATGGGGCACCCGTCCAGGGGTTGAGGCCGTCCAGTTCTTATTGGGTTCTGCTGGAGTTTTGGCCGCTGCGGGATGCTCCTTAGCTCTCGGCTCCGACGTTGGTCAACTGGAGCAACCGCTTTTCGATAGAAGTTGTTGCCGGAATGAAAACCGAGAAGCAGGTCACGTTTCTGCCCGGAAGGCTGCTACTGCGGAATTCGATGGTGCCTTCATACTTCTCCACGATCCCTTTGCAGATCCAAAGGCCTAACCCGGTGCCTTTTGTCGATTTGGTGGTAAAGAATGGTTCAAAGAGCCTCTTCGCGTCTTCCGGCTTTATGCCTGAACCGGTATCCAGTATGGAAACGCGAACACCCGATGCTTGCGTCGCCGCGCGATAAGACTGCTGAATGTGAACCCGCAAGCGCCCGCCTTGCGGCATCGCCTGGATCGCGTTGCCAATCAGGTTGAGGAATACCTGCTTCAACTCCACCGGGAAGCCCTGCACCACATCACCGCTGCCGTAGCGCCGTTCGACGACCACTCCGCTGGCCTGCAATTGACGCGATTGAAGCTCCAGGATGTCGTCCAGCAGCCCGGGAATGGAAACAGGAATGGCCTCTGCGGATTCACGATAGAAACTTAGCGTCTGCTTGGTTATGTGCGAAACACGTAACAGTTCCTGTTCCGCCATCCTGGTATAGTGTCTGGCCTCCTGATCCAGGGACGGGTGTCTCTGGATCAAGTAGAAGAGGTTAAGGATCGACTCCAGCGGATTGTTGATTTCATGGGCGACAATGCCCGCCATTCTCCCCATAGCCGCGAGTCTCTCCGAATTGCGCAAGGCTTCCTCGGCCTGCAATCTCGCGGTGATATCCCGGCAAATCTCCAGCACTACGCGCGGTTTCGCTCCATCGCTCTGCAGAATTTTTCGACAGGAGACCACGATTTCGCGTCCATCTTTAGTGTGCTGAATCAGATTGCCCTCCCATCGCTTTCCCTCAGAGATGGTGGAGTCTATCTCCCGATCGGGCACGGGAAATTGCGTGTTCAGCAGTTGGTGAAGCTTCTTGCCGCGAGCCTCATCCGCACTCCAACCGTAGAGCGCAGTCGCTCCCGAATTCCAGAACTGGACGGTCCCGTCCAGGTCGCGCACCATGATCGCTTCCGAAGCAAGATCCAGCAGGTCCGCACGCTGCCTCAATATCTGCTCCATCCTCTTTGGCTCGGTTATGTCGATGAGCGCTCCGACAGCGCCGCGAACGTTGCCGGAATCATAAAAAAGCGGGTTCGCGCTCATCAGGGTTTGCAGCACCTTCCCGTTCCCGGAATGGATTTCGAGTTCGATCCGTCCCACCGGCCTGCCCGTCGCGGCGGCCCGCTGCAGGGGCAGCTCGTCAAACGTAAGGCGCTCACCGTTGTGGTACATCTCATAGCTTGCGTCGTTATTTTCGTAGCTCTGCGGAGAGAGATTCTCCCGGTGCTCCAGTCCTAGCAACTCCTTCAGCGCTGCATTTCCGGTGACGAAGCGGCAATGGGGATCATGGGCGATAGAAACGCCGACAGGTAAAACCTTCATGATCGTTTCCAGTTCCACAACTCTCTGCTGCAACTGCACGTTGAGCCTGCGCACCTGCTCTTCGCTTTCCCGCAACTGTTCCGTGCGCGCCAGCACGCGTTTTTCCAGCTCGCTGTTCAGCAGTTCCAATTCCCGTGTCTTCCGGTACAAGTCGGCAAATACGCTGACCTTGGCTCGCAAGAGTTCCGGGACAACGGGCACGGAGATGTAATCCATCGCTCCGCGCTGGTATCCCTTCATGCGATCGATATCCGTCAGATGCACCGCGGAAATGAAAATGATGGCAGTCTTTTGAAAGCGTGGATGCTGGCGGATCATATCCGCTAACTCGAAACCATCGAGTTCGGGCATACTCACATCCATCAAAATGACGGCAACATCCCGGCTGAGCAGGAGCTCCAGAGCCTCCCTCCCAGACGTGGCGGAGATCAGATTTTCTCCCAGATCCTGCAATATCGCCTGGTAGGTGAGCAGCTTGCCGGGCTGGTCATCTACCATCAGGATGTTGACGCTCTCAGTTGTGTTCATCTTCCCGGCCCTTTGCCTAGATTACAGTGCGTGCCCTACCGATGAAGCCACATGCGAAGAGTTGAGAGCAATTGCTCTGTGTTTACTGGTTTCGCCAGATACTCGGATGCGCCCGCCTCCAGGCACTTCTCGCGATCCCCTTTCATAGCCTTGGCCGTGAGGGCAATGATCGGCATGCGGCGGAACAAAGCATTCTGCCGGATCACCTGCATCGTCTCGTAGCCGTCCATTTCAGGCATCATAATATCCATCAGCACAATTGACATGTCCGGAACCGATTCCAGTGTGGCGATCGCCGCCTTGCCGGTACCCGCTGTCAGCACCGTCATTCCCCGGCGTTCCAGAACACTGCTCAGGGCAAATATGTTGCGCACGTCATCATCCACGACGAGCACTTTCTTTCCAACCAGAGCATCGTCGGAGCGATGCAGGCGATCCAGCATATTTTGTTTCTGAGGAGGAAGGTCGGCAATCACGCGGTGGAGGAATAGTGCCGTCTCATCCAGCAGCCGCTCCGGGGATTCGACTCCTTTCACTACGACGCTACGGGCCAACTCATGAAGGCGGGCATCCTCCTCCGGCGAGAGTTCCTTCCCGGTGAAGACGACGATCGGCATATCGCTCAACTCGGATGTGTCGCGCAGCCGCTCCAACACCTCGAAGCCAGTCATATCAGGAAGCCGCAGATCGAGCACCACGCAATCGTACGGCCCAACCTCAATGGCCGCCAGTGCTTCGCTGCCGGTGGTGGCGATGGCGACATCGATGTCTTCATCTCCCAGCAACTCACGAATGCTCAACTGCTCGGCAGCATTATCCTCGACCACGAGGAGGCGCTTCCGCCGCGGCGCTGCGTAGTCCTTAATGCGCGTGATCGCCGCGTCCAGACCTTCGGGAGTCACCGGCTTGGTGATGAACGCAAAGGCTCCGCGCGCCAATCCGTGGCCCTTGTCCTCATCGAGGGTCAACATCTGTACCGGGATGTGGCGTGTCGCCGGATCCTGTTTCAAGTGGTTGAGGACGGTCCAGCCCAGCATGTCGGGGAGAAATACATCCAGGGACACGGCAGCGGGATGGAATTCGCGCGCCAAAGCGAGAGCTTCCGCGCCCCGCGTTGCGAGCAGAACCTTGAAGCCTTTCTCCCGGGAGAGATCGCGCAAAATGCGCGCGTAGTGCGGATCGTCTTCGACGATCAACAACGCAGTATCGTCAGGCAGTAGAGTCTCGCGGTCATCCGGAATCACTTCCGCCGGAAGCTCAGCCAGCACGGTCTTTAGGAGTTCGACGGGGTGACTCGATAGCGAACTCTGGCCGTCTGGATATTTCGCTGGCAGGGCAGATGGACCGCTATATACCTGGGGAAGGTAAAGGGTAAACGTGCTGCCCTGATTGGGCGTGCTGCGCAATTGAATCTCTCCGCCGAGCAGGCCCGCAAGTTCGCGGCTGATGGCCAATCCCAACCCGGTGCCACCGTACTTGCGGCTGGTTCCTGCATCCGCCTGCTGGAAGGCCTCGAAGATGATGCGTTGCTTCTCCTGCGGGATCCCGATGCCGGTATCGGCGACCTGAAACGCGACTACTGCGGTTGCCCGGCTCAAGATTGGATGACCATTGCTCCATCCTTCTTCCGCAACCAAGACGGAGAGGCGCACGCCACCCTTCTCGGTAAATTTGAAGGCATTCGATAGCAGGTTCTTGAGTACTTGCTGTAGACGTTTCGAATCGGTGATGAGGCTTCGGTTGAGCCGTGGATCGGTGAGCAACTCAAATTCGAGACGCCGATTTTCCGCCTCATGGCGGAAAGGACGTCCGATCATGTCGAGCAAGCTGGCAAAGAACACTTCCTCCGCCTCGACCGAGACGGTTCCGGATTCGATCTTGGAAAGGTCCAGGATGTCGCTGATCAGATTTAACAGGTCCGTACCCGCTCCGTGGATCGTGCGCGCAAACTCAACCTGCTTGGCGGTCAGATTTCCATCCGGATTGTCTCCCAGCTGCTGACCGAGAACCAGAATGCTATTAAGAGGCGTCCGCAGCTCATGCGACATATTGGCCAGGAACTCGGACTTGTACTTGGAGGTAAGCGCCAGCTCCTTGGCCTTTCCTTCGAGTTCACGCCTGGCCTGCTCAATCTCCTGGTTCTTGCGCTCCACCTCGGCATTCTGCTCTGCCAACTGCTGGGCTTTTTGCGCCAACTGCTCGTTTTTCTGTTGCAGCTCTTTTTGCTGCATCTGTAGTTCGGTCGCCAACTGCTGCGACTGCTTCAATAGGCCTTCGGTTTGCATGGTGGCCTCGATGCTGTTGAGCACGATGCCAATGCTGGCGGTTAACTGTTCGAGAAATGCCAGATGCGAGGCGGTAAAGACTCCCAATGACGCCAGCTCAATCACCGCCTTGACGCGATCCTCGAATAACACCGGTAAAACGATCACGTTGCGCGGTACAGCCTCAAATAGTCCGGAGCGAATGGTCACTTTGCTCTCCCCCAGATCTCTGATCAGGATGCGTCGTTTTTCTATCGCGCATTGGCCCACAAGCCCCTCGCCGGGATCCACCCGCCGCAGATGACCGTCGGCCCGATCCCCCGCGTACGCAGAGAGCAGCACCAATTTCTTCTCGTCCTCAGTCTCCATCTGGTAGATGACAGCCTGGTGGGCATTCACCAGCGGTGCCAGTTCCGAGAGCAGCGTCTTGCCCACGGTTGTCAGGTCGCGCTGCCCCTGCAGCATGCCCGTGAACCGCGCCAGGTTCGTCTTGAGCCAGTCTTCCTCGGTGTTCCGCTCGGTCGTCAGGCGGAGGTTATTGATCATGGTGTTGATGTTGTCTTTCAGTTCCGCCACTTCGCCCCGGGCCTCTACCTGGATGGACCGGGTGAGATCGCCTTGGGTCACGGCGGTGGCTACTTCGGCAATGGCGCGCACCTGGTTGGTGAGGTTGTCGGCCAGCAGGTTCACGTTGCCAGTCAAATCCTTCCACGTGCCGGCTGCTCCGGGCACGTTGGCCTGGCCGCCAAGGCGGCCTTCGACGCCCACTTCACGCGCAACCGTTGTTACCTGATCGGCGAAGGTGGCCAGCGTGTCTGTCATGTTGTTGATCGTTTCCGCCAGCGCTGCGACTTCGCCTTTGGCGTTCACGGTTAGTTTTTGGGTCAGGGCGCCATTCGCAACCGCGGTGACTACTTTAACGATGCCGCGCACCTGCTCGGTGAGGTTGGCAGCCATGACGTTGACATTGTCGGTGAGATCTTTCCAGGTACCCGCGACTCCTGGCACCTGCGCCTGGCCGCCGAGTTTTCCATCTGTCCCTACTTCGCGGGCCACGCGCGTTACCTCAGCAGCAAAGGCATTGAGCTGATCCACCATGGTGTTGATGGTGTTCTTCAGTTCGAGAATCTCGCCCTTCACATCGACGGTGATCTTGCGCGAGAGATCGCCGCGGGCGACGGCGGTGGTCACCTCGGCAATGTTGCGTACCTGCGCTGTGAGATTTCCGGCCATTGAGTTTACCGAGTCGGTAAGATCCTTCCATGTGCCGGCCACTCCAGGCACGTTGGCCTGGCCGCCTAACCGGCCCTCTGATCCGACTTCGCGGGCTACACGCGTTACCTCGCCGGCAAACGCGTTGAGCTGGTCCACCATGGTGTTAATGGTGTCTTTCAGCAGAAGAATTTCGCCGCTGACATTCACGGTGATTTTCTTGGATAGATCGCCGCTGGCGATCGCCGTAGCTACTTCAGCGATGTTGCGCACTTGGCCGGTTAGATTGCTGGCCATCGAGTTTACTGAGTCGGTGAGATCTTTCCAGGTGCCGCCGACGCCAGGCACCTGTGCCTGGCCGCCTAGCTTTCCGTCCGTGCCCACTTCTCTCGCGACACGGGTGACTTCCGAGGCGAAGGACCGCAGCTGCTCCACCATGGTGTTGATGGTGTCCTTCAGTTCGAGGATCTCGCCCTTCACGTCCACCGTGATCTTGCGTGACAAGTCGCCGCGGGCTACGGCGGTGGCCACTTCGGCGATATTGCGTACCTGGCCAGTCAAATTGCTGGCCATAAAGTTCACGTTATCGGTAAGGTCCTTCCATGTACCGGCGACGCCCGGTACTTGTGCCTGGCCGCCGAGTTTGCCTTCGGTACCCACCTCGCGTGCGACACGCGTAACTTCGCCGGCAAAGGCATTGAGCTGGTCCACCATGGTGTTGATGGTGTCTTTCAGCTCCAGAATTTCGCCCTTCACATCCACCGTGATCTTGCGCGAGAGATCGCCGCGTGCCACGGCTGTGGTCACCTCGGCGATATTGCGCACCTGGGCGGTCAGGTTGCCGGCCATGGAGTTGACGGAGTCCGTCAAGTCTTTCCAGGTACCGGCTACACCGGGCACATTGGCCTGCCCACCAAGCCGCCCTTCGGACCCCACCTCACGCGCCACGCGGGTGACTTCGCCCGCGAAACGGTTCAGCTGGTCCACCATCGTGTTCAGCGTTTCTTTCAGCTGCAGAATCTCGCCGCGAACGTCGACGGTGATCTTGCGCGAGAGATCGCCGCTGGCGATCGCCGTCGCGACCTCGGCGATATTGCGTACCTGGCCAGTCAAGTTACTGGCCATAAAGTTGACGTTGTCGGTAAGGTCTTTCCAGGTACCGCCCACGCCGGGGACTTGGGCCTGGCCGCCGAGCTTTCCCTCGGTGCCGACCTCACGCGCCACGCGGGTCACCTCGCCGGCGAAGGCGTTCAGCTGATCCACCATGGTGTTGATGGTGTTCTTCAACTCCAGGATCTCGCCCTTGACGTCCACAGTAATCTTGCGCGACAAGTCGCCGCGAGCTACGGCCGTGGTGACTTCCGCGATGTTGCGCACCTGGGCGGTGAGGTTGCCTGCCATGGCGTTGACGGAGTCAGTCAGATCTTTCCATGTACCCGCGACGCCGAGCACCACTGCCTGCCCACCCAATTTTCCGTCGGTGCCCACTTCGCGGGCCACACGCGTGACTTCGGAGGCGAAGGATCTCAGCTGGTCGACCATGGTGTTGATGGCTTCCTTGAGCTGCAGAATCTCCCCGCGAACATCCACCGTGATCTTGCGGGATAGATCGCCGCTGGCCACCGCGGTCGCGACTTCGGCGATATTGCGTACCTGGCTCGTGAGGTTGCTGGCCATGGAGTTGACGGAGTCGGTGAGGTCCTTCCAGGTTCCAGCGACCCCGGGCACTTGCGCCTGGCCGCCCAGCTTGCCGTCGGTGCCAACTTCTCGCGCCACACGAGTGACTTCCGACGTGAATACCCCGAGCTGCTGAATCATGGTGTTGACGATCTTGGCCGAGCGGAGAAAATCGCCCTCGAGCGGGCGTCCATCCACATCCATTCTTACCGTCTGGGTCAGGTTGCCCTCGGCCACGGCCGCGATCGCGCGGGTTACTTCGGCGGTCGGCCGCAGCAGATCCTCCACCAGGGTGTTGACGGAGTCCTCGATCTCTCCCCAGGCGCCTCGAGATTCGTCAAACCTGGCCCTTTCCCGGGTCCTGCCCTTTTTTCCCACCACCTGGCCCACGCGCCGCAGTTCCTTCGCGATGCGTTGATTCGCCATGGCAATTTCATTGAAGGTGTCGGCCATCTTGCCGCTGAGCCCGGTCCATGAACCCGGAAGGCGCACCGAAAAATCTCCATCGCGCATGGCTTGCATTTTCTCCAGAATGAGAACCATTTCCGAAGACTCATATTGCGCAGCGGCGCCGTTGTGCCCATTGGTTTTTGACTTGCGGGGTGCGGCTTCTTCCTGTTCGGGCAACACGGTCGTTCCATTTTTTCTCATGCCTATCTCCCTAATAAGCGCAAAGCATCAACCGGCGGGCAAACCTGTAAGCAGGCCGGCCGCGGTCCCTTCAACACACAGTGACAGTCCGGAGGCGGATCATTGAAGTCGCGCTACAAAAACGTCCTAAATTCGGTTTGCGCTGGACCTTAGATGTAGGTCTCTGATCGGAGGTTGGCTTCCTAAGGCGACGAAAAATCCTTTTTCTTCGGCACCCGTAGACATCGTTTTTTGGGAAGAGAGCCACCCCTTCCTTCCGCCTTCCTTAAGAGCGAATCTGCCATTCACCCAAACAAAATCTTGTGACCGTTTTGGTGAAAAAAGCAATAGAACCAACGGGTACTAGCCGCGAAGGCTTTTGAAAAAGCTGCCGGCAAATGGCCCAGATCCCGAAGCTTGAAGTGTAAGTATTTGACTCTGTTGGGATATCACTTGATAGGAAATCTACACTGCAAGGCCACTGCCCGAATCAAACTGTTCAAGGGCTCCGGAACGACGCCGGCATCCACTTCCTGACGCTCCCGGTTTCTACTTCGTGGCCATGGGCCCGCCCACGATAGACGATCCAGTCCCACTGCACCCCGTGCTGCCATACCGGACAAACCTCTGGATCCGCTTCCCCGTGTCCACTTCCCCGGTGTAGATGTTGCCCTTGCTGTCCAGGCTCACCTGATGCAGCCAGTGGAAGTCTCCAGGCGTCCGCCCACTGCGCCCTAAGCGGCCCAACTCCTGCAGATTATTTCGGTTCAGGACATAGATGGTCATGTTGGCGTTGTCTCCGATATAGAGGCAACTCTGCGCCTGATCTCTGGAGAAGTTCAGGGAAACGGCGGTGCCAATGATGTTGGTGTGCTGGCTGATAAATTGCTCGGCGAGGAACCCGCACTTGCCGGCCGCACCCGTTGAATTGCTGCAGGGCTTGCCCAGCGAGGGATCGTGGATGTCAAACACCTGAATGCGATCGTTTCCCCGGTCGCAGACGTAGAGTTTTCCGTCGTTGGCAATTTTCACGCAATGCACGGGGTTGCGGAAGAAGGCGGGTTTCTTGTTGCCCTTGGTAGAGTCCTCGATCCATGTCCCGGCTGCAGCTGCTGCGGCGTCATCGACGGGGCTGTTTCCATAGGCGCCGAAGTGGCCAATGTATTTGCCGGTGTCGGCGTCAACGATCAGGACCCGGCGATTTCCGTAGCCGTCCGCTATATACAGGCGGTTGGTTGCCGGATCGACTACCATGTCCGCCGCCTGGTAAAGCAGCGGTGTGCCATTCACACCGCCATGCACATCGTTACTGTCCGGCTTCTTCGGGGTTCCCCCGATTCTCAACTTGAAGTTGCCGTCCATGTCGAACTTCTGGACGAAGCCGTCGCCGCCTTGCTTGTTGGTTGCCCAAGGCGAGCCCCCCTTGTCGGCTGCCGCCGAATTTCCCGAGAGCCAGACATTGTCGTTCTGGTCGACATAAATCCCGTGCTCGCTGCTGGGCCAAAGGCAGCCTGCCTCCGCCTGACACTTACCGCCGATAAAACCAGGGTCGGTGGGACCACCCCAGGAGCGCAGCAGCTTTCCCTGTGTATCAAACTCCAGTACCGAGGGCGCGGCTTTGCAGCAATCCGCGATCGTGCCATAGGTGCGCACCTGGCCGAGGCCGTTGACCGGCTGCCCCTTGTCATTCACGGCGCCAGGCACGGGCCCTTCGAGGCCGGCCTCTTCATTGGTCATGGTGCGCGGCCGATTGTAGACCCAGATATGGTCATGCGGGTCGACATAGAGCCCGCCGATCTGGCCCAGAATCCAATTGTTCGGCAGCGGTTGCGGCCACGCGGGATCGACCACGAAACCCGGGGTCTTGCCGCTGCTCGAAATGTTATACACACCGGTCTGCTTGAGGAGCCGGTCGAGAGAGCCATCGTTCTTAAGCTCGTTGTCGGTGGCCATGACTATCCTGGTCATGAACATCAGCAGCAGCGCGGCCGTCACCTTGCCGGGTCTCATCATGCTGGTCCTTTCTTTCCACTCGCTACGAAAACCGGGGGATGAAAGCCCGTTGTTCAGTCAACCATGAACTATAGAGCAGCTCCTGTATCATTGTCGCGAACGAGAATTACTAGGTCTGCCCTACCGCCGAGTCTGCAGATCAGCGGAGGAGGAACGATAAAAACTTCTTGAAGGTTTAATGCGCCCCGATCGGCTATTGTTATTTCTCTCAGGGATACTCGCCCTGGCGTCTGTTGCCTTCGCGCAATCGAGTTCGTCCGCCACCCCGGCCCCGCCAACGTTTAAGACCGGCGCTACCAATGTGCTGGTGGATGTAGTGGTCACCGGCCATCATGGCAGCCCTGTCGAAGGTTTATCCCAGGACAACTTCACCGTCCTCGAAAACGGTCAGCCGCAGCAAATCGTCTCCTTCTCCTATCATCCTTCCGCCACAGCACTCCCTGCGGAGGCGCTTCCCCCGCTGCCGGCCGGCGTCTACACCAATGCCGAAGCGGTTGCGAACAACGATACGGTCGATGTTCTGTTGCTGGATGCACTTAATACGCCGCCTTCGGGCCAGGTGCAGACACACCGGGTGATGCTTGAGTACTTAAAAACTTTGCCCGTCGATAAGACAATTGCCATCTTTACTCTCTACACGCAGCTCCATCAGCTGGAAGGCTTCACCACCGACCACAGTGCTCTGCTTAAAGCCGTGGAAGAGTTTGCCCGTTCGCCGCAAAAATCTCCGTTGCTGAAGACGCCGAAAGACACCGAGAAGCAACTGAAAGATGAGGATGACGCGCTCGAATTAGGCTTGGTCATGCACGACTTAGGGAGAGGGGAAATGATGATGCACCACCTGCAGCAGTTCAACGCCGAGCAGGATTCGTTCGAACTCAGTCTTCGCGTGCAGTACACACTTTCCGCCTTCGATCAGCTGGCTCGCTACCTCTCTGGCATGCCTGGGCGCAAGAACGTTATGTGGCTTTCCGGCTCGTTTCCGGTGGCTGTTATGCCCAACCCGGACCTAAAAAATCCCACCCAGTCAGCACGTGACTTTTCTGGGGCTGTGAACCATACTGCCGGCCTTCTCGCCAATGCTCGTGTAGCGGTCTACCCAATTGACGCGCGCGGCCTCTTTCCGCAACCCCTCTCGGCTCCTGCCATCGCTGCAGGCGACAGCCTTGTGCGCACTCCAGATCGTGTCGCCGCCGCTGAGTCCGCCGACTCGAGCCTGCACGCGGAGGAGCGGTTAACCCTGGAGCAGGTCGCTCGCGCCACCGGGGGCGAAGCGATTTACAACACCAACGACCTGAAGGGCGCCCTCGCTGAGGTCGATCGCACGGGAGCGCACTATTACACCCTGGCGTACGCTCCCTCGGATAAATCACAAGACAACAAACTGCGCCGCATCGAAGTGCGTGTCCACCCCGGCAGCTACCATCTCTCCTATCGCCGCAGTTACTCACCCGCCCTGGCGCCTGCGCACGACAACAGCTTCCTGGCTCTCATGCAACATAACGTGCCAGCATCCACGCAGATTTTGTTTCGGTTGTCTCCCCTTCGCGGCGCCGTGCAGGCGGCGACCGCTCAGCTAGCGGGCAGCAATCCGAACGTCCCGCGTCCCGTGACCCGTTATTCCATTGCCTACGACGTCGATGTGACCCCGCTGGTGCTCAGCTCATCTGCCGATGGCGTGCTTCATGGCCAGGCAACTCTGGTCTCCATTGCTTATGACCGCGACGGGAAGGCGCTGAACTCAGTCGCCAACACACTCAACCTCAATGTGCCGTCCGCGGAATATGCCCGCTTCGTGAAAGGCGGCATCAAATATAGCGAGCAATTGGATATACCGGCACAAGCGGCCTGGCTTCGTGCCGGCATCTACGACCACGTCTCCGGACAGGCAGGCAGTCTCGAAGTGCCCTTGGACCGATCAAAGTGAATCCGCTGCCACAGGATTGTTAGCGACTGTTCATACTCAGAGCAATGCTCATGTGGCAACTGGAGACGTCGCTGAATGACGTCGCATTTGAGCGCTATCATCTCTTTCACGGACGCGAAGATCCTGAACGGGTACAACTCCTAGCGTTTGTGATGATTGACTTTTTCCGCTCGCTGTCTTGATCTCCTCGAGGAATCAACGGACTCTACAGAACCAGGGGCTTCAAACAGGGCGTCGAAGAGGCGCCCCGCTACCTTCTTCGCAGCGTCCTCCGTGAGCACCCCGGGGTCAAACAGCGCCTCCAGCGCGATCGCGGAGAGCAAGGGCTGAATGAGCTGAACACTGAGCGAACGGCTAAGCGCGTCTCCCCCTTTCCGCTCGGCTCCCAACAACTGTGTGAGACGCTTTTCATCACCCGGAGAAATCATCGTCGACATGAATCTCTGGTAGCGCTTCTTCGCTTCAGGATTGCGGATGGCAAAGAGCTTGAATTCGAGCATCAGGATATTCCAAGTCCGATCCCCGCTCATCTTCATACATAGCTTTCTGAATACTTCGCGATTCTGCTCGACCCCCGACGAATTTGCCAGCGCCTTCACCATCTCGGAGCGGTTGCGCAGCGCATAGTCCTCCACCAACGCCATGAAGATGTCCTCCTTGCTCTCGAATTGAGCGTAGATGGCGCCCTTCGTCCGGCCAGCAGTCGCGGCAATCTCTCCTAATTCCGCTCCCGAGTATCCATCGCGAACGAAGATCTCCTGGGCAGCGCGGAGCAACAGCTCTCGCGTTTCCTGCGTTTTAAGCTGATGCTTGTTCGGTTTCACCGAGGTCATCTCTTTATCATACGATCGGCAGTTCGCCGACAGATGCCGACGCGAACCTGGTCGTAGGGTCTCGAGGTGATCTGCTGCGCCTTGGCCTCCCAAAACGCCATACGCCGTGCTCACTGGCTTATAGACCCCGCTACGCCAGCCACTCGAGTCTTCTCGAACTTCTTAGTTTCGGCAGCGTAGCGTTTGGCAATCGTCTTGGCAACGCTGTCGGCAACATTCTTGCTTTCTGACTCGCCGCGGACGGTTGTCTTCAACTGCTCACTGACATCGAGCTGTCCCGTAGTATCCATGATGTTCACCTGGAAGGACATCTGAGTTGTACCCACGAACATCCCGACAGGTCCCATCACAGCCCGTTCTACCTGACTACCCTGCCTGAACGCGGATACAGTAACGTGAATTGTGTACTCGGGGCAAGCCTTCTGGCCAAACGCTTCCCCTTCCCGGTAAACATGACCGATGCCGTGCAGTCGTTGAACGCGATCGACCGCATGTTCATACAAGAAAGCTCGATAGGCTGCAGGAACCTCTGTCTGGTTCCAGTCCGGCATAGTGATAAGAACGCTTCGTGGGTCGATCGCACTGTTCTCGCAGGATGGGGCAGCTCTCACATCGTCAAGTTTGGAAATGCGGTGTTGGTCGAGGCGCAGATCCGCGAAGCCTGAGATGACGTGTTCGCTTTCTCCTTCGGGCAGATAAAACACTGCCGCGTGGTAGCCATCTCGCGAATCTTTGAACTCCACCGAGAGCATGTTCACTTTGTGGTGCATTACACCGGCAGCGGCAATCCCACCACCATCAGGGATCGCCATGCGCAGGATCCTCCCCTTCATACCCCATAGTTCCACTCGCTCGTTTCCAGTACTCACGGCCAGGAGGGCCGGGCGAGGAATGGTGTAGGAGCCCGAGTTCCCCGTGAAGATAAAGCCTCCGGAGTTGATAGTGAGCACACCCTTCTGGTTCGCCTTGATCTCAGGGAGCCCATACGCGTGTTCCACCTTGCTAGATGTCCACTCCACGATGGAAGGGCCCTTGCCGTCCGTGGGACTGCTGGTTTGGGCTTCTGCTATCCCGACGTGATTCGGGATGCAGGAAGCTGCTTGATAACAAAGAAGGAAACAGACACCGGATAGTCGAGTCATAAAAATATCTCCAATTAATACGTACTAGTAGGTATTCAATGTGAGAGAATGAAAACTGTCAAGCCATCTTCGAGAAAACTTTCACTCCATGATTCATGTCCTTGGAAAATGCAGGCGTATTGGATCCTTCGGCCTTCACGTGGTGTCGTCGCGATGATCACTCCCGAGTTGTTAAGAACCAGGAGCCTGTTCGCTTCTTTGGCAGAAGAAGACCTGGTGCGATTGGCTCAAGCCGCAGCTGACGTGCGTCTTGAATCTGGCGAGTTCCTGATCCGTGAAGGCGAAAGACTAGATTTCTTCGTGCTCCTGGAAGGCAGCCTCCGATTGACTAAGGAAATCCTGGGCCGCGAAGTGGTAATGGTCCAACTCAACCCGGGAGACTTCTTCGGCGAGGTCTCGGCACTTTTTGGCATACCCGCGTTATGTTCCTTACGCGCTATTTCCAGCTGCAGGGTGGCCCAGATTGGAGTACAGCACCTCCAGGAGCTGATCCAGGGCTCCACCGCTTGCGGCGCAATCATCCTCAAGGCGCTGAAAGAGCGTCTCGCTGGGAGCGAGAAGTATGCGTTGGGGCTACCTTCACCTCGAGTAAAGGTAGTTGGCTGTCGGCCCGAGACGGACCTTAACGACATCCGGACATTTCTGCGGCTAAACCGAATCTCCTACGAATGGATTGATCGCCGGCTGCAATCCGAACGTATCCCCTCCTGCGTACCTTCCAACCATGACGGTCCGACGGTCGTTGTCGATGACTCTTGCTGTTTGAGATCCCCTCTGACCGTGAGAAAGGTCGCGGAGGCGCTCGGGATGCCGACCCGTCCTAACAAAGACACCTACGATATCGTGGTCGTCGGCGGAGGACCCGCGGGCCTTGCCGCAGCAATCTGCGGGGCATCTGAGGGTCTCTCCGTCCTTCTCGTCGAGCGGAAAGCCGCGGGTGGCCAGGCATGCACCTCATCGCGTATCGACAATTATCTCGGATTCTCCAACGGCATCTCAGGTGATGACCTGAGCGAACGGGCGCTCAAGCAAGCCAAACGCTTTGGAGCCGAGATGGTCGTGACACGAGAGGTAACAGCGATTGTGGCACTCCCGGACAGGTATCGAATTGAAGTAGACGACGAAGAACATATCAACGGGAAGACAGTCGTTCTAACCACCGGCGTCGAATGGCGCATTCTAGAAGCCGAGGGCTTGGATCGTTTGATAGGAAAGGGCGTGTTTTACGGAGCCGCTGCGGTTGAACCCTGCCATGTCCGGGGCGAGGAAGTCTTTCTGGTAGGCGGCGGCAACTCCGCTGGTCAGGCTGCCGTTTTCTTCGCCAACTACGCCCGGTCCGTCAGCTTGCTCATTCGCGGCGATAAGCTGGAGGCCGGCATGTCGCACTACTTAGTGCAGCGGATTGGGCGTAAGGCCAACATCCGAGTGGAGACTGGTACCCAGATCGTCTCCGTTGCTGGAGAGCATCACCTCGAAGCTGTCTACACCAGGCATCAGGATGAGGAAGTGGTTCGTCGAGAGGCAGGGGTACTCTGTGTCATGATCGGCGCCAATGCCACAACGAACTGGCTGCCCGAGGCACTTCAACGGGATGAGAAAGGCTTTGTTCGAACCGGCCGGGACGTCACCGAGCTGAGCAACTGGACATCAAGCCGTCTCCCTTTTCATCTGGAAACGAATTTGCCAGGACTTTTCTGTGCCGGTGACGTCCGCCACGGCTCGACAAAACGTGTTTCCACCGCGGTTGGAGAGGGCAGTATGGTAATTGGTTTCATCCACCAGTACCTGGCGCTCCAGAGTGAAGGGCCGTGCGACCGTCTAAGGCTACTCCTCAACAGTCCTACAAAATGACAGAGTGTGGGAAGCATGGAAAGCCATAGAGCCGGTCTCCCACCTTCCCACACTCTTTGCACACTCAGCGCTACTGCTGCGGTGGTGGTCCACCACCACCCGGCCCACCCCCGCCTTGCATTCTCTGTTGCATGCGCTCCTCCATTTTCTGTTGATCCGCTTCAAACTGCTTTTTCTGGTCATCGTTCAAAACGGCTTCAATCTTGGTCTTGGCGTCGGCGCGAATGCCCTGCATCTTGGTCATGCGGTCTTCCCGCGATAGCGACGAATCCCCGCGCAGCGCCTGCATTTGCTGCTGTTGCGATGCCAGAATGGGCTTGAGTTGGGTCTGCTGATCGGCGGACAGGTTGTAGCGCTTGGTCATCCCCTCCAATTGCTGCGCCGGATCCATCATTCCGCGATGGCCGGCAGTTGGCGGTGGCGCCGCGGTCTCAGGAGGCAGGCCGGGTTCCTGGGCAAAGACATGAGCGCCACCGGCAAGACATACCGCCAGGACCGCGCTCTGGAAACGGAAACTGAATGGCTTCTTCATCGGAACAACTCCTCCATGGCTTGCAGTGTACGAACGCTTGACCTCTGTATAGACGAAACGCGCAGGTAATACGATGTCAGCGCATTCCGCCTGATTATTGCTCAGCGTTCACTAGCATGAACAGGTCGGGGGACGCGCTACAGGCCCCCGGTGAAGAGGTGCGCCAAGTGGAGCCGTCGGCGTAGGTAACCGCGTTCACGTCTACCGCAGTGATCGCAGTGAAATGGCTTAACCTGAGGTCGCGCGAAGCCTGGCTGTTTCCTTGCACGTCCAGTGCGACATCGACCGTCCTTGCCAGATCAGGATCCGCTCCTGACAACGGAACGAATCTCCACTTGTTACTGAACCCGTGAACGACAATTTCTGCGCTCACGATGGACTGCGGCTCGAGATTGATTAAGGTGAGGCGAATGCCCTGATTCTGATCCTGCACCCGAACCTCACCCGAAGGAGGCTTTGCGTTGATGGAGGGACCATCGGCGCTCCTGCTGACGGCGAGCCCAGGTCCATGTTTTACCCGCAGGCCGACAGGACAATTGGTCCGGTCCATATGCAGGGGAGGCGTTGCTAATACCAACTTGGCGTTGGAACCCATCGCGGACTCCTGGCTAAGTGCACAGGTACCCGTAAGCAGGATGGCGAGCGAGAGGATGTTGGCGCATTTCATATCTGGCCCCCAGGCCGATACGTACGATGCAACCACGGTACTCCTGTCGGTTTTTGTGGGCAAGGGCCCAGCGGTTAAGTTACCCATTCCCCATGCCTTAATCGCTAATACGCGTCGCCACCCTGCATGGTTCCTGCTAAAGGTGTCCGAGGCCTCGGCGCATGGGGCTCTCCGAAAAGATGAGGATATTTTCCCAGGCCGAAGTCATTGCGACACCGGCATGACAGCAGCGATCTCCTGCATAGCGTTACCACGCTGTGAGGGATTGATGATGGCGTAGGACCCCGCATGACTGATGAAGATCTGTTTGAAGATGGCGGTGGGAAGAACCCCCGTGTGCTCCCGCGGCTTCACTGTCTCACTTTGGCACTTCAGCATCATGAGATCGCTTACGGTCCCCTTGCCCATTGACACCTTGTCATTCGTGGATTCGCAGGGCAGCGATCCATTGACAGTTCTCAACCTCATCTCGGCCACCGAGGCCTGCAACCGATTTCGCCACTGAAGAAGTACCAACGTGGTCGCGCCGCTATCCAGCAACAGGCTCGCCTGGCCGTAGGCTTGCACCGTCACCGATATCATGGGCTGATACTGGTTCTCGCCTCCTTGGGACATGGAAGGAAAGGTGATCGGCAGGTGTTCGCCGTCTAACGAATCCGCCAGGCTCTCTCCGGCGTCCAAAATTATTCTTCGATGTTGATTGTCGAGCAGGATGTCGAAATGCCGCAGAAAGTTTTCCCCCAGAATTCCCCGCACCCCGTAGTAGCCAGTCCCAGTCATCGGGGCTTTCATGCTCACGACTGTAATGTTGCGCGCCGAAAGAGAGTCCAGAGTGATTTCTTGTACGATGGAGAGGACCTGTTCGGTCGCTCCCGCTGAAGTGGTTACATGCGACGAGCCCTCAGCCCGCAGTCCGAGTTCATGAAACAATGCGGCGTCCAGCACAGTAACCGTAGCTCCCGTATCCACCATAAAATCGTAAGGTCCAGCCCCATTCAACTTCACCGCAACCACCGAGCGGGTACCCCTGTAGGGACGCATGGATACGCTCACCGGCTGTGGGGATGCTGCAGTCGCGGGTATCGGGCCAAATGCCAGCAGGACAGCTACGTGAACAAGAGTGCCGACCAAGCTTTGATATTTCATGACCGTCGTCTCCGTTTCTCGAGGTATCTGGCTTCAGTTGCCTTCACTCGTTAAAGCGGAAACGATCGTCTGGAAGTGCCAACCTTTCTAGATGGTGGCAAAACTCATTCCTTGAGCTGCTGAATCGGAATTGATGCCGCTGATCTACTGTAGAGGGCCAGACCCCTGATCTGGTGGCGCTCGATGAGGCGCTGCAAGAGCTTGCAGGTTTGGATCCCAGTCAGAGCCGGGTGGTAGAAATGCACTTCTTCGGCGGCCTTGGCTTCGATGAGATAGCGGAGGTCCTTGGCGTTTCCGACCGCACGGCAAAACCGGATTGGACGATGGCGCGGGCCTGGCTCTACCGCCAGCTGAGCAAAAAAACGCCGCATGACGAAGGCGCCTGACGAGCAAACAGCCCGGTGACCGCGGAAGGGTCGCTGCAACTACAAGAAGATCTTTGGTGCTGCGCAGGGCAAGCTGCCGGCGTCGCCCGGAGCAGGTCTACTTCTGAAACAGTAACGGAGCGAAATGGAGGAGATTGTCGCGCCAGACCGGCCATTGATGGTGACCCGGAGTTTCGATAGTAGTCACCGGAAGCCCCTCCGCTTTGAGCGCGGCGATCACGGTCTGATTTGGTTTGAGCAGCGCATCGTCTACCCCGCAAGCCATCCACAGCAGACGAAGGTTCGCCTTCTGCGCGTTGGTCTGGGGAAGATCGGCGATGGCTTTGGCATTGAGGCCGGCGGAGAAGGTTCCGATCCAGGCAAAGAGCTCAGGGTGCGTTAGGGCGACGAACAGGCTTTCGTGGCCCCCCATGGAAAGACCGGCTATGGCGCGGTTCTCGCGCTTCTTTGATACGTGATAATTGGCCTCGATCCGCGGGATCACTTCGGTAATGAGTGCCTTCTGATAGAGGTCGTAGTTCTGCTCACTCAGCTCAGGGGTGCGCCCGGGCTTGAGAACCGCCATGTTGCCATACCCTAGCGTCATCACCACAATCATCGGCTTCGCTTTGCCTGAGGCAATCAGGCTGTCGAGGATGAAGTTCGCCTTGCCCACCTGGGTCCAGCCGTCGGCGGCATCGCTGTAGCCGTGCAAAAGATAGAGCACGGGATAGCTCTGCCGGGACTTCGGGTTATATCCAGGCGGGGTGTAGACGTAGTAATCGCTTTGCTTGTTGGGCAGGCCCAGGACCACCTGCGAAGTGTAGAAATGGTGTTCCACGATGCCATGCGGGGTAGACTGCACTTCCCACGGCTCTGGCGGCGTGCCCGGGATGGTGAGATTGCTCCAAAGGGTCAGCAGGTTATCGCGCACATCGACGTTTCTGGGGTCCAGTGTAGGCGTTCCGTCGACCACAAAACGATAAGCATAGATTTCGGGCGCCAGGACCGGCGTAGTCACGGTCCATAGACCGTCCGCACCCTGCTGCATCGCTGTTTCCCCACCTTCGAGCACCAGGTTGACTTTCTGCGCGTTGGGCGCTCGCAGGCGGAGGGTCACCGTGCCATCGGAGTGAACTTCCGGCGAGACGTAGGGTGGAAACGCAGCCGCGGGTGTTGGCACATTGGTAGCACTCGTGGTTACTGGGGCGGTCTGGGTCTGGGCCGTCGCGAAGAGCGGTAGGCAGGCAGCGAGAAGCAATGCGTTGAAGGGGGCGCAAAGGAGGCGTTGTTTCATCGCGAAAGTCTATCAAACGAGTTACAAGGACTGCGCATAAGGCTGCCGCAATTACTAAAGGTTGGAAATAGTTACCGGAACTGTAGCCGAAGTCCTATCTACCTTCATATAAGTATGTAGGAGGAGGAACGATGCCTGCTGAACATTGCAAACAGTGCGGTGAATTGATGACTGAGCAGCCGGCGGCCTATGAAACCGTTGACCTCGCCGGTGTTCCCAAGCATTCGGACCGGTTTTACGAACAGTGGTTTGTCTGCCGGAATGGCCATCGCAAAGGATACATCTCCGGGCACGGCTCTGGTCCGGGAGCGGTCATGGTTGTAAGCCAAACCAATGTAATCAGCGTTCGGACTTAGACCCTTACTCGTCGTCTGTGCAAAGAAATGCCCTTGGGCTACAGCCCAGGGCATTTTCTGCTTCCGGATCGAAGCGTCCGCGGAAAGCCGTCGCTGCGTAGGCCCGGGCTTTACAGCTGCGGAAGAACTCCCTGTGCGGAGGGGCACGGCTTCA
>CAWCAZ010000075.1:0-21291 GCA_963793525.1 uncultured Acidobacteriaceae bacterium
CATCGCGCGCGCCTGCCGGTGCACACACCCTCCGTGATGGCCGGGGTCAAGGGAGGCATCGCAGGCGGTGCCGCGATGATCGTGCCGGCGGTACTTTATGGCCTCATCGCCTACCACAGCTTCTGGTACCCGATAAATCTGTTGGGGGGCGCTGGCGTTGCCGGCTGGACCAATCCCACCCTCGACGAAATCACCCACTTCCGCCTGAGCGCCCTGATCTTCGCCACCATCATTCACGTTGTAGGCTCACTGCTCATCGGCCTGCTCTATGGGGCCATGTTGCCGATGATGCCCAAGCGTCCCGTTCTTCTGGGCGGCATTATCGCCCCGGTTTTATGGACCGGCGTGCTTCATTCGTCGCTCCCCCTCATCAATCCCTTTCTCGCTGATCGCATCGACTGGCGATGGTTTGTCGTTTCCCAGGTGACCTTCGGCCTGGTGGCCGGCTGGGTGGTGGGGAAGCAAGTCCACATTCGCACCGAGCAATATCTGCCCTTCGCTGCACGCATTGGATTGGAAACACCAGGAATGATGGAAGAACACCATGGGGAGGACGGACCGAAGTGATGCCGCGCCTCCTCATGTTCGCCTTCTGTATGACTGTCGTTGGCTGCGGACAACTCCCCGGCCATCCCAAGCCCGGGCCCGAGGTCCCACGTCCCGAGTCGGTGGTGGACTTTGCTACGCTCTACGTCCAGAACTGCTCCGGCTGTCACGGAGCCAAGGGAATGAATGGTCCGTCTTACCCGCTGGCGAATCCCGCGTATCAGTCGCTGGTCGATGAGCAGATCCTCCGTCAGACCGTTGCCAACGGCGTACCGGGGACGCACATGCCTCCCTTTGCCGTCAGCGCCGGAGGCACTCTGACTGACCAGCAGGTCGACGCATTGGTGAATGGCATGCGCGCCGCCTGGTATAAGCCGGGGACTCTCGAAGGCGCCAACCCGCCACCCTACAAGGCTGCCAAGACGGCTGATTCCGCCCACGGTCAGCAGGTGTACACGACCTACTGCGCCTCGTGCCACGGCGCCGCCGGAGGATCCGGCAAGAGCAAAGCAGGCTCGATCACTGATCCGGACTTCTTATCACTGGTGAGTGACCAGGTCCTGCGCACGGTGGTGATTGCCGGACGGCCCGACATTGGCCAGCCAGACTGGAGAAGCGATCTGCCTGGGCATCCGATGACCGATCAGGAAGTGACCGACGTGGTGGGCTGGCTCTCCAGCCAGCGCCCCGGCGCACAGCAGAACAAAGCCGGAGGAGGCTCGCAATGAGCGACGAGAAGGCAGCAGTAACCAGACGGTGGGTATTGGTGTCGATCGGCGCTCTGCTCAATGGCGCGGTCGCGCTGTTAGTCGCCATCCCTGTGGTGGGCTACTTGTTGGGACCCATTCGCAAGAATGGCGGTTACAATTCCTGGATCGATTTGGGTGACGTCTCTCAATTTGAACTGGGACAGACTCGGCTGGCCAGCTTCGTCAACCCCAAGAGCATGCCGTGGGATGGCGCAACCGCCAAGGCTGCCTGTTGGGTACGCCGGACGCAGGAAGAGAAGTTCCAGATTTTCGCCATCAACTGCGCTCACCTGGGCTGCCCGGTGCGCTGGTTTCCGCAGTCGGAGCTGTTTATGTGCCCATGCCACGGAGGCGTCTACTACGCCGACGGCTCGCGCGCCGCGGGACCGCCACCGCGAGGCCTTTTCGAATACGCCTACAAAGTGGAGAACGGCAAATTGATGATCGATGGCGGCCAGATGCCTACGCTGGCGACCAGCGCCTCGGTGCGGAAAGAGAGCTCCGAATGCACTGGCTGAAGCAGAGTTTACGACTGGTTAGAGTTCCGCTTGAAACTGGAAGGGCCGATCAAGGACACGGTTCTTCACCCGGTGCCGAAGAACACGGCCAGCTGGTGGTACGTCTTCGGCAGCGCCAGCTTCGTTCTGTTACTGCTACAGATCGTCACCGGCATCCTGCTGGCCATCGTCTATGTTCCCTCGGCGGGCGAGGCCTGGAACAGCCTGCAGGTGCTGAACCAGCAGCTCCCGCTGGGATGGTTCCTGCGCGCCATGCACGGTTGGGGTTCGAACTTCATGGTCGCCGTGGTGCTGATCCACATGTGCGCAGGTCTTTCTCTTTGGCGCCTATAAGTTTCCCCGCGAACTCACCTGGATCCTGGGTGTCTTTCTGCTGCTGATGACCTTGGGCATGGCATTCACCGGGCAGGTGATGCGCTTCGATCAGGATGCGTATTGGGGGCTGGGCATTGGTGCCTCGATCGTAGCCCGCGTCCCGTTCATAGGAGGCCCTCTCGTCGACCTCATGTTAGGGGGCCCGATTATCGCGGGACCTACGCTGACCCGCTTCTTTGCCCTGCATGTCTTTGTCATTCCGGGAATGATGCTGGCCTTCGCCGCGCTGCACATCTGGATGGTCGTAGGACTGGGCATCAACGATTGGCCCATGCCCGGCCGGGTTGTCAAGCGCAGCACTTACATTCAGGAGTACCACGAGCTGACGCACAAGGACGGCATGCCTTTCGTGCCCGGGGCGGTATGGAAAGACATGATATTTTCCGCCGCGATCCTGGCTGCCGTGGCCCTCTGCGCAGTGTTTTTGGGGCCCTTCGGGCCGACCGGATTTCCCGATCCCACCATCATTCAGACCGTTCCCAAACCGGACTTCTTCTTCCTGTGGCTTTACACCATCCTCTCCTTCCTTCCGGAGAACCTGGAGACGCCGTTCATATTGATTGCTCCGGCCCTGGGGATATTGTTCCTGCTGGCATTGCCGTTTTTTGCCGGAGAAGGGGAGAAGAGCTGGCACCGGCGGCCCATCGCTGTGCTGTCGATCACCGTGTTGGCGGTAGGGTTTGCTGTGTGCGAACACCTGGGCACCTACACTCCCTGGAGTCCTGAGATGCAAGCGTGGAGTGGCGATACCGTTCCCATCAAATATGTACATGGGGCCACGCCGCTGGGGAGGCAGGGCCAGATTGTCTTTCAGGACAAGCAGTGCCGCAACTGTCACATGTTAGGTGGAGTGGGCGGCCAGCGCGGCCCAGAGCTTGACGGAGTAGCCACCCGGCTGACCTACGACCAGCTAGTGCGCCAGGTACTGCAGGGAGGAGGAAACATGCCCGCCTACGGAAAGAATCTTTCCCCGTCAGAAGTAACGGCGCTGGTAAGCTTCCTCGAAACCCTGCATCCCGAGGGCCAGAGCCCTGCCCGTGACGCCTCGCGGCAATACGTAAGCACCGGAGAACTCAACCCTCCGAAACAGTGAAAGCGAAGCCGCAGTTTCTTTTTCAACCCCATCTAGCAAATGATGAGGTGAGCGGCCAATTTAAACTTTGTCGTTTCGAGGAGCCGACTTGCCTGTGGCAAGTTAAGGGAGCAATGACCCTGCCTCCTGCACCGGCAACGAAGGTTGGGGTGCCCCATTCAAGCCCCGTCTTTGGGCTTGAGTGGGATAGGCAGCACTCAATGCCCAGTCTCCAGTTGTTCATTAGGAGCGAAGCCGAGGGACCTGCAGTCCGCCGCGAAACTCACTTCTAAAAACGTTTCACCCAATGTCAGAACCCGCAACACAAGCCGTACTCGCTTCCTGGTCCTTTCCCTTCTGGGCCACATCAGGCCTGTGTGCCTCCGCTCTACTCTATCTCCGTGGCTTCCGAAAAATTCGCCTCACCCGTCCGCAGCTCTTTCCCTCCTGGCGCGCCTGCTGCTTTCTGGGCGGACTTCTTTCTCTCTACCTAGCCGTGGGTTCGCCCATCGACTCCCTGGACGACGTGCTGCTGTCCGCTCATATGACACAGCACCTGATCTTTATGTCAGTAGCGCCCCCGCTGCTCCTGCTAGGCGCACCGGTGGTTCCATTCTTGCGCGGGCTGCCGCGATGGTTACTTCGCGGCGTTCTCGGTCCGCTGTTTCGCATGCCATGGTTGCACCGGTTCTTCCGCTTGCTCACCCATCCCGTCTTCGCATGGCTGGCCATGAACATCGCCTACCTCGGATGGCACATTCCCGCGGCCTACGAACTGGCGCTAAGCTCGGATGCCTGGCACGCGCTGGAGCACGCCTGCTTTCTCATCACCGGACTCCTCTTCTGGTTTCCCCTGATTCAACCGTGGCCCAGCGTCAGCCGCGGCTCTCGCTGGGCATTGTTGCCCTACCTGGTCGCCGCGGACCTGGTGAATACCGCATTTTCCGCCTCGCTCACCTTCGCCGGAAAAGTGATCTATCCCAGTTACGCCACTGCCCCCAGAGTCTTCGACATCTCACCTTTGGCAGATCAAGCCGCGGCGGGTGCGCTGATGTGGGTGATCGGCTCGATCTTCTACCTCGTCCCGGTGGCATGGATCGCGGTCCAGCTCCTCTCACCGCGCCATACTGCAACGCCGGCCCCGCAAAGCCTGGTGTAACCTACAGCCCTGGGACCAAATGATTCATCCGCCGAATCCGCTCATCGCGATAGGAGTAGTCGCGTCCACCGCCGCCACAGATGCGGTCTATGTACTTTTCACCGCAGCCGTAGCCGCTCGCCGCAGGACCGTGGCCGCCAGCTGGAGCAGCGTCTGGTATCTGCTCTCTGCCTTCGCCGTGATCAGCTACACCGGCAATCCCATCTACGTGGCCTTCGCCGCGATCGGCTCTTGGCTCGGAGCCTACGGGGCCGTCACATGGTTAGGCACGGCCGATGTAAAGAGCGCTTCCGCAAAACCGCGCTCTTGAGTGCCTCCCCACGATTTGTGTTAACTTTTGCAGGGGAAACGACATGGCAGAAACCGTTGCGCAAGCCAAGCACACCAAGTGGAATGACATCGAAGTAGAACCCTTGAGCCCGCTCATCGGCCGGCAGATGGTCGTGGGCACCAACGTGATGGTTGCCCGTGTCCTGCTCAAGAAGGGCGCGAAAGTGCCTCAGCATAGTCATCACAACGAGCAGGTCACCTATGTTCTGGAAGGTGCATTGCATTTCTTCATCGATGGCCGGGAAATCACCGTCTCTGCTGGGGAAGTACTGTGCATCCCTCCCCATATGCCGCACGAGGCCATCGCGCTCGAGGATACGGTTGACCTGGACATCTTCAATCCCCCAAGGCAGGATTGGATCGACAAAGACGACGCCTATCTGCGCCAAGCCACAAACAAATAGCCAGGTGAAAACCAAGTGGATTTGGGACTGAACAACCGCAATGTCATCGTTGCTGCGTCAAGCGATGGTATCGCGCGAGCGGCGGCGGAAAAGTTCGCGGCCGAGGGCGCGAAAGTGGCCATGTGCTCTCGCGATGCCGAAAAGCTGAACGCCGCAGCCGGACACATTCGTGAACGCTACGGCGTCCCGGTACTGGCCGAGCGATTGGATGTAACCGATGCGACCGCTGTCGAAGCATTTGTGAAGCAAGTCGCGCACGAGTTTGGCGGCGTCGATGTTTGCGTGACCAACGCAGGCGGCCCGCCGGCCAAGATGTTTTATTCCACCACCACCGAGGAGTGGCACCGCTCGATAGAACTGAACTTCATGAGCATCGTCCACTTTGCCCGCGCCGTCCTGCCGTGGATGCAGAAGAACAAATGGGGCCGCCTGGTGACCATCACCTCCATCACGGTGCGCCAGCCAGTCCCGGACCTCATCTACTCGAATGCAGTGCGCGCTGGAGTGCTTGGGCTGGTCAAGAGCCTCTCCAACGAGTTTGGCAAAGACGGCATCACCGTCAACAACGTGGGACCCGGCTACACAGCGACCGAGCGGTTGAAGCAGCTCATCGATAAGCGTGCGAAAGATCTGGGGACAACTCGCGCGGAGTTCGAATCACGCCTGGTGGAAGAGGTACCCCTGAAGCGCGTTGGACAACCAGAAGAGCTAGCCGATGCAATCGTCTGGCTTGCCTCCGATCGCGCCTCCTACGTCACCGGCCAAACCCTATTGGTCGATGGAGGAGCATTCAAAGGTCTCTAGCTTTGCAGTTCTTCCCATCCCATCTAACAACTCTCTACAGAAGTCAACCACCCTAAACTTTGTCATCCCGCCTGTCCCGGCGTGCCGTGTGAAGCGTAGTCGCGGAGGGACACGCTACGGTTGTATTCTGTAATAAACGTTAACAGAAGCCATGTGTCACGAGGTTGCTTTGATCGCTGAGGTGAAATCACGTTATCGAAGCCGGCGCGTTCTATCCTGAAGTAATCATGGACAGCCGCGCCCTCCTTCTCGCATGCTCCTCCCCGCTACGGGCGCAAGCCAGCCCGAACATGGCGCCTGGATACCAACAAACCTACGACCGCCTACTGCAGCAGATTCGCCAGATCGCCATCTTCGACGACCACGGCCATCCCGGCTTCGCCGAAGACACGAACGTAGACGCAATGGCCTCTCCGCCCGGCCATGCTCCTCTGCGCTTGAACCTGGACAATCCGGAACTGATCGCGGCATCGAAAGATCTCTTCGACTACCCCTTCTCCGATAACAGCCCCGGAGCACATCAAGTGGCTCGTTGCGAAAAAAGCAGAGTTGCGCCACACCTACCCCGGTTATCAATACTTCGATCGCATTCTCGACAAGCTCAACGTGGAGACGATGATGGCCAACCGCGTCGCCATGGGAAACTACCTCGACCCCAAGCGTTTCCACTGGGTCTTTTTCGTCGACTCGTTTCTCTTCCCTTGGACAACAGCGACTTGACCGAGCGCAACATCGATGAAGGTGTCTATGTTCCCATGCAGGAGAAGAAGCTGAAGGGCGAACTTGCCCAAGCGGGATTAAACGCGTTGCCCGGAGCCTTTCCCGCCTACTTGGCCTTCGTCAGCAAGATCCTGGAGCAGAACCGAAGCCATGGCGGCGTCTCCATCAAATTTGAGATCGCTTACTTCCGCACCCTGCACTTCGACGATCCACCCCAGGCCGATGCAGCGAAAATCTACGACCGCTATCATGCAGGCGGAAAGCCCTCCGCTGCAGAGCACGCAATCTTCGAAGACTATATGTTTCGTTATCTGCTGCGGGAAGCTGGGCGCCTCCATCTGGCGGTACAAATTCACACCGCGGTGGGCACCGGCGATTTCTTCAGCGTAACCGGGGGCAACGTACTCAATCTTGAGAACGTGCTACGCGACCCGCGCTACAGCAACGTGAACTTCGTGCTGTTACACGGCGGCTATCCGTTCCAGAACCAGGCCATCTGGCTCACGGCGCGAGAGAATGTCTATCTCGACTCATCCTTGATGGGCATTTACCTGTACCCCAAGGACCTAGCCGAGGTGCTCCGCCACTGGCTGCTGCTCTATCCCGAAAAAGTCGTCTTCGGCTCCGACGCTTTCCCATTCAATGAAGCCATCGGTGCGGAAGAAAGCGACTGGCTGGCGGTTGAATCCGCACGCACCGCGCTCGCCGCCGCGCTCTCCGGGATGATCCTCGATGGAGAAGTGACTGAGCAGCAGGCGCTGAAATTTGCTCACGGCTACCTGCACGACAACGCCGCGCGTATCTATCCACAACCCGCACAGTAGCCCGTCGACCCGCTGCAGAAAAACTCTCCACAAAGGGCACGGCTTCACACACTTCAGAAGAACTTATGCCCTGACACAAAACATACGAGTTTTTCCCAGTCGTGCGAACTGTGCCACATCGAAACGAGCTGATGAGGCCTTGACAGGCCGTGTGAGAACCTTTCGGTCCAGAAATTAGTCCGGAAATTACTCCGGCAAGCATTCAGCTCTGCAGCAGTCAGGATGAGTTGCTGAGGGCTAGGCTGAAAATGTCTGCAGGATCATGCGTCCTGGGCATCTTCACCGATACGCTGCGCGCAGCCAAACCCGTGCCCATTTTCGTTCAACGAGCTCACCTTAACGAAGAAACTGATCGACGTATGCCTCGCCCAGCCCAACAGCCGTGTAATGGCGGCGGCACAGATCAATCTTGGTAAACACATCCTCATAGCCCAGAACTCCACCATCGGGATCAACGTAGATCATCGCCCCATTGACCTGAAAGAGCGTAATCATCTCCGGAACATCCGGCTCCACTACCAGCGTATGCGTCTCGCCCGGAGTCTCGTAGACATAGGAACCCTCCGTGGCCGTCCAATCATGCTCCAGGTAATGCCAGCTGCCTTTCAGCACAAATCCGTGGACAGGTTGCGGATGCCGGTGGCGCGACAGCACCCCCGACTTCCGCACCCGCAGCAGATTCATCCAGTAACCCCGACTGGCGGATAAGCACAGCGGGCGGAACCACACATTCTCCATCTGCGGGACCCACAAACGCTCATCCTCTGGGATGGCGTTGGGGACGACCAGCTCAGGAAAGCATTCCTTCGGCTGCGGATGCCGGTAGGAACCCGCGCGTCCTTGCTCTGCTCCGCAACATTCACAGTGAGATTGCTCATGGGTAGACCCTCGCTTTCATACTGCCGCGTAGCCTCCATCGACGGGCAAGATCGCGCCCGTGATGAAGCGTGCCGCTTGGGAACAAAGAAACACAGCCGCCCCCGCAACGTCTCCCGGCTCACCCCAACGCTGCATAGGTGTGCGCTGTAGGATAGCAGCAGACCGGTCCTCATCCTCAACCAGCCCTCGCGTAAGCTCCGTGGCGATCCAGCCCGGAGCAATCGCATCACCCGGATGCCTTCCGGCGCCCAGGCAACCGCAAGGGCCTTGGTTAATTGTGCCACCCCGCCCTTTGAGGCCGTATAGGCGGGAATCAACGGGCCGCCAAAATAGGAGAGCATCGAAGCCGTGTTTACGATAGATCCGCGCACCGGGGCAAGCTTCGCACGCGCCCCGACACACATGCGCATGGTCCCCGTCAGGTTGACGTCGATGACCTTTTGAAAGTTCGCCATGTCGTATTCAGCGCCGCCGCGAAAAATAATCCCGGCGCAATTGATCAGAGCAGCCAGCTCACGAAACGGTTCCAGCACCGCGGCAACCGAGTCAGCCGAGGTTACATCCAGCTTGACAGCGGAAAGATGCTGCCTCCGCGGGACCGCGGCGACTTGCTCGTCCGTGAGGCCGGTGGCCGTTACCTCGTAACCAGCATCGGCCATTGCGGTCGCGATGCCAAGTCCAATTCCAGTGGTGCCTCCTGTAACGAGTGCTCGCCGCCGCGAAGACGCTTCTGACATCAAGGTTTAGTCCCCGCTCTTCGCGTCGAATGGTATTACAAAGCTTGCCTTGCGTACAGTCGCAGTCCCGGCAAGTCACATCCGCGGCTCGTTTACCACGCAATACTGTTTGCCAACATAACCCGACGCGGGCGCCTGCCGCAAATAGACGAGTTTTCCATTGAAATCCTTCGCTGCCGTGTTTGTGAACTGAACATCCACGATCCTGGCGGAGCCCAGTGCTCCACGCACGAAACGTTCCGGCAAACAATGCATTCGCATATCCCCAATTCCCGCGGCGGCTCTAATTCTCGACCGGATGCGAAGAACGTGGCGGACGCGAAGCATCAGGGAAGTGACATCCGGGGCGGCGAAAGAGTCTTGCACTCCAAAGATGAGTATTCCGCCCCGCGCGAGCACTCGTACAAATTCCCGCAGGTAAGCCGTCGCAAACCGCCGCGGCACATGTTGCAGAACAATATTGCTGTAGATGAACGAGAAGCTGGCGTCCGCGAAGGGCAGTTGTTCCGCGGGATTAGCCACGTAGCGGCAATGTGGATACCGGTTCAGAGCATTGGCCTTGTCAATCATCTGCCGCGAAATATCCACGCCCACACAAGAGGTAAAACGCGGCGCCAGGGCCTGCGTTACCCGGCCCACACCGCACCCGAAATCCAAAGCCTTGCCGCCGTAATCAGGAATGCAGCCAATCGAGGCAAGATGATGCATGACAGTCTCTATCTCAGCTTCCCCCGTAGCCATGAACTCATCCACATTCCATTTGCCACCTGCACGCCGATGATCGGTGAGTATAGCGAACAGAGCATCGCGCTCTGCGAGCGATTCCCAGTTGTTCTTAAGCGTCTCCAGATCCATCAGAATCCCTCCCGTCACGGAACCGCGGGTCTACGCGCCACCGCGGTAAGCCAAAGACTGCGCCCGCAATCACTGGCGTAGACCAATGTCTTCGAGCCCTCCTCCCATGAAGGCTGGATTTGATTGCACGGCACATCCGCCAGCCTGCGCGTCGAACCGGTTCTCTGATCGCGCACCCACAAATTCCATGCGCCCTTCTCCCAATGGCTGTAGGCCATCCAACGGCCATCCGCTGACAGTGCCGGATACCGGGACTCCCCTAGCGGCAGAGGCGCATTGGCGTGCATTCCGTCGGTCAAATAAATCTGCGGCGGGCGCCCCTGCTCTACCGCCGAAAATGCGTACTCCTTTTCCGAAAGAAATGAAGCTTCGTAAACATTGCGCGAGAGCGGCGTCAGCGGGACTTCCACCGCTGCCTCCGAGCGGAATCCCCGGCGCACCATCAACTGTCCTCTGCCAGCGTGGTCGCGCACGAAGGCGAGGCTCTGCCCATCGGCAGACAGCATCGGCTCACGCGCGTCGTCAACCACAATGCGCGCTGGCTCTCGCAGGTTCACAATCGCGGAGTGCGGACTCAACCCGCGCTCGACCCAGATATCGGCGGAGTTGCCGCTGTACGAAAGATCATCGTCCGCGGAGTGACCAAGCGAGAACGCGTCCTGATCCTGCCACACCAAGTGGTAGCCGCTCGGGGTAAATGCAACGTAGCGAATCTCTGTCCCCTGCGACCCTGGGTTCGCCGTGAGTAGGGCCTGCGTTCGCAGCGGCAGCCGGTATGCATACTCTTGCCTCATGGCCCGCTCGACATGAAAAGTGGAATGCACACTGAAGATCAGGGCACACGCCATGGCGGCCGTCCACGCATAGTGTGTCCAGTCCCAGGAAGAACCCTCAGCCGTCTGGTCACGCCAAAGCAGGAGATAGATTCCCAAAAGAAGGGCGAGCGTCAGAGGAAGCCGCGGAATGTACAGCAGGATCTTCGGGCCAATCATCGCGGTGGGGCTGCTCAGAGGAAAACCGATGCCGACATAGACGATCGACAAAACGGCCAGCCACCCATACCACTCGCGTTGCAACAAGAGAGCCACCAGCACGCACACAGGCAATGCCAGCAGCACAAAGTGATACGACGCCGGTAAGGTGGAGATGGCCACCGACGCTACCAGGAGCGCTGACCACTCCAGCAGGATTCGCCCGTCAGTGCGGTCTTGCCTGCGGATCAGCAGGATGGCCGGCGCCAGCGCCAGCAATTGCAATGTAGGTTGCAGCAGCGCATACCACAGCGGAGAGCTATGCCACGGTTGCGGATTCCATTGCGGCTCGGCCAGAAATAAATAATGCAGCACGCTCGAGATCGAAGCGCTCGCCGCCACATACGGCGGCAGGGCCTCGCCGCGCAGCGTCCAGGGTAGAACCTCGTGCAGGTAGGTTCGGTGCAGGCTCCAACCGAATACGGACAACAGAGACGGCGACCGAGGCTATCCCCGTAACTGCTCCTGCTACCAAAGCCCGCCAGGCCCGCCGCTGCACAAAAAAAATAAAGAACAGTACGGGAAAGATCTTTGCCGCCGCGGCGATCGCTACCAAAGCACCGGCCAGGACATAATACTCACGAAGATAGGCCCAGCAGCCAGCCACGATTAACAGCAGCAGAAGCAAATAAAACTGGCCATACAGCAGATTGCGATGAAGCGGAAAACTCAACGCAAAGACCAGCGCGATCCGCCGATAGGGCAACCCAGTCAAGGCGCGCAGCAGCCAGCAAAGCGGAATCAGCAGGGCCAGATTCACCAGCAACCACACATGTTTGGCGGTGAGCGGCGCCAGGCCGGTGAGCGGCCACATGACCAGGGTGGAGAACGGCGTGATCGGAAACAGTCCGATGATCCTGGCATTCAGCGCACGATGGTCTTTCTCGCGTTGCAGCCAAACCCATTCATTCAGCCGGGCTGTGTCGGAGCCCTCGTGAGCAATCCGCGCCGCCAGATAGTAGTTAGGAAAATCGGTATTCAGCTTGCCCCATGCTCGCGGCATGGTGTGTACGCCCAAATAAACCAATGCCAGCAACAACAGTCCGCGTTCCAGCCAGCATACGAGGTCGATGATCTTCAGAGGCGTGCACAACCCATCGTCGCAGGACCAGCGATCGACAATTGTCACCGCCTTGTCACTTCAAGGTCATAACACCTGTAAGGTCAAGGCTTCTCCCCCGCCGGATGGATCCAGATGGCATTGCCGCCGCCCGAAACCATGTGGATATCGAGCACCGTCGTGTGGTCCACCGGCCGTTTGCTGAAACTGATGTGGGTTGCGTAGCTGCCTGCGTCGGGAGCGTCGGCATAAATCTCAGCAACATACTTGCCATCGCCCAGGAAGTCCAGGGGCACTTTGCTGTTTCGCTGTTCCCAATTCGTAAGCGAGCCCACATACCAATCTTTGCCGCTCCGTCGAGCCAGGGTGATATAGCGCATGGGGAGTCCGTCAATCACCCGCACCTCGTCCCAGGTGGCTGGGACCTGCTTGATGAAATCGAAGGCCTTCTGTCCCTTGTACTGCTCTGGATAGTCAGACACCATCTCCAGCGGGCTCTCAAAGACCACGTACAGCGCCAACTCTTGCGCTCGTGTTCCCAGCGACATCGGCATCGTGTTCCGGCCGATGAAGTTTTCCAGGTTCGTGTTGTTGAAGCCGCCAGGCGTGTAGTCCATAGGGCCGGCAAGCATGCGGGTGAAGGGAAGTGTAGTGTTGTGCACCGGAGTTACGCGCGCTGACCATTTGGAGTACTCCTTGCCCATCACTCCTTCGCGGGTGACCAAATTAGGGTAAGTGCGCCGCAGCCCATCCGGCTTAAAGGCCCCGTGGTAGTCGATCATGAGATGATGCTCGGCGGCCTTTTCCACCACCCGCCGATACCAGTCCACCATCCACTGATCGTCGCGGTTCATGAAGTCGATCTTGACCCCCGCGACGCCCCACTTCTCAAACAGCGGAAATGCCTGGTCCATGTACTTATCAACTGAGGTCCAGTGCGCCCAAAGCCAGATCCGCACATTCTTTTCCTTTGCGTAGCGCAGCAATTCGGGCATATCGACGTCGGGGCTGAAGCGGGTAATGTCTGCCGGATCAGCATAATCGCCAAACTTCGCGCCCGGCGTTGGAAGGGCCCAGCCGGCATCGATAAGCATGTAGGGAAAGCCCGAATCCGAGGCAAACTCAATGTAATGCTTTAAGGTTGCCGTGTTCATGCCCGGCGTAAAATTCACCCCTGTTGCCCAGTCGCCGGACCACCAGTCCCAGGCCGACTTGCCCGCCTGGATCCAGGACGTGTCAGAGATCTTCGAAGGAGGATTCAGGTTAAGGATGATGTTCGACTCGATCAACCGCCCGGGAACCTCCCCGATCATCAGCACTCTCCAAGGCGACTGAAAGGGCGCCGTCGCGTCCACCGCAACCCCAGGCGTATCCACTTTTGGCGATAACTCGCCTTTCAGGCTAAAAAGCGGCTTATCGCTGCGCAGATACATGCCCGCATAGTTGTCGATATCCGCCTCGGTAATCGCCACCCAGCCGGTGCCGGGCACCTCGGCCAGCAGGGGGAGCGCGACCAGCCAGTCCCGATGCAAGCTGCCCACGGTTCTCATCTGGTAATCATCCTCATAGGAGGATTGAAAGCCGCTCACGACCAGCGGATAGAGGGTCGCGTCCTTGCTGTAGCGGAACTGGGTACGCTCCCCGGTGATTTGAACACCTTTAAAGGAGGGCTGTTCAGGCACGATATACCGAAAGGCCACGCCATCATCGAACGCCCGCACCTCAACCGACAATTTCGCTCCCGATTCACCTGCAAAATCCGCCACCAGGGAGTTGTAGTGGTCACGCACCTGCCTGGTTTTGCCGACCGGAATGGTATATGTCTCGTCGGTGCTGCCCGGTTTCGAGCCAACGTAGTGCATCCCGGGGCCAAGCGCCGGCAACCCCTGTAGGTCCAAGCCGAGTTCCGCGTCATCAAGCAGTCGCTTGCCACGGAAATGAACGGAGTAGTGCAGGGGCGCCACCCCGGTCCCTAAACTTGCATTGGAAAGGGCAAAAACGATCTGTCCATTGGGAGAGGCGACCTGCCACCGGTTCTGGCCGGCATCCTGGGCCGGAGCAAGCAAGGTGGCCGCCAAAACAAAGCAAAACAACAGGGAAATCCGCAGAAAGGTCATAATTTCTCCGCGTCGAATGGTATTACAAAGCGTCTGGTGCTTCCAACAAACTCCTCCCGTCCCCCGCCCTGAGCTTGTCGCAGGGGACGGCGCTTGTCCAAATTCGAGGTGGGAGCCCCCGCATTTATGCGGGGAACGAGCGCTTTAGCGCTGGCAATGCCGCAGCCTCATTCGTCCCTACCGAAGAGGACCACAAACAGAGAACCCCCTCCGGACCCTAGCCCGGGGGGCAGGCCCGCGAAAACGTCACCCCGGTGGGGAAGAGTCTGCACGAGAACTTGAAGAAACACCAGATCCCTCCCATCATCAAGGCCCGGCAGGGCTCGCTGGGATATCAATCAATCCACCCTGAGCGCCAGAGGCGCGGCACTCGCTCCGTCAGGGCCCTCGTTGTATTGAGGCAGATCCCACTACGGGCCAAGGTTCCCACGCAGACACTCCCGGAAGCCCCCACCCCGGAAATATCTGTCACAACGTTATGCCTTAGGCGTACAGTGTTCAGCGAATTCCATTTCATTCCGAGGGGGCTCCATGTTGAAGCCTTTCCTAACCTTTTCCGCTGTGGTTCTAACCGGCGCCTTGGCGTCGATCCTGCAGGGGCAGCAGCCCGCTACTCCTAATCCGCCCGCTGCTACTCCTGCTCCGTCGGCCGCGTTCCAAGTTCCGTTGGAAGCCGTAAATGAAGTCAACCCTGTCAAAGCCAACGCCGAATCCCTGGCCCGGGCCAAGAAAATCTACGGTTACGAGTGCGCCTTGTGTCATGGAGATGACGGCGGTGGCGCCGGTGACCTGGCCAAGAACATGAAGGCCAAGATGCCTGATTTCCGCGACCCTACGGCGCTCAAGGGACAGACCGACGGCACGCTCTACTACGTCATTAATAAGGGTAAGGGCGAGATGGAGGGCGAAGGCGCGCGCGTCAAGCCCGACGATACCTGGAACCTGGTGAACTACATCCGATCCTTCTCCAAGTTGCAATCTGCGACCGCTGCTCAGGGACCGTCCTAGATTCCGGCGGAAGCGTTCGGCCTTCGTCATCGGAAACTACCCATTGGCAGGCGCTGATGGATGCGTGTCGCGCTTCAACCAGGACTTGTGCCGTTCGAAGATGGCCGCGCCGAACAGGCCTCTACATACGCGCACGCCAGAAAAATCAATTCTCGCCGCAACCCATCGAATTGCTTCTCCGGAGCGCCCGACTCCAGCATTCTCCGGCTGACCCCGGCCATCATCCCCTGCAGCATCGAAGCGACAAGCTGGGGATCGGTCGTCAGCGCTTCGCGGAAGTTGCCAGCATGCGGACAATCGCTTTGGTTGATCCGTATTCCCATTTCCTGCACGATCTTCGCTCCGTCCACATCGGAGCTCACGGAGTAGAGAGCCACACTCGTCTTCGCGTTCCTCATCTTGGCGTCGAGAAATGCGGTGATCAGGGCGGTAGCCATCTGCTCCAGTGGTCTCCCTTTTGTTCCTTGCAGACCAGTTCCACAGCCTCCGTGACCTGCGTCCAGATGACGCTTCAACGCGGCCTGTAAGCAGCGCGCTCTTGTTCGGGAAATACTGATATAACGTTCCCACCGACACGCCGGCTCGCCGCGCCACCCGGGTCGTGGTCAGCCGCTCTTTCCCGACGCTGAGCAAAACCTGAATAGTCGCTTCCAGAATCGCCTCTACGCTCGCGGCCGAACGGGCTTGCACCGGCGATTTACGTGGCTCTAAGACGGACTGCTGAGCGGGGCGGCAAATGCGAACTCCTAACCTGAAGCTTCCTTCATCTAATCACATGATACCCGACGACTAACGAGGAGAAACAGAATGACAACTCGGACAGATCTCGACCATAGCCTCACGCTTCCCGGCACTTCGATGAACTTGAACCGCATGGGCTATGGCGCCATGCAGCTTGCCGGTCCGCAGGTGTGGGGACCGCCGCGCGATACGGACGCCGCCATTGCCGTTCTGCGCGAAGCGGTTGCATCGGGGTCAACCACATCGATACCAGCGACTTTTACGGTCCGCATGTGACCAACCAGATCATCAAGCAGGCGCTCCATCCTTATCCGCGATGGCCTGGTGATTGTCACCAAGGTGGGCGCTCGCCGCGGTCAAGACAAATCCTGGCTTCATGCGCTTTCGCGTCAGGAACTGATCGATGCCGTTCATGACAATCTGCGCAATCTCGGACTCGACGCGCTCGACGTCGTCAATCTTCGCGTCGGAGGAGTGATGGGGCCATCGGAAGGATCGATCGAAGAGCCGCTGACCGTGCTGGCCGAACTCAAGAGCCAGGGACTGATTCGCCACCTCGGCCTGAGCAACGTCAGTCCCGGCGCAGTTGGCGGAGGCTCAGACGATCACTGAGATCGTCTGCGTGCAGAATTTCTACAACGTCGCCCACCGGCACGACGATGCCTTCATCGATGACCTCGCGAAGCAAGGCATAGCCTATGTGCCGTTCTTTCCGCTGGGCGGCTTCACTCCGTTGCAGTCGTCGGAACTCGATGCAGTAGCGGCGTCGCTGCAGGCCACGCCGATGCAGGTTGCGCTCGCCTGGCTGCTTCATCGCTCGCCCAACATCCTGCTGATCCCGGGCACATCTTCCGTCGCGCATCTTCGCGAGAACCTTAACGCCGCGAAGCTGGAACTCCCGTCCGATGCACTCGCGAATCTTGATGTCATAGGCAAAGCTCCTGTGCAGTGATCATTTGCGGGAAACTCGCCCTTGGGTAGGTCCAGGCTAAAGTTCGTACCTACCCAAGGCAAGGTCGCTTGGCCTTGAGGGCCGGTTGCCTCATTCAAGCCTTCTTTTGGCTTGAGTGGGATAATGGCGCTCGACGTAGAGCCCGCCCTGAGCTTGTCGAAGGGGACGGCTGAAAGTCAGAGCTGTCCGAATTAGCTTTTCGAATCTGCCCATCCACCTCCACTCGTGCCACGCCCTTCTATTTCATTCGCGCCGGCTCCTTTGTCTCTGTGGCTGTGCTCATGGTCGCGCCCCTTGCCGTTCTGGTGCTCTTTTTCGCCAAGATGCTCACCAAAATCCTCGCCGTGCTGCCGGCAGTCCGCGTTCACAAATACGAAAGAGCCGCGGGATCCTATTACACACTCATGATGTCGCCCGGCCTCACCTTCGGCACCATCTCGGCGCTCTCCGGGTTGAACCACAAGATCATCACCCAGGCGCAATACTCCTATGTGGTCGGGACTGTCATTGCGAGCGCCGTCGTGCCCACGATCATAGCCAACACATTCTTCCTGCCCGCATCTGCTTCCGAAAAAAGACCCCGGCTACGCAACTGCGAAGCCGATACCGCAGCCTGCCGAGCCCGGGGCAGTCTAGGATGAGCAGGCTTCCCCAAGCTCGGGGGGCAGAGTATCCTTCCTGCACGGACAGTAGCCTGCCGGAGGAGTCTACGTCGTAGCAGAACCCAATAGGACCATCAACGGGTGCCCCATGTTCGCCCGCCTGCCGTGGGAGCGTACGTGGGCCGAAAATGATGCGGCTTCGGAAGGAAGCCCCCACGATCGCAGTGCCGCGGTTGGGTTTGCGAATGATCCGGCAGAAACTGGAGACCTTGTTGCGTGCGGAAAGAAGGAGGACCGATGTTGACAGCCGGAAAAGCCGTGAAAGTCTCCATCTACTTGAGTGAAGGCTCGCAACACCATGGCGCTTCGACCTACTCGAGCATTCTCGACTACCTGTTTTTCCGCGGTGTATCCGGCGCCACTGTGTTGAAGGGAGTAGCGGGCTTCGGCGCGGACCATCATATGCACTCTTCGAGTATTGTCGAGATCTCTGACCATCTCCCGGTGAAGATCGAGTTCATCGAGACTCGAGAAAAAGTAGAGGAATTGCTGGGCAAGCTCGAGGACATGGCCGGCTCAGGAATGATCGAGGTGCAGGAAACGACGATTGCCAAACCTGCGCGAGTTTCCAAGCCCAAGGCCGCTCCCGTTGCCGGGCACGTCAAGATCGGGGGCAAAGCCAAATTGATGAGGATCTACCTTGGGGAAAGCGACCAATGGCAGGGCAAACCGCTGTACGAAGCCCTGGTGCGCGCCATGCGGGCGAACGATCTTGCCGGCGTGACCGTTTACCGCGGCATTCTCGGTTACGGCGCCCACCGTAGGGTCCACAAAGAGAAACCTCTCCATCTTTCCCATGACGCCTCGATCATGCTTTCCGTCGTAGACACGGAAGAAAAGCTGCGTGCCTTCTTGCCCCTCGTGGACCAGATGGTCGCTGACGGACTGGTCGTTCTCTCCGACGTAGACATCATCAAGTATGCCCATCGCGCTCCAGAGATCGACGCAGACAAGGGGTAGCAAAGCAAGCGCCGGCGCCATCGGACTCAAAGAAAAGATGATGAGACTTGAAATCCATTCTCCTGGTGGCGATTTGTTCCGAGAGGGCAGGGAATTGGCTCGGATCAACCAATGAGCGATGCCACGCTGCTCACCCATGCGAAGCCGGGCCGCGCTGCCAGATGGCTGCGCATACTGAGCCTCGCATTCATCTGGCTTGTTCTCGCGCTGCTTTCCTTATGGGCGATGGCGGCTTTATACATCGACATCCGCCGGCCTGCATTGCGGCTGCCGCTGGCGATTCTTTACGCAATCGTCCTGGTTGCGATTTTGGTCAGGTACAAGCTGCGCGCGCGATCCGCCCTGTTATGCCTCGCATGGTTTTGCCTGGTCCTCGCCTGGTGGTTGAGCTTGAAACCGACGAACACCGCGAACTGGCAGGCAGACGTGGATCGGCCGGCCTGGGTGGAAAGAAATGGAGATCGACTGATCATCCACAACCTGCGTAACTGCGACTACCGCACCGAGACCGACTACAGCAATTGTTGGAGCGATCGCACGCTGAGTCTCTCGGATCTGCAAGGTGGGGATCTATTTTTCACTACCTGGGGTGTGAAATGGATCGGTCATCCCATACTGAGCTTCCAGTTCGGGGGTGGCCAGCACATCGCGTTTTCCATCGAAGCTCGTTACAAAGGCAGGCAGGACTACTCCGCGATCCTGGGATTTTTCCGCCAATACGAGCTCATTTTCGTGGTCGCGGATGAGCGTGACGTAATTCGTCTCCGCACCAACTACAGAAAAGACGAAGAGGTTTTCCTCTACCGGACGCGCATGGATCGGGAGACCGCGCGCGCTATTTTCCTCACCTACGTCGATTATCTAAACAAATTGAAAGATCGTCCGGAATGGTACAACGCACTCACCAGAAACTGCACCACGGCCATCGACAAGCAAATCGCCGCCGACATCGCTGATCCTCACCCTTGGAACTATCAGTTTCTGTTGAACGGGACCATGGACAAACTGCTGTACGACCGTGGCCGGCTGGTCACTGACGGGCTACCGTTTCCCGAGTTGAAGAGCCGCGCGCACATCAACGCCACCGCAAAAGCAGCCGACAACTCCCCGGACTTCTCTTCGCTCATCCGGGCTGGTCGCCCGGGCTTTGAAGACAAATGACGGACCTGGAGCTATGACCCAAATCTCCAGCGAGATCTGAACAACAACGAGCTTTCATCTTCTGATAAACTCAGGTTGTCGTTGCAACGGAGCGGTACGGGGTCGACCCTGACCCAAAATCAACTCCGAAACAGCGAAAAGTAGAATTGCGACCAGGCTAAGCCAGCAAAGTCGCTCATTCTACCCGACATAGGTTTAGTTTTAGCCTGCGTCTGGGGACGTAGCTCAGTTGGTTAGAGCGCTGCCCTGTCACGGCAGAGGTCGCGGGTTCGAGCCCCGTCGTCCCCGCCATACATTCCAAAAGACTTACGGAACGTATGGACCTAAAGTGACAACGAAATCTGGGTTCGATATGGGTGCAATAAGATTTCTACCGCCCATTTTGAGAGTGTTTTTCATCCTTCATTTCACCCAGATTTGGAACCATCATCTTCACAACCTTGCTCTGTGCTGCCCGCTTGTTCGTGCTCAATGCTTGTGTGTAAACATCGAGCGTGATCCTGCTATTCGCGTGCCGTAAGAGCTCCTGGACGGTTTTGACATCCTCTCCGTTCGCCTTCAGCAAAGTGCCGAAGGAATGCCGGAAAGTATGCCAGCCGATGTTCTTGTTGATGCCATTTGCCTTAGCAACTGGCCGGATATGGCGCTTCATCAAGTTGTCCGGCCAATAGGGCTGCTTGCCCTTCATGGTCTCGCTTGCGAAGACGTAATCGTCGTCTGATGCGTAGTCACTCTGGCGTCGCCACCGGAGAAGATCCTCCGCCATATAGCTGTCCATTGGGACGGGTTTGGCCGAGGCTTCTGTCTTGCAATTGCCGACTACCTGATGCCAGATTGATCGGGTGACATTGAGCTCCAGATTCTCGAAATCGACATCGCTCCAGCGAAGCGCAAGCAGTTCGCTGACCCGAAGTCCAGTTGCCGCGTCGAGAAGAGCCAACGTGCGCTCTCGGACGAACAACTTGCTGAGGAGGAGTTGAAGTTCGAAAAGTTCGAGAACCTCAGGCACCTTCTCCCGTCTTCGCACTTTGACGGACGAGTTTGATTGGGTTGCGGTCAACCCACTCGTACCTCATCGCGTGATGGAAGATTGCGCTCATGATGTTTCGAATCTTCGCTCTCGTCCCCTTCGCCCGCTTAATGCTGTCCAGCCATTCTTCAACTGCGACTGACTTGACCTGATCGATCCTGAGATCCCCCCAGCGAGGAAGAATCCAGCGATTCAGGTAGCATTCGTATTTGGTTTTATGCGGGGGCGTAGTTCAGTTGGTTAGAACGCCTGCCTGTCACGCAGGAGGCCGCGGGTTCGAGTCCCGTCGCTCCCGCCGGCACCCCAAACTTAGGGTGACATAAGCTGTTAGTGCTTTGAGGCACGGGATCGGCCGGATCGCTTAGGGATTGCGCTCTTCGGCAATCGCGGAACGGCGTGAACTCCCGCCCAAAGCGTTGCGATCGTCTGCTCCATCACGAGAGTCTGGTCCGACAAATCAGGCACAACTCCTTGGATAACAAAGAGCATGGCGAGGCCAAAGATCGTAAACCACCAGGTGTGGGCTATCACTATGTCATCCCTATTGGGCAATCCTTCAGCCCGGGCAACCTCAAAAAAGAGCTTCACAAAACGTTC